>CAWBCI010000021.1:0-6072 GCA_963787195.1 uncultured Bacteroidales bacterium
CGGACCTGAATTAGTTTATAATCATGTTGATCCCGGAGAAGGATTTAAAGCGGATTACATTACAGCCATTAACGGACTGGGAATAGAAGAGCTTTTTTATAACGGCACATATGCCCCTGACCAGGAGAGAATAGGCATACTCCGGCAAATTCCTTCCGCTAAAAAAGTCATGGTTGCAGAATACATTTCTGACAATTCCTATTTTTCCGATGCAGTTCAGAAAAACAGTGACGAAGGTTTTGTGAGTTTCATAAGGACGCAGGATAATTACGATTACCACCGGATACCGGATACGGTCAATAATGAAAATAGCAATGATATAAATACCCTGGGGGATATCCAAAATTATCTCTACCTGATCAATCCGGATGAATTTACAAGCCGGCAAGCCTACCTGGATTCTCTGGCCTCTACAAATTTCGATCTTCTCCTCATTGACCTGTTTTACCAGGACAAGGCCCTGGAAAAAAGTGAAATTGAACAGCTCAAAACCAAGGCAAACGGGGCAAAACGCCTGGTGATAGCTTATATGAACATTGGTTCCGCCGAGAATTACCGCTATTACTGGAAATCTGACTGGAAGCTGCATCATCCCGACTGGCTTAAAAAACCTTATGAAGGCTATTCAGATGAAATATGGGTTGAATTCTGGAATGATGAATGGAAGAATATCATTTACGGGAATGATGCATCATATACCAAAAAGATCCTGAATGCCGGTTTTGACGGGGCCTACCTTGATAACACCGAGGCTTATTATTTCCTCTACTTTGAATAATGGCAGGAAAGGATCAAAGGTCCTTTTTTTTATTTATTCTGAAGTTGATTTAAAACTTCTTCGCCCACTTTGGTGGCTGATTGGGGATTCTGTCCGGTGATCAGCCTGCCATCATGTTCAACATGTTCCTTCCAGTTTGGGCCGCAGCTGTATTCAGCACCCCTTTCCTTCAACTTGTCTTCAAGCAGGAAAGGTACGGCTTTATCCAGTTTCACAGCCTTTTCCTCCCCATTGCTGAAGCCAGCCACCCTTTTACCTGCAATGAGGTATGAACCATCGTCCAGCTTAATGTTCACCAGGCCTGCCGGGCCGTGGCAAACAGCACTCACAACCCCCTCATTCTCATAAATTTTAGCTGCAATTTTAGCTAGTTCCTTATTTTGGGGGAAGTCCCACATGGCCCCATGCCCACCAACAAAATGTATGGCCACATAATCAGCCGGATTCACTTCCGAAGGTTTCATAGTATTATTGATCTTCTCCTGGATTTCCTTGTTTTCCCAGAATTCCTTATTTACAGGGTCTTTCAGATCGAAGCCGTCGACCGGGCATTTTCCTCCCAGGGGGCTTACAAAATCTATTTCGTAATGATCTTTCAGGATTTCCCAGGGATGGGCTGCTTCCGAAAGGAAAAAACCGGTCTTGATCCCGGTATTCCCTTTCTGGTCGTGATTGGTAAGTACGAAAAGAATTTTTTGCCTTTTCAGCATGGCATTTCCTCCTTTAACAATTCTTGATTCTTTCATAGATTGTGATACTGCTTTTTCCGTCAGGATGCTCAGTGATAATAGCAGCAAAACAAGTAAGGCAGCATATTTCTTCTTGCTCATAGTTTTTCCACTTCCTTATTTATGAAATCCAGTTCTTCCTTACTCAGTTTAATATCGGCCGCTTTTGCATTTTCGACCGACTGACGGGCATTCCGGGCACCGGCCAGGGCGATGGTAATTCCTGGCCTTTCTATGGTCCACCGCAGGACGAATTGGGCAAGTGTGGCGCCTTTTTCATCGGCTATAGGTTTTATTTTTTCCAGGAATGCATTGGTTTTACGTATGCTTTCGTCTGTGAAAAATTGATTGTTCGCGCGATGATCTCCTTTCTGAAACTCGTAGCCTGGTTTCATTTTCCCGGTAAGGAGCCCCCTTTCCATAGGGCTGTATGCCAAAACGGAAAGCTTGTTTTTTATGCAATAGGGTAGGGCATCCTTTTCGACTCCCCGGTTAACCATGCTGAAAGGGATCTGATCCGTTACCAGATTCAAAGTTTCGCCGGCTTCTGCCATGAGTTTTGCATTATAATTACAAGCCCCAGAATAACGAACCTTTCCTTGCCGGATAAGCTTTTCGACAGCTTCGAAAGTTTCACTGACAGGAGTTGTGGGATCAGGCCAGTGTAGCTGATATAGATCTATATAATCGGTCCCAAGCCGCTTCAGGCTGTTCTCACATTCCTTAATTATACTTTCTTTTCCGGCATACCTGTATATTTCAATAGGATTGCCCTCATTATCCCTGCTCTTAAAATCAAAATTCCCTTTGGCCAAATCCCAGCGCATACCAAATTTGGTAAGGATCTGGACTTTATCCCTGGGGATTCCCTTTATGGCTTCCCCGACTATTTCTTCGCTTGTACCCTGACCATAAATCGGAGCCGTATCAATGGAAGTCATTCCTTCTTCATAAGCTGCCCTGATAGCTTCTATGGCCTCTTTCCGGTCGGTGCTTCCCCACATCCAGCCACCCGCTGCCCATGCACCGAATGTTATGACGGATACCTTTAAGTCTGAATCTGCTAATTGCCTGTATTCCATTTAATAATTTTTAGTTTCAGTTGTAAATACCATGATCACAATATTAGTTTACTAATCAGATAAACAACCTGAGAGGGTTTTAGTTTAGACTTTAGCTTAAGGCGAGTCGGTTGGGAACAGTCGTCAGTCTTCAGTCGTCAGTCATGCAATCTTATACAGCGATTGGCAGTGTAGTAATCAGAATCTTTATCACCTTTCCACCTTATCACCTTATCACTTTCCCTAATATCTGTCAGCTATCCAGCACTTCTCTGATTACCTTCAGCACTTCAACCGGTGTATAAGGCTTTTGGATAAAGCTTTTGGCTCCGGCTGCATACAATTCAGGTTTTAATTCGGGGTTGATGAAGCCACTGGCTATAATGACTTTAGCCCTGGGGTCAAGACTCATAATTTTTTTAAGAACTTCTGCTCCGCCCAGTTTGGGCAGGCCTATATCAAGGATTATAATATCAATTTCGTGCTGGTTCTGCTTGTGTTTTTGTACTCCTTCTTCTCCGTTATGGGCGGTCATGACTTTATAACCTTTTGATTCGAGGCTGGCCTGCAGCAAGTCGCTCAGCATAGCTTCATCTTCTATCAGGAAAACGGTTTCAAGGCCGCCAGGAACTTCTTCGATGGGGCCATGAGAGAGATGCCCTTTTTCCAAACTATTGACAGGCAGGGGGAAATAGATGAGGAATTCCGTTCCTTTTCCGGTTTCACTCAATACTTCAATAAAGCCCAGATGGTTTTCTACAATACTGTAAACCAGTGAAAGACCCAGTCCTGTCCCTTTGCCAATCTCTTTAGTGGTAAAAAAGGGTTCGAATATCCGAAGCCGGGTTTTCTCATCCATACCCATTCCATTGTCAGCTATCCGGATGAGTATGTATTTATCGGCTTGAGCCTCAGGAAACTTTAATTTGATATAATGCTTTTCAATTGTTGAAGTCGAAATTTCAAGTATTCCTCCTGAAGGCATTGCATCTCTGGAATTAACAAAGATGTTAATAAGGATTTGATGAATCTGTGTCGAATCAGCATTGATGGAAGGGAGCTCCGCTTGCAGTTTTGTTTTAATTTCAATATTTCTTGGGAAGGTTTCGAGCATCAGTTTCATTACTTCTGCTATAACATCATTTATCTTCACTGATTCGACTTGAGTATCGGTTTTTCTTGCGAAGGTGAGTAATTGCGTGACCAGTGAAGCACCGCGTTCTGTTGCCTTTGTAATTGCATCAATACTTTTGAGGAATTTCTCCGGATCCGATTTGTAGTACTTAAGGATCGTAGTATGCCCCAGGATGATCCCCAGGAGGTTATTAAAGTCATGTGCTATACCTCCGGCCAAAGTTCCCAGACTATCCATTTTCATAGCCTGTAAAAACTGGGCTTCCAGTTCTTTCCTCCGGGTATCGTCAATAATGAAGCCAAGGATTTGAGAAATTTCCCCTTTTTCATCAAAAATTCCAATCATACTTTCTATGAGATGTATTTTTCGACCATCAATAGTATTGGCATCATATTCAAAATTTTTAAGTTTTTTTTCAATATGGAGTCTTTCCATGAGTTTATTCCTGGATTTCTCTGAATTATAAAATGATAGAGCAGATGTATTAAGTGCTTCCTCCTTTGATTTTATGCCGAAGATTTTCAGAAAGGCCTGGTTACATTCAAGAATTTTTCCTTCCGGAGTCGAAATGAAAGCTGCTGCAAGGTCCTGTTCAAAAAATCGGCGGTGCCATTCCTCGCTTTTACGGAGTTTTTCTTCGGCCATTTTTCGTTCAGTGATATCCCTGATAACTGCCAGGACCCTTCCTTTTCCTCCTAATTCGGTAATTTTCAGATTGATCTCGACCCAGAAATTTTCCCCATTTTTCTTTTTCGACAACCATTCAAATGTTCGTCCTTCCTTTTCCTGAATATTGGGATTAAACTCGGGTTGTTCTTCCTGCTTATAAACAAAGTACCTTCGTTAGCGCTCAGGTCCCTTATCCTAACCTTCAACAAATCTTCTTTTGAATCATATCCATACATGGCATAAGCCCGCTCATTACAATCCAGCATATTTCCGGTTTCAGTGTCGGTGATAAATATGGCTTCGCTGGTGGAATTATAGACTTCACGAAATATTTGCTCACTTTTAAAGAGTTTTTCCTCAACCTGCTTCCGTTCTGTAATATCCCTTACGACTGTTACTACCCTATCTTCACCCTCAATATTTGTTATCATCAGACTGACCTCCACAAAGAAGTGCTCCCCATTTTGTTTTTTAGCCAGCCACTCAAATGTTTGATGTCCTTTTTCTTTTGCTAATTGATTCAGATTCCGGGTTAATTCTACTGTATAAATATAGGGCTCAATATTGGCGCTCAAATCTTCCAGGGTGGCTTTCAATAGTTCTTCTTTTGTATCATAGCCATACATTTCGATAGCCCGATCATTACATTCTAATATTTTACTTGTGTCTATTTCATCAATGAAAATAGCTTCACTTGTAGAGTTGAAAATTTTACGGAATTTCTGTTCACTTTTTTGTAAATTTTCTTCAGCTTTTTTACTTTCTGTTTTATCCTCCATAGCCGCCATAATACCGACAATTTGCCCGCTATTATCGTATAAAAGGGAAGTTGACAGACTGGAATAAAAAATACTTCCATCTTTTTTTTGCCTTAAAAATTCATTTCTTGAAAAATTATTACCTGAAAGGATTTGGTCAATATTTTTAAAAAATTCTTCCTTTCTCCCTTCAGGTACAATTGGTAGCATTTTACCGAGAACTTCCCCCGCATTCCAGCCAAAAAGCCTTTCGGCCGATGGATTCCAGAAAATAACTTTTCCTTTTGTGTCAATACCGTATAAAGCTACGGGGGAACATGCGATTATGGCCCTTTGAAACTCTTCGCTCTTGCGTATTGATTCCTCGGCAAGTTTAGCATCCGTAATATCGAGAATAGTGGAAAATATATACCGGGGTTTTCCATTTATGTCCCGGTTTAAGGTCACATTAACATCGGCCCAAATAATATTGCCATTCTTGTGAGCCATTCTTATTACAAACCTTTCCGAATCCTTTTTTCCATGAATCAAGGCCCCCATTTTCTCCATAATGAGATCTATATCTTCAGGCAGAGAAATATCCTGCCATCTTAAATTGATCAGTTCTTCCTTGCTATAACCCAGCATTTTGCAGAATGCTGCGTTGGGGTTTAATTGTCCGGTAACTTTGATAATAGAATTACCGACATTCGCTGATTCGAAGACATCCCTGAATTTTTGTTCGCTTTCCAGAAGAGCTTGTTCTGCCTGGTTTCTATCAGCTATATTTTCAAATATCACCGCTACCTTATCAGCGCTTATTTTAAAAGCCGTATTACGTATAGAACCACTAATATGTTGATCGGGAAAATATAGTTCATTCGCCTCATTATTAAGGCCTGTTAATATGACCTTCAAATAGGAATCGACAATTTTACAAGCCTTTGCATCAGGCCATATCTCA
>CAWBCI010000022.1:0-62471 GCA_963787195.1 uncultured Bacteroidales bacterium
GTGTTTATGTAGTTTCTTCAACTCGACTACGTATTGCTCAGTATATTCACATAGCCCCCGCCCTGAAAGGATTTAAGGTAGGGATAAACGACCAGTTGAAATTCAGGACTTCCAGACGAGACATTTTTATATACTTTCATTCCTGCATAGCCGGGGGAATATGTAAAAATATCTTCTTTCCCATCTCCATTATAATCTTTCAGGATAATCCAATCACTGATTTCAGGAAAATATGCCTGGTATTCAGGCGCCCAGGTATAAGATATATTTCCGGGGCTTCCCTGGTTAAGGAAAGTCATCAGGCGATTTCCCATGCGGTCAAAAACCACCAGATCCTTCTTCCCATCCATATTCAAGTCCATCTCCCCGAACTGGCAGGAATTCATACCTCCTGCCCAGGGATAGGGAAAATAGCCCCTGTTCTCATCCTGGACCTGTACTTTGGTTTCCTGTCCTCTCAGCAGATTGAAACTAAGCAGAAATATGCTCAGCCAAAAAATCGGGAATATTTTCATGTGGATTTTCATCAAAGTTTAATTATGAAAGGATGTCTGGTTATTTACAGGCTTTGCACTGCTCTACAAAGATATGGCTTATCTCTCATATCCTTTGTATAAAAGCCGGCGACTGCTATCCATAAACATTCCGTATCTTTACATTTTCCTGTTAATATACGTGTCTATGGCGAGAATACTTGTAATTGATGATGAAAGAAGTATCCGGAATACACTCAGGGATATTCTGGGATATGAAAAATATGAAGTGGAAGATGCAGCAACCGGACCCGACGGACTGGAAGCCCTTAAACATGGCGAGTTTGATGTGATATTACTGGATATCAAGATGCCTCGTATGGACGGTATGGAAGTTTTGGACCAGATCATGTCGGAATATGACATCCCGGTGATCATGATCTCCGGTCACGGAACCATTGATACGGCAGTTGAAGCGATTAAAAAGGGGGCCTATGACTATATAGCAAAACCCCTCGACCTGAACCGTCTGCTGATTACAATCCGGAATGCCATGGACAAGTCCATGCTTATCAGCGAAACCAAGGTACTGAGGAAAAAAGTATCCAGAAAATATGAAATTATAGGAGAGTCCCAGGCGATTAATGATGTGAAGGATCTGATAGAAAGAGTTGCACCTACGAATGCCAGGGTGCTGATCACAGGCGATAATGGTACGGGAAAGGAACTTGTGGCCAGGCAGTTGCACGAAAAAAGCCTGCGTTCAAAAGGACCTTTTATTGAAGTTAACTGTGCCGCCATCCCGGGAGAATTGATTGAGAGTGTTTTATTCGGGCATGAAAAAGGTTCTTTTACTTCCGCAATAAAACAACGCAAGGGTGATTTTGAACAGGCAACGGGAGGGACCATTTTCCTGGATGAAATCGGGGATATGAGCCTTTCAGCGCAGGCTAAGGTTCTTCGCGCCCTCCAGGAAAACAAGATCATGCGTGTTGGCGGTGATAAAGAGATCCCTGTTGATGTGAGGATAATCAGTGCCACTAATAAAAATCTGAAGGAAGAGATAGAAAATAACCGTTTCAGAGAAGACCTTTATCACCGCCTGAGCGTAATACTGATACAAGTTCCTCCCCTGCACGAACGTAAAGATGATATCCCATTGCTTGCCAGGCATTTTATGGAAGAGATTTGTGATGAACAGGGAAAGCCATTTCTGGAATATGCTGATGATGCATATGATGAGCTTATGAACATAAGCTGGACCGGAAATATCACGGGAACTCAGAAATGTGGTTGAAAGGCTGGTCATTCTTTGTGATGACCTGATTACAGGCGAAGATGTCAAACGATTTGCACAGCCCCTTATTCGATGATCACTTTGCGTATAGCTCCTGTGTTGGGATAAAATTCCACCTTCGTGGTTGAAGTCGGGAGGCTGCGTATCACACCGAACTGATTTACAATGAGATTCTCCCGGTTAAGCACTTTATTCTGATAAGAGACCCTGGCTTCCACCATCGCGGGTATGCGGTAGTAAAATCCCGAATAGACTATACCTGATTCATCATCCCGGATATTGGAAATGGTATCCTGCTGTTTCAACTCCAGAACGATATTGTTACTACCAGGTGCACTAAGGCCGGAACTGACTGAGAAGCCGCTAACTTTGATTTCTGTATTTTCAGATCCTTTTACAGGAACATATTTAAAGCTAAAATGTTTCGATTCACTTTTACTCGTACCCAGGAAAAGTTTGAGGTACTCATTCTGCATTTCATCCAGTTTCTTTGTCATAAATTCCAATCCACCCTTGTCATAAGCGGTTTCCTGATATCCCACCAGCAATTTATAACGGTCCTGCCTTATTGAGTTGATCTTATCTGCTGCTTCGGCGGCCTTATCCTCATCAGTTTGTTTGACATATAAAACTTTGAAGGACATCTGTTCATAAGTGGAGGTATCAATAGCAACTTTACGAATAATCGTATCAACTTTCCTCACAATACCACCTTTGCGTTCATAAGGAAATAACCCATTTTCAGAAAAATCAGTGAAAGATACCTCCCCCCAGTTTTCAAAATTTTCGCTGCTTTTTGATTTGGGGAAATTTTCCATTCCAAGGACCATACCTGATTCGCTGAAGGACATCCAAATCTGTTTATCCGACTTTTCTTCTTTTTCCACGAAATATATATGACCCGGATCAGGCTCAACAGTGGTACTGATACTCACATTGCTGATAGAGTATTCTGTTTTTTCTGCTTTGGGCACATTCGCGATCCCCAGGTAATCTTCCGCGTAGGTAGCATAAGGTCCTGGAAAAAACTGATCCTTGACTATATCAAGATCCACGTGCACTACTGTAAGAGGAAGCGTATAGAAGATCCCTTTCTTACCTGCTACCGATTCGGCATTCTTTACTGCTGTTACCCTTACCTGGGCAAAAGATAAAGGACAGTATAATAATACAAGTAAGAGGCTCAGCAAAAGCTGATAATGATTTTTAGCTGAAGTTGATCCGGACATAAATTTTGAATCGATTTGAAAGACTACAAGGACAAATGTAAGGGTTTAAATCAAGCAATGCAAGGGTTTAGAAACCTGGCATTGCTAAAGTTAGTTCTACTTATTAAACAACAGCTCCCTATACTTAGGAAGGGGCCATAATTCATCTTCCACCAGGAGTTCCAGCTTGTCGACATGATAGCGGATGATTTCAAAAAAGGGCTTTACTTTTTCATCATAGGCCAGGGCTTTGGTTTCATCGTCCAAAATTTTATTGGCTATTTTCCGCTCTTCCAGCATCAAGTCGACATTGATCTTCACTATTGCAATGTGTTCAGAGATTTCCTTGATGGTCTGAACCTGGTTTTTGGAAAGTTTCACATAAGTCTTTGCATCCAGCACCTCCTTCAAGCCCATAGCATTCTTGATCAGTACATTCTGATAACGGATAGCAGTTGGAATTATATGATTATTGGCCAGGTCACCGATCAGTCTTGATTCAATCTGTAGTTTTTTGGTGAAATTTTCCTGTCGTATATCATAGCGGGCCCGGATCTCCCTTTCTGAAAAAATCCCATTAGATAAAAAAAGTTCTATGCTGGCAGGACTCAGATAACTCTTAAGTGCATGTGGGGTTGATTTGATGTTTGAAAGGCCTCTGTTACTTGCTTCGCTTATCCATTCTTCCCCATAACTATTCCCTTCAAACCTGACATTTTTGGAAAGAATGATATACTTTTTCAGGACACGGAAAATAGCTTCATCCTTCCTTATTTTCTTTCCTATTAAATCATCTACTTCAACTTTGAACTTTTTAAGCTGATCAGCAACAATAGTATTCAGGATGATCATTGAGCGGGCGCAGGTATCGGAAGATCCTACTGCCCGGAATTCAAATTTATTGCCCGTAAAAGCGAAGGGCGAAGTACGGTTCCGGTCGGTATTATCCCTGAGGATTTCAGGTATTTTAGATATATTCAGATTTAATTCATTATCATGGACAGGAGTCACTCCATTTCCTTTCTTTACCTTTTTTTCAATTTCATCCAGGATTTGTGTAAGATAAGTTCCGATAAAGGCAGATATGATTGCAGGAGGGGCTTCATTGGCTCCAAGTCTCAGGTCATTCCCCGCCGATGCAATACCGGCCCTCAATAAGTCTGCATGTTCTTTTACGGCTTGCAAAATATTCACCAGGAATACCAGGAACTGCAAATTTGATTTGGCCGTCTTTCCGGGTGAAAGCAGGTTAATGCCAGTATTTGTTGCGAGTGACCAGTTATTATGTTTTCCCGATCCATTCACACTGGCGAAAGGTTTTTCATGCAGGAGTACCGTAAAGTCATGGTGTTTGGCTACTTTCTGAATCAGGTGCATCAAGAGTTGGTTATGGTCATTGGCAAGGTTAGCTTCCTCATAAACCGGGGCACATTCATATTGATTAGGCGCGACTTCATTGTGTCTGGTCTTAATCGGGATACCCAGACGGTGGGCTTCATATTCAAAGTCTTTCATGAAATCGGTTACCCGTTCAGGGATGCTCCCGAAATAATGATCCGAAAGCTGCTGGTCCTTTGCCGAAGGATGTCCGAAGACAGTCCTGCCTGCCAGCACCAGGTCAGGGCGGGCAGAATAAAGGGCAGTATCCACCAGGAAGTATTCCTGTTCCCACCCCAGGGTTGCAGAAACTTTCCTGACATCTTTATCAAAATAATGGCAAACATCCACAGCAGCTTTATCAATTGCATGAAGGGCCCTGAGTAAAGGAGTTTTATAATCGAGGGCCTCACCGGTATAAGAGACGAAAATAGTTGGAATGCAAAGGGTACTATCCAGGATGAAGGCCGGCGATGTTGGGTCCCAGGCAGTATAGCCCCTGGCTTCAAATGTATTGCGTATACCACCGCTTGGAAAGCTTGATGCGTCAGGTTCCTGTTGTACGAGTTCATCCCCGTGAAAATGTTCGATAGCTTTGCCATCCTTGGAAGGTGAAATGAAGGCGTCATGCTTTTCAGCAGTCGCACCCGTGAGTGGATGGAACCAATGTGTATAATGCGTGGCTCCCTTACTGATCGCCCAGGCTTTCAGTGAAGAGGCAACCTGATCGGTCACCTTCCGTTCAATCCGTTCTCCAATTTCAATGGCATTCAAAACACTCTGATATGCCTCTTCGGTGAGATATTGACGCATCACGTCCATATTGAAAGTCATGTCACCAAAATAATCCGAAATTTTATCAGATGATCTCTTTAACTTCTTGTCAGCTCTTCTGGATAAAGTAATTTCCAGTGCTCTAAACCTAAGGTTTCCCATAAAAAGAATGAAATTAATTGTTGATTTTTCGGCGAATCAGGTACAAACCTGCAAATGTAAAAATACCATTAATGATAAGCAGTTCGAAACCAAAATTATAACCATTTAATAACATCTTATCATAAACACTTAAAATATAACACATTACAGGTGATAAAATTGCAATTAGCGGAACCCACTTATCCCTGACCTGCCATTTGGTAAACAAACCGAAAGCGAATAATCCAAGCAATGGTCCATAAGTATATCCGGCAATAGTAAATAACTGGGAGATAACGGAAGCATCATTTATAGCCCTGAAAATGACAATGACAGCCAGAACTACCAGGGATATTCCAAAATGGATCAGATAACGCTGCTTCACCTGCTTTTTTGGATCTGTAAGCTTATCCCGCTCCATCCCCATAATATCTACCGCAAAGGAAGTCGTTAGAGCGGTCAGGGCACTGTCGGAACTTGAATAGGCCGCCGAAATAATCCCGATCATAAATACGATAACAGCAAAAGGCCCCAGATGTTCCAATGCAATGAGGGGGAACAGATCATCTGTCCTGGAAGGCATACTCATTCCTGTCGAGTTGACGAAGATGAAAAGTATAGCGCCCAGAATCAGGAATATAAAATTCACCGGTATCAGGGAAAAGCTCAGCCAGTAAACATTCTTTTGTGCATCTTTGAGATTCCGGCAACTCAGGTTTTTCTGCATCATATCCTGGTCCAGACCGGTCATGACTATGGCGATAAATGCACCTGCAATAAAATCTTTTAAAAAGAAATGCCGGCTTTGCCAGTGCGTATTGATCATTTGTGAATAATCACTTCTGAAAACATCCCCTAACAATACGTTCAAAGGTTTGCCAAGACTATTGGAAATGAGAAATATAGAAACGATGACAGCTGTCAGCATAAAGGTAGTCTGCAGCATGTCGGTCCATACGATGGTTCGGATACCTGCCCTGAAAGTATACATCCAGATAAGCATCATAAAGACAACGACGGTCAGCCAGAAAGGGATACCCCAGGCATCGAAAACGAATATCTGGAGAACATTTACTACCAGGAACATACGGAATGAAGCCCCAATGATACGGGAGAGAAGGAAAAAGGAAGCTCCGGTTTTATATGAATAAAATCCGAATCTTTTATCAAGATAACCATAAATAGAAGTCAGGTTCATCTTGTAATATAGCGGGAGCAATATATTTGCTATCACGAAATATCCTATAAGGTAGCCAAACACGATCATCATATAGGAAAACTTCGTGGCGCCGACGTCCCCCGGGATAGAAATAAAGGTTACTCCGGAAAGAGAAGCGCCTATCATTCCATAGGCCACCACAAACCAGGGGGAGGCTTTATTTCCGAGAAAGAAAGTGCGGTTGTCAGTCTTCCTGGAAGTCAGGTAGCTGATCAGTATGAGCATAGCCGTGTAGGCTATAAAACTTATGAATATAAGTTGTTGTGACACGATAATCTGCTTAAAAAATAATTAGCCTTCTTCACAAAAACATCCTCAAAATTTCCGGAAGGAAGACGATGACTATTTTAATGCCAGGGAGAACTGATACAGCCCCGGAAAGTTGAAGTCGGCCATTTGCATGGCCTCTTCCTCAGTATACTCGTCCGTGATGAGCACTTTGATCATGCCCAATTGCTTTCCAAACATCATATCACTCAGGCTGTCACCAACCATGATGGATTTATCGAAACTGATACCCGGGAAATCTTTTCTGGCTTTGAATGCCATGCCGGTACCCGGTTTACGGTCTGGATGCTTTTCTTCTGAAAGATAAGGGCTAAAGAAAACCCGGTCGATCCGCCCCCCGCCAAGCCTGACTTCTTCAATCATCTTTTCATGGATTTTCTCTACCTGGTTGATAGTCAGTAATCCTTTACCAACTCCCTGCTGATTGCTAACCACAATGATATGACCGAATTTCCGGGTAAAAACAGCCATGGCCTCCTGGACACCTTCCAGTAACTGAAAGTCTTCCCATCTGCTGACATAGCCCCCAACTATCCTGCGGTTAATAACCCCATCACGATCCAGGAACAATGTCCAGCTTTGGTCAATAGGCCATTTTTGAAAATTCATCCTGTGCTTTTTGATAATCTTCCGGCACACCAATGTCTCGGAAGTAGGAAAAACATCTTAAACAGAAGAATTCCTCAGTTTTATAATATTTTTGGAAGAAATCTTTCTCCATGGAAAAGGCTTCAGGAAGGCCGAAATTCAGGAGATAGTCTTTACGGATCAGGTAAACTCCCCCGTTAATATATCCTTCATCCGGCTCCTTACCCTTTTCATAAAACTTAATAATCCGGTTATTATTATCAAATTCGACGGCTCCGAAGCGGGAAGTATCATTTTCAAAACGGAGTGTAATACAAACATCAGCTTCTTTTATTCTTCTGAAATCGTCGAGCCGCTGTAAATTCACATCAAAATAGGTATCCCCGTTAAATATAAAAACCGCGAAGCCGTCCACATATTTCATGGCATTCATGATGGCCCCGCCGGTTCCCAGGGGTTCTTTTTCAACGGCATATACGATTTGCATATACTTGTATGAATCCCCAAAATGTTCCATGATCATCTCCCGTTTGTAGCCAACCGATAAAATCACTTTTTTCATGCCCCATTTCAGGAGATAGTCAAGCTGATACTCCAGGAATGGCCTTCCGTTCAAAGGGGCCATTGCTTTGGGAATATCCCCGAGGACATCCTGCAGACGTGTACCCATGCCCCCGGCAAGTATAATAGCTTCGTTCAGCATTATGCAAACATTTTCGATTCAATAAGTTCACAGATAATATGCCCGACAAGGATGTGGGATTCCTGGATCCGGGGAGTGTCAACCGAGGGTATCCGGATGATAAAATCCGATAATTCTTTCATTTTCCCACCGGTTTCACCGGTTAGGCCAATAGTTATCATGCCCTTTTCCCGGGCCGCCATAAAAGCCTTCAGTACGTTAGCCGAATTCCCGGAAGTAGACAAACCGATCAGTACATCACCCTTGCGTCCCATCCCCCTGACCATCCTTGAATACACTTCATCATAGGAATAGTCATTTGCTACAGCTGTCAGAAAGGAAGTATTGACATGCAGGGCTTCCGAGGCAAGCGGTTCCCGGTCAAAATAAAACCTGCCGGATAATTCCGCGGCCAGGTGCTGGGCATCGGCGGCGCTTCCACCGTTCCCGCAGAATAATATCTTGTGATCTTCTTTAAGGGCTGTTATACAGGCATCCACGATCTTTTCAATGGTCTGTATGATCTCTTTGTCTTCGAGGATCAATTGTTTGACCTTTATCGATTGCTCTATGGCTTCAGTGATTCTCATAGTTTCCGTTTAATTTCCCATTCCACAATTTCATTCAGTGACTTTCTCTGTCTGTCACGATTTTCGGTCATTTTTGCATCCGAAGGATAACCAAGTGTCAGGATTGCAATGGGCTCTATATTTTCAGACAGATCAAGGACTTCTGCACATTTCAGCTTGTCAAAATTGCAGATCCAGCAGGTTCCCAGTCCCTGGTCCGATGCCGCGAGTGTCATATGATCCGTAATGATGGCTGCATCGATATCACAATGGTCTTTTCCGTCGGCACGTTTCCATGAAGCAGAATGATCTCCGCAAATAACAAGCAATACGGGGGCTTCTTTGAAAAAAGGCCGGCCATAAACCGGATGCATCATTTCCAGTTGTTCCTTTCCTGAGATTACAAAAATTTTCCAGGGCTGATTATTACAGGCAGATGGTGCAAGCCGGCCGGCTTCGAGGATATATTCCAGCTTTTCTTTTTCAACAGGATCAGCTTTATATTTCCTGCATGAAAAACGTTTTCGGGCCAGCTCAAGAAATGCCATAAGCTTTGTTGATTTAGTTTGAATGAATAATTTGCAAAGATATAATTATCCTACTATATGGTCCAGGTGGTCAGACCGGCTTTTGTAAACTCGTAGCGGTTGGTATAGCCTCCGAATTTATTCAGGGCGTCAATTACAGCGTAGCGCGTATTGTTGGGGCAATAAAAGATCATAAAACCACCCCCTCCGGCGCCTGATATTTTACCTCCTGTGGCGCCATGCTGTTTGGCGCTTTCATAAATCTCGTCGATGAGATGGTTGGATATACCGGAAGCCATCAGCTTTTTATGTTTCCATCCGAAATCCAGGATGTCGCCGATACGGTCCACCTCCCCTTTCAGGATGGCCTCTTTCATCATGATAGCCTGTTCTTTAAGCTTATGGGTAGCCTCAATGGATTTTTTCTTTTGTTGAGTGATATTGTTGGCCTGGCGTTCGATGATAGTTGAAGACAAACGGCTGGTGCTGGTATAATATAAAACCAGGTTATAAGCCAATTCGTTCAAATATTTGCTACGGATACGCAATGGGTTTACTATCACCTTCTCACCGCTGAAGAATTCCATAAAATTCACCCCTCCGAAGGTTGCCGCATACTGGTCCTGTTTTCCTCCGGCCATGTTCAGGTCTATCCTCTCGATTTCATAGGCCAGTCTTGCCAGGTCGTATTCACCTAAAGGCAACCTGAGCCATTCAGCAAAAGCTCCTAAAACAGCCACCACAAGAGTGGATGATGTTCCCAGTCCCGAGCCAGGAGGTGCATCCACATAAGTCTGAAGTTCAAAGGACAGGGGCTTTTTGGTGAAATCCTTTACTACCCGGTTATAAATGCCTTTCATCAGGTCCAGTTTACCATCGGTCTGAAGCAGCATTTCACTCTTGAGTTCAATAGTTTCTCCCCTGTCGATGGCATGTAATATTATCTTTCCATCATCCCTGGGAAGGATATTGGCATAAGCATACATGTTGATGGTAGCGTTCATAATGGCGCCTCCATAAAGGTCCGAATAAGGCGATACATCAGTTCCTCCACCGGCCAGACCGATTCTAAGGGGGGCTTTGCTCCGGATAATCATAAACTTATTTTTTTATTTCCAGTGATAATTCCGAGATGGTATCTACCATTCTCTTCCAACTGTATTTCAATTTTTCCTGACGAATATTTTCAATAAAGGTATCTTCTTTTGAATCTGCAAAAAATTTATTAACGGCTTCAGCTATGGGTCCTGAGCGGGGCTCAACCACATATCCCACCACATTGTCCGGGATAAGTTCTGGAAGCCCTCCGACATTGGTCACCACCATGGGCTTGTCGAAATGGTAGGCAATCTGGGTTACACCGCTCTGGGTGGCGCTTTTATATGGTTGCACCACGAGGTCGGCAGCACAGAAATAATTGTAAACCTGGCTGTCGGAAATGAAATGATTGTGCATCACAATTTTATCGGTCAGCCCGTTTTCGCGTATATATTTCATATGGGGTTCGGGATCGGAATAGAATTCACCTGCGATGATCAGTTTGATGGATTGTTCTTTTAAAATCTTCTCGTTCAAAGCCTGGAGCATCAGGTCAAGTCCTTTATAGTCCCTGATAATACCGAAGAATAGAAGGTACTTTCCTTCCGGATCTATACCCAGGTTTTTCCGGGCAGTCACCTTGTCAACTGCCTTTCCGAAATTGTCGAAAAGAGGATGAGGACATGTTTTGACAGGCTTGCCCGGATCAAAATGTTTCAGGTCATTTCCCACCTGGGCCGACATTACAACAAAGCCATCCACACTTTTGATAAAATAGCGGGTGAGTATAGTATCTCCGGGTCTTTTTTCATGAGGGATGATATTGTCGGCAATGCAAATGATGCGGCTTTTCTTATTTTTCCTGATCAAACGGGCAATGCTTCCAAGGGCCGGGGCCATAAAAGGCATCCAGTATTTTATAATGACCAGATCCGCATTTTCTCTCCGAAGCTTTCTTCCCGTTTTCAGCCAGTTAAGTGGGTTAATGCTGTTTACTGAAGCATAAATAGGCAATCCTTCCGGTGCAGGTTCAGAAGATAGCTGGGTTTTGCCCGGAAATAATAATGAAGGATACTGAAGGGAAAAAGTATGCAGGATGACCTGGTCGCCTTCCGACTGGAATTCTTTGGCCAGTCTTTCATTGAATGCTGCCAGGCCTCCCCTCAGGGGATGTGCGGAACCAATGATAATAATCTTTCTCATAGGATTATCTTCCCCGGTAATCAGGGTAATTTCTAATTCTGCAGTCCTTCTTTGCCAATGATCTTATCTACTTTATAATAATCTCCCGAACGTGTATTCCTCACGAAAAGTTCACCCAGGAAGCCAGCGACAAAAAGCTGGACCCCTATGATCATCATGGCCAGGGCGATATAAAAATAAGGGCTGCTGGTTACCAGGATAGTCCGGATGCCCTGGTGCAGGTAATAAAGTTTCTGGGCCCCAACCCATATTGCAGCGAGGAACCCTATGAAAAAAACCATAGTACCCAAAGTACCGAAAAGATGCATGGGCGACCTTCCGAATCGGGATACGAAAGTGATGGATAAGAGATCAAGATAGCCTTTGATAAAGCGGTCGAGCCCGTATTTGGTGACCCCGTATTTACGGGCCTGATGCTGAACAACCTTCTCCCCTATCTTCCGGAAACCGCTCCGTTTCGCTATGACAGGGATATAGCGGTGCATTTCACCATAAATCTCAATATTCTTGATCACATCATTCTTATAAGCTTTCAAACCACAATTGAAATCATGCAGTTTAATGCCCGACATGACACGGGTTGACCAGTTAAAGAACCTGGAAGGTATGGTTTTGGAGATCGGATCATATCTTTTTTTCTTCCAGCCTGATACCAGGTCAAAGCCATCCTGAGTGATCATTCTGTATAATTCGGGAATCTCTTCGGGGCTGTCCTGCAGATCAGCGTCCATGGTGATCACCACATCGCCTGAAGCCATGTCGAAACCTTTATCCAGGGCGGCCGACTTCCCGAAATTGCGGCGGAATTTCACCCCAATGACATGCTGATCCGACTCTTGTAATTCCATTATTACTTTCCAGGAGGAGTCGGTACTACCGTCGTCCACAAAGATGATCTCATAGCTTAAATCATTAGCATTGCTTACCCTTACTATCCAGTCATGCAGTTCTTTGAGCGATTCCTCCTCATTAAAGAGAGGTATAACAATAGACAGATCCATTTAGTAATTTATTAAATGACACGCTTTCAAACAACCGGTTCTTCCGGATTTACCTTCTTCACGAAAATTGAAGTAATCAAACTGATTATCACACCCATAAAAGCAGTTCCAAGAAAGGTAAATATGAGGTACATCAATGGGGTCTGAAATTTCCGGGTCCAGGACATGGCCATTTCAAGCTCCTGATCACTCAAACCTTTATCCATCATTTTCTGTTCTGTCAATTGCATAATCTCATCGATAGTACCAGGGCTGATATACTTAAAAAAGATATAAGTATAAACAGCTACCACTATGCCGGAAAACAATGCCGTAAGAAATCCGACAGAAAATGACTTGCCATAGGAAATAAATCCTCCCATATGTTTATCCCGGAAATTCAACTGGGCCAATACTATACCTGCTATCACGATGAGATAGTTAAGGTAATTCAGTTTAGTCATCTTGTCTTCAACCAGGAGGAAAAGAATCAGGCTGAAAATGATTGAAGCTAAAGCAAGTAATAATCCATAACCCAGGGTGATGGATGCGGTCTTCGGTTTTGGGCCTTCATTCGGTGTAAATGTGTTGTCTTCCATAATTTTTGATTTAATTGCAAACTTAAGAAAATATAAACATCGCAAGATAGTAAAAAATGCCTGCCATAGCAATATGAAGGGCATTTTCAGACGGAAGAAAAGAAGCCTTGAAAAAACCCTGATACAATTTAGGATCTTCCTGGGGATTATTTATTATTATTCAATGATATAGCATGAAGGAAAACATGTTTGATCCTCTTATGAGGCTTTCTTAACTTGGAATGAGGACAATATATAGCTATCTTTGAGCCTCAGATTTATAAAACATTCCTTCTCTTCAAAAAAATAAAAAAAGATAAATTGTATGAAGAAATCTCCCGGATATTTGTACTTTTGCAGCGGGTAAGTCCTGTACGACCAGCTCCTGCTGAATCCCCCCAGGTCCGGAAGGAAGCAAGGGTAGGTGGTTGAGCGGTGCGATGCAGGTAGCTTACCCTTTTTTTAGTTCTTTATGTTTCATACTATATAAACACAATCCGATGTTGATTAAAATTCATCCCGAAACACCCAGTCAGCGCCAGATTTTAAAAGTGGTGGAAGTACTCAGCAACGACGGTGTCATCATTTTCCCAACCGATACCATTTATGCCTTAGGCTGTAATATTTACAGTCATAAGGCTGTTGAAAAGATTGCCCGGATCAAGGGTATCAATTCCAAAAATGCAAATTTCTCATTCCTGTGTTACGATTTGAGCCAGTTGTCGGACTTTACCAAGCCCATCAGCAATGAAGTTTACAAACTCATGCGCAGGACCCTTCCGGGGCCATTCACTTATATCCTGAACGCCAACAGCAATGTGCCGAAGATATTCGGGAATAAAAAGAAAACGGTGGGTATACGAATCCCTGAAAACAATATTATTTCAGAGATCATCAAGGAGCTGGGGAATCCGATTATGTCAACTTCCATACATGATGATGATGAAGTTATTGAATACAGCACCGATCCGGAACTGATCAATGAAAAATATGATGGTATGGTGGATATGGTGATTGACGGTGGCTTTGGAGACAATCATCCAAGCACTATCATAGATTGTACCGGTGATGAGATACTGATCCTGAGGGAAGGCAAAGGAATCATAGAATAATCAAAAGTCCTTACTTTCAAATCATTACAAATTCAAAGTCATTTTTATCCCGGAATTCTTGTTATATTGATTTTATTCTTCTAATTTTGCAGCCCCAAAAACGATTCTGTAGCTCAGTTGGTAGAGCAACGGCCTTTTAAGCCGTGGGTCCTGGGTTCGAGTCCCAGCAGGATCACCGAACATTGTCGATTGTCAATTCGGCATTGTCAATGTAAGATTTAAAAAGCACCTTTGGAAACGAGGTGCTTTTTTTGTGCTATATTCTTAGCAAGTAGCCTTGAACATGGGGAAATTTTAAATCCCAAATTCCAAATGACAAATAAATTACAAATTCCAACTCTCAAAATTATATCCCGTCCTGTAAGGACGGATGAAAGTAGCCCCGACCTTCAGGTCGGGTTTGGGATGACACACACAAACTAACATCTTTATCTTATTTTACAACGGATACGTTCCCGATTTCAGAAAAAGTTGGCTGGACAATCCAATTTCCTTCTTTATCGATAATTCCCCAACGTTTCCCACTCTCGACAGCGGCATAGCCATTTTTAAATGCAAAGGCAGCATCATATTGCGGAGAAATGGCCCATTGGCCTTTATTATTTAGAAATCCGACTTTATTCTTTTTCCTTCCTATTGCCAAACCCTCATAAAAATCATATGTCGTTTCGGTTACATTAAAAAAGCTTACTTCCCCTTTAGTATCAACGTAACCCCATTGATTATCAAGCTTAACCATTGCCATCCCGCTTACAGGATCAAAAGCCTTGACTACATCAAATTGTGGTTTGATACTCCATTCTCCTTTTTTATTAATGTATCCGATTTTTCCATCAGACGCCCTTGCCCAGGCTAAACCATTACTAAAATACCCAAGCTCTTCATATTGGGGTATAATGCATGTTTTTTCCGGTTTTATCTACAAAACCCCATTTTTCTCCTTTCACCTGAATCATTCCAAGTCCTTCAGAGAAATGTCTGATTTCTACTATATTTTGGGCATCCACAGGGATCTCTGTTCCCTCCTTATCCATGACAAAGAACTTATTATCAGATTGGGCCAGTGCATATCCTTTATTAAAAATAGTTAGCCTATCATATTTGATCGGTATTGCGATTTTTCCATCGGGGCTTATACAACCCCACTTTTTATTTTCTGTTACAACAAGATAACCATCACTAAAAGGACAAACACCTAATCCATTCGGGCCCGGTGTATATTTTTCCGCCCAAACCAGACCAACTATATAATTTGTCATTGGTTTCACTTTTTTCACTTCAGTCACTATTGTCTCTCCTCTTAAATTAATTATTGCAAATCTTGTTTTATACATAACCAAAGCATATCCCTCTTCTGTAAATTCAAAATTTGTAAAAAATTTGGGTTCTATTATTATTTCCCCATCAATTTTGGCATATCCCCATTTTTTTGAACCTTTCTGTTTTGCCTGAAAAACATAAGTTTGTGACAAAACTTTCATGCCCATAAATAAGACCAGAAGCAGACTGAGAACAATTTTTCTTTTCATATTTTTTTTTAAGAAATTAGACTTCAGTTTAAATAAACCTGGTATGTGCTTCCATTAAAAGTCAGGGTTCCCGAATATTCATTTTCCTCGAAAAACTTTAAATATTAGCTGGCCAGGTTCTTCTTATTCATCCTTTGAGCAAGATGCCATTATAATTAATAGGATAAAAAGCAAGCGGGTTAATATTTTTATATTTTTCATTATCCTATAAGTATTTGAATTATAAGGCCATTAATAAAACACCTATGGACAATGAAAGGCCAAAGCCTGAAGCAAACCCATTCCAGGCAGCTTGCTTTTTACACTCATGAGCCTGATCTTTATATGATTGAATATAAACCTGGTTACTTACAAGTTCATTTGCAGGTATAATAAGTGATTTTTTTGGTTTAGTTGATGAGACTGCTACGGCCGTTACCAATCCAACAGGCATGATAAGAAATGATGGAACCCAGGTTCCCCAAAAAGGACCTGATTTGCGAAAATATTTACAAGCATCTACAGCTCCCTGCAATTCCATTTCATTAAATCTGTCAACTTTTTTGATTTTAAAAACATCTCCTTTATCACTAAAAGCCAGGCCATTGCCTTTTTTGTCCTTAATGAAATAAACATCGCTCAAATTTACAAACTGAAAATCAGGATTAGATTTGTCAGATACTTTGTATTTAAGCTGAAATTTAGATGCAGGCTTCCACTTCTTGACATTAATTTTATCACCGTTTTTGGTGATAATCATTTGTTGAGAAAAAACATTCATGGAAAAACAGATTAATCCTGTTATCCAGATTGCAGAGAGAAATTGATTTGTTTTCATTGTAATCTCCTTTTTAAATTAATATTTACATCCTAGTAAATATATAATCCGAAGAAAGCCAATTTGAATCAGATTTATAAACGCTTGGAAAAAGTTTGTGAACGTTGGGTTTTTCAGGATGAACGCAATATAAAAAATGCCGAAGCCAACATAAGAGTACTTAAGCAGAATTATAATAAAGTTGAATTTATTAGTATTGCCTACTATTTAGGACAGTCACAGGCAGGAAATCTCAAATCCCAAATTCCAAAAGACAAATAAATTCCAAAAAGCAAATTCCAAAAAACAAACAAATACCAAATTCCAACTCTAAAAATATTATCCCGTCCTGAAAGGACGGCTGAAAGTAGCCCCGGTTTTCAAACCGGGGTTGGGATGATACACACAAACCTAAGTCCTGAAAGGACGGAACAACAATAGCCCAGGCATTTATGCCTGGGGAAAAGGACACCCGCACAATTACAAGTCCCAAGACACATGCAAAGCCACCTTCATCTTTTAAGACAATAATCATAATAGTCAAAGACTATATTTCAACAGCTAAACAACTACTTTTCAACATGAATACAGATTTTTAGTCAAATTTTATGACAAAAGTCGACACCTGATTAATTGTTTCGTTAACAAGGCTTTCAGTTCACATGCTGTTATTTTGTCTTTAAAATAATGAATGATGAAAGAAGTAGTTATAGTATCTGCAGCCAGGACAGCCATCGGATCATTCGGTGGCGGACTATCGGCTTTATCAGCGGTTGAAATTGGCGTAGCCGCCGCCAAAGAAGCCATCAAAAGAGCAGGCATCCAGGCCGATGTCATCGACGAAGTCATCATCGGAAATATTTTATCGGCCGGATTGGGACAAAATATTGCCCGTCAGATAGGGATTCATTCCGGGCTCCCGGTTAGCGTTCCTGCCATGACCATCAACATGTTATGCGGTTCAGGCTTAAAGGCCGTAAGTCTGGCAGCTCAGATGATTATGCTTGGTGACGCGGATGTGGTACTGGCCGGAGGCACCGAAAGCATGTCAAATGCTCCTTACCTGCTTCCTAAAGCACGCTTCGGATACAAGATGGGTGACGGTCAGCTTATAGACAGTATGGTCCTCGACGGCTTGACTGACGCATTCAGTCATCAACACATGGGCATTACCGCTGAGAATATTGCTGAAAGATGGAATATCACCCGTGAAGAACAGGATGAATTTGCTGTTAGAAGTCAGAATAAAACAGAGAAAGCCATCAGGGAAGGAAAATTCAAAGATGAGATCGTCCCCCTTGAAATTCCGCAAAGAAAAGGTGATCCTGTCATCTTCGATACAGATGAATTCCCAAAATTCGGCGTCACTATTGAAAAAATACAAAAACTCGGACCTGCCTTTAAAAAAGACGGTACTGTTACCGCTGCCACTTCATCAGGGATAAATGATGGAGCCGCCATGTTGATTGTGATGTCGGCTGACAAGGCCAGGAACTTAGGCCTGAAGCCACTGGTAAAGATCCTCTCCTATGCGAGTGCAGCCCTCGATCCCGCAATCATGGGATACGGGCCCGTTCCGGCCACCAACAAGGCACTCAAAAGGATCAAGATGGACATCGAAGAAGTCGATTTGATTGAGGCCAACGAAGCCTTTGCGGCACAGTCAATAGCTGTGGCCCGTGATTTAAAATGCGAGCTAAACAAAATCAATGTCAATGGAGGAGCCATTGCACTGGGGCATCCCATCGGTGCCTCAGGAGCCCGTATCCTGACAAGCTTAATCTACGAAATGAAGAAAACAAAGGTCAAAACCGGTCTTGCCACCCTGTGTATCGGTGGCGGACAAGGAACAGCCATTATTGTTCAAAACTTATAAGCATTAACTTGATTAGCCAAATTATATGAAAAAATTAGAAAATAAAATTGCCATCATTACCGGTGGAGCTGACGGACTCGGAAAAGCCGGCGCCATACTGTTCGCTCAGGAAGGCGCTCAGGTCATTATCTGGGACCTGAATGAGGAAAAAGGAAAGGAAAGCGTTGAAACCATCATCAACAAGGGTGGCAAGGCTTCCTTTATGAAAGTGAATACCGCAAATTTTGAAGAAGTGGAGAAAGCTGTCAGTGAAGTCATATCCATCCATAAAAAGATCGATATCTTAATCAACAATGCCGGAATCACCCGCGATGCCTCACTGATGAAAATGACTAATGAGCAATGGAACCAGGTAATTGACGTCAACCTGACGGGTGTGTTCTACTGCACCAAATGTGTAGCCCCTCATATGGTAGCCAATAATTATGGGAGAATTGTCAACACTTCTTCCGTAGTGGCCTTGTATGGAAATTTCGGACAAACTAATTATGTGGCTGCAAAAGCCGGTTTAATCGGTATGACCAAAACATGGGCCCGTGAGCTTGGGAGAAAGGGTATCAATGTCAATGCGGTGGCTCCGGGATTTATCGCTACCGAAATGGTCATGAAAATGCCTGAAAATGTTCTGGAAGGAATGAAATCAAGGGTACCCTTGCAAAGATTGGGAAAACCGGAAGAGATTGCAAATGTATATTTGTTTCTGGCCTCAGCTGATTCATCCTACGTAAATGGAGCCGTTATCAGCGCTGACGGAGGGATGACCGTATAGGTTAAAACAACTAAGCTTTTGACTCCAGGCATTTTTTGAAGAAAATATATTTTTTACTTCGAAATCATCCGTCAAGGCTAAAATTTGCTAGCTTCTGCCCGGAATTCAATAACTAGAAAATTCCGGTCTGACAAAACCCTTAACTAAAAAAAAATGGCCACATCATTACAAGTTACAGGAACCTGGATTCTGATAGGAATATATGCTGCCATGGTCTTGTTTTTCGTCATCCGGGGATCCCTGTCAATCAAAAACATTTCTGATTATGCCGTGGGCAATGTCAGTTTTTCGCCCGTGGCCATCGGACTTTCACTGGCAGCTTCCATTACCAGCGCGGCCACTTTTGTGATCAACCCTGGTTTAATCGCAGTTTACGGACTGGCGGGTGTGATATCCTTCGGGCTGGTTTTTCCGGTAGCTTCCATGGTATCGCTGGTAGTATTGTCAAAAGCATTTCGTAAATACGGTCAGTCTGTCAAGGCCCTTACCATAGCACAATGGATTGGCGTCAGGTATAAAAGCAAGGCTTATGCTTTATTTATGGCCGTACTTTCCTTGCTACTCATCACTTTCATTGTGTTGATTCTGGTTGCCATTACCAAAGTCTTATCGAAATCACTCAACATAGAAGAAACTTACGTTCTCATCGCACTCATTATATTCGTGTTTGGTTATATGATGTTCGGGGGAGCGAATTCCATGGTCTACACCAATGCCATTCAGGCGGTGATCATGATTATTGTGGCTTTCATTTTACTGGGTTCCGGCTACGAACACTTTAAGGGTGGTATTGATGCATTTTTGGCCAAAATCAGTACCATCGATCCCAACCTGGCCAAAACAACCAACCCGGCGAGTCTCCTCTTCAGGGATTTTTTCGAAATCATCTTCGCTCAAATCATCGTAGGGATAGCTGTGGTGTGTCAACCTCACATCATTACAAAATCCTTGTTGCTCAAAAAGGAAAAGGATGTAAACAAGTTTTTATATACGGCCGTGATTGTACAGATGCTCTTTTATTCTGTAATTGTTGTAGGATTGTACGCTCGTCTTACCTTTCCTGATTTAAGTGTCAACGGGGTTCCGCTAAAAACGGATGGAATCATCCCTGCTTATGTACTTCAGGTTTTCGCCAATGGATGGGTTTCGGTCATGATCGGATTGTTTGTCGTACTCGGCCTTATCTCAGCAGGGATGTCCACTCTCGAAGGACTTATCCAGTCTGTTTCAACCACCATCACAAGCGATATTATCAAGGTTCTGTTTGGGCAACATATTGACAATCCCAAATCTTACATCAGGATCAACAGGCTTGTCATTGTGCTGCTTGCCATCGTTTCATTTTTCATTACCTATGATCAGATATTATATCCCAAACTGAGTGTGGCCATACTGGCACAGAATGGTGTTTACGCCTATTTTTCCGTTGCTTTTATTCCCATCCTTTTCGGGATCTTTTCTAAAAGTTCCAGATTGGCACCGCCGCTGGCAGCTTCAATAACTGCACTGATCATTTATTTCAGCGTTTACTATTTTCTACCGGTTTTGGTTCATTCCTACCATCTGGATTTCGGCTTTTACACCAAATACCTGGAAGGCGAAATAAGGAATCCCGCTATTGCCTCTTCAACAGCTATTGTTTTCAGTTCTGTTGTGGGCTTAACTTTGATGATGTTTCAAAAAAGAGAAAAAATTACAGCAATCCCTCATGAAAGATTACAAGAAAATCTATAATGCAAAATTGATCAGCATTCCGGAAGTTGTCAGTCTGATAAAATCGGATACGGATATCATCGTCGCCCAATGTGCATCAGAGCCTCAGGGTTGCATGGCGCAGTTTCACCTGGCAAAAGACAAGGTGAAAAATGTAAAGGTATTTTCCGTACTGACTTTAAAACCTTACGATTTCTACATGAAACCCGAGATGAGAGGTCATTTTGAACTCTGCAGCTGGTTTCATGCACCGGGTTCACGACAGGCTATCAAGGAACAAACACACACGGTCAGTTATGTACCCAACATGCTGCACCGCGCTGGAATTGACAGGCTTCACGTGAGAAAGCCTCATATGTTCATCGGCACCTGCACCCCACCCGACGACAAAGGTTTCGTTTCGCTTTCCCTCGGCATTACTTATGAAAAAGACGTAATGGAAGCCGCTGACATTGTTGTGCTGGAAGTAAACGATCAACTGCCCCGCACTTTCGGCGATTGCCATGTGCATGTAAACGACGTGGATTATTTTGTTGAATTTTCGCAGGATCCTCCCTCCCTGCCTTTTGTTGAACCCGATGAAGTGGCAATGCAAATCGGAAACAACATCGCTGAACTGGTTGAGGACGGCTCTACCATTCAACTGGGCATCGGTGAAATCCCCAATGCAGCCGCTTTGTCGCTGAAAGGAAAAAAAGATCTGGGCGTACACACCGAAATGATGGTGGACAGTATGATGGAGCTTTACGAAGCCGGCGTCATCACCAATAAAAAGAAATCCTATTACAAGGATAAATTCGTCTGCACCTTTGCCATGGGATCACCCAAACTATATCAGTGGCTCGACAACAACCCCTCGGTGGAATTCATCCGCGGGAAATTTGCCAACGATCCGGCACTTATCAAGCTGAATTCCAAAATGGTTTCCATCAATACCTGCATTATGGTAGATCTGACAGGACAGGTGGCCAGCGAGTCACTCGGAAGCCGGCAATATTCCGGAACAGGCGGACAGGCCGACACGGCCATTGGTGCCGTGGAAGGCATTGACGGGAAAGGAAAATCCATTATTGCCTGCCGGTCCACTGCCAAAGGGGACAGCATCTCCACTATCGTTAGTATGCTACCTCAGGGCACGGCGGTGACTTTGCACAGATCGAACACCGACTATATTGTAACTGAATTCGGAATCGCCTCCTTAAGGGGTAAAACCATTCCCGAAAGGACCATGGAACTCATAAAGATTGCTCATCCCGATTTCAGGGAGCAACTCATGAAAGAAGCTTCTGAAATCGGATATATTTAAAACATAAAGCATGAACAAAATTAGAATCATTGGCACCGGCATGTACGTTCCGGGGAAAGCCATTGACAACCAGGAGTTAAAAAGACTGACCTCCATTGACTTCGATACGGAAAAGATGGAATCTAAGCTCGGAATCATGCAAAGACACAATGCCGGTTTACGCGGCATAAATGAATCTACTGCCGACTTTGCAACCCGGGCAGCTGAAAAAGCCATTGCCAACGCTGGTCTTCAGCCTGACGATATTGATCTGATTATTGTAGGAACCGACACTCCGGAATTCATCACACCGGCCACAGCCATCATCGTCCAGGGCCGTTTGCAGCAAAAAGAAAAATGGACCAGCACATTCGATGTGGGCGCATCATGTGCCAGCTTTAGCATTGCTTTTGACAATGCCGCCAGAATTATGAAAACCGACCCCAGTATTCATTATGCTGTTGTAATCGGCGTGTATAATATGCCTGCCTTTATCAGGGATGATGATGCCTTCTCACTACCGATCTTCGCCGATGGCAGCGGAGCTATTGTCATTGAGAATGAGTCCGACGGAAATTCAGATTATATCAACAGTCAACTTTTAGCCGACGGAACCCAGTGGGATTTTATCGGGATTTATTCCGGAGGAGCCAAAAATCAAGTTACCAAAGAAAGAATAGATTCAAATGAATATGGTTTACAGAGCCTGAAACCCTTGCCCGGTGATCGAAATGTCAGACTCTGGCCCATGGTCGTCAAAAAGCTTCTGAAAAAATCTCAGCTTGAACTCAATGAAATTGACCACTTCATTTTTACACAGATTAACAAATCCGTCATCCTTAAAGTGATGGATGAACTGGGATTACCATACGACAAAACTACCTGTGTAATGGACAAATATGCCTATACCGGTTCAGCCTGTGTACCGATTGCATTTCATCATGCTTTACTGGAAGGAAAAATTAAGCGTGGTGATAAAGTTATGTTTGTCGCATCCGGAGCCGGCCTTGCTGTTGGTAGTAACGTTTTTATTTATTGATTTATGAGAGAAGAAAGACCAAGAGTTGGTATCCTGGGAACAGGAATTTACATTCCTGCTAAAAGGATGACCGGAAAAGAAATCGCTAAGTAAAACGAAGGGCGTATGGACAGAAGAGGCTGTACTACAGAAACTGGGCATCGTGGAGAAAGCCATTCCGGGAGAAGATGACGGCACACAGGAAATGGGCCTCAGGGCAGCATTAGATGCACTGGAAAACACGGGAATTTCACCTTTAAGCATCGATCTGATTATCAGTATCGGTGAAGAGTGGAAGGAATATCCCTTAACTACAACAGCCATATATATTCAGGGGAAAATCGGGGCAGAAAAAGCCTGGGCATTCGACTTTCAACAGAGGTGTTGCAGCACGGTTTCTGCCATGAAAGTAGCCAAAGACATGATGATTGCAGACGAGGCTATCAACACGGTTCTCATAGCAGGCGGATACAGAAACGGTGATTTTATCGACTATACCGACCCGAGTATGTCTATGATGTTTAACCTGGGCGCCGGTGGAGGAGCCATTATCCTGAAAAAAGACATGACCCAAAACCTGCTTCATGAGTCACACGTCATTACTGACGGATGTCTGGCACGCGATGCAGGGGTTAAATATGGCGGCACCTGCTATCCCATCACCAAAGACAATCTGGATGTGGCCTATAAATCGCTGAAAATATTCAAGCTTGAGCACATGAAAAACAGGCTCAACGAGGTGTCGCTGAACAATTGGTTTGAATGCATTAACAAGGCCTTTGAGAAATCCGGTATTGATCCATCAAGACTGGGATATTTAGGTATTCTGCATTTTAAACGTTCCATGCACAAGTACATTCTTGAAACACTCAATCTTACGGAAGATAATACCATTTATCTGGAAAATTACGGGCATCTGGGCCAAATCGACCAAATTCTTTCCCTGCATCTGGGCTTAAAAGAAAACAAGGTCAAAGACGGCACTGTAATCTCCATGATATCAGCTGGTATCGGATACGCCTGGGCTGCTAATGTGATAACCTGGGGCTCATGTTTTGAAAAAGTCTGATGTATTTCTACAGGCCTTATTATTCTGTTTTACAATATATTACATATTATTACATCAAAATATTTAAAATAGTCACAGGATACAAATAATGAATACTTATGGTAAAAGTATTGCGCTCTCATTAGATTTGTTAAAATATTAAAAATTAATTCAAATAATAAATAACCTAAACCTAAATTTAATCAGAATGAAAAGAATCCTCTATTTTTCTTTTATCGCGATGGCAGCATTTATGCTTGGCTCTTGCTCAAAAGATGCATCGAATCCAGCACCTTCAATTACGAGTGTTACAGCTGTAAAAAATATCATTACTGTCACATTCTCTGAGGGTGTTTACGCCAATTCAGACAAAACCGGAAACCTGACGACAGCTGATTTTACGGTTACGGTTCCAAATGTTGTTTATACCACAAGCGTTTCTCATGTAGCCGGCGAAAAAGTAGCTACCATTACACTGAACTACACTTCCATTATTCCTGCCAACACACAGGTTACTGTAACAACAGCCCTTCCTGTTTATGACGATCAGGGAGCTTCACTTGCTGCAGGAGCTACTTCGACTACCGCTTTGGAACCGGATCTCGGAATTATCGGAGAATGGATATCTTCAGGTTCCAATGTTGCACCCTTGCTTGTCACCTACTTCCAGGTAGATTCTATCTATGCCAGGTTTGGGGAAGACAATACCATATTTGTGGAACAGTTTAATACTGGGAACACTAGTGGTATACCTGATGTAACTTATACCAGCACATTTACAATGGAAAAATCGGGTGTTGGCAATATCTGGAACATTGTCATTTCTCAAATAACACCTAATGCAGCAGATGTATCAGGGATCTATGAAATAAAAACCGATCCCGAAGTGTTATGGTATGAAGTAGTTCAAACATCCGGTACTCAAAACATACCTCCAACAGCAGCCGCCGGATTTGGAAGCACCAATGGTGGCGCTTTCGGTGACACCAACATCCAAAAATTCGTAAGAAAGTAATCCATAACATGACGATAAAGGACTGCCGGCAATAAATGGGCAGTCCTTTTTTTTCAATGAATAGTGGAAAGAGAATTAATTAAAATTACTTACAATGAAACATAAACTACTATTGTTAATAATAGGAGTTTTTTTTGGATTTAGTCTGAAAATGAGCGCCCAAACAGAGACTTTAGTCCTGCGCAAAAATGTAAAAGACAAATCTTCCTCTTCAAAATCCCTTTTCGAAAAAGATCTGCCTTCTTCCGCGGGTGAATACAAAACACTGCAATTCTTTGCCTATTTCATCACCCAGGGCGTGGCAACAGATGTCTATCCTGAAAGCAGTTTGTTTAACGGACAGGTGGTCGGGCGCTTATTCGGATCCAATTCATCATCCACATCCGACACCAAAACTTCCTATTATACAGAACAGCGATTGATACCATTTTTTGTTTTGACTCCCAAATTATTTAACGGGAAAGCATTACTCAGGGCTTCCTTTGAAATTGACTGGACCTGGGGTGACCAGGCCTATGGTACGAGTGGGAACAAAGGGGGCGCTATTTCAGCTGACCAGGTAAACATCCAGACACAAAACATAGAAATTGAATACATTCCCGCAACAGGCTGGGCCATTAACATGGGCTTACAACGCTTATTCGATACCCCTTTTAACCCCTATCGCACCTTCTTCGAAAAGATGACATTAACAGGCTACAGGCTTGCCTACTGGGGTACTGATGCCGTTGGGATTTCAGTAAGAAGAAACAAGGACTTCTCTGAAGCTAAACTTGGTTTTTATAAACTTTATGAAAATATGCAGGAACTGCACGATGATGTAACCCTGGTGGAAGCCGTATATCGCCATAAATTACCAAAATACTGGAATATCGGATTCTCCTTATATGGCATTGTGGATCGCGGAAGAAATACCGGTGGGGTTTCGGTTTTCGGACAGGGGCTTACCAGTACACTGGTGGCTTATAACGGTGGATACCGGTTTAACTTCGGAACCAATGACTATACATGCAATGTTGCCTGGCTGGGAACATTTTTCAGCCGAAATCCCGATTTCATCATGGATCGTTATCAGTTTTCAGGATTCTTCAATTACAACCTGGGAAAAGTTAAAGTAAATAAAACAGGTTGGGAAAGCGGTGTTGACATCAGTGGATTTGGCCTTAACCTCAGGGGAGCCTATCGCTATGGCCAAACTCTTGAAGATTATGTTTCAATAGACTACGTATATTCATCCGGGGATCAAAACGGCATTATGGACAGAAAGTACTCGGGCGTTATAACCGGAAATACATGGGGTTTGCCCGCTTCCATATTTATTAGCTCAGGAGCTTACCTCTTGTTCGCGAGCGGCAACGTGGTAAATCGTTATACACCGGCTGTAGCCGACATTTCAAATATGGGGTACGGACTTAATGCCTTTACCCTTAATGCATATCACGATTTGATTCCGAATAAATTGAACGTTAAAATCGGAGCGGCTAAGGGATTTAGTAATGTGATTCCGCAAGGTGGAGGAAATGACCTGGGAACAGAAGTAAATGCAGCCATCAAGTACAGACTGGGACCATTAATGAGTGTTGAACTTCACGGTGCTTACCTGAAACTGGGTAACTTTTATGACAGTAGCGACGATAGCTACAGTTCAGATATCAATGGCAGCTACACCAGCCGACCTCCCAATCCCTGGACTGCTTTTATCGTTTACAAATGGTTAATATTTTAAGAAATAGAAATATGAAAAAAATTTTATACACGCTCAGCTTCGTAGTTCTATTAGCCATGGATGCATGTGCCCCCTACAAGAATATTCCGCAGCTAAAAACATTCCAGGATATTAAATATTTGTCTGAAGTAAAAAAAGCAGATCTGTCGAACGGGGTCCAACTGGCTTATACTGATAACGGAAGCGGAAACGAAACCATCATATTTATCCACGGTCTGGGTTCTTACATCCCTGCATGGAATAAAGTTATTCCTGAACTGAGCAAGAAATATCGCTGTATTGCCATTGATTTGCCGGGATACGGTAAATCGAGCAAAGATCCCCATAGTGGGATGATGAGTTATTATGCCGATGTAGTGAATGAATTTGTCGACTCGCTGGGTCTGAAAAAGTTTAACCTGGCCGGTCACTCAATGGGAGGACAGATTGCCATTGTTTATGGCTTGCAATGGCCCGAACGAATTAACAATCTGATTCTTTTTGACCCAGCCGGATTTGAAGCCTTTACTCCCGGTCAGAAACGTTGGTTCAAAGATGTGATGACACCCATGCTGGTAAAAAACACAACATTTGAAGGCATTGAAACCAACCTGGCTTTCAACTTTTACAATATGCCCAAGGACGCTGAGTTTATGATTACTGACAGGATGGCGATGCGATATGCCGCAGATTTTGACAATTATTGCTATGCGGTGGCTCAGTCTGTTAAAGGTATGGTGAACGAACCGGTTCTTGACAAGTTAAAAGACTTAAAGACCCGAACCTTGATATTTTTTGGAGAAGATGATAACCTGATACCCAACCGGTATTTAAATCCCGGAGCCACCGTTAAAATTGCTGAAGCAGGCCATAAGTTAATTCCTGACAGCAAACTGGTAATGGTCCCTAAATGTGGTCATTTTGTGATGTTTGAGAATCCTGAAACCGTCATCAGGGAAATAGAGGATTTCATCAAATAATAAGTATCTCATAGTTACATTTTTACCTGTCAGTGTATCGCTCGCTGACAGGTTTTTTATGTCTAAAATACGCTTGTTCATACGAATAAGACTAAATTTGAGTAAAATTCCAAGCAAGATGATATTATCCAAGTTTTCCAATTTTGTCAATTTACTGTATCCCCATGAAATAAAATATCTGGACACCATTAAAAAATTTGAGAATGAAGAAATTATCCGCATTCTCGACCGCATTCGATACAACGTAAGCAATCCTGACAAGACTAAGGCCTTTTTTGAGGATATCGACAAGCGAAAGTATTCCTATCTGATGAAATGGATTAAAGAAAGGCTGGCCCAGGCCGATGTAGATGTTTTTTTCGGGTGGATTATTGACATGGAGAGGAACATCAACATGGACAATGTGCTTCCCAAAGATGAAAAAAAGCTTCTGAAATACACCAAAACAGTTAAGCCGACTTCATACTATTTTATTCGCTTTTACGAAATGCTGAACGCATACAGGGATTACCTGTTAATTCGCACACGGATTATACACTATGAACCTATCCTGCTATATTTAAAAAAATACGAGTCGGATTATATCAAGGCCCTGGAGCTAAATCGAAAGATGAACGACTCAGCCGTTGACATTATCAGTCATCACCTATATTCGCACGGCGATTCCATTCAATGGGAAAAGTTTTTAATCGACACCTTCAACAACAAAGACATTGACGGGTTTACACGTTACAAGGCTATTGTCAGGGTCACTTACATCCATTACAATTACCGAAGGTTTGACGAACTGAGAGAAATTTACGATGCGCTGGACAAAGAAATCCAGACAGAATCCTTTTATTCAAAAAGAATCCTGGCCAATTACTATTCTAACAGGGCCATGATGCATTCCATGTTACGGGAAATGGAACAAGCTGAATATTTTGCCTATATGTCAGTTCGACAGAAAAATTCGGATTATCTGTTTTATCTGATCAAACTCTGCAATATCCTCATCATACAAAATAAAAATAAAACCGCCTTAAAATTAATGACTGAAAACTTCAGTGCCTTAAAGACCAACAACAGCCGCTACACACACATTGGTTTTATTTCTGTTTACATCAGGACATTAAATAAAAACGAGAAATACGCCAAAGGTGAAAGCATCGGTGAATCGTTTTTGGACACTTACAAAAAGGAGATCTTTAGTTTCAGGTGGCACATTTTTTTCTGCGCATATCTTCTTTCATTGCTCAAACAGGAAAAATATAAAAAAGTGCTGACCATTGAAAAAAGGCATAAACTGGTTCAACGCGAAGAAGCTTTTTATAGCAAGGCCCGCTATATTCCGACCATTCTTTGGTATCGCAGCCTGGCTGAGTACATGGAAGGAAAAATGAATGAGAAGCAACTTCAGAATATCATTTCTGTTTCAAGTAAAAAAACCCAGAACAACAAGTATTTAAATATGAAAATCAAGGAATTGCGTAGCGATATCTTTGATTTTCTGCCCAACATATTTTGATTGGTCGAATATCCTGTCCTGCAAAACTAAAGGAACGGACGACACAAAACCAAGGGCAAAGGGCAAAGGGCAAAGGGCAAAGTTGAAGTTGATTAGTTAAAAGTTTATGTTGTTGGTCTATTTATAACTGATTAATAGTAAACGGCTAATTCCTAATTACTTCCTACTAATTACTCCCTACTAATTACTTGCCTCGTGCCTGTCTATAAGACTACCGGAGGATTTTATTTGGGGATTGATTTGATTTTATCAAAGTCATCAATTTTACTGAGAATAAAATCCAGCCCAGTGAAGATATCGCCTGTCTCAGTAGACTTTATAGTAAACTTTTGGCAAGGCGGATTTACAGTCAAGTTGAGATCACGAAGTTGAACGGAATCCACACAAGCCATGTAATCGCCTGGTTTCAGGCCCAGGTAACTAAAATAGCCATCCGATTCACTCAATGTTTCGGCTACTTTTTTGCCCTGTTTATTATATATTTGGATGGTAATACGTGCAATTCCTTTCGAATTCTCACCTTCTTTTATGAATACCTTTCCGTCGGCTTCAGCAAAAGCAACAATGGGTACATAAACCCTTTTATACTGGTTGGGATCAACCATGATCTGGTATGTTTTATGAGTAAACTGCCATCCTATGTTTTCTAAATCGTTGTCAGTTAAACTCCACATTGTAATTTACAAAGCTATTCAGGTCAGAAATACGTACGATTGAATCTTTTTCACTGATAATTGCCCTGCCACCTGATACTTTTACTGAAGATAACAACACCATATGTTCCCCTTTATCGAAAATACCATTGTGATTCAGGTCAAGAAAGGGGTAAAACAATATTCCGCCTTTTCCAACAGATGCATTATCGCTTGCATTTACATGTTTATCACCCCCAAAAGCCAGACTACCCTGGGCACTTTCCGCCAGATATAACTTTATCATTCCCATAATAAGCAGAAACACTGGTAGTCGCGTAAGGTAAATCATATCTGAAATTTAAATTAAACTGGTTGCTGCCGGAATACATATTTCTTTGGTAAGATACAGAAATATAAGCTTTTGCAATTCTTTTTTCAAGTTCTAACTTAGCGGTCATAAACTTGTTTTCATTCACATTATATTGTGCGGAGGCACGAAGCAGATAACCTTTATTTAGCCTGGCTGATAAAGCTATATCATCAGTTATGTAAAGATTGTCAGGACTATTCCAGTTCAGATGTGTAGAATTATTGGCACCGATGTTTTTATAGTTTGCCGAAATCATGATATTAGCCTGGTTATACATCAGTTCACTATAAACAAGCTGGGTATAATCAACTTTGGCATATCCCGAGAACCTTTTATGCGAAAATGGAATATACAGGCTTGCCCTGCGTTCCTGCCTGGCATTAAAGATGGTAGCTTGCTGTCCTTCGGTGTTTTCCGTATAATTGAGCTCAAGGATTGAATTCTTCCAAAAATAATAGCTCAGCCGGGCTTTAACTCTGACTCCATATGCATATTCGGCATTTAATGTCAGGTTGCGGGAAGGCTGCAGCGTTGCTTTAGCATAGGGTATAAGTGTGCCGGTAGAAATTGAGGACAGGTATTCCGCTCCCCCGGCTATTGTAAGGATGCGGCTTAGCCCATAATTAAGCTCAGCTTTTCCAAACCGACTCGAACTACTATCCTGAAGTACGCCTCCTGACAAAGTATATTCAAATTCGTTTGCAGGTAAAATTGAATAGGGTAAATTTATTTTCCGCTCCTCCGAGCGCTCCTCGCCCAAAGGGCCATAAAATTTTAATCTCAATGTAGTATACCCATATACAATAGGCACTTTAAATATGTACAAACCCGAGGCATCGGCCGTGGTAAAGTCAACCAATTGGTCGTTGATATAGAGTTCAACCGTCCAGTTGGGTTCAGTATAGTCACTGATAGTATAAAAACCCGAGGCCTTTCGGAGCGTGGTTGGTGAGTTGGTGACAGATGCACCCACTACGGGTGAATTTAAAAAGGCAATACTTTGGGTATGTATCTTACCAACGCTGGCCTGCCTGATAAGTTTATTGTCATTCTCGACATATCGCCAGAGGTAATCAATCTGGCGTTTATCAAATTTGTAGCGATCGTTATAATATACCGAAAAATCCGCTTCACCATACAGCAATTCTGCACCCAATCCAATACGGGCAAAATTATTGGTCCCTTCATTCATTGCCTGAGTAGAACTTATCCCCCAGTCAAGCATCCCGAATTTAAACAAATGATAATTTCTTTTTATCACTGTATCAACTGCAATCTGCTTATGCTGTATCTTAAAAATGTTTTGCCTTGTTTGTTCCAGCCTTTGTTGTTTGAAGATAGGAAAGTCAATATTTGTTTTCAAATCCAGGTAAAGCGATCGTGGATTGAAGGTCATTGTAATTCCAAATGCTTCGGCCAGAAGGGATGATTCCACATAAATGGCGTTAATTTCTTTTATAAGCCCATGTTTAGGATTGAAAATTTTATCGCCCACTTTAATTTGTTTTGCTTTAAAATCAATCACATAGGTATTGTTTTCATTCACGACAAATCCCTCCAGGGTATTGCCATTGTTACTAATATTGCATGGTATTGCCAGATTTTTAAATAATTCTTCTGTGTTAACATATACGGAATCCGTACTCGATATGATAATATTTAATTCAAATCTATGATCCGCACCTATATAAACGGGAACGGGGATTTCATCGTAAGTAACCGCTACGGGGTTTTTAATTTCATCTATAATCAGCTCATCAGCTTTCGTTTGTTTTGACAGGAATGTCAGTAAGAGTGTAATAATTAATAAAATTCTATAAGCATAAAATGATTGAATTTGCATAGCCGACACTATGCAATCAATTACTTTATTGGTATGAATTTTATAAATATTCATTATTCCTGTTCAAATATTATATCGAAACTTCCGGTATAAATTCCTGCCGGGGCATAATCGGGAATGTGCAAAGTACCACCTACCCGTATTGGCGTTATAAAATTGCAATCACTGATAACCGGAAAACTGGAGCCACTCACTCCGTATTCAGTAGGCCCGATATCAAGTTCAAAAGAGCCACCGTTGCTACCCGTTAAAGTTATAGTAGGAGAATAAGTAATGATCACATTTCTGCCTTCGCAGAGCTTTATTTCAAAAATTGCAGGTTGTGCTGCAGGTGCAAGTGCAGAGAGATAAATATCGGATGAAGTTCTGACACCGTTATAACCCAATGTAACACTTCCTCCCGTAGTTCCATTTAAGCAAAGTGTGCCAAAATGCATGGCCTGAGTGGCGCTCACTGTTATGGTCCTTTGGGGTAATATGGGTTGCGCAAAAGAGAGACCTTTTAACAAAAGGAAAACCAATGTTAACAAGAACAATTTTAAAAAATCTCTATTTGACTTTTTCACTATCATGAGTGCTCAGCTTCAATAATTATTTCAAGTCCAGCTCTGCTTCTGCGTAAACTTCTTGTGTTTTTGTTTCATCGCGGCTAACATAGCTTAGTATTAATGTCCCCTTTGTTAATGATATTCCATCCGCAGGCGTGAGTTTTACCGCTACATAGCGTTTGTCCAGGTTTGTGTAAACAGCCAGGCCATTTACGGCTCCGATTTGAACAGGCTCGCCTTTCTCAGTAAGATATTCTACTATGCAGTTTCCATACACCGAAATATTACCTTCCCGGTTCAAAATAAAAGTCAAATATGGATTCTTGTTCTTGTCGAATTCCAATTTCAAATTACTTAGAAAAGCTGTTGCACTTACTTCACCCGAACGGATAATAATCGGGATACTCATCCCGAATATGGGTATGATTTGAACGCTTAGCGATGTGCTGTCTTTCGGAAGTTCTTCAGAACCAAGCGGTTTATAAACTTTTTCCGATCGAAAATACAAGTGTGACCTGTACTCGCCATCCTGCATTCCGGGTTTGCGCCTGACCTGCAATAAAACAACCTGTGCTTCACCTGGTTGCAGGGTTACCCTTCGTGGATAGATCTGCAGGTAGGGATCAGCGAACATTTGTCCTGAATCGGGCTCCGTGATAACCTCAAAACTACCATCTTCATTCATTCGTCTTTGAACAAATGATACCGTGTAAGTTGCTACTTCATTTCCTGAATTTATCAAATTGAGCTGTTCTTTTTGCTTCCTTCCTTCAAAAATTACCCGGTTGGGCGTAATTAATAAATCTCCCTGGGCAAAAGTCTGAAAAGTCAGGCAGCCCAAAAGCATCACGATTAATAAATATGTGTATCTCACGTGTCTATAATGGACTGGTTTTAAGTTAAACCATATTGTTTTCATAATATTAGTTTTAATAGCTATTGAGCCTGATCCAAATAGAAGGAAAAAAAAGGGAAAGGCCCAATAAAGGACATTTCCCTTTTATTGATAAGATTAATTGTAATCTATAGTTACATCAAATGTTCCTGCGTAGATCCCGCCTACCTGATCAGCTTGCACAGTCAAGGTACCTCCAAGAGTGAAACTATCAGTTCCATCAGCATCAAGTGTGCTTGTAATGGCATCACTGCCAGCACCGTTAAAGCGTGCTGTCATAAGAGTAATGGCCATGGTATAAACACCTGTTGCAATGGTCGTGTGTGTTACTGTTGTTGTTGCTGGCAATATAAGGGCATAGGTTTCAAGACCGGTACCTGTAACACTGTATGCAGCATTAGTTGCAGGAGGTGTTGCGGCAGAAGTTTTTACACCAGCACAGTGTACAAGCGCGTAGTAGAATTTGATGGAAGTACAACAGTTCCACCAAGAGCGTCTGTCAGCACATTAGAACCAAAATGCAGAGGGGCGGTTTCTGTAATACCCATAGCGGTAATAAGAACTGCTCCGGCAGTTGTGTTCTCTGTTGCTGATGTTTGCGCCATTGCGTTAGCCGAAAATCCTGCTATAATAATTATAGCCAAAAGTTTGAAAATTGTTTTTTTCATAATTGTTTTTTTTAATAATTTGTAATTTTTGATAATTTGTAATTTTTGATAATTGATTAATATTGATTTTTTGCATCTTTAAAAAATGCGTTTTAATTCTTTGAATTGTGCACATGTCGGGAGCAGATGCTTTATCCCTGGTTTCTTTTTAATCATTTTTCATGTCCCATAATTTATCCGTTTTTAGCGTTTAAGTAATGCAATTTTTAATATCCGTTCATTAGTATTTTTCTGCAAATGAATGCATTAGATGTACTGACATTCACCAGTACAATCTGGGTATTTATTGGAATTTGTATTTTGTTTTTCATCTTTCCCTGAATATGCTGTTTGAGCAGAACCCTGCCCGACAAATCAACTAACTGAACTGTAGCATCCTGGTCAAATAAAGTGAGATCCACTACAATTCCATTCCCATCTACATAAATGTGGGCAGGAATTTCCCTGTTTGTCTGGGGCCCTGCTCCAAAATGCAGTATAAACCTGTCAGGCCTGTCCGAAAGCTCAGCGCTGAACCTGTACTCAGGTGCCACCTTCATATCCGAGTAATAATTTACTTTCCTATCTTCAAGCCATACCATCTCAAAAGATTCAGTATCAAACTGACAAGCGATGCTAAAGTCTCCATCTGCTCCCGGAGTGAAATTTACCGGAACTAAAATTGTTTTGTCCGGAGTAGTAAAATACCCGACAGAAAGCTCCTCTTTTCCTGAGGTCATATATAAGGCAGGAGCCGTTTTAACATAGCTGAAAAGTTTTTTAGCACCATTCCCTTTTTCCGGGTAAGCAAATTCGAGTTGTATTTCATCTGAGCCAAGACCTGCATCGGAGGAGACAATCAGGTTTAAATTATTTGCTGCTTGATTTTTAAACCAATTCCCGGCCCCTTCATGAGTCCTGACTGCATTTGACATCCCAAGATTTCCCAGGTTGGCTGCCTCCACAAAGAAACCCTGCATAGGGGCAATATAACGGGTGACTGAATTGGTACCAATACCATCGGCATCGACTGAATTGTAAACGCCATAATTATTGGCTGCAGGATTCCAGATCCACATATTGTAGCCAGCCCCTGATTCAACCAGGTCAGTATGTGTCCATCCTGAGGCAGCACTCCAGTCAATTGATGAAGCATAGGGATTGCCCACAAGGTTGAAACCCTGAACAAGTGGATCTGTGCCATTTATGCTAAGTCCATAAGTGACAGGACCATTGTTTAAAAGTCCTGCGAATGATTTGGTAGGATTAGTTGCCTGCACTGAATAGAGATATCCACGTCCCGCCATAAAATCGGCTCCCGGATGAACGGTATCCCAATTGACCAGCGTTGTTGTATTCAATTGGTAAATCCAACAACTCGTTGGCTCATTCCAAAGATATAAGTCGTAACCTGTTCCATTTCCGTATGCCCCTGAAGGTAACCAGCTACCACCAATTTCCTGGTCAGCAAGCGGTGAAGAGATAAAATGCCAATCCTCGGAAGCGCCAGTGATATATCGCTCAACAGTTGCAGCTATATTATCCGTATTGTGAATGAGTGAGGCAGTACCCGTTGCATCTGATTTTAATATAAAACCATCGCTGCCCGCGTTGTTAATAATTGACCCGGTCACCGTAAGTTTTTTTGCTGCAGCAATCTCAAATTTCTTTCCGCTGTTTATTAGCAAGCTTCCATTAATTGATGTCAGTGCATCAGCATCCAGTGTAACACCGGTTGAATTATCAATTGTAAGGTTGTATATCTGTATAGAACTTGTACCATAAATATTTTGAACACCTGAACCCTCCATAGCAAGTGTATTTCCGTTAGATAAAACTGCTTGTATTAAAAGTCAAATCACCTGAGATTGAAAGAGAAGATAAGGGAAGCGTTTTAGTGCCGTTTCCGCTAAAAGTCAAATTATGATAACCATAGCCTGTGCCGGGGTTAATTACGGTTTGGGCTGCACTTCCATTGTATTCAAGGGTATTGGTATTCGCAGCAAAATCGAGAATACTTCCACTGCCAGGTGTAAGTGTTCCTGCAATTCTTAAAATACTTCCTGTTGCGGGTTGAATTTTTGTATTGTCGCTAACAATGAGATCATAAAAATTTGTAGTCCCGGCAATTTCAGCAGCATTTGAAGTTGATCCCTTGTTAAAAATAACAGCGCTTGTTCCGGCATTTAATGTTCCATTGTTTACCCATGCCCTGGCATCACCGGATATAGTGATGTCATAATCATCTAATGCGACAGTTGCCCCCGCTTCTATTTCAAAGGTCTTAACGATGGCAGGCGTAAAAGCCGAAAGAAGATTTCGGTAAGGATAAGCAGTTGTAAGTCCGGACGGAATTAACACAGAGTCGTTGGTAGTGGGAACTCCTCCCAGCCAGTTACCGGGCAAACTCCAATCTCCCGGATACAAAACTGCACCTTCACCTGTCCATATTATTTTAGAAACGTTGGTATAACCTAAGCTATACTCTTTGGCATAGGTAGTAGAAGATGTGGCAATTTGATCGATTGCCATACCTAACAATTCTACCCAATTATCTTCGTCATCGTTGGTGGTCTTTCCAAGCGCTACAGTATTATCTCCGGTTTCCAATCCATCCTTATCGGTATACATAATGATTTTACTCTCATCGGTTTCCGAGGCGTCTAATTCAGAATCGAGATAATGCAACTTTGTATAGGTGCGATCAGTTCCATCCGCCTGAAGAAAACTATATATTCTTTTCACATTTTCAGTTCTCCAAAGCGGGGCAGTTCCAATTTCAATTTTACAGCTAACCCAGGTCGGTTTTGTAGCACCTGCAATGCCTAAGAAATTTATAGTTGTAAACTGATTCCCAAAACTGTAATTTATAGCATTGCTAAAAGAATGTTCACGTTTTACAAAGCCTGTTACATCGCCAATGCCAATAGTTGTGGCTGATTCTCCCATGTTTAGGATATAGGTGTCGGTATGCAATATTCCCTGCGTTGAGGATGGATTGGCATGACTAAGATTTAAGACAGCATTCACCGTCATATCTGCCGCTGCTGTTCCACCGCCTGCTCCACTCATGATCAGGTTATTATATGTGCCCTCAACAAGGGTTTGTGCAGCACTTCCGGTATATTCAATGGTTCCGCCCCAGGTTTTTCCTGTTGGTAATGGGCTGGCACTGGTAGATGTAGGGCATGCTGTTTGGATGGTTCCGTTGTTGCTGATGCCACCTGCAAAAGGACCTGATAAAGTATAGGTATCCATATTGAGGGTACTACCTGAATTTACACTAAACCCAACATAAACAACTAAATCACCGGTAGTTGTTTTTACTCCGGTATTGCTGAATATCACATTCAAAAAGTAAAAGGGTCTATGGTTTGCGCTTCACTTCCGTTAATGTCAATTGTATTTCCAGTGATAACAAAACTGGCATTGCTTGCTGATACGGTGCTATGACCGGCTATTCCAATAGTACCGCCATTTACCAACGTGATGGTATCCACCTCCCCTGTTGCCCGATACAATCACATTATAATAATTAAAAGCTGGAACGGTTTGTGAGCCTGTACCATTTGCGTTCATGGTGGAACCGGCAATAACATAGCTCGTTAATGTTTGATCCGGATCAAAGACTCCGGCTACGCCTATTGTATCCGATGTTGACAAGGTAACCGTTCGGGTGCCATTGGCACTTATTAAAAGGTCGCCGTAATAGAGGGCACTAATAGTTTGGTTTCCTGCACCGCAATAATCAACACTAAGATTGGTCAATGTCTTAGTGGCAATCGGATATTGTGCTTGCCATATCAGGTATTGAAGTGATCCGTGTAACTTTGGCTGTACCGCTACCCGTCAGGGTTCCGGTTCCGCCAACGGTATATGCTGCGCCCGGTTTCATAGAAGCACCGGCATTAATTGTAAGTGTGCCACCAACCGATATATTAGATTCAGTTGTAATCTCCCAGGTTGTATTGGCAATAATAAGGTCATAAAATCCTGTAGTGCTGCTGCCTCCAATAATTTGACCGCTGTGGAGTCCATCAAAGGTAAGGCTGCCCGTACCGGCGTCAACCGTACCGTTGTTTATAAAATCATGCCAGATAAATAGTGGTGTGGGGAGTGTTTTTATTCCTGTTCCACTGATTATTAAGGTATGATAACCGGGAACAGAACCATTGGGATTAGGAATCGTAAAGGAAGCATCTTTTATAAACTCGATGGTATTGTGGTTCGTGGCTGCATCAAGAACCCCATTGTTCGTTAGCGTGCCTGCAATGCCAATATACGAGTTCACACCGGGCCTGAACGAGGTACTGTCAGCAATTGTGAGATCATAAAAATCTGTATGTCCTGCTGTACGGACAACACCGGCTGCAGTATCACCAACGAAAGAAACATTACTATTCCCCGGATTAAAATCCCCTCCTGATTCAGTAGACCAGACATTTCCATTTCCTGAAAGCGTAAGCGTAGCATCAGTTGCAGCATTTAATATACCTCCATCCTGGAGAATGACATATTTTCCAGCAGCACCAACCGGTATATCAGGAGAATAATTATTTGAACTGTCAACATCCGGAATAATTACACCAAGTGCTGATGTAGGTATACCCTGAGGAGTCCAGTTTGCTGCAGTATTCCAGGTTGTTGTACTCTGGCTACCGTTCCATGTGCGAAACTCAAATTGCGTGGGGGCAATAGTAATTTTAAAATAACCCATAACACCGGGTATAAGTCCAAAATCTGCATCAGAGAAGGTTATCCAGTTTTCATCAACATTATAATCTGACCATCCTAACTCCAATATATCTTCAGGGGCGAAAGGATATACATTTTGCCAGAACGATAATATGCTTTCATCTGCATTTTCATCCAGTTCCGAATCAAGATAGTTGGCACTTAAAGTGGCTTTTGTATTTGCCCCGCCTGTTTGTGCAACTTCGTAAAGGCGCTTCGTAGCTTCATCAACCCAATCGGGAGCAGTAGCAAGCAGTGTTACCCTCAGACTAAATGATGTAGGTAATGTTTGACCGGCAACAACCGGAAACAATACATATTGATTTGCATTACCATAGGTATAAGTCTTATTAGTTGTAAATGATGTTCGTGTGATAATGCCTGTAACATCGCCTGTGCCGATGGTAGTAGAGTTCTCTCCAAGGTAAAGTGTGTAGGTGGCCATCTCCAGACTGCCGTGAGTTGCATCAGGGTTAGTATTAAGGCTTAAAATACCATTCACCGTTTGATCGGCAGCTGCAGTCACACCGGCAGTGTTGCTGATGGTAAGATTATTAAAGGTCGATGTAGGGCTTGGCAGGGTTTGTCCTGATAATCCATCAAAAATAACCGTTCCTCCCCAGCTAAGTCCTGAAGTGTATGGCGTTGACGATGTGTTTTGCGTTCTTAAAGTCCCCAAATTCGACAGGGTAGTTAATCCGCTTAGGGCGTATGTGACCATATTAAAAATGCCACCTGATGATGTGTTCAAATTAGTTGCTGCTATTGCTCCGCTTGATGTTTGAGTGCCGCTTGTATTGTTCAGGCTTAGTGTGGAATATGTACCAGACATAATGGTTTGTGCGCCGGTTGTCGCATTAAATTGAACCGTCCCCCCCCAGGTTTTACCTGTAGGAATTGGTGTGGAGCTTGTATTTTGAGTTTGAATGGTACCACCATTGGTGATTGTAGTCAATGTTCCCAGTAATTGATTGGTCACCATATTCAAGCGTCCTCCTGATGTGGTAGTTAAGGTTCCGTTTACGGTAAGATTGCCGCTGGCTGATTGAGTACCGCTGGTATTGCTCAATGTGAGATTGTTGTAGGTTCCTGCCATTACAGTTTGTGCACCAGTGGCAGAATAATACTGTACAGTACCTGCCCATGTTTTGCCTGAAGGCAATGATGTACTGCTTGTCGAAGTCGTTTTTACGGTCCCCGAATTTGTTACCGTACCTGTAACACCCAGTACATAGCTTGTCATATCAAGCACGCCTGTATTGGTAAATTTTCCCGAGCAATTCACATTAACACCGGCTGTAACCGTTTCCGTGGTATTCGAATTCATAAAGTCATTCAAGCCTGGAGCCACAGAACCGGATATGCTTTGCGCAGCAGTACCATTCATCACCAGTGTGTCACCTGTAGCCGAAATTGTAGCATTGGCAGTAAAATTACCTAGTATATTTAATGATGAGGCAGGCAATGTTTTAATACCGCCACCACTGACAATTAAGTTGTGATAACCAGGTATAGTGGCATTCGTCGGGTTCACTACTGTTTGTGAACCCGAACCGTTATACTCCACGGTATTGGTATTGTCTGTAAAATCGAGAATACTTCCGCTGTGGGCCATAAATGTACCGGCTACCCTTGTAATGCAGTCCGTTGCTGCTTTGATATATGTTTTATCCTGTACAGTTAAATTATAGAAGTTAGTAGTCCCTATAAGGTTGACCACTTCTAATTCATTACCATGGTTAAAAATTACCTTTCCGGTGCCGGGAATAAATGTTCCATTATTCATCCAGGCATCACCATAACCAGAAACCGTAATTTCATAAGCATCTGAACCAAGGCTTGCCCCGGGCTCAATTTCGATTGTATTGGCTGAAGCAGGTGATAATGCAGGAAGTAAATTCCGATAAGGATAACCAGAACTTCCTGAGGGCAATGTTGAAGGGATGAGCACATCATCATCAATACCAGGCACCCCACCCGACCAATGTCCCGGCAAACTCCAGTCACCCGGATAGGAAACCGAACCAAGTCCTGTCCATGTAATTACACTTACATCAGAATATCCCAATCCGTATTGCTTGGCAAAGGTGGTAGAAGGCGCAATGGAATTATTGGCCAGGCCCACTAAACCAACCCAATTTTCAGTCGAATTATATGCTGTATGTCCATCAACAAAGGTGTTATCTCCTGTTGCAAGACCATCGTAATCATTCCATATTTCAAGCTCCGATTCATCCGTTTCAGCCACATTTAATTCACTGTCGAGATAATGCAATTTTGTAAAAAGCCTGTCATTGCCTGCCGGATCCTGTGCAAAACTATAGATGCGTTTCACGGCTTCGCTTCTCCAAACAGGGGCAGCTCCTATTTCTATCTTACAACTTATCCAGGAGGGCTTTGTACTTCCTGCAATATTCAGGAAGTTGAGTGTTGTATATTGGTTTCCAAAACTGTAGTCTACTCCATTTAAAAAAGTATGCTGCCTTTTTACAATCCCGGTAACATCGCCAATACCAATGGTAGTAGCTGAAGCGCCCATATTTAAAGTATAAGTACTCATATCCAGCCTACCAAGAGTAGCTGACTGATTAGCACCTATGAGACTAAGCACAGCATTTATTGAAATATCTCCACCGGCATTGATTCCGGCTCCATTGACAGTCAGATTATTGATATTTCCTGTGATAACAGATGCCGGAAGTGTGATTGCCGAGCTATTGGTGAATGCCAGTGTTGCACTCGTGTTACTTGCGTTAATATTACCATTAGTCCTGCTAAGAGTATTTCCTGCAATGGTTAAACTGTTGGCGGCCAGTGTCAGTGTTCCTGACTGTAAATCCAGCGCAGCATTTACAGTGATGCTTTCATTTCCCAATATAACTCCACCAGAGCGGTTAATAGTAAGATTGCTTATTGTTGGATTTTCATTAAACAGGTTATCATTTAATGTAATGGCACTTGTTCCGCCAAAAGATAAGGATGAAGTACTGTTAACTTCAATATGGCCTGAAAAATGACTGATCGTTCCATTAATCCCCAATGTATTTGCACCGACACGTAAATTCCCATTATTGAATGTAAGCACGTTATTTACATTTATATCGGACTCCATGGCTTATACCTTGAAGATTTGCTATGCTTAAATTATCAAAACTGGTGGCAGAACTTCCTGATATTGTTTGTGCTGATGTTCCATTGAAAGAAACTGTACCGCCACTCGTTGGTGTGAATGTCCCACTGTTTTCAAAGTTACCGCCATAAAAATGTTGACAACTGCCTGTAGCAAAGCTTGCATCCGGTCCAATGGTAGTATTTCCAAGCACAATCATTGTATCTGCAGCTATTGCATAAGCCGTACCGGATAAGGTAAAATCACCATTGACTAGCATGGTTGTATCTGGCATCGTCTTGGTTCCACTTCCACTTAGTATCAGGTTGAAAAATCCATTATTGACTCCTATACCATACGGATAGACAATCGTTTGATTTACACCGTTAAACTCCACTGTATTATTGATGGTTGAGAAATCAACCTGGCTGTTGGTCATATCGGCAGTACCAGAGCCCTCAATTCTCAAAACACATCCCGAAACGGGTTGCAAGGTCGTATAGGCACCTACCTCTATGTCATAAAAGTCAGTTGTACCTGACACTGTTACAATGTTTGATAGTATACCATGATCGAAAATCACTTTACCCGTACTTGCGTTAAAAGTTCCGTTACAAGTCCAGGCACCGCTTGAGCCCCTGATTGTAAGTTGGGATCCGGCCCCAGCAGATAATATCCCACCAGCTTGTATTGTTAAATTAAATACTGTATCAACACTTGCATCAGCTATAACTGGATCACGTGGTGTGGTAGAACTGTCGGGTATGATAATTATTTTTGTAGAATCAGGGCTATCGGCAGGTGTCCAATTGTATTGATCGAACCAATCGGTACTTTCAGAACCATCCCAGGTTATTATATCGGAGGTTGATACTCCGAAACTATGTTCAATCACACCAAATACAGGTGGGAGATTACCGAAATCGGCATTGTTTAATGTTATCCAATTTTCACTTGTATTAATTTCAGTACGCCCACGATCTAACAAGGTTGTGCTTGGGAAAATATAGCTGAAAAAACTAATATTAACCTCTTCATTTTCATTTAATTCACTATCCAGATAATGAGCTTTAAGAAGACCTCTTGTTCCGCTTCCTCCAATTTGACTGATATCATAAACCCTCTTAATTGCATTTGCTTTCCAAGCTGGCACCACTCCAATGCTGATTTTCATAGATATTTCGGTAGGAAGTGTTCCAATTGCCGGAAAAGTGATACTGGAGTATTGATGTCCAAAAGTATATTCAGTATTCGTTAAAATGGTGGTTCTTTTAACTATGCCGGTCATGTCACCTGTTCCAGTGTTTATGGCACTTGGGCCCATTAACATGGTATAGGTTCCCATATCAAGCGTTCCCTTAATATCAGTTGGATTTGCACTTTGAAGGTTGAGTGTGCCATTTACGGTAAAATCACAGGAAAGTTCAACTCCACCTGAACGATTAATGCTAAGATTGTTAATGGAAGGCGGGGTGTAAAATAAATTGCTTGCAAGAGTAATGGCTGTCGTCCCACCAAAACTCAATGAAGAGAGGGTACTTGTTTCGATATATCCTGAAGTCTGACTGATAGTTCCATTAATTCCCAGGGTGTTTTCTCCAATTATCATATTTCCATTGGAAAGGGTCAGGGTTTGATATACGTTTACGTCTTTATAAAAAACCACACCGGCGTTATTGTCTATAGTTAAATTATAAAAGTTTGCAACTGAAGTTCCATAAAAGGCTTGTAGTGATGTTCCATTCGTAACAATGGTATTGCCGGCAGAGGCAGTAAAGGTCCCATTGTTGGTAATATTTCCACCCATGTGGTAGGTGTAAGCTCCTGCTGCAACAGTTGTGCCTGCATCAATAATCATATTTCCTGCTATATCAACATTGGCTGCAGCCACAACTGTGGTTGTACCCGTGATGTGAAAGTCTCCGGTAATAATCATAAAAGCTCCGGATAATGTTTTGGTGCCACTTCCACTAAGGATTGCGTTATGATATCCGGGAATTGAACCATTAGGAATAATTATTGCCTGGTCTGCACCATTATATTCAACGGTATTTGGTAACAATGCGGCATTAAAGGTTCCGTTGTTTGTTATTGAACCGCCGATCCGCATTATGCTGCCTGATCCCGGGGTTAATCCGGCAGCACTGTTAATGGTCAAATTATAGAAATTAGTTGTACCGGATAAGGTTGCTGCAGCATTCGTAAAAACTATCGTACTGGTACCGGGATTTAATATTCCATTTTGAATCCATGCACCTGATCCGCCGGCAAGAGTAAAAACAGTACCAGTCCCTCCGTTTACAACACCTCCAGCCTGTATTGTCAATGAATTTATTGTAGTACTTGCAGGCATTGTGGGTTCATATAATAAGGCTGCAGTATTAGGTATTATTACATCATCCGCAGAACCCGGAACTACTCCTTTTGTCCAATTAATCCAATCATTCCAATCGGTACTGGCTGAGCCATTCCAGGTATTCAGAACATTCTGTGAATTAGCAAAGCTTATATATTCGGTACCAAAAGAGGAAGGAAGAATTTCTACAGGGAAATTTGCAGAGCCTATCCAATTTTGTGTCGTGTTTATATTTGACACACCGTGTTCAACCGGAACCGGATAGCCGGGTTGCCAATTCCATAAAGTCAGGTTAGCTTCGGTATTCCCATTGAGCTCGGAATCAAGGTAGTTGAGATTGTTTGTTGAAAACGCACCGCTGGCACCTGTTTGTATGGGTTCAATAATCCGCAGCATGGCATCAGGTTTCCAGGAAGGTGCAGCACCAATACTTACCCTGATGCTCATCTCTGTCGGGAGTGTCCCCGTATTCTGAAAAATCATAGTATTATACCGATTTCCGAAAGTATAGCTAACGCCGGCAACGAAGCTTGTTCTTTTTACAATACCGGTAACATCCCCAAGTCCTGTTGTATTAGCATTAGCGCCCAGGGTGAGTGTGTATATATCCATTTCGAGACTACCCATTGTAGCAGAGGGATTGGCGCTCTGTAAATTCAGGATTCCGATTATACTTAAATCGCTCCCCGCAGTGATACCTGCACCATTGATGGTCAGGTTATTTATATTTCCTGTAAACAATGATGCTGCCAGCGTAATTGCCGTTGAATTGTTAAACACTACAGATGCAGCGACATTGCTGGCATTTATATTTCCACTTGTGCGGGTGGGTGAATTTCCCGAAATAGTCAATGTATTTGCTCCTAAAGTTAAGGTTCCATTGGTGAGTGCCAGTGTTCCGGCAACGCTTATATGCTCCTCCGGTAGTAATTCCATTGCTACGGTTTAGTGTCAAATTGTTAAGCGTAACACCCGGCAATGTTGTATTTGCTCCACTTCCACCTATGATAATGTTTGATGTGCTTCCGCCGGTTAAGGAACCCGAAGTTGCGGAAACAGCACCGTTAATAGTTAAAGTATTTGCGCCAATCGTATAGGCACCGCTTGTCAGAGTAAATGCTGTTGTCAGCGTCAAATCTCCATTTTGGGTCAATCCATTACTATTGTTCAGGGTTAAAGCATCAATGGTATTACTCACAAAAACTCCCGAAGGAATGCTTTGAACAGCTGTTCCTGAAAAAACCATTATTGATGAAGCTGCGGTGGCATCAATTTGAGCGCCATTGCTAAAGGCTAAATTTCCGGTAATAGTAAGCTGCTTCCCATTTACTACAAGTTTTTTGGCACTTTGGGCATTGGTAATTGTATTAAAGGCCCGGTTAGCATCTAACTTACAATTATTTGCAGGTGTTGCAGCAAACGAAAAGTCAGCGCCATTGGGTGGGATAGCTGCATTTTGCCAATTGCTTGCGGTCCCAAAATCCTCGCTGGTATTTCCCTCCCAGATAAAAGCTTGGGAAAATTCCAAAGCACCCATTTTGGGTGGGCTGTTGCGGGTAACGCCTTCATAATCGCTTAGAATACCTGTTCCGGAAACGCCTGCTAAAGAAGTAGCTGTATAATAATCTGAAAAATTTGTTCCTCCTGGTGTAGCAAAATTCGGGTTAATTGCTAAACTGTTTGCATCTTGTCCGGTAATAATTGGTAATGCTGTTTTATTTGCTCCATTCCAGTAAGCTATTACACTTCCGGTACCAGAAACAAAATAATCATTATAGTTAAGTGTTATGTTTGTGCTTGCCGTATAATTAAAATAAGCCGCAAAATGCAAGTTTGCTCCTGCAGTGGTTGAACGGGCATTCATAAAAATATTATTTCTGAAATTCCGGACATTGGTCGAAGCAGCGCTATATAAAGCATACGACTTATTTGTACTTCCTGAAGCGAGACTTCCGCCAATATAAATTGTATTGAAATAGAGATTGTTATTATTACTTGCAGCCCCGGTTTCGTAAATTCCGTAAACGCTGGTTCGGGTATTTCCACCCAAATTGATAATATTGTTGGAATAAGTAGTAAGTCCAGAAGCTATCTTTATGCCATATATATTTGCTGCTGTTGAACTTGCTCCGGAAACCGATAAACTATGGATGAAATTTGCCGAAACAGAATTAGCGCTTGTACCTCCTGCAAAATACAGCCCTATTATATTACCGGCAAACGAAGCATAAGTGTTTGATAAATTATAGATGGTATTCCCGCTAAGGGTTTTAGGGTTTGCAGTTCCGTTGAGTGCTATACCACAAACTGAGGCACTATTGCTGGCATTTGTGTTGGCATTTGCAATAGACAAGTCGTAAATAGTATTACCGGAGATCGTAATTGTTCCATTTAAAGAAGTTATTCCATTTACCAGACCTGATGTTCCAACGGTGGTGTTAGTAGTTCCATTCTTGATTTTTGAGATAATGTTATTCGATATTGTAATAGTTCCTGTTCCTGCATTGTAAATTCCATAAACAAGCTGAGCATTTGCCGTACTTGCAGAACTGGCATTGATGCTATTTGCTGTAATCGTACTTCCAATATTATTATTGCTAATGGTCGTGGTTCCTGCACTTGCATCTTTATTAATACCATAAATATTACCAGCCAATGTTGCTCCATTGCTTACAGTGAAGGATCCAATCGTATTCTTCTGACAATCAATCGTACCGATGCTGCTTATATTTATCCCATACACATTTAATCCGGATGTTGCTCCGGTAACAGTTATAGATCCGGTCCCGGTAGCTGCTCCAATTGTATTTCCGCTTGTTGTACCAATATTTACATTTCCACCCGTTAAAGTAATGGCAGTCCAGGAGGCATTGGAGGAATTAGCCCAGCTAAAGTTTTTAATCGTATTGTTTTGAACAGAACTGGCAGTAGTGGTTCCAACATTTAAATTAATAGCGCTGAAAATATTATTGACTGCATTCGTTTTCGTCCAGGCTGTTCCTCCGCAAAGCGCCGTATTTCCACCGATATAATTATTTGTAACAATAAATCCATTCCCGGAAGTATTGCTGATTTGTATGACATTGTAAGTCACACTCCCCGTAGGAATGAAAGAGGCAGTTTCATAGAAACTATTTCCATCAATTGTCCATGCAGTGCTATTCGAAGAAAGCAAAATCCCATTGGAAGCAGCACTACGTTTTAAAAAATCGTAAATATTGTTATTGCTGATTAGATTTCCGCTGTTATCTTTCCCACTTGTCCCTGCTGAATAAATTGCATTTGTGGGACGATTTGCAGTAACTGAACTTGTTATATTATTATTACTTATGGTATTGCCATCGTTTCCAATACTTACCGTCGTAGTTGAAAAGAAAAGTATCCCGCTGTTTACATCTGTTTCCGATCCTTTAAGGTTACAATATTTAAGGGTATTATTTGTAGCGTCATTGATAAAACGGATAGTAGAAGTCCCGGTTGTTGCGGATATGCTTGTATTGTTTATTGTCAAATCCTTTGTTGTTCCTGTACTATTTACCCTTCCGTCAATGATAATATTATCGGCGCCATTTAAGTCAATGAGTGGCGTTGCCAGGTCTCCGCTTACTGAAAGACCGGATAAAGTAGGATAGATTATTACAGAAGCATAATTTGCAGCTCCTGTACCACTGGCATTGAGAACAGCCGAAACCGGTTCTGTTGTATTATGTTTTATTTTTATTGTTATAGCTCCCTTGTGCGTACCATTATTAATATAATCGAAAGCAGTCTTAAGGGTCGGATAATAAGCCACTGCGGTACCAATTGTTGCATTTACTTCAAGATATGGAGGTGTATATTCAATCCAGGTATTATTAGTACCACTATATACTTCCTGCCACTTGTTAAAAAAAGTATTTACTCCGCTATGAATACCCATGTCAACTCCACTTGCAATGATGTTATCCGTCCCAAACTTCAATACAATTTTGTTGATGGATTCATAAAAACTCACCTGCACATCGGCATATCTGCTATCATTGTAGTCAATTTCAAGGTTATTATATTCAATGGTAAAAATCCGGTTTGGCGCAGTGCCGGTTACCAGGTATCTTACCCAACCACTAACACCACCACCACCACCACCACCACCACCACTACTAATGTTATCATCATACACAGCCATAGCAATTATCTGGCCAAGGCCAGTGGCTGTAGATGTTAAATCATATGCGCTGGCTGCTGCATAATCAGTGCTGGCCACACCGTCCAACCTGATGAATCCGTTTGTAGCAACACTCAATAGATTTGAGCTTGTATAGCTATTATCATAAAAGCTGAAGTTAAAAGGCCAGTTAATCTGCGCCTGAGCATCATCACCGCTAACTATATTTGAACCTGAAGTACAGTCAATCCAGCTATAGCTTGTTCCTAATACACCGGCTTGCGTAAGGTAATTCCAACTGGCTGCAGGACCTGTAGGCTGAACTGGCACAACAGTAGCAAGCACGGCAGTTCGTGTTGAACTTGTGCATCCATTATAGGTAGCATCAACATAATAGGTAGTAGTTGTGCTTATATAAGGTGTAGTAAAAGATGTCCCTGTACCCAAAGATGACCCTCCTGTCGAAGTGCTGTACCAGTTAATAGTTCCTGCACTTGCAGAAGCGCCCAAAACAACTGTTCCCGGTCCTGTTCTCGAACCCGGGCTGGTACCGGTAATTATCGGGGAGTAGTTTATTGTTACGGCTGTAGTGGCTATGGTAGTACAGCCAACTGTAACAGTATAAGAAACAGTATATGTAGCAGGAACACTGCTGCCAAGATTAATTTCTCCGCTTGTAGAATTAATTGACAATCCCGATGTCGAAGAGAATGTTCCGCCAGTGGTACCTGATAATGTTACACTTGCATTTCCGCCGCCTGAACAGTAAGGAGAACCAGCATAGGAAATAGAAGCAGGAGGTGATACGGCAGTGGATACAGCGGTATAGGCCGTTGAGGAACACCCTCCGGATAAAATTACTTGTACAGTATAAATACCTTCATATCCTGAAGAATAGGTGAATGATGGATTTTGTGAAGATGAAGTAAAACCGTTAGGGCCTGTCCAGGAATAAGTAGCACCACTAACAGTCGTCGCTGTTAAATTAAGGATTGATCCTGCACAGACAGCGCCATAGTTCCCCGCTCCGTCAGGAGAATTATATAAGGTTGCAACTTGCGTTGAATTTAATGCAGTATGGTAAACCAATGCATCATCCAGCATTCCGTTAAAATAGAAGCTGCTGGGTTGCGATGGCCAGGCATTGATATTATCGTAGCCTATCCTCCAGTAGCCGGTATAACTTTGAGCGATGGTATTAGCATTTGAGGCAACCTGTGCACCATCAATATATAAAACCATACCGGATGTGCCCGATAAAGTGGCAGTGACAAGATGCCACTTATTATCATTATAAGTAAGTGGGGAATAAATGGTAACAACGGCCCCGGTATAAACACCGAAATATAGCTGGCCTGCATTGTTCATATAAATATGTCGGTCATATGATGCGCTTGAGCCTGTCTGTGCATTTCCAAATCCAATTAGTTTTCCACCAGAAGTAGTTGCTGTTTTAAACCATATCGAGACTGTAAAATTGGTAGGGTTGGCATAAGAGTACGTCGTTGAAACGTATTGTGTACTTCCATTATAAACATAAGCTCTATTAGCGATTGCGAAGCGGTCCGGGTTCAGCGTAGGATTGTTTTGCAGCGTGCCGTTATTAGTGCCTGCTTCATCATTGGCATTTCCTGAAAATTTATAATACAAAATAGAATTCGCAGGGACTTGAGATATATTTGGTGCATCTGATACGGTGACAGCGGTTGTCCCGGCAGAACCTGAACATCCGTTTACTGTTGCAGTTACATAATATGTGCCTGTCATGGCCGTTGTAGCGCTTGTACTTACGGTTGGGTTTTGAGAGGATGAAGTATAACTATTGGGACCGGTCCACGAATAAGTTGCCCCTGAAATAGTTGATGCTGTGAGTGAGAGAGTACTCCCTGTGCATAAGGGACCATTATTGCCTGCCGTGGGTGACGCTGGAATTGCGTACACTGTTCCGTTATTGCTTACCGTAGGGGGTGATGACAGTCCACCACCGGAAAATGTAATATTTTCACTGTTATAATTATTTGCTGATAAACCGGCTTTTAATCTTACATAAACTGTTTTGGGCTGCCCTGTAATAATTCCACTTGCAAAAGGGTAAGTTACCGAAGTATAAAAGTTCGTGTTATCTGTAGATACATTATAATTAGTAGGTCCTGGAACAGTTATATTTCCGGAACCTGTTAAACCCGAAGCACTGATTGTAAAGCTTTGAGAACTTGAAGGACCTGAGCCCAAACAATAACTATATCCGCTAAGTGAGGATGTAGATAAGGTGAGAGTTGGCACTCCATAAGTTTCCGCACCAACAGCATAGAATGTTGAAGGTGAGTTCTGGTTATAGTATTCAGTACGTACCCAGCCCAATGACCTGCTTGTATTGGCTACGCGTGCTTCATCGATAGTCCCGTCAAAATCGAAGTTGACATTTGCATTGCCATGTTTACCGATGAATGTATTCGTTCCACCACTGGTGTATACAGGGCATGCCGTTGAAGATGATGTGGCAATCTGAACCCCGTCAACATATAACTTTTGGGAATGTCCGACATTGTCAAATGTATAAACAACATAATGCCATCCTGTGCCGGCATAGTTAATTCCAGAACCTGTTGTAGTCCATACTCCAGAGCCGTTATAAACAACGCCAGACGTTCTGTTGGCACTTGCTTCGTCATATCGCAATAATGCATTGTCACCCATGCTTATGATCTCCGATCCATTTGGATCGGCTGTCGTAAGTGTCGCCCATGCGCTTAATGTGAAGCTGGTTGGAGAACCCAGGAAACCATTGATAGTAATGTAGTCACTTCCATCAGCCCGCACGTATCCCCTGCCATTTGAAATTTTTCCTGTAACGTTGGTTGTGCCTGTATTTGTTCCATTATTGGCATTGGAAGTGGCATCCGTAAAGGCATTATTCAGATGATAAACACCTTTGAAATTAGTATTCCATGTTCCTGTAACATTTTGTTGAGATGTTGCAGCAGCATTGCCATAATACATATAGATAACAGTATTCGCTGAAGACGAAAGGCTTGGAATCTTAACCCATGTGACAAGGATCCCTGAAGCGCTGGTGTAACTTTCTATTTCATGCGAAAGCTTTGTAGTACCATCCGACGCAATAAAAAGAATATCATCAGCATCTGATTGAGCTTTAGTTTGAAGATCAGTGTCAGTTATGCTGATAAGCACTGGGAAGTCAGTGTGAGCTCCGCTTATAACTTTTGTATAATCAATTGTGATTGCCTTGCGGTACAACCAGCTGACATTGTACCATAGCACCGGCGCATTTATTGTCTGGGTACCACCTATATACATTGTGCCGCTTTTTGTCCCGGGACTAATTGTAAAATTGCTTGTTGTAAGAGCAGCGACAGTTAAAGTATGGCCGCTTGTTGCACCTGCTGAAATATCAGCAGTTATCCACATATAATAAGTTGCATTTGCAAAATATGGAGAATAAACAAGGAATGTTACCAAATTATTTGAAGCTGGGATAGTGGTTACATCCGGGCCATTTGTGGAAGCTGTTGATAGATTATCAGTTGTATTATACCAGAATTGGTACTTGCTGATATCAGAACTTGCAAAGGTTCCACTAGGTGTAAATGTGACCTGAGTTAAATTTCCACCACCTCCACTTGCTACTAAAACAGCCCGGTAAATCGGCTGTTTTACAGATCCGGGAGCAAGGTTTGCGCTGGAAACCGCCGGATTGGTCGAGGAAAAAACAAGGGATTGAGAAAATCCAGGTATTGAGAGTATACCAAGAAATACGGTCAAAGCTACTCCCACCGTCCATATTAATTTTGGACTGGAGAATTTATTGAAAGATACCTTATCAGGTATCCAGCGTCTTATATAATAGTATAAAGAGTAAATAGCAGCTTTCATTCCGTTCAATCATTTACCATCCAAGTAAACTTTCATCTAATAAAAAAAATCCAAATACTGGGCTCAATCAGATCCTTACTTGCATAAGGATGACGGTATATCTTGCCAAAAGAAAAAGCGGCTCAGCACGCCTTTGAAAATTTTAATGGTGTGCCGGACCGCTTTTTCTCAAATGCAATAATGATAGTCATCCCGATTTAATCGGGGTCTGTTAGCGCTTTATTTATTACACTCCTGGTTTATAGCGCTTTATAGATAATTTTTATTAACTATAATATCCCATTACAAAAGTACCCTTCCATTAAATAATATTACTAAGGGTTTTCCTCATTTATTGAATAATAAACCTTAAAGAAAAAATAGGGAAGAATTAGTCGATGGAGGTGATGTCATTTCGAATAGCATACTTGGTTAATTCTGACACTGTATGCAAATGAAGTTTTTCCATAATATTTCTACGATGTGACTCAGCTGTTTTAGAACCTATAAACAATAAATCTGCTATTTCCCTCGAAGATTTGCCTTCTGCAATCAGTTGCAATACTTCTTTTTCCCTGTTGGAAATCGGAATATAAGATACCTCCTGGTCATGCCACCTTGAATCCAGAAAATCTTGCAATAGGGTATCTGAGATGTCTTCGCTTATGTACTTTTTACCTGAATGAACCCGCCTGATAGCAACAACCAATTCAGTAGAAGAACAATCTTTTAGCAGATAAGCATAAGCACCGGCCCTGAAAGCTTTCCAGACAAGTTCCTGTTCCGAATGCATTGAAAGGACTATCACTCTGGCATCAGGCAGACTTTTTCTAAGCTGGATAATGGCCATAATGCCATTTAATTCAGGCATGCTAATATCAAAGATACATAGGTCAGGTATGAGTTTACGGGCCAGTTTAACGGCTTCACGACCATTTTCAGCTTCAGCTATCACCTCAATATCCGAATATTCGGAGAGCAAATTTATGAGCCCTTCCCTTAGTATCCGGTGATCGTCAGCAATTAATATTTTGATAGCAGAAGCCATAGTTAATTTTCTGGTAATTAGAAAGTTTAAAGGTAATCAATTAAACTGAATATCTCTAATTTACTTCATAATTCCAGGCTATTTTTTTTGAAATGGTAAAGGATACCCTAAAAAGGGCAAAGTTCAAAATTCAAAGGGAAAAATTGAAGTTGAAGAGTTTGTATCAATCCGCATTATACTCTTCAAATGCCGAACCATAATTACCTATCGTCTTTTGGCAATCAGGCATCATCCTAAGCTTATCCCCCATGTTGGCAGGACGAGTCCTATAATTTAATTTCTTTTCTGCCTGTTATATCTTATATCCACCGACACATTGATTTCGCTTGCTACTTTTACGCCAAACATTTTCGGCAACCTGATTTTAAAATCCTCAGGTTTCAGTATAAATTGAGATTTCGCAATTAGTTCGTCTTCGGTAACCCTCAGGACTCCGGGATGTGAGACCCTCCGGGTCACGTTATGAATGCGCAGTTTGCCCCCCACCAGGACCTGATATTCTCCAGGTTTATTGAAATCAATATCGGCAAGGTTTAAGATTCTTCCAACAAAATCGGATTCCGGATATTTATCCGACTCCATGAACTCTTCATTGAAGTCCTTTTCTATAGTTTCATTCTGGAAATGAAAAGATTTTATCATCGCATGGAATTCAAGCCCGCCGGTTTTTGTATTAAGGGTAGCTTCCACCCCATGGTTATCTCCCCTGATGTTTTCAAAAGGACTCATTCCGTAAAATGATACGAATCCCGAGTCGGTACTAAAATCCTGGGCACACAGACAAGTGCATGTCACCAGGAACACTCCTGAAAGCAATAAGCTCTTATATTTTTTAGCCATTGGTTCAGAGAATATATTGCACTTATTTATTCGGTCCTCATTATTCGGGCAACATTCCGGAATATGATTCTTCCCCCCAGAACATCTGCAGAAGGACTTAGTTCAAAATAATACCATTTCGAATCAGCAACAGTTTTGCCATTCGTATTGAGTGTGAGATATCAGAAAAAGTCTAAACTATCCGGGATTTTTTCATTTTTGATCAAACAAAAATCTCAGGGGAAATAATTCCTCAAACCCGCAGGTACTATTCAGATATAAGTCCATCAACATAACAGTACACCCAGTCTTCACCAGGTTCAAAGGATTTGATAACCGGATGCCCGGTTTTATGGAAATGCTTGGTAGCATGCTTGTTTTTTGAATCATCGCAACAACCTACATGCCCGCATTCAAGGCAGAGCCTGAGATGTACCCAGGTATCACCCATTTTTAAGCATTCCTCACAGCCTTCAGGTGTATTCGCGCTCATATCACTATCGGCATTCTCAATATGACTGCATGTATATGCCATGGCATTTTATATTAATTGTAATTATCAAGTGGAAAATCAACAAATCCATTTTATTATTGTTCATGACAAATCCGGCAAAATTTGCATAAAAAAGCCATTCACAATACAGACACCCCGATCTCTGTCTCATTCAGACTCCCTTCGCCTTTCAAGCAGAAAAGAAGCAGGCCCGGGCGAAGCGAAGGGCATTATGATTTATGGCAACTTTGAAACCTCCCCCCTTCCCAAAGGCGCCATGCAGGAGATCAGCGATAGAATCAGGTCACTGGTCCTGATTAATATAGTTATGGAGTCCGGTTCATTCCGGGAGGAAAGTAAATTTGAAGCAACAATCGCTCAAACACGTTTGGGTGCTTGTTTATGTTTCCAGAGCCTAAGGAGATGCTGCACCTAAACTGGCCGGCTCAGCTGAGCTTTTCCGGAATTCAATGAATCATTCCATGTTTTAGTGCTTCGTTGTTTTCCCTTTTATTTTTGTCCGCAGTAAATTTTCCTTAACTCTGAACTTCACAATTTCGCTTATTAAACTTAAAGGCATTGCTTTGTCAAATGGAAATTGAACAGAACCTTTTCCCTGCTTGTAGATTGAAAGTTCTTTTACAAATTCTGCGTGTCCTGTAGGTGTTGCATAAAAGCCAATGTGGTTTTTGAATGCTGCAAAATACACCAGGGCTTTCCCATTAATCTTATAGGCAGGCATACCGTAACCAATACTTTCTTCCGCTTCCGGCGCCACTTTTTTAATTTCCGAACGAATTTGTTCTAAATTATTTTGAATGTCTTCCGGAAACCCTGCTATATATTCGTCAATGTCCTTAGGTTTCGTTGTTGTCATAAGATTTAGTGTTTTTGTCGCGTATGGTCATTATTAGTCCTCTATCGCCTCAATACCTTGATCTTTAAGTTTTGCTGATCCGTTTTTCATGTCTTTGACTTGTTCCGGCGAATGTCCCTGCTAAACAGTAATTTCTCCGACAAGCTTAAATGGAGGATGTGAACGATAGGATGTTTATGTTATTACTCATTGATCTTGATAACCTATAGGCGGCCACTGACTATGAATTGTTATTGCCGGTAGTTAATATTTATCGAATTGCGGATTCCCCGAATTGTCATAGGACAAGTCAAATGTCCTTTCTGTTTGCTCAATTAAATTGTTATTTGAATCATATTTTTTCAATAAATAATATCGGTAGTTATTTTGTGATAATGATCGCTTAAATGTTTCATTAAACATCATTAAACTTTTTATTGGATTTTGGGCATTGTCATAATCCCCAAAATATTCATTCGTTTGAAAAATTAAATCTCCTTCACTGGATGTTATATTCACTATACTATCCAGGTTATTTCTATTGTTAAAATAAAAACTTGATGTTTCAGTTGTATATGCCTGAATATTTACAATTTTATTTAGTAATCCATTCAAATCGTAATAAAAATTTAAGGTGTCTGTTTTTAGATTATTATTTTTATTGGGTTGAATTTTCCGGAGTATCCGACCTTGTGAATCAAATAAAATCTCCCTGTCAGCTACAGACAGCGTATCATTTCCAGCTGCGACTCTATTTCTAATCAAGGCCATATTACCGGAATATGCAATTTCATCATAAACCCCTTTAAAGAATTTGTAATCATATCCAGTCAGAGGATTGATCGGTATTACCCCACCCTCTCTTTTAATAATCCTTGAACCGGAATACTTAATTTCAACAATCCCATTTCCCTCCGGATTTGGTTTACATGGATAATTATAATCCATGTATTCATAATAATATTCTGAAATTAAAGGTTTAAAGTCATCTTTCGATTTGCACCCGACCAAAATCAATGCTATACCTATGATTGTAATGTATATTTTGTTCATTATTTTCTTTTTTGAATTGCCGGAAATAGAAGGCTAAAAGCACCCTTATTTCTTTTCAAGGCAGATTCATTTAAGCTGGCAAATTTCATGGGCGAAAGTTCAGGATAAATACTGAAATTTCCTAAAGGAAATGTAGTGTAAAGATTTCAAATTTCAGATTTCAGATTTACGGTTTCATCATGCAATGAAAAAGTAAAATATAGCGGATTTCTGGACTGCAAGCCTGAGGGAAGAAATCAGGTCTTTTGCTGAAAGATGGAATTCTTTAATCAGTTCATCATCATATTATTTTATTTTGTTGTCTTACTTCTCATTTTGCACATCGTAAACGGGCTCCCATAATTCTATTTTATTGCCTTCCGTGTCCATAATATGTACAAATTTCCCATAATCGTATGTCTCAATGCTGTCAACTATTGTCACTCCGTTTTCCCTGAGTTTTTTTACAAGTCCTTCAATATTCCGGACCCGGTAATTAATCATAAAATCTTTTTTGGAAGGGGAAAAATATTCATCTCCTTTTTTGAAGGGACTCCATTGAAGATAGTTTATCTCATCAGGTCTGTCAAGATTTCTGGCTTCAAAACTCGCACCCCAATCATTGATTTCCATTCCTAAATTTTTAGCATACCATTCTTTCGTTTCCTGAGGATTGTCGGAAAAAAAGAAGATCCCTCCTATTCCAGTCACCTTTGGTGTAGTATCAGCAGATGAAGCTGATTTATCTGATTGATTTTTTTGATCTTCCATATTGTTTACTTTTTTAGTTGTCGGCTTGCAACTTATAAACACTGCTAAAAGCGAAATTGTTATAATTAGTCTAATCATTTTGTCTTTCTATTTATTATTGTCGTTTCATCTTTAAGCTGCCGTATAAGGCCCGGCGTAAATGCCTGACCTGGGATATATACTCAAAGCCGGGCATTTTTGATTTCCGCCGAAAGTTAGGAATAATCCCTCAAAATTGCCCGGCATGGGTGCAATACTTGCTTCGGCCAGGCATGGCTTTTCGCATTCTTTAACACCCGTTTGATAAGAGCCTAATCGTAATGAAACCTGCATTTCGCAATATGTATCTCATCATTCACAAGTCAATAAATCAATCGATGTTCTCCGGCAATTCTTCCGGACCAAAATCCCTGGTATTTGTGTTTTATCGGAACGGCTTATTATTGCACTATAGCTCCGGGTGTATATTCCGCTGATACTGCCCCCATTCCGGCCATCCTGCCCCCCTTTACAGTTCAATTTTTTACCGTTATCTCCGGATTGTCACAGTCCGTCCGGAAATCAATTAATAATTTCCCCTTTGTTATTCGCCAGTTTTTCACGCCATTTTTGAAGTTCTTCAGGCCTCAGCCTCACCCAATCTTTTACTTCTCCAAGGATTTTCAATGGTTCCAGGGATCTATAATGAGCGTGTCGGATTGCCCGGAAATTTTTTGTCTGTAACATTAGGGTCATTTTCAAAACTCCCTGTCGGTTCAACGATATAGACACGTTCAGGTCCATCGCCTTTTGCCAGTGCAGCAGCGAGGCCCGCACCATTGATAAGGGCCGTGAAATAAATATGATTCATTTTGAGTTCAGGTTTGTAATTGGAATTGCCCCCTGCTGTCAGCAAATCGCCAGGCTGCAGATCTGCTTTGGTTCCGTGATAAAAAGGACCTTTGTCAGAGGGTATATCCTTAAACGAAGCCGCTAATTCATAATACTTTCCGGCCTGCTCAGGTTCGCCAGCTTCCTCATAACATTCAGCAATATTTGAATACAGGGAAGGAAAAATTCCTTTAAAATAGTCGTTGTTAATTTTCAGGGCCAATTGCAAACCAGTCTCCAGCCATTTCAATTTGTCGGAAACATTTTTTTGATTTCTGGCTATATAGTGAGATGCAAGAAACTTTTCAAAATCGTTTGTAGCTTCATTCCAGGCTTGAAAAAAGAATTTTATTGCTTCTTCAGCATTGTCTTTTTCTTCCATGGCTATACCCTGAATACAGAGTTTAACAACATTATTGTTTGGGTCGAATTCCATTTTCCAATTATTTTGCCTGTTAATTATTGCAGAATCAATTTAGTACTGGTCTTTTGAGCATTCTATTGTCTCACAATAAGTGCCAAAACGCGCAACTCAGATACCGGGTATGGTTCCGGCGAAAAGCAAGCACACTCCCTCTCCGATCATATGGGGCAGAGTCGATTACACGGTCAGACCTTCGTGCTTCTGCATCCGCCTGCTAATCGTTAGAGTCTTCTTTTTTTGTCATATAAGGATTTATTTTTTTGTCAGTTTATATCTCAAGTGTGTTGTCAGGTCAGATGGCACTACTTCCATAATTTGAATGTCGTATTTATCCTTGTCGATGCCGTCAAACAGCCGGATTCCACTGCCTAAAAATACGGGGGCGATATGTATCATAAATTCATCAATAAGTCCTGCGTTGAGAAATTGCTGTATAGTATCCGCTCCACCTTGAATTCTAATGTCTTTTTCTCCGGCTGAATGTCTTGCTTTTTCCAGGGCACTTTCTATTCCATCATTGATGAAATAAAAAGTTGTTGTCCCCTTTTGAACCCAGGGTTCACGTTTTTCGTGGGTCAGGACATAAACATCTGCTTCATATAAATCTTCTGCCCAAACGACTTCACCTTCTTCAAACATTCGTTTTCCCATTATGTAAGAGCCTGTGCGAGCGAACACATCATCTATTAACTTAGCGTCAGCACCGGATTCTTCACCGCCTTCCATTTTGATGTGTTTCCAAAATGCTTTTTGTTTAAACATCCACTGGTGTAGTTTTCCGGAAATTCCGCCCATAGGATTTTCCGGGACTTCTGTTATCACCGGCAAAAAAACCATCAAGTGAAATTGCGCAATCGAAAATGATTTTACTCATAAAGCTTTTTTATTTTATGATTTTTTTTATTCCCCTCACTATTCACCCGTCAAATCCCCGGCCAGGGCTCATTATGCTCCATGCCGGACATTTTTAATTCCCGCTGAATGTTAACAATAATTACTCAGAAATGTTTGGCCGGGGCTGCAATCTTTTGTTTGGTTGGGCTGGGCATTTTTAGATTACAGACTAGTAACATGTGAATGCAAAATGTGCCTGAAAGCAATGGGATGCTTTGGGTTTGAGCCATACTACTTTTTTTTCTTTTTTTGTTCCAGTTCTTTTAGTCCTTCTTCCAATTGTTTCAATTCCTGCACATCTTCAATTTCAATCCTGCTTTTACGATATTTTTCAAATTCCGATTCTGCTAATTCTTTTGCCATTTTTGCCGAAATTGTCCCTGCATGATCCAATATTTCCTTGTCATTCAAAGTCATAAAATCATGGAGTTTGCTGATCCAGTCTTTCATGTACATTGGTTTTCTATTCCGTGCCTGTAATTCAGCAAACGAAAGATACTGGTCAACAATCAAATTCAGGTCTTTCAATTCATCTTCACTCAGATAGTTTTTTGCTATTGAAACATCGGTTTTCCTGATTTTTCCATGAGGCGCATTTTGCCAGTTTGTTAAGCCCAGGTTTTGTTTTTTAGAATCCACTCGTTTGTAGATTATTTCCGATGCAGTGTGACCATGAATTGCCCAATGCATTTTGTTTTGCACCGATTTGAAAAACAAGTGACTTTCTTCGGTATTAGGATTATAATCAATTGCAGTTGTGTAAATGTCTTTGATTTTTGCATAGAATATTTTCTCCGAACTGCGAATGTCCCGAATTCTTTCCAGCAGTTCATCAAAATATTTGTTGGCCTGTCCTGTTTCTTTCAAACGTTCATCGTTCAGTACAAAACCTTTTATCAAATATTCACGAAGCTGTGTAGTTGCCCAAATACGGAATTGAGTTCCTCGGTGCGACTTCACGCGGTAAGCAACCGAAATAATCACATCGAGGTTATAAATCATTAAACTTCGCTGAACCTCGCGTTTGCCTTCGGTTTGAACTGTCAAGTAATCCTTGACAGTTGAACTTTCCTGCAATTCACCTTCATCAAAAACGTTTTTTATATGCAGACTGATGTTTTGCTTTGTGGTCTGAAACAGTTCTGCCATTTGAACCTGCGAAAGCCAAACCGTTTCATCTTCCAGCCGGACTTCAATTTTGGTTTGCCCGTCTTCGGTTTGATAAAGTAATATTTCTGACTTGTTCATATCAAATTCCGGTATATTATTTTAAAATTCATGCGAAAGTTAAGAAAAACTCAGACTTATCCGCAGAGTAGCTTTCAAATTGCGGATAAAATCAAGCTGGGTGAAGCCTTCTGGTAATCAGCGTGTAATATTAAGCGGATTCCATATTCCTTGTGAAGGGGATTGGATTATAAATAGCAATGGTGCCGGGTATTACTTAATTCTGTTATAATGAGATTGATTCATCTGCTGCATCTCGCTGCCAGATTCCTCGCTGCGCTCGGAATGACGGTATTGGAAACGATATATTAGAAGCGTGGACGGAACGAAAAAAGTTAACTTTTTTCGTTCCGTCCACGCTTCCTGTCTCTTAATGCTTTCGTCATCCTATGTTTGCAAATTCAACTAAAAATTGAAATCCTTAAGTTTGAATATTGTTAAACCATCAGAAGGAAAAGAGGAGAAAGAGAAAGACTATTGCTCGTCATTCGGTTATGAAACCAGTTCGGGATGCTAGTCCCTTTCTCCTTCTACCATAATCTTGAACAGTTCATTAGGCGATCAGAGCCTGTATTTAGGATTGATAAGACACAGTAGAATCCTTCTGATATAAAATACTACGTTATGTGCAAAGTTATAGGAATTGACATTTCAAAAGAAAGTTTTGATGCTGCTTTTCAGCAAAAAGATGAAAAGTTTGTTTATTTCAAGTTTACAAATGATAGCAAAGGATTCAAACAATTAATGAAGATTGTTGATTTTGGAGATCTGTGTGTAATGGAAGCCACGGGACCTTATTACCTTTTTCTGGCCTATTATTTATTTCATCACGGTATTCGGCTATCTGTCGTAAATCCTTTACAGATCAAGCATTTTGTAAGAATGAGAATGGTTAAGGCAAAAACGGATAAGAAAGATGCAAAGATGATTGCTTTATATGGACAATCTGAGAAGCCAGTAGTTTGGCAACCAAGCGAAAATCATATTATGCAACTTCATCAGATTCATACAGCTATTGAAGGTTTGCATAAACACTCCACCATGATTAACAATCAGATAGAAGCATTTTTGAAAATTCCGGATAATGATATAGAAGTTATGAAGGAGCTCAGAGCACTTCTAAAGACAATTAAGATGAAAATTGCAAAACTGGAAGCAAGAATGCTTGAAATAATTAATCAGCACTATAAAGAGACATTTAATGCCTTAAAGACTATTCCAGGAATTGGAACAAAAACAGCTATTATTTTGATTGCTATAACAAACAATTTTAAGAAATTTGATGATATCAAAAAGTTGTCAGCTTATGTGGGTTTAGCCCCGAGAATTTTTGAATCAGGAACGAGCGTAAAAGGCAAGGGTCATATCACAAAAATGGGAAATAATTACATAAGGAAATTACTCTATTTATGTGCGTGGTCTGCAAAAAGACACAACGATCAGTGCATAGCAATGTATGAAAGATTATCAGCAAAAGGCAAGCCAGAAAAAGTAATAAAAATCGCAATTGCAAACAAATTATTGCGGCAAGCTTTTGCCATCGGATCTCAATTGAGTTCCTATGATAATAAATATGAAAAAACACTTGCTTTTTAACACAGTTCATCCC
>CAWBCI010000023.1:0-14189 GCA_963787195.1 uncultured Bacteroidales bacterium
AATGATATAAATACCGATTTCATCAGGGGAAGATAATTCAAATCCCATATAAATTTAAATGCCCATCACAGGAAAGAAGAAAGAAAACATAAAAAGAAGGCCGGATAATTAGGAAATATGAAAAAAGCCTTCTAAATTTAATGCAAATTAAAAAAGCCAGGTTTGAATAAACCAATGACATTAAAATTTAAAATTCCTTAAGCCCAAAATTTCGAAGGGATGAGGCTGCTTTTTTAGATGGATGTGGAAGAAAAAAAGTTACTTGATAGACCTGTACAAATATTAACCAATATAAATTCAAAAACATGAAAAAGTTAATATCAGCTGTTATTGTTAGCTTGTTTATTAGTTTCCAGTTATTCGGACAATTGAATCCAATCAATAATTTGCAATGGACTCATTGGTATTTTTGTCCGGATAATTTCTTTGAATTGGGATGGAATGTTCCGGACTCCAGTGCCGACACATTAATGGGTTATAATGTTTATCGGAATAATGAATTATTCAGATTTCAAACCGGAACTATTCTTTATCACTTGGAAACCGGAGGTAATTGTGATGTGGATTTTGTCTTATATAGTGGGGGAGACTTTTGGATTCATGTAACTGCCTTGTATAATTCATCCTATGAAGAGTCAATTTATGTTGATTCAGTACATTGTGATGGTTATGCAATTGGTGTTCCTGAAATAGAAAATTCTAAACAACACTTGTATCCGAATCCATCATCTGGGAAAATAAATGTCACAATTCCGGATCTTAAAATGATTTATGTGATTGATCAGATGGGGAAAATAACAAAGGAAATTAGTAGTAATGGACAGCTCGATTTGAGCTATTATCCAAAGGGAATATATTTCATTAAACTTATATCAGAACATGAAATATATTTTGAAAAATTAGTACTGGACTAAGGGAAGAATTTATCTGGAGGTTCGAATGCGCAAAGGCCAGTTCGGAGTATTATTAGCTTGGGCTGGTGTTTGGGGGTGGCGTTGTAGCCCATACTGAAGAATCCTCTTTTTGATAATTTTGGTGTGTGTTTATGATAAATAATTTGTTTTTTACTTAAATAATACAAAATATGTCAATATGGTATCCTGGATATGGCACAAGTTTCAGCAAGTATTTACTTCTTGAAACTAAAGTCGGGCGAGATTTAGCTGGTCCAATACAAAAAGGTAGTGACAATATAGCAACTAAAGTTTCTGAGCAAACACGCAGTATTGTTGCTAATAATAACCAATTAAAACAAATATTAGGTGATAGATTTAATTCTGTTTCAAATTCAATCAATTGGGGCTTTGACAGAATTGAATATGCATTACAAGATGTAAATTCTTCAATTGAATCGTTGCATTCGGATTTTAATTATGGAATAGCATTAATCCTTGAACAAGCTCATGTAAGCAATGAACTTCTTACAGGTTTAATCAACAAACTTGACGATATCAATAGAACTTTGCAAAATCCTACATTAAATGAATCTCGTGAGTTTTACAAAATTGGCTGCGTTCGACTTTCTAAAGGATTACTCGATAAAGCCCTTGATTCATTTATTGAAGCAGAAAAGAAAAATGATACTGATGTTTTTACACAATTCTATATAGGTAAGTTATACTTATATGGAATTAATAAAGATGCAAATGTTATTGATTTAGATAAAGCTAAGCAACATTTACTTTACGCTGCACGATATGCAAAATCAGAAAAAATAGTAGATTATTCATTTGTCAAAATTGAAGCAGAAGCTTATCTACATGCCTCAATTTCTATTTATGCACAGTTAGGGGAGATTTCAATTAAAGAAAATCCTGTGAAAATTAAAGAATTACTTTCCGAAGCTCTTCAAATAATTCAAAAAGCGATTTCATTAAATCCTAAATTGACTGAGGCATATTACCATTCAGCTATATACTCCGCTCTCCTAAATGATTCATCATCTGCAATTGAATATCTTGAAAAAGCAATTGAGATTGACAGAAACTATACGATAAAAGTAGGTGAGGATGGTGCATTTGATAATATACGAAGTGAAATTGTTAGTTTTCTAAATGCCTTGAAAGAAAAAAGAAAAGTTGAGTGTTTTTCACGAGCACAAGATGCAGAAACTTTTTTTTCTGAAGCAATGCAATGGCATCTTGAGGATTCGTTATTACATAATGAATTTAAAAAATGTCAAACAGATATTGCTGATGCAAGGAGATTGTTACAATTAGATACAATATTCGGATATCTTGATGCTTTGAGTCTGTATAATAAATTAATAAGTACTTTGCCAGGATTGATTAAACGTAGAATTAATATATTTAAAGGTAAAATAATAAATAATATATATAACACAAATATAATTCTATCTAAATTAGAAAATCATAGTAAATACAGTAAGTATATTGATGAAACGAAAGTTCATCTAAATAATGCTAATTCATGTTTTTATAAAAATGTTTCGTATTTGATATTAATGAATGCTTTACAGGAAACAAAAGATGCATATGATAAAGCAAGGAAAGCTGTAATTGATTTAAATAATGAAAAAACTCAGCAAAAAGAGGCGAAAAATAAAGCTATTGAAGATGAACGATATGAGGAAAATAGAAGAAGAGAAATTGAACGAGTAAAAAAAATAAAAAATGATGCATCCCTTAGTTATGCAGGATCAATGGCGACAATTTTAGGCATAATTGGATTATTAGGGGGATGTGTAAGCTGTGTAGATTCGGGTGCTTATGGGGATGGATTCAACTGGAATTTTTTACCAATCACCATTATTTGTGCAGTAACTGGAGCTGTTATTGGTGGAATTGCTGGACAATTCAAAAATAAATAGTGTTATTAATTGCTTAGTTAAGTAAAAATGTATTTTCAGTAATGAAATGAAAATATGATATTATCTGGTAATTTTGATGAAAGTTTCAGGATTTCTCATTTATAAAAAAGTACGGGCTACAACAATGCATAATACTTTATGGCGTGTTACATTAAGAAAATGGACATTTTAGTTCCAAATATTAATCTGAGTGGACAGAAAGGTTTGTCTTTTAAAGTCCACCACAAAGTAAATGCTTACCCGCTACCCCCAACACAAATCCCCCCCCCCAAATCACCCCAATTTCTAAAATAACCGCCGGTCAATATACTGACTACTTCCCGCCCAACTCAAATATAATCTCAGAAGTCAGGAGTGCCTTTTTGATGACTATTTTTGCATTATCCCAAAAAACCACCTTTAGTTGTCAAATTACAACTGAAAGTTGCGTAAATACAAGCATAAGTAGTTGAAAATATATGGATTGTGGCGATGGGTCAATATAACTTTGTGGCATCAAAAATTAAAAAAATAATACGATGCTAAATTCTAAATTTATCGGCAATAAAATTGCCACAGCACGAAAGAAGATGAATCTTTCACAGGCAGAACTTGCCCGGCAGGTATCTATCAGTTCCCAGGCAGTCGGAAAATGGGAAAGGGCTGAATCCATGCCGGACATCACGACTCTAAACCGTCTTGCTGAAATTCTGGGCGTGGACCTTAACTATTTTTCAGAAAACTTCCAGTCTTTGGAAACGGAAGTGAAAACTGCAGAATTTTCCGGGAAGCAATCGAATGTATTGCCAACAGTTGAGCAGAAGAGTAGACCTAGCCGGAATATGTCGGAAAATTCCTGGGTGGACGCTGATTTTTCAGGCCTGAATAATATAAATGAAAAGTGGAATTCATCTAATATTCAGAACTGTAAGTTTATAGGCTCAGATTTGGCAGGACTTCTTCTGAAAAGCAATGAAATAAAAAACAGTGACTTTTCCAGCTCAAACTTGAGCCGCTGTCGTTTTCAAACTTCTGACTTAATCAGCAATAATTTTAAAGACTGTTCTCTGACAGAAGCTGAATTTGCCAGGAGTACTGTAAAAGGCTGTGATTTCTCAGCGGCCGATTTAACGAAGGCTTTTTTTAATTTTAGTGCATTTCTTAAAAATATACTGACAAATGCGGTATTGAATGCTATGACCTTTAAAAACACACAGATTGAAGAGGTGGTTTTTGAAGGAACAATTGAAAATTGTCATTTTGAAAACTGTTCTTTTAAAGCTGTCAAATTTCAGAATGCAAGCATAAAAAATACATTTTTCAAGTACAATAGAAATTTGAATCGAGTGCAGTTCATTGATTGTAAAGCGGATAATATAACGTACGCGTTTTTGAAAAATGGTAAAGCGGATTTGACAGGAATAACATTATTATTGTAACCACGAAAAACAAGCACAAAAAACACTGCCGGAATATTGCAGTATCCATAACCCCAATAATAAAACCTATGCCAACATTCAGGATTAAAAACATCTTCAGGCCCATCCTTATTTCAGTATTCATCCTTATTGCGAATATCTCCTTCGGTCAGGCTCGAAAAATTGAAATAAAGCTTTTAGGGAATTGTGCACTTTATATGACTGATGGAAATTTGAAAATGTATGTCGACTTTCCATATAAATCAGGCGCTTATGGATATATGACCTATGATCCGGCATTATTGGACAGCATACCTGATAATTCCCTTTTTCTTTTCACGCATGGACATGAAGACCATTACAACCGGAAGCTCTTCAAAAAAACGCATCAAAAATTATACGGGCCCTGGCCGGTGAAATTTCTCCTGGCGAAAAAGAGGAAATACAAACTGGATGAATTAAATAGCTTATTTCCTGGTTTTTCAATAGAAGAATATAAAACCAAACACAGACTTTCACTTAAACACTATTCCTATCTGATTCAATGGGATGGGAAAAGAATATTTATTTCGGGAGATGCTGAAAATGCGGATACTCTTGTGAAAATGAAAGACCTTGATTTGGTATTTGCACCTTATTGGGTTTTACTTGATGCAAATAACAGAAACCTGAAAATTGACTCAAAAAAAATCATAGTTTACCATCTCAGAAATGGTGATAAAATCACCAGCGGGAATGAAAAAATTATTATTTCAAAACAATATCAGGAATTTGAGTTGGAATAGGAAGCTTAAATCATAGACGTAGCGATGTAGCGATATGACGATATCACGATTTGACGAGGTGAAATAGGAGGTTCCATGTTCCATTTACTTCGTCATATCGACATTTCGATATTTCCGACATTTCATGCAGATTTCCAAAGGCGTGCCGCGCCGCTTTTCCATTACAAATTAAATTGCCGTCATCCTGAACGAAGTGAAGGATCTGGTTGCGATATGCTGTGAACCTATCTAACCTTAGACGTAGCGATGTAGCGATGTAGCGATATGACGATATGACGAGCTGAAGTTGGAAGTTCCATGTGCCATTTACTTCGTCATATCGATATTTCGTCATTTCGACATTTCGATATTACATGCAGATCCCGGCCTGCGCCGCGACCTGTCTCTACACCGATAATGCCTCAAATTCCTCCTCACTCAGAATGATATCCCTGGCTTTCAAATTCTCCTGCAGATGTTCCAGGGAATGGGTTCCCGGGATCAGGATGATATTGTTGGCCCGGTGATACAGCCAGGCGAGGGCTATCTGAGCTGCTGTGGCCTGGTGTTTTGCAGCTATTTCGCCTATTTTATCCTTTAATTTATCAGGACCGGAAGCCAGGGGGAACCAGGGAATGAAGGCCAGATTATGTTCGGTGGTATAATCCAATACCCCGTCCCATTGACGATTGCCCAGGTTGTACATATTCTGTACCGAGACTATGGGCAGGATCTTCTGAGCTGTTTCAATTTCCTTTACCGAAACTTCCGAAAGCCCTACCTGTCTTATTTTCCCGGCTTTTACGGCATCTACGACCGGCGCAAGCGTATCCTCTACCGGATAGCGGGAATCTATACGGTGCAATTGCCAGAGGTCTATCTGATCTGTTTTAAGGCGCTGCAGACTGCCTTCAATAGCTTTGCGGATATGGTCGGGATGACCATTTGGTGACCATTGTCCGGGCCCGCCGCGCACGAGGCCGCCCTTTGTAGCAATGGTTATTTTTCCGTAATAGTCTGAAAGAGCTTCTTGAATAAGAATTTCATTGGTGTGAGGCCCGTAAGCATCGGATGTATCAAAGAAATTCACTCCGGCTTCAGCGGCCTTCTGCAAAACTTTTAGAGCCAGGTCCCGTCTCGGGCTTTCTCCCCAAATGCCCTTCCCGGTCAACTGCATTGCACCATAGCCAAAGCGGTTCACTTCATGGATTCCCCCTAATTTAAAAGTGGGCTTTATATTCTTTTCTGCATTCATAACATTACATTTTATCGTTTTACAATTTCATTCAAGACTTCTTTATTCTCCGGCTTTTTTATAATTAACAGAAATTCAGTGAATAATCATAAAAAGGCTAAAACTTGATTCTATGAATTCCAAAGACCGGAATGAATAATAAATGAAATTCCTGATTTAATGTTCATTTTTTTGATTTTTGGAATTTGATTTTTGGAATTTGATTTTTGGAATTTGATTTGATTTTGGAATTTTAATTATGTTCCTGTAGTGACAGGTCGCGACCTGTCACTACAGGATTTCCTTAATTGTATTGTCCTTAGGGATCTAAAAAACAGTACTTTTGCACGGAAATACTGCAAAATAAGCCTTAATATACTATGCTTCCCGAATATTTCGCTGTGATAGGATCCGTTATTGCTTCATTGGGGGGCATCTATTATGCATATTTAACGTTCAAGGGGCGGGTAAAACCTAATAAGGTCACCTGGTTATTTTGGAGTGCTTTTCCCATGATCGCATTTGTAGCCCAGCTTTCACAGGGAGTTGGCCTCATTGCATGGGCGACATTCGTTGGCGGAGCGCCACCGGTTTTGGTGCTGATCGCCTCATTTTTCAATAAGGACGCATACTGGCAGACAAGACGCATCGACTATTACTTTGCAGTTGCGGGAGTTCTGAGTATAATTGTGTGGCAGTTTACAAATACCCCGAATATTGCCCTTACGTTTGCCCTGCTTGCAGATCTCCTGGTCGCACTACCAACAATAATAAAGACTTATCAGTTTCCTGAAACAGAAAATTGGAAAGCATATGCTGTCTCCACCATCGGATTTCTGATTGCAGTTTTGGCTATTCCAGAATGGATATACGAAAATTATGCGTTTGTTTTTTATCTCTTTCTCCTGAACCTAAGCATTGCGGTCCTTGCCATGCGGCGACCGGCTTCAGTTATCAAATAGTTTGGCAGCTCATCAATACAATTCACTTATGTTTTTTTCTATTATTAAACATTTGTAATACAGATAGACTTATTTTAGAAACAAATTTACGTTTAATGAAAATAGACATAAATACAGGTGCTAATATGGGAACAGGGGATATGCTACGAAAACCCGCACTAAACAAAGCCAAGCCGTTACAACAAGCTAAAAAAATCAGACATGAACAGAGAGAAATATCTTGATAGAATTAAATATACAGGTAGTATTGAGCCTGATTTGGATTCATTGAGATCCTTACAAAAACATCACTTGCTATATGTTCCGTTTGAGAACCTGGATATTTATAATAAAATTCCGATAGAACTGAATATTGACAAAATATTTAAGAAAATAGTTGAAAGAAAGCGGGGTGGATTTTGCTATGAATTAAATGGCTTATTCTTTGAATTATTGATAAGCTTAAAATTCAAAGCTAAAAGAATATCGGCGAGGGTTTATGATAATGATAATGGTTATGGATTTGAATTTGACCATATTGCAATCATTGTTGAAATTGAAAATGCTCAATACCTCTGTGATGTGGGGTTTGGAGAATTTTCTTTTGAGCCGCTTAAATTAGAAATTGGAAAAATTCAGTATGATGAACGTGGTAATTTTCTGATTGATAGATATGATGATAAATATTATCGTGTAAATAAGATTGAAACAAAAGAATTAAGACCAGAATATATTTTTCAGGATATAGAAAGGAAGCTTGATGATTTTCAGGAGATGTGCATATATCATCAAACCAGTTCCGATTCACATTTTACAGGGAATAGATTGATTTCACGACCAAGCAGAAATGGTCGGATTACTATAACAGGAAATACTTTAAAAGTGAAGGAATCAGATTCAATAGTAGAGACTGAAATCAAAAATGAAACAGAATTTAGACAGAAATTACGTGATTTGTTTGACATTATGGATTAAAGCCAATTGCCAGGCTTTTTAAGCCCCCCATAAAAGACGTCATCCCCGAGCAAGCAGGGATCCCCTGGCGTATTGCAGATAATTTCCCAAAATCAAAAGAGAAAAAACTCTCCCAAACTTTCATCTCACGAATTTAATTCCCCTTTGGGCCCTTATTAAATGGTGATAGTCTCATCACCATTATTTCCTTTAGGAAAATTCCATTTTTATTCCGAAATTTCCATCATGAAAAAGCCGGCTAAGAAAAAACTAACTGGGCGATAAATGCCAAATAAGAAACAGCTTTTTATATAATTCAATCATATGAAAAATCAATGGCTGATTAAATCAGGATTTCTGATTCCAATAATATTCTGGTCTACTACTTTATTATGTGGAATTCTGTATCCGGGATATAATCATGCGACCATGATGGTAAGTGAATTGGGCGAAATCGGAACAAAAACGCAATATATTTTTACGGCAGGTCTTGTTTTAACTTCTATTTTCAGCATATTCTTCAATATTGGGCTTTATAGAGTTTGCAGAAAAATGGGATTAAATATTATTCCGGTTTTAATCCTCTGGACATTTTCATTTTCAATATTGGGGGCAGGAATATTTTCATATCCACAAAGATTACACGGATTACTGGGTATGCCTTCTATGCTATTATTCCTGTCGCCTTTTGTGTCTCTTATTTTTTGGAAAAAAGAAAAGATTGCAAATATTAAGTTGATTTCACTTTTATCCTTCCTAATAATGTCACTTGGGTTCTTAATTTACAATCCAAACATACTGTCAGGCTATTTTGGAATTAAGCAGAGGTTTTTTCATTTCGGCTGGACTTTTTGGTTTTTATGTTTAGCCCTGATATTCATGAAAATTAATAAAAGAATAGAAAGCCCGTCCACCGGCAATCAGTCGTCAGTCAGCAATAACTAATTAACTCCTTAACTTAAACTCTACACTCTACACTCTACATCTACACTTACACTTTTCACTCCCTGACAAAATTTAATAACTTTAGCTCTCAAAATCCGGCTACCAGAAAATCTAATAATCTATGTCACCCATACTCATCTTTTCTACCCTTACTATCAGCCTTGCCCTTGTGTTTTACTCCATCGGCGTTTGGTCCGAACAGCTTGCAAAATATCTCAAACCATGGCACCTTGTGATGTTCTGGATAGGATTTGCCTTTGATATCTGCGGTACAGTAGCCATGCATTTTATCTCTGATCATGCCTTTAATTTACTGGACCTGCACACCCTGACAGGGCAGATCGCCCTCTGGCTGATGCTGGCCCATGCCAGCTGGGCAACTTTTGTAGTAAGTAAAAATAAAACGGAATTGAGAAAAAAGTTCCATGCATATAGCTTGTTCGTCTGGCTGGTCTGGCTGGTGCCATATATCGGAGGGATGATCATAGGGATGAAGGGTTGAAGGTAGTCGTCAGTCGTCAGTCAGCAGTCAGCACAAATAACTAATAACTCCCTAACTTAAACTCTACACTCTACACTCTACACTCTACACTAAATTAATTTTTGAATATTCAAAAATTAATTCCCAAAATTTATACCACTGCAACAATTGCCGAGTCGGATATCATCCATCATCTTAATATAAAAGGGGAATTAGTGTGTGATTTTATTGACCTTATATCAAACCAATAAATTAATCAGATTACTGTCCAGGGATCAAATTGGCATTTTATTCATACTTTACCTGCTCATGCCATGAAGCTTTGGCCGGGCAGGGGAGCTGATATTGGAAGCTCAGGCCTACCGGAATTGCCAGGATTACCTGGATGATAAACCCACATATGAAGGGAAATTTAAATTCATTCCCCAAAATGCAAGCATTAATCATTCCGAGTTCTAAGTGAAGGCTGGTGAACCTCAGGATCAGCAATAAGGAAATGAAATACGGTGTGGACTACATCAAAACGGATGAATATCTTTATGTGAATGGCGCAAGGCACGGATCTCTGCAAAGCGGATTCCGCGCTTTAAAAGGGGACATAATATTTACCAAAGTCCCGGCTATGCCTTTAGCAAACAGTGCTGCGCAACAATCCCGTAACAGTTCGGTTGTAGCTATGGGTGCTGCATTTGGTCTTGTTGGTGCGCTTGCGGCTGGTGCTTTATCTGAAACGGCGATTAAGCGCGAAATGATTGATCAGGTTCATCACTTTTTTAACTCTAAAACGGTAACACGGCCCCTTTGTAAAGGATTTATCGAGGTCATGCTCCGGGATTATCCGCGATTGCATTCTGAATTCGAAAGTGCTGAGAATAAAGATGATGTGGAAGTGCTGAAGGCTTTTTTGCAGACTCAGTTTCTGGCGTAAAGCATTTCAGAAGATTGATAGCTTATGTTCAGGGTGAAAGATCAAGCGCCATAATTATTCCTTCTAAATTGAAATAAATATATATGAGCAGGACGAAATCATTATTTATTTTAATGGGCTTGTTAATTCCCTGGTCTTTAAGTGCACAGTTAGAAATCAGAAAAGCCAGGGCCTATAAGAATTTTTACGATTACAAAGCTGCTAAAGTATTGTTTGACACGACTTTTAGTTCTTACTGATCTCAACATAACCGAGCTTCATAAAGAATATAATATCAGACCTGATCACCGAAGTGTAAAATACATTGATATCAGAGATAAAATATGGCTAATTGAGGATAGTAAGTATTGATATCTCAATGCATCCAGGCGGGGACTTATAGGTAAATTCCTGCAATTCAGTAAAGGGACAGCTGTATTATTCCTTCAGGACAGAATCCATATCACATGCAGAGGAAGTAAATAAAGTTATGAGTGCAGCAGCACCTTTTGGAATGCTTGGCCTAATGATTATTGCACCATTACGTTCTTCTAAAATAGATGATAATGATCTTCATTTCTTTAATCTGGAAGATGGAAGCACTTTTCTGCTCACAAGAGAGGTTGTCAGTGATTTGCTGAAAGACTATCCGGAAATAAGGCCTGAATTTGATACTAGCGCTAATAACTCAAAGGCGGAAATTCTGATTAAATACCTCCAAATAGCCGACAGCTTGCGAACCAGAGGCAATACTGCCGGCCCTTGATTCCATGTTGGAACCGCGATAATTGTGTTGTGGCAGGTCACGGCATAGAATGTGGCAAGGTCACGACCTGTCCTGACATAATACCAACTATCTAAAAATGAATCAACGAAAATATGCACTCTACACTCTACACTCTACACTCTACACTGATTTGTGCTAGTCATCAAACAGCAATAATTCCGGATTCTTTGCCCCTTCCAATTCCAGCAACTTTCGTTTCACCCTGGTTCCGCCGGCATAACCAACCATTTCTCCTTTAGAGCCTACTATTCTGTGACAGGGCACTATAATAGAGAGGGCATTGGCGCCGTTTGCAGATGCTACTGCCCTGATGGCTTTAGTATCCCCAAGCCTTTCCGATAAGCCCATGTATGTTTCGGTCTGGCCGTAAGGGATCTTCAAAAGCTCTTCCCAAACTCTTTGCTGGAATTCACTACCTGCAAATTGCAAGGGAATGCTGAACTCCTTGCGCTCACTCATGAAGTACTCTTGCAATTGCTTTTTGGTTTCTTCGATGATATCTGAATCGCCTTCGGTAAAAAGAGCATCCAGGTCTTTTTCTACCCTCCGGTCAATCTGCTCCCGCATCTTACGGTAGCGCCAGTCGGCCATGCAAAGCTTATCTTCAAACGAAGCCAGTTTCAGCTCGCCATAAGGGCTGCTAAAATATTGAAAAGCAATTTGGTTCATGATTAAATGATGAAATTAAACGCTAAAGTTAACCATGAAATATCAAATATCTCAGGTAAAAGTTGAAAAAAAAAGCTTACATAATTTGTTCTTATCTTATCTTTTCATAGATTTGGTTGAACCACGTCAATTGCAGTATGACACATCAACTTAAAAAATAAGTTCACTATCTAAACCATAATACCATGAAAAAAATAATACTCTTCCTTTTCATGCTTATTATTGCCGCTGCAGCCTATTCCCAGGCATACAGGCCCCTGCCGCAATCGGATGCAAAATGGTGCATCATATATAATAACCATATTATGCCACCTCCGCCCTGGTGGTATACCAATTACTGGGAAACTTATTATGCGGGAGATACGCTTATCCAAGATGTTAGTTATATAAAGATATTTAAAACTGAATACGACATTTTTTGCCTTCAGCAGATAATAGCCGGGCCCGATTATATCGGGGCTATCCGTGATGATACAATCAGCCGGAAAGTATATCTGGTTCCACCCGGGCAGGAAAATGAGGAGCTGATCTACGATTTCAGCCTGCATGCGGGGGATACCCTTTACAGTTACCTGAATTACTATGAACCCATTGTAATTGACAATACGGATTCTGTGTGGATCGGTCAGAGTTATTTCAAGTCACTCAACTTTCCCTATGGGGAGGGCAGTGAAATTGAAGGAGTGGGAAGCATCTCAGGTTTTATGGAAGAATTGATATCCTTCGAAGGGGGGAGCAGCCTTTGTGCATTATATATTGATACCAACTTAATTTTTCCGCAAAGCCCTTGTAATATAGTCACAGATACCTGCCTGAATGTGGGGATTTCAGAAGAGGTCCTGTCAAAAGACTTTGCGGATGTTTATCCAAATCCGGCTTCAACCTCGTTAACTATAGAGCTGAATGGTGTTCAACCGGAAGGCTTCAGAGTCCATATCCTTAATTTAATGGGGGAGGAAATATTGACGAAAACGCTTGAAAACTCAAGCACTAAAATCGATCTGAACGGCTATGTTCCCGGTGTTTATCTGATGAAATTGTAAAGAATGATAGTTTCGTTGCTTCTAAGAAACTGGTGATCAGGTAGAACACGTAATGGAGTTAATGCCGCAGGCATGGCCTTATATTGCTGCGTCATATCGAGGAAATCGTCAGCCGGCAAATCAATCGCTGGAACAGCATTACCCAGATTCTCAATATTTCCCCGGGGCGCCGCGCCGCAACTGAAGGCCAAACCGGTGGCCAAGCTGGCCGCCAACACCCGCCGATCTGCCGTTCGCGCGATTTGGGTTCCGGGCGCCCGCGAGATCGCCCGTACTCCTGAAGCTATGCCCCAATTACACCTTGTTCCGCAAGGCAATCATCCACCAAATCGCCAGGATTTGCAGATGCAACGCCGCCTGGTCGACACGCTCGACGAACAAGGAGCAATACGTAACGAACGAGGTAAAACAGGCAAAAACATTAACCATAACCGTATTGCTTGTCGCTGGTGGTGACCCAAATGCTACAGTTATCGGCACAGTAATTCAAGAATTGGATGCATCAAAAAATGTGATTTTTCAATGGCGTTCGTGGGATTACATACCATTCACAGACACATATTTTGACATGACAGCACATAGAGTAGATTTAATTCATATGAATGACATAACGATTGATAATGATGGAAATATAATCGCATCAATGAGACATCTTTCAAGTATCATCAAAATTAATCGTGAAACAGGAAATATAATGTGGTTTTTAGGCGGTAAACAGAATGATTTCACATTTATTAACCAACATCCTGAAAATGCTCCGACATATTTCTCTTATCAACATGACGCAACTATATTACCGAATGGCAATATTACTCGATTTGATAATGGAAATCAGCATCCTACGCAATATTCTCGCGGCGTAGAATACGAATTAGATCAGCAAAATAAAACCGCAACTCTCATTTGGGAGTTTAGACATAACCCGGATATTTATGCAGGTGCATGGCTTGTAGAAAGATTACCTAACGGAAATACAATAATTGGTTGGGGAATTGCAAATGGACCTGACATCCCCACTTTTACGGAAGTCGATTGAGATAATTCAATCGCTCTTGAATTTTCATCGCCCAAGCGTTGATCTTTAATACCCCGCCAACAAATTTCCCTGGATTAGTCAGCAGCCGGAAGTCTACGTCTTGTAAATTCTGGAATCAAATACTTATACTTTTAACGACAATAATGATAAACAGGTAATAGCAATAACATTTAGTCAGCTGCAAGGCGGAGGATATGTTTT
>CAWBCI010000024.1:0-9451 GCA_963787195.1 uncultured Bacteroidales bacterium
GTTTTCTTGACAGGCGTCAGATTAACACCGCATTTTTCGTAAATGTACTTCCTGAAATGCTTGAAATCGACCTCCGGCATGACAGTGCCGGGATTAGTTAAATTATTAGCAGTCCGTTCCGCTTGGGATATACTCATTTATCAATCTCTTTCAAACTGATCATCCAGCATATCGCCGCGATCCTGCATTCCAAGGACGACATCACCGGAATTTACAATGTTAAGCGGCTTATAGCCTTGTCCATTTCACCCAGCCGGCATCTTTTCGGATAAGCAACGATACACCCATTTGAAAAACCGAAGATAGGGCGGATCGAATATCCATCCCCTGGCATTGAACGTCAGACAGCCGTTTCTGCTGCTTCCGCAACTGTTGAATCGGCGCCGCTATCACGCGCGGTTACCAGTTCGTCCGCAGAAAATATCCGGTCGATATCCAGGATAATGATAAACTCTTCTTCGCGTTTGCCGATTCCCTTGATGAACTCCGCCCGCCAGCGTGACCCGATCTTCGGCGGGTCTTCGATCTGTTCCGGGGCCAATTCCAGAACTTCGTGAACCGAATCCCGTTCCACCACACCATGTAGAGCCATCCCAAATTACTCCGGCAACTAATGAGACATTAGTAACCGAGACAAGTACATAAGGTGACACAACCTGATTACCAAAGGAATTGCTGAATACCGAAAATCCATTGTTATTATTAATCCAAACGTTGGAACTTTCAGGAATTTGAAAATCGCCGGTATAAACTCCTACAGGAGCATTAAGAGGAAATCTGGCAACTTCATAGTCCGTATTCGCAGTCATAGAAAAGGAATTAGAACCACTAAATGCATATTTTTGATAGTAATTAGTGCCATCATTGCCTAATGCTCCTTGAGCTGACCATGCAAATCCATTTTGATTTTGTATCGCTCCTACCACAGAAGTTCCTAATCCCATCGGCCAACCCAATGTGAATACCCCAGGTGTCCATACGGCGGTACTGCTCAAGAATAATCTATGTCTGGTGTCACATAAACAATCAACTGACCATTGGCACAATCATTATTCAGCCCATAAACAATGGCTGATTTCACTTCATTAAATGATAATGAAATCAGCAATTGTTAAAATACTTAGAGTAAATATCTTTTTCTTCATAATTTTCATTCTTATAATTATTATTTATAAATGATGAATGTAATTTACGGTAATTGACTTAGAAGAATATAATGTTGCATCAAAAGTAACATTCGCCGGATTATTGATAACAGATGAGGATATTGGAGTAATATCACTTGTTCCGGTTGCAAATTCCACATAGCCATTTAAATCTGCATCAGCATTACTGTAAACCAAACTACCAACAAATGTAGGGTCAAAAGTAGTGTTTCTAGGATCATTTATAACCGCGTTGGAAATTGGAGTTATATCACTAGTACCTGTTGCTAGTTGTACTGAGCCATCTCCATCAGTATCCCCTGACCAAAGAGCAAAAACCCCGCTAATATTTTTCATTGCATTTGTTCCATAAATCCCAGTACCGGCAGTAAAATCAAATGAGTGAGCGCCAACTGTTGATAAGTTAACAGGGCTGGCGGTCATCACTCCAAGGTGATTTCTGTGTTTAACCGATACATAATAAGATGCTTTTGTAACTCCCTTAAGTTTTGCACCAACAGTTCCGTCGGTATTTAAAAGCACTCCGTCATTCCTGAGGAAGAATGGATATGATTTAATAACTGTACTTGGTGTACCGGCATCTCTTAACTGAACTTCAACCCAGTCAACCGTATTGGCAGGAATTGTAGTCACAGTGGTTGACAAACCATAAGGATCTGACAAAGGAATTAAACCGGCATTGTCCAGAGCAGTTGACATCGTGCCCGCGTTGTAGGCACCGGCAAGGAATAAATTCAGGCTCAGGTCTATGCCGCTGTTGAAGTAGTCTCCAACAAAGAATTTACCAACTGAGGTGAAACCAGTGCCGCTTTGTGCGTAAGGATCAGTTCCTGTAGCTGCGCTTGAAGCGCCATATGTTGCAGTGGTACCGTCATCGGTAGTGAGAGCTACAGCACAATCTGTATTATCGAAACTGGTCTGTTCCTGTGCACCGTTCCACTGTGTGGTAGCTGTGAGGTCAGAACCACCTCCGACAAGCTCAGTCACTTCCCAGTTGCCGGTTACGGCATGGTCATTTGCAACCCAGTTGCCGGGCATGGCATCCGCAAATCTCACCCCGTAAGTGTCGGGAGTTCCGGCATTGTTGTTCAGGGTAATGGGGTTAAAGGATGCATTCCCAACCGGGAATAAAACATCAGTGCCGGCTACGGTCTTTTTTAAAGCGCCGGCGCCGTCAGTTACTATATAATTTGCACTTGTGGCGCCGGTGATGGCTCCCGTGGGAACGAGAAGGTCATAAGCGCCAAGGGTAATTTTTCCGTTGGTGAGTGCCAGGCTACCGTTTAGAGTTAGTGGCTGGCTGGTGAGGGAAAGGCCTGAAGCATTATCCACTTCAACCGGGCAGGGAATGGTGGTTGGGCTACTGCCATCTATTGCCTGGGCAATAGTACCGTTAAATTTCACCGTTCCGGCTGAAGCACCATCAACAGCACCTGTTCCGGCGTTGTTAATAAAATTGCCTTTTAGTTCAACCGTTCCATCGACCAGTATGGTCCCTGAAGCGGAAGCGGTGTAATCCCCCTGAACAACAAGAGTAGCACCGCTTTCAACAGTAATGGCGCCACCTGAATTGTACAATTGGGAATACCCTAACGTAAAAGACATGGCAAGAATTAGAGTTAGGAAGATTTTTTTCATAATGTATGGGTTTTTTGAATCGTAAAATTTCGCATCCATAGTAATCTTGTTAATTATTTGCAAAAATAAGAAAACACTTCAATTTTCAATGCAATATACTCAAAAAATAACACTTAAAGTCAAAATTAACAATTTGTTAATAAAAAACATCCAGGTTATTTCACCTGATTTTATCTTCTGTTTTTTGTCTCGAATATGCCTGACCGGAAAGTGTAATTAATTCGAATGTAGTTTTTTCATAATTAATAATGAACAAATTTAATACATTAATGCAAAAAAACAAATATTCTTAACATAATTTATCCCGGTCAAAGAACTTTTATGGAGGTGGTAAATAAAAATTCGAATTCTTATATACGTTTTAATCGAGATATTCATGAAATGTAATAGGTCAGGATGAAAAAAAATCACTTCAAAATAACTTTTTCACCTGTTTCAGGCTGGTAATCTTTGGGGAAAGCATTTAATTTAATAAGCTTTTTCAGACGTATTCCGTATAGCTGAGAAACATCATGCAGCGTTTCACCTTTTTTCAGGATATGAAATGCAATATCAGACTTTGCCTTTTTCTTTTCAATATAGATGATTTGTCCGGGATGCAGGACTGAATTCCGCTTTAATTCATTATACTTATAAATCTGCCATCTGTAAATGCCAAACTCCGCTGCAATCTTATTATAGGTATCCCCTTTCCTGACATAGATCAGCCTGGAGCCGTTGTTTTCAAAAACCTGTCTCCCATCCTTGCTGGCCCCATCGACTGAGAATTCGGGAAGGGCCTCTTCTTTGATTATATCAGATTTATCATTGATTTCTTCCCGGGCTATGGCTTTTTCTCCCTTATATCCCTGATCGTAAATAAAAAGCCTGTTCTCTTCGATAATTTTGATCAGCAGTTCCGGATATCTCGGGTTCGTGGCATAACCAGCCTTCTTCAAACCTTTGGCCCAGCTTTTGTAATCATCAGGATCAAGCTTGAACAGGAAAGCATAACGATCGCGCCCCGATAAAAAGGCCGAATGGTCCTTATAAGATTCTTCAGGATGTTTATATTTCCGGAAACATTCGTGTTTGGCATCATCATCCATATGGAAGGTCTTCCCATCCCATTCATTGTGACATTTTATACCGAAATGATTATTAGCTTTCCGGGCAAGTTCGCTATTCCCCGTTCCTGATTCAAGTATGCCCTGGGCCAGGGTAATACTTGCAGGAATATGAAATTTATTCATCTCCTCAATGGCAATATCTTTATAGGTCTCAATATATTCATCCACAGTGATCTTTTGAGCTTGCAGCTCATGCTTATCCAATCCAGGGTAAAAATATACGAGTGCCAATACAATAATTTGCCGTATAATATATATAAGGTGTTTTTTCACCATTCCAAAATTAATCTACTCTTTGAGTAAGTAATTATTCCCGGGGTCCAGTTATTCACAACGATTTGTTTATATATTTGTTTTGTTTCACAGGCAATGGAAGTGAATAAAAGGGATTCCCTGCTAAAATATATGTTAAATTAAAGAAGGTGGAAATCATATTAAAATATTTTCCCGCTCTAAGTTCCCTTCAAATTGATCAGTTTACGATGTTGGGAAGACTTTACCCGGAGTGGAATGCAGGCATCAATGTGATTTCCCGCAAAGATATAGCGAATCTATATGAAAAGCACATCCTTCATTCACTGGCTATCGCGCGTTTTTTAAGCTTCGGGCCTGGATGCAGGATTATGGATGCGGGAACCGGCGGGGGCTTTCCAGGGATCCCGCTTGCCATTCTCTTCCCTGAAGCCCGGTTTAACCTCGTGGATTCGACTGCAAAAAAACTTAAGGTTGTGAACGAAATCGCAATGGCATTAAAGCTTATGAATGTTGAAACACGCCATTCACGCCTGGAAGAAATTGACGAAACTTATGATTTTGTGGTCAGCCGTGCAGTAGCCACTATCCCGCAAATGCTGATCTGGACAGGGAAAAACATCCGTCCGGGTCAGGCAGGCTCTGTTCCCAATGGTTTACTGTATTTAAAAGGAGGTGATTTCAGCGAAGAACTCAGGTCTGTAAAACAAGCCTATACCTTATATAATCTTTCTGATATTTTTAAGGAAGAGTTTTTTGAAACGAAAAAGCTGGTCCATGTTATTTTTTGAAAAAGCGGAATGGCGTCAGATTTTCGCAAGAGCCGGTAAAACAATAAAGCATGAATTGTGAACAGATCAAGTCTGATGAACAAGGACGCAGACAAGAACTAAATTCAGCCTTAATCAAATGATAATTTAATAAGATTTTGTGAAACCTTTGAGTTTTGGTGTCTTTGTGGCTATCAGAGTACCATGAATCCGGCTGGTTTCCGGAATTAGCCACAAAATCACAAATACACTAAGAATTTTCACAAAGAGAAAAGTCATTGAGTGTTCATCAAAAAAAATCCCTTCCGGGGATAATCTCCATTAAATAAAATTTATCTTTGTCCATCTTGTAAATTTAGGTGATCACAATTTTCCTCAAATCATAAATCAAAATTTATCGAGTATGTCAGAACAAAAACAATTCGTTCCCTTTGTTTCATCGGAAACAAATATGGCTGAATTTACAGTCAGGGCCCTGGTCATAGGGCTGATACTGGCTGTAATCCTGGGGGCAGCAAATGCTTATCTGGGATTAAAAGCCGGGATGACTATCGCGGCCACTTATCCGGCCGCCGTAATCGGGATGGCCATTCTGAGACTTATGAAAGGCACCATCCTTGAAGAAAATTTCACCCGTACTGTTGGGTCCATCGGGGAATCTGTTGCTGCCGGAGCTATCTTCACGCTACCGGCATTTTTCATATCCGGGATATGGTCTGAATTTTATACCCCCGGTCATTATGTAATCTCCACTTTGATCATGATCACCGGCGGTGTGCTCGGGATCATGTTTGTTGCCCTTCTGCGCAGGGTGATGGTTGAAGATGCCGATCTACCTTTCCCTGAATCACAGGCAGCAGCCGAAATACACAAGAGTGGACAAGCAAGCGGCGGAAGTTCCAAATTCCTTTTCTATGCCATGGGACTCGGAGCTTTAATAAAAACCATGGGGGAATTGAAAATCTTTCTCCCGGTATGGGAAAAATTCATTGCTTTCAAAACACAGTTTATCACGGGCGCCGGCGAAGCTATTAAAGGCAGCGGCGGTATACTTATCGGAACACCTGGTGTAAAGCCTGCATATATTGGTGTCGGTTACATCATCGGACCCAAACTTGCTTCCCTGAACTTTAGCGGCGGGGTCATTGCCTGGGGCCTGCTCACTCCTATCATCATGTACTTTATTCATCCCTATATGGATTTTGCCGCCTGGGCACAATACCTTGTGGATAATAATATGGCCAGCGGCCTTGCAGATGCCACCACGAAAGTCCATGACCAGACTTACCAGATCTACGCGATCTGGAAAACCATCGTCAGGCCTATCGCAATCGGGGGCATGCTCGTAGGAACTTTCTACACCTTATTTAAAATGCGGAAAAGTCTTTTTGCCGGGATATCCCGTTCAATCAGCGATGTGAAGAAAGCTGCCAGCGAGACCAATCTTACGGCCCGCACCGACAAAGACATATCTTTTAACTGGATCATGGTTGGAATCCTGCTTTCAGCGCTTGCAACCCTTCTGATAACCTTCTTCATTTTCAAAACAACCTTCGTGGTTGCATTGGTTGCAACCCTGGTGATGATCGTGGCAGGTTTCTTCTTCGCAGCCGTCTCGGGCTACCTGGTTGGGATCATCGGTTCGAGCAATAACCCTATCAGTGGTCTGACCATTTCTACCGTTGTGATCACTGCCCTTTTAATGTGGGCCCTGGGCGCCAAAGGACAGGACGGGATAGCAGCAGTTCTCGGAGTTGCAGCTATAGTCTGTGTTTCAGCTGCCGTGGCAGGGGAAATGTTACAGGACCTGAAGGCCGGGCATATACTCGGAGGGACACCTTGGAGGATGCAGATCGGAGACCTTATCGGGGTCCTGGTGGCATCTGCCGTTATGTTCATTCCACTTTTTATCCTTCATGAAGGTGATGTTGCCAAAGGTATCCATGAGGGATATGTCGGGGGATTCGGGAGTAAAGAACTTCCGGCACCTCAGGCCAGTCTGATGGCTATCCTTTCAGGTGGTATTATCGCCGGTAATATGGCATGGCCCTTAATTATAGTAGGTATGCTCATGGGCGTCGGATTTATCCTGATGCAGGTGAAGAGCCCCATGCTGGTAAGTATCGGGATGTACCTTCCCCTTGAAACAACTTTTGCTATTTTCATCGGAGGACTTATCAAAGGAATTGTTGAGTCGTACCAGAAAAAGCGAAATCATGATGCGGCCCAGATCGCCCGGACAGAGAATACCGGGATACTTTTGGCAGCCGGTTTGATTGCCGGGGAAGCCCTGATCGGACTTTTATTCGCCGGTTTCGCCTTCGCGGATATCAATCTCTGGCAATTCCCCTATCCATCTTACCTGACAAGTATAGTGATCATGATCATCATTGGTATTGTCCTGGTAAGGATTCCGCTGAGGAAAGCCGGAAACCCGGAAAATATATCCAGATAATCATACTATAAAACAGAAAATTCGTTTTTATAATAACCTTGCAGTGAATTTCACAAAATTCACTGCAAGGTTTTAAAAGTTTATCTGCCCTGAGTAATAATTTTAGATTTTGGGTGAACAGCTTTTTCATTTTTTACGTTATATTGAATTACACTAAAACAATCAGGTCTTGGCTTTGAATTTTTTCCAGAGGAGAAGGATATTGAAAAGGCTTAATTTCCTGGAAGCCATTCCTGTGAGAGTAAGCGATTTCGAAGAAAATGATGAAGGAAAGATTTCGGTTATCATTCCGAAATTCAAGAATGAAAAGCTGAACGCTTTCATGGTCGGTCGACGTTCCCGGCATTTTCTCATACATTTCGACTTAATGGGAAGCAAGACCTGGAAACTGATAGATGGAAAGCGGAATGTGGAACAAATTTGTGAAACCCTGAAGACCGAAGCCGGAGATGATACGGATGAGATTATCGAAAGGACGACCAAATTTATGAGCATGCTTTATGAAGAGCGTTATATCACCTTCAGGGAACTGCAGCAAGAACAGAAGTAAATAAACATATTAATCTATTAATTATAATAAATATACAGGAGGAATTTGAAAATGGCAAAAGATATTCTGACATTAGAACCCAAAGCCCTGTGGAAGATATTTCACGATCTCAACCAGATCCCCAGGCCTTCAAAACATGAAGATATGATAGAAAAGTTTGCAGTGGATTTTGGCAAAAATCTCGGATTGCAAACAAGCATAGACGAAGTCGGGAATGTGATCATCAAAAAGCCAGCCACAGCGGGTATGGAAGATCGTAAGGGTATAATTCTCCAGGCCCACCTTGATATGGTACCCCAGAAAAACAGTTCAACCCAGCATGATTTCCTGACCGATCCCATACAGACTGTAGTGGAATCTGGATGGGTCAAGGCTAAGGGTACCACCTTAGGTTCCGACAATGGCATTGGTGCATCCGCTGCCCTGGCCGTACTGGAATCAAAGGATATCCCTCATGGCCCCATAGAAGTTCTGCTGACCTCGGATGAGGAAACCGGAATGACCGGTGCCAACGGGCTGAAACCCGGATTACTCAGCGGCGATATACTTTTAAACCTGGACTCAGAAGATGAGGGCGAGCTTTATATAGGATGTGCCGGTGGTATCAATACCAATGCCATTTTCCATTACAAAAATGAAGAAGTACCGCCTAATCATACTGCTTATCGCATCAGCATCACAGGTTTGAGGGGAGGCCATTCAGGCCTGGATATCAACCTGGGCAGGGGAAATGCCAACAAGATCATGAATGAACTGCTGAAAGGCGCTGCCGAAGAATATGAAGTGAGGCTGGCGGAAATTGAAGGCGGAAGCCTCCGGAACGCCATTCCAAGGGAATCATTCAGCGTGGTGGTGGTACCTGATGAAAACAAGGAAGATTTTAAGGAATATATCCTGAATTTTGAACTGAATGCCAAGACCATGTATGAAGATGATGACCCAGGTCTCATTATCACCGCCAAACAAAGCCGTATGCCCGATTACCTGATTGATAAAAAAACTCAGGACAATCTTTACCAGGCAATCGAAGAATGTCCTAACGGAACTATTGAAATGAGCGCTGATATGGAAGGTATAGTCGAGACTTCTACCAACCTGGCTATCATCAAATCGGGTGATGGTATCATTGAGATGGCTTCATTGCAGCGTAGTTCAGTGGATATTGAACGTGAAAAACTGGCTACCCGCATCCGTAAAATTTTTACTGAAGCAGGTGCTGAAGCCGAAAGTTCAGGGGACTACCCGGGCTGGAAACCGAATGTCAACTCGGCCATACTCAGTGCCATGAAAGAAGTTTACCGCTTAAAGTTTGGCAAAGTTCCGGAGGTGAAGGTTATTCACGCCGGACTGGAATGTGGTATCCTGGGATCAAAATACCCGAACTGGGACATGATCTCTTTCGGTCCGACTATCCGCAATCCACATTCACCTGATGAAAAAGTTCAGATCGAATCGGTAGGGATGTTCTGGGAATTTTTACTGGATACCCTGCTGCACGCGCCGGTTAAATG
>CAWBCI010000025.1:0-29163 GCA_963787195.1 uncultured Bacteroidales bacterium
AAATTTGTATTTTAAAACTTTTTCAAGAGCTTACAACAAGTTTGCGCTGCATGCTCATACAAGTCACACACGAATGCACAAAATGCCAGCCCGGCTAAACCAAAAATTGCACTCAGGCTGGGCATTTTTGAGGGATTATTCTTAACTTTCAGCGGAAATCAAAAATGTCCAGCCAAAGCACCCTGAATCCGCTCCTGGACTTTGCGCACGGGCGTCAGCGTTCATTGAAAAGACAAAAAATAATTAGCTCAATAATTTTGAAAATGATGAAAACGAAATACAAATCCAAGAGTGAGACATCCGATCAGCTGAGTATTAGTAATATTTGCTTTATTTACAACTTGTTAAAGACCATTCTTATATTTAAAGGAGGAAATCATGTCAGATTTTAATAATGAACAATTAGTAAAGTATAAAAGTGTTGGAGGGTGGCTATTGTTATTATGTTTTGCACTTACCATTGGTAGCCCATTAAGAACATTGTATAACTTAATTACCTCATATAACGAGACTTCTCAATACTTAAGTCAATTTCCTGGTTTGCAAAACTTAATTTATATAGACAGCTTTCTAAGCATTGGGCTAATGATATTAAGTATACGAGCTGGGATTGCACTTTGGAATATTAAACCAGGAGCGGTTAAAATCGCAAAAAATTATTTTTTGATTTATTTAGGTTATGCAGTTATTGCAATATTCCTTCCTTTTACAGCTGGACTGCCATCTGAGGTTAATGATGCAATGATTCCTGAAGTTGCAAAAGGGGCGATACAATCTTTGTTCTATTTTGGAATATGGTTTTGGTATTTGAATGTGTCTAAAAGAGTAGCAGCAACTTATTTAACATTCTCAAATTTTGTAGAATCGGAAAACTTTTCTCATGAAGCAGAAACGCCAGAAATCAATGAAGAAACAGAAGCAAAATAAATGTATAATTCTTTAATCACAATAATCAATGTAATGCTAACAAGACACTAAAAGCAATAAAGGGTGAAGTGAAATATGAAAGTATTTTACAAGAAAAGAACTAACTTACAAATGGATAATGTGTTACAAGTATGTCCGTTACAATTTTTAACGCGAGCGTTACCACACATTTTAAAAACAGAAATATGACCAAGAAAAGTTTAAACAGAAAGGAAGTTACCAAAACAATACAAAACAGACTTCAAGACAATATACCGAGACAAGAAATACTGGACGAATTATCGGAACAATTCTTTGACAAAAAGACAATCTCGGTAATAATTGCATCGACGCCTGACCCTTTGAGAAAAGAAAAATATAAGTCACTGAATAATTTACTTCTTGGACTAATTGCCTTAACTATTATTATAAAAATATTTGTTGGAATATTGTTAATATCTTCACTTTCAATATATTTACTTCCAATTGCTTTTGTAATTCCATTTATAAGCATTTGGTTTGCGTTAGAAGTGTCAAAATTTAAGGGGTACATTTATAATATTTTGGGATTACTTTCAATTGCAAGCATTTTAACATCAATTGGCAAATTACAAGAATCAGGAACCTATGGACTATTTGACATTGCAATTGTAACGGTAATTGCTGGACTTTCATTCTATTTGGGCAATAAGGTATTTCCGAATTATGGCTTTTTTGGACCCAAGAAAGATTCTGAAGGAAATATATTACTTGTATAAGAAAAATAGAGAAAAACGTGTGGCAACAATGCGCAAAGCCAAGCCCGGAATACCATTAGCCCGGGCCGGCATTTGTGCGCGAGCATTATGGCAATTTTTAAAAATTTAAATATGAAAACCTTAATTTCCCTGTTTGCTTTATTGATGACTTCTTATTCATTTGGACAGACATCAATTTATCATCCTTTTCCGGATAGTAATTCAAGCTGGAATTATTATTGTTATCAGTATATGTGTACGTTTGGAGACGCGAATGAGGAATACTCATTTATATTAGATGGTGATACTACTATTAATAGTCAAACCTACCATAAACTTTCAATTCCCTTTGTAAGCTTCTATACATCAGGGTCCTGTACTCAGGTGCATTTCCCGGGATACAAAGGAGCAATCCGTCAGGATGTTCCCAATAAAAAAGTTTACTATGTTACTCCTTCAAGTTCGACAGAAGAATTACTATATGACTTTAATATGGGGATAGGTGATACAGTTCAGGGATATTTAGCATCTTATCCCGGAATGTATGATACCGTAATATCCATTGATTCAGTGCTTGTTGGAAATGATTATCGAAAAAGATGGTATATTAATAACTGGTACGAAATTTACTTAATAGAGGGTATAGGCTCAACCTATGGCCTCCTGGAATTTTCACCCGGATCCTTAACAGATGCTTATGGTTATAATCTTGATTGCTTTATGCAGGACCAACTACCGCTTTATCCTGATACAAATACAAATTGCCAGCTAATTACATCTATTAATGATATTGGCATGCTTCCGGATCAGATGAAGGTTTATCCAAACCCCTCGAAAGGGTCGTTCTCAATCGAATTTAGACAAGCCAAAGGATATCAAAGGCATTTCACTTAGGAGCTTAGTTGGAAATGTAATTTTTTCGGAGGAAATCCATGGTCAAAAAATAGTCTATTTAAATAATATACCCAGCGGCATTTATATTCTGACCATATTAGATAAAAATAACAGAACCGAAAACAGAAAGATAATAAGCTGCCCATAATGCGCAAATGCCAGCCCGGCCAAACAAAAGATTGCACTCAGGCTGGACTTTGCGCGTGGCCTTAGGCTGCCTGTTGAATAAAAAAATCCTTGCGAGTTCCTTTTTAAGTACTTATATTTGTACTTTATTAATCATTTTAACCCATTTTTATATGAGAGCAGCTAACTTCACAGAATTCCGGACCGGCTTGAAAAAGTACCTTGATGATGTTGAAAATAATAATGAAACTTTAATCATCAAAAGAGGTACAGGCCATGGCACTGTAGTTATTTCCCTCGATGAATATAACTCCATCATGGAAACAGTCCACTTATTAAGTTCTAAAGCCAATACAGATAGTTTATATGAATCAATCAGGCAAATTAAAGAAGGAAAAGGAGTTGAGCACAACATAATTGAAGACTAATGCGAATTATTTTTTCAAAGATTGCCTGGGAGGATTATTTGTCCTGGCATGTAGACGATAAAAAGGTTTTTATAAAAATTAATGCGCTGATAAAAGATATTCAACGGACACTTTATGAAGGAAAGGGAAAGCCAGAACCACTAAAATATGATTTAGCCGGTCTTTGGTCAAGGCGGATCGACCGGGAACATAGATTGGTTTATCAGGCAAATGAAAATGAAATAGTAATTTACTCCTGCCGGTATCACTACGACAAATAAAATCACGCAACTTTACGAATGCACAAAATGCCAGCCCGGCTAAACCAAAAATTGCACTCAGGCTGGGCATTTTTGAGGGATTATTCTTAACTTTCAGCGGAAATCAAAAATGCCAAGCCCGAAGTACCATTAGCCCGGGCCGGCATTTGCGCGCGGCGTTGGCAGTAAATTGAAAAAGAAAAAATGTAAATTAAGTTATTATTAAGACATTGGCAAATGTTTATAAAGAAAGCACTTCATCTTCTTTTATGCTTCAGTTTATTATTTACTTGCTCTTATCATAATATATTTTCTCAAATACCCTGGACAAGAACTTATGGAGGGAATGACCTTGATGATGCAAAATCCGTACAACAAACTCTGGATGGCTGTTTTGTTTTTGCCGGTAAAACAAGTTCTTATGGTGTGGGAGGAGAAGATTTTCTGGTAATTAAAGCAAATCCTGAAGGCGATATATTATGGACAAAAACATACGGTGGTTATAATGATGATAATGCTTACGCTATTCAGCAAACAAATGACAATGGATTTATCATGACCGGATATACAACATCCTTCGGAGCAGGCGGGTATGATGTCTGGTTAATCAAAACCGATGAAAACGGAGATACCCTTTGGACAAAAACTTTTGGCGGACCTTTCATTGACTGGGCACTCTCGGTACAGCAAACCTTTGATTCCGGTTATATCATCGCGGGATTCACTGACTATATTCAAACTAATGCATTGTTGATCAGAACAAATTCCTGTGGAGATACCCTATGGACTAAAACTTTCGGAGGCAGTGAAGATGACTGGATGTCATCAGTAAAGCAAACATCGGACAGCGGATTTATTCTGACAGGATTTACCAAGTCATTCAGCAGCAATGGTTCTGAGGATTTATGGATTATTAAAACAAATTCATCCGGTGATATTATTTGGTCAAAAATATATGGTGGCAGTGGGGATGACTGGGGGCGTTCGATAGAGCAGACAATCGATGGGGGATATATAATAGCAGGTGGCACGAACTCATTTGGCACCGGTGGATCGGATTTATGGTTACTGAAAACAAACAATACAGGTGATTCACTTTGGTCAAGGAGTTATGGTGGAAGTGAAGATGATTGGGCGTACTCTTCTATCCACCAAGCCCCGGATAATGGGTATATTATCATAGGATCGACTCAATCCGTGGGTTTTGGATCTTCAGATGTGTGGTTAATCAAAACTGATATTAATGGTGATTCTCTATGGACAAGAACCTACGGAGGTATCGAATGGGACTATGGTTGTTCGGTTTATCCGACAGTTGACTCTGGTTATATAATTGCAGGCGGAACTTTATCTTTTGGTAACGGTGCCGGAGATGCATTTCTTATTAAAACGGATTCGCTTGGTAACACCTCTCCAATTACAGGGATTGAAGTGACTGGGCATAATGGTGATCGAAATAGAAAGCTACAAATTTATCCTAATCCGTTTTCCACGGAAACATCATTTTCATTTACCACTCCCGAAAACAGTAAAGTGACACTTGAAATTGCAAATTTTAGAGGAGTAATTATTAGAAAATTGTTTGATAATGAATTAATCAAAGGGACTTATTCCTATACATTGAACACCTTTAATGACTACGGTACATATGTTAATCAGGGGATTTATTTTTGTATATTAAAATTTAATAATAAAACTGTTGCAGTAAAAAAATGCATAATTATTAAATGAATAATCTAATGCCAACAAGCCTGTAAAACCAATGCTGATAAGGTTTTTCTGTCTCTTGAGGGTAATTGCGGCACATGATTCTACAGACAAAAAGTTAGGCTGCATGTTGAATAAAATAAATTCTTGCAAGTTCCTTTTTAAGTACTTATATTTGTACTTTATTAATCATTTTAACCCATTTTTATATGAGAGCAGCTAACTTCACAGAATTCCGGACCGGCTTGAAAAAGTACCTTGATGATGTTGAAAATAATAATGAAACTTTAATCATCAAAAGAGGTACAGGCCATGGCACTGTAGTTATTTCCCTCGATGAATATAACTCCATCATGGAAACAGTCCACTTATTAAGTTCTAAAGCCAATGCAGATAGTTTATATGAATCAATCAGGCAAATTAAAGAAGGAAAAGGAGTTGAGCACAACATAATTGAAGACTAATGCGAATTATTTTTTCAAAGATTGCCTGGGAGGATTATTTGTCCTGGCATGTAGACGATAAAAAGGTTTTTATAAAAATTAATGCGCTGATAAAAGATATTCAACGGACACTTTATGAAGGAAAGGGAAAGCCAGAACCACTAAAATATGATTTAGCCGGTCTTTGGTCAAGGCGGATTGACCGGGAACATAGATTGGTTTATCAGGCAAATGAAAATGAAATAGTAATTTACTCCTGCCGGTATCACTACGACAAATAAAATCACGCAACTTTACGAATGCACAAAATGCCAGCCCGGCTAAACCAAAAATTGCACTCAGGCTGGGCATTTTTGAGGGATTATTCTTAACTTTCAGCGGAAATCAAAATATCCAAAAGCTTCATCCTATGATATTAATCAGATCTTAAAATTATGATTTCAAAAAATTATCCCGGAAGAATAGCTTTACGCTTAATTTTTTGCATGAGTTTTTTTCTAATAACGTTGTTTCACGTGTTTCCACAAAGCGATACTGTTACTATTAAATTGCCTGTAAAATGGGCAAGCGCATACAGATTGATCTTGAATGAATCGGGTTATGCCTGTCTTTTTCTCGATCAGGGAGATAAATACTGCATTATGCTGCTGGATTCCAATTACAATACTTTGGCCGAATTCAAAGATAAATACTATACTTCTACCAAAGCTAATTTTGTAGGCAGTATAGCTGAAGCAGAGGGTTTCGAATTATTTTTCAAAAGGGTTGAAGATGATGTGCTGCTGGTCCTCAAAATAGATATCCCGACAAAAAACATCGAACGGATAAAGGATTACAAAATCAGTGAAAATCCGGGAGAAAGGGTCCTGTATACAGGATCTAACATAAGCGGCGATGCAATGCTGACGCTCTCATATTACAAATCCGGTTTGATTTACAAAAAACATTTATTCGGGTTAAAAACTGAAGATATTAATATACCCCTGCAGAAAGAAGACATTAAAATTATTAAGAAGGAAGGATTATATTATTTCTTGACTTACAGTGATACGCTCATCTTTATCAGCAGGATACAGTCATCAAAGGATAAAAACGCCACATACAGGGGCTATACATTCGATTTAGAGAGCAAAACTTACTGCTCAATTGATCTTGGTTGCGGGCAGGAGAAAAAACAAGCCTACCTGCATGCAGATTACTTCAGAAATGTCTGGATGCTGGAGAATTGCAATAAGAAACTTCAGTTTTTCGACGGGAACACGGGAGAATTAATAAAAGAAATCGCAATAGATTATGATTCTATCTTCCAAAATAACAAAATAAAACTTTTTCAGTATTGTTATTGGGCGCCACTTGATCCGGAAAATGAAAACAGGTATACCTATGCCGGAGAAGGTAAAAAAATCAGGTTTAAAGAAGACGGGTTCAAGGATCCGGATTGCTATTACGATTTTATTATGGACAGCACCCAATTGTTCATGGAAATAAAAATAAGAGGGAGTATAGATTACGAAAATCTAAGTGGTTCATTTTATACAAAATTTTACCTGCCTTTCGATTGGATAACCAAAGAGATAAGTTCCTTTACCACCCCCGATTTCCAGCTGAAAATGGATAAGTTGGTCATGCATGAACTGGATATACAGAAATTTATGAATACAGGTCTCAGCAATTATTTTATAGGTTTTGACGGAAAAATGAAATTTGGCTATCTTCTGAATATAGGCAGCAAATTTATTATCGAGCCGGTATCGGATTAAATTTACAATATTGTAATTTTAGGCTCTTTTCAAGAGTTTACAACACTGTGCTCTGCTTTCTAGTGCAGGGCACACACCACGGTTCACATTTTATGCTTTGTTCAGTGGCTATTCGACATTTATTATTTAACTTTCAAAGGTTTCAAAACCTAAAAGCTTAATCGCAAGTGCACTTGGTTTCGGAGATTACATTTCTCCTGTGATTGATATGCATGCAGGAACCGGTGCCTTTGCTATATCTTTGTTGTTTAAGCACTAAAACTTAACTAATGATGAACCTGTTTTTACAAGCTTCCTTGCTCATTTGGGTTCTGGTAACTCTCTTATGGATTTGGAGCATAATCATAAAAAATGTAAGTATCGTTGACATTTTTTGGGGTCTTGGTTTTGTGGTAGTTAATGCATTTTATGTTTTCATGTCGGGCGAATTAAATGCCAGAAAAATCATGATATTGGTATTGCTTAGCATTTGGGGTTTAAGGCTTGCCATTTATCTTGCCTCCAGAAATATTGGCAAAGGAGAGGATTTCAGGTATCAGGAATTCAGGCGTAAATATGGCGCTGAACGTTATTGGTGGTTCAGCTATTTTCAAACATTTTTATTGCAAGGCATTTTGATTATGATTGTTTCATTGCCCTTATTGGGGATTAGCATGGGTAAGCCATCAGGACAACCTGAATCCGTTCGATTATATTGGAATTTTAGTTTGGTTGATTGGTTTTACTTTTGAAGCGGGAGGTGATTTTCAGTTGTCTCATTTTAAGAAAGATATCAAAAATAAAGGAAAGGTGCTAAATACGGGCTTTTGGAAATACACACGGCATCCTAATTATTTTGGTGATTCAGCCGTGTGGTGGGCCTATGCACTTTTTAGTATTGCTGCCGGAAGTTACTGGCAAATAATCGGTTCAGTAGTAATGACTTTACTGATCATCAAAGTATCGGGTGTGGCATTGCTCGAAAAAACCTTAAACACATCAAAACCACAATACCAGGAATACATTCATAAAACAAGCTCCTTTTTCCCCTGGTTTCCAAAAAAATAAACAAAAATGGATTTTATCATTAAAAATATCTGGTTAATACTTTTTGTAGCCTGGGGATTGCCATTAACGTACTACAGGAGCAAATTCCGTAAAATGGTTTACCAAACCGATAGTTGGCTGATTAACATTAAACCGGTTTTTTGGAAAGAAATCAAAGGGCTTTTTGGAAATATCTATCCCGATAATACTACATATAAAAAGTTTAAAAACTTTTATCTGTTTTACCTTAGTATCTATTTAATCTTGTTTATTGCCTATTTAATTTTTGATGCTAATACTAAAAAAGCGGATAAACTAATTATAGGGAGCGCAGTTCCCAAATTTGAATTAAAAGACCAGCATGGCCATTTGTTCAAAGTTGATTCTGTACTGGGCAAAAAAAATCTGGTGATCTATTTTTATCCCAAAGACGATAGCCCGGGTTGCACTAAGGAAGCCTGTTCTTTTCGCGATCAATTTGAAGTATTTGCCGATGCGGATGCCATGATTATTGGAATTAGTGCTCAGTCGGTTGAAAGCCATCTTGAGTTTGCTGAAAAGTATCGGTTGAATTACACTTTGCTAAGCGATCCTGGCAATAAGGTGCGCAAATTATTTGGTGTTCCGGGCAATTTCTTTGGCTTGATTCCGGGCAGAGTCACTTATGTGATTAACAAGGAGGGAAAAGTTGTATATATTTTTAATTCACAAATTCATGCCGAAAAACATGTTGAAGAGGCTTTACGCATTATTAAGGAAATGAACAATAAACCATAACAATATGGCCTTTTACCAATTTCGAAGAGAACAATTTATCAGGGCCTCCATAGAGGAAATATGGGATTTCATAAGTTCGCCCCAAAATTTAAAAAAAATTACTCCAAAGAATATGGGTTTCGACATCCGTACTCCAAATCTTCCGGATAAAATTTACGAAGGAATGATTATCAGTTATATTGTTAGGCCATTGCTTGGAATTCCGACCAATTGGGTTACCGAAATTACCCATATAAAAGATAAATCCTATTTTGTTGATGAACAAAGAGTTGGGCCTTATAAATTATGGCATCATCAGCACATTATTATGCCTGAAAAAAATGGTGCATTAATGAAAGATATTGTAAGTTACCGGCCTCCATTCGGTTGGCTGGGAAATATTGCAAACGCTCTGATCATTAAAAATAAATTGAACGAGATATTCGATTACCGGACCCAAGTGCTCGAAAATATATTTCCATCATGAGAATCTGGTCAATACATCCTAAATATCTAGACACTAAAGGCTTGCTTGCACTTTGGCGCGAGACATTATTGGCGAAAAATGTATTGGAAGGCAACACCAAAGGATATAAAAATCATCCGCAATTGATACGTTTTATTAAATCGGATAATCCACTACATGCTATCAATCAATACTTATCGGCAGTTTATCTGGAATCACTCAGTCGTGGATATCATTTTAATAAAGCTAAATTCAACATTGATATTCAGCCACAAACATTAAGAGTTACTCAAGGTCAAATTGAATATGAAATGCAGCATTTACTTAAAAAAATGAAAACCAGAGATTTTAAGAAGTATAATGAATTAATAAACCAAAAGAATATTGAAGCTCACCCTTTATTTAAAATAATTGAAGGAGAAATAGAAGATTGGGAAATAATTTAAGGAAAGCCAGCATACAATCGAGGCAGTTCCACCCCCTGGGATTTTCCACACTTATCGTTTACCCTCAAAAATATATTTGCATTTTTAAACTATCTCAAGAGTTTACAACATTGTGAGCTGCATACCCCGATTATTGGGTCAAGCTATGCAGGGCACACATGAATGCCCAAATAACAGCCCGGCCAAATAAAAGATTGCACTCAGGGTGAGCATATTTGAAGGATTATTCTTAACTTTCAGCTGAAAACAAAAATGCCCGGCCCGGAGCACAATTAACCCGGCCGGTATTTGAAAACGAATGATAAAATTCATTTAATATTTAAATAAATTTAATATGAAAACATTCAAAACTTTTTTATTATTCGCTTTTGTAAGTGTGAACATTGTTTGGGCACAGGATTATATCCCTTTCCCTAAATCCAATGCTCATTGGTGTGATGGAGTCTATTACTATTGGCCGGTACCTTCAGACACCACTTATGGATTTTATAAAACAAATGGCACGGCTATTATTAATGATACGACATACACTGTAATTGATCTGTATGATAATGCTAATTATTGCTATTATAGAGAGCTTAATAAACGAGTCTTTTTAAGATACAATGTGAATACGCCGGAAATTTTGCTTTATGATTTCAATTTAGAAGTGGGAGACACTTTCCTTCTTCCGCAAGTAGTTGAACAAAATGTTGCAGATTTGTACGAAGGAACCGTGGCCTTCATTGACAGTTTGCTTGTCGGAGACAAATTTCATAAACGATATTACATAGAAAATAATGAATGGATAAGCCTATATTTTATTGAGGGTATAGGTTCAACAATGGGATTATTGTATTGTGAATTACCATGGGTTGATTGGGAAGGCACACTTGAATGTTTCTCTTTGAATGATAGTATTTTCGATTTAGATGGATCAGGGGGTACTTTCCCTGGTAATTGTTGGCAATTTGTAAATATCAAGGATGTGATTCCAGAAAAGTTATGCATTTATCCTAATCCGACTTATGCTAAGATATCAATTACAGGTGCATCTAATTGCAGTTATGAACTAAGAGATTTATTGGGTAAAATTATTTATCAAACTAATAATTCAACACTAGATTTATTAAACCTTCCACCAAATGTTTATATTCTAAAAATATATTCCGTTAATAATCAATTAATTAGTCAGGACAAAATTATCAAATTAAGCGCCCGTTAACGAATGCGCAAATGCCAGCCCGGCCAAACCAAAGAGAAAACGTACAATAATAATATAACCTAATGAAACTTTTTTAATATGAAAAGATTTTTATCATTCATGCTCTTTATAGTATTGAGCTCGAATTATTTAATGGCCCAATCATGCAAGTCCTGGTTAAAAGCTTATCCTGATCTTCCATCCGAAAGTATTGGGATGGTATCTGACGATGAAGGAAATTTATATGTCGGTTTCAATAGCCCTTCTAATATGCTGACTAAATTTAATCCGGATGGAGATATTTTATGGTCTGCAGAAAGTCCGAATTCAAAGCCTGCCAAACAGATATTTTTTGATAATGACACCGTTTATGTTACAGCTGAAGGAAATTCAAGTCTGTATATTTACAAATTCAGCCTATTGGGTGACTTTATAGAGTATATTACAATAAGTTGGTCTGATTATAGTAAAATAGATATTAGTGGTAACTATATTGCAGTATGTAAAAGCGGCATGTTTACAAAAATGTCATTATCTGGTAACGTTATTTACAGTAAACAATATCCTACTTCGGGTGGTGATCCATGGGAATCGTATTCTCTTGAAGATGTTGCTATTAATGGAGAAGATATTTATTTTATTCGGCAATATTCTGATGGAATGAACATGGATTTTTCGACTGCATTATACAGGCAGCAGGGCGCATCAGATCCGGTTTATTTAAACAGTTACGCTAATATAGGCAGAGAATTAATTGCAGGTAGCGAGAATAAGATGTACCTTAATATGAACCTGGATCCATATAATCTATCATACAGTTATATGATTACCATTGACGGAAGCGGAGGACTCATTTACCAGGAAAATGACTTCGAAAATTGCAGTATCGCAGGAATGTTTTACGATGTATATCGCGATAATATCATTTATACATTGGAAGCATCAAATTATGCTGGTAATTATGATGATTATGCAATAATAACAACAGGTAATACACATGAAGCAAACATAAAAAACATTCATTATGTAGATAAAATTGCCGGATTTGCAGCTACTGAAAATAATGTCTATTTCTGTGGAAGATATTCGGGTGGAATGTATATTGACTATACATTCCTTGCCGGAAGTGGTTTTTTTATTGCAAAATGTAGCGATGATTTTTCATTAGTTTCTGATGATGTTAATTTTGCCGGCGAAGACAAAAATATTGCCTGCGGAGAATCAACAATGATTGGAAATTCGTTTGTAAACCCGTTTGTAGCTGATAACCCGACTTATCTCTTTAATGAATTAAGCTATAATTGGAACGACGAAAATTCTTCAAGTGTAAAATATATCGAAGTAAAGCCTTTTGAAACAAGAGATTATACTGTAGATGTTTCTACCGGAGCTTGTATTTATACACAAACTGTAGGTGTAAATGTATCAAAAGAAACTCATTTTAAATATACAGTTAATAATATGACTATTAGCCTTGAGTTATTGAGTGATGAATTGGAGGATTTTAATTGGGATTATGGCGATGGAAATTCAAATAATTTTAATCCTAAGCCTACGTATACTTATTCAACAGAAGGATCTTTCAGTATTTGTTTATCAGCTGTTGGAAATGATTTTCTATGTTCCACCTGCGCAGTTGTCACTTTTCCGGGTTATTATACAGATTCCACTAATTCAACTTCCGGGATTGATGAAATAAATCGTGATAAAATGGAAATCTTTCCTAATCCGGTTGTAAATGGAAATTGTACCTTAAGGCTTCCAAATAATTATAAAGGAAAATGCACCCTTATACTTACAGATTTAATGGGAAAAACATTATTTTCTGAAATTATAATGATTGATCCCGTCAACGATTATGATTTACATCTTCCAAACAATCTGAAAGGTTTATTTATATTAAGTATTGAAACTCAGAACGGTACTACTGCACAAAAACTTCGGTTGCTTTAATATAAGTGGAGACAACATCGCAAACTTGAGGTATTGGATCTCGATAGAACTCTTGAGAAATTGAAAAAGCACAGCTCTGATATATGAGTGGGCGGCTCCACCCCTGGCAACGCAAACATAGCGCAACCCTAAGAAAAACAGACAGCTCTCATTGAAAGATTATAAAGATAATATAGACAGGCAATTCGAATTTAATCAAGGGAAAAACCTTTTTTATTCCGGGATACATAATTCATTGAAATTCAGTCCTGAAACATTAGAAGCTATTAAAAAGATTGACTTAATTGATCCCGATTCTGAAAATTTGCTGATTGATTATTTGACTAACAGAGCTATTCATGAGTTATGTAAGATTAATCAATATTACACATTTGACAAAAAGGCCCAATTAGAATTAAGGAATTTATATGTCGAATTATTTACAACTATAAAAAGTCGCAAATCTTCGATTGATTCAATAGCCAGGGAGCACTATGATAATTTAATAAAATACCTGCAGGAATCTAATTCATTTGCAGAAAAAATTTATAAATCTAAAGCAGAGATCATAGAACCGGTTCCATGTTCGGAATATAGTCCTGACTTGCAGATTGAGATTCTGCAAATTGACATTGACCATATAGTTGAACCTGTTTTGGACATTGGATGTGGAAAGCAGGGTGAGCTGGTGCTATATTTACGGCAAAGGGGTATTGACGCCTTTGGATTTGACAGATTTGCATATAACAATCCTTTTCTAAGTAATTCAGACTGGTTTGAATATCATTTTGAAAAAGGTAAATGGGGAACAATAACAAGTAATCTTGGATTTTCAAATCATTTTCAACATCATCATTTTCGAAATGATGGAAACTTTATTGATTATGCCAAAAAATATATGGACATTTTGAGCTCTATGAAAATAGGAGGAAATTTTCATTATGCACCGGATTTGCCATTTGTAGAGCAGTATTTGGATAAGGATAAATATCAGTTGAGAAAGCGAAATATTGAGGATTATGAATTCAAATCAACTATAATCAAACGAATAAAATAATTACGTTGGCACAAGACATCGTATAGTGCATGCGGGTTTCAATGGTTTTGTAAAGTTTGAGTCTCATTTATTAAAGCCCGGAAGGGCTAATTATTTTTCAGGCCATTTTATAAATAAATTAATGGTATTGATTCCTCTTTCTAGCTCGCAAAAGTAAGGACGAGTAAGGGGGTCTTATTTAAAAAGTATTCTAAATAGACGGAGTGCCCATGCTTTGAGTGGGAAAGGGTGTACATTTGGCCCACTAAAATCCGAAGGCCAGAAGATTGTTCGGAATAACCCTAAGCGTCTTTCTCATATTATCCATAGTAGTTATGAAGGTGCTGGAAAATATTTTTCCGGTAGCTGGACTTATATTCACCTTGCATTCAAGGTCCCAGGTAGCCATTAATGCTGATGGCATGGATGCCGATGGGGATCCCAGGGTGGAAGTGGAAGAAACAGCCACTGAAGATCAAAACAAAAAACAGAAAAGATCAGGAAAATGATAATAGTAAAATAACACTAATCACCTGATAGGGTGAGAGATAAATAAATAATTTAACTGTTTTTTGCACTGTTAATTTGTTGTTGCAAGAAGCTAAAACCAAATTAAAATGAAAAAAGTTAAAGTATTCCTTTTAGTAAGCATGCTGGGACTCATTGCCCCTGCCTTTTCACAAATTGCCATCAACAACAATGGTGATGCCGCCGATGCTTCGGCCATTTTAGATGTGAAAGGAACAAATGGAGGATTATTGGTACCCCGCATGACGGAAACTGAACGCGATGCCATAGAAAACCCTGCTACAGGATTAATTATATATCAAATCATCAATAGCCCCGGATTTTATTTTTATTCGGGAAGTGCGTGGGTTAAATTTTCAAGTGGAACCAATAGTCTCAACGACTTAAGCGATGCCCGTACTATGGATGCATCTGTTTTTATAGGTGGATCTGCCGGGACAAGTAATCAATCCTCTGGCATTGACAATACTTTTGTTGGGTATTCTGCGGGAAATTATAATACTACCGGAGACTATAACACTGCCGTAGGAAAAGAGTCGTTTTATGCCAATCTGGAAGGTAGTCACAATTCAGCCCTTGGTTTTAGGGCATTGTACCGCAATGCTTCCGGGACTTATAACACGGCAGTCGGATACCAATCATTGGATTTTAATCAAACAGGTTCGAATAATACTTCAGTGGGTGGGTTCTCGCTTTTTTATAATACGGGCTCCAACAATTCAGCCCTGGGTTATGCTTCGCTGTATGCAAACACTTCAGGATATAATAATACTGCTTTTGGTAAGGAAAATTTATATTCAAATACAACTGGAAATGAGAATGCCGCTCTTGGTTACAGAACCTTGTATTTAAATACAACAGGTTCAAACAACAGTGCTTTAGGATCGTATTCATTAAATGACAACACAACAGGTGAATATAATGTTTCCATTGGAGCAAAAGCCCTCCATAATAATACCGACAGAAGCTATCTTGTGGCTGTGGGCGATTCGGCTTTATTCAATAATGGAACGGGAGTAACAGAAACTTTTCATGCTACGGCAAATACTGCACTTGGATCAAGGGCTTTGTATTTAAACACTACCGGTTATGGCAATACGGCAACAGGTTCAAAATCATTAAACTCAAATACCGACGGGGCTTACAATACGGCAACAGGTTTAATAGCACTCTATAAAAATACATATGGCACACTTAATTCCGCCTTCGGCACTTCATCCCTATATGAAAATACTACAGGAAATTTTAATACCGCTGTTGGTTTTGCTTCTTTGGGCTTAAACACCACTGGAGAAAATAATACGGCCATTGGTGGAAGCTCACTTTATAGCAACACCACCTCTGACAAAAGTACTGCCGTTGGATACGAGGCTTTATACAATAATACAGCAGGAGAAAATAGTGCTTTGGGTTATCATGCAGCATATAGTAATATTGGGGGTACTAAAAATACTGCCATTGGATTTGAATCTTTATATTCAAATACAACAGGTAGTAATAATACAGCTATAGGATATCAGGCATTAACTAGTTCTGCAGTTTCATATTACAATACTGCCATTGGAACCGAAGCATTACAAAGCTGTGCTAATAGCTCAAATACAGCCATAGGTTACAGGACAATGAAAAATAACATCAATGGTTATGAGAACACGGCAATAGGTGAACAAGCAGCCATAAACACAAATGCAAACTATAATACTGCCATAGGATATCATGCACTCGAGGCAAATACCTCAGGTTATCAGAATACTGCTATAGGACATAATGCTTTTTATAGTGGTGCTGCTTATCACAACTCAACTGCTATTGGATATAATGCTGCTATTACTACGAACAATATGGTAAAACTTGGAAATACAAGTGTTACTTGGATTGGTGGCCAGTCACCATGGAATAATACTTCAGATGGTAGGTTTAAAAGAAATGTAGAAGAAAATGTTAGTGGATTGGATTTTATTATGAAACTTCGTCCTGTAACATACACCTGGGATATAAATTCGCTAAATACTTATATGGGGGTGAAAACTGATGAAACAAGGTTGGCTGAATCTGAAAATGAAACACATACTGGATTTATAGCTCAGGAGGTAGAACAATCAGCGAAAGAAACAGGTTTTGATTTTGATGGTATTCACAAACCGCAAAATGAAACCGATCCCTACTCTTTGTCGTATTCAAGTTTCGTTGTTCCCCTGGTGAAAGGCATGCAGGAACAACAGCAAATTATTGAAGACTTAATCCAACAAGTAGAGTCATTAAAAAAAGAACTTGAAATTTTACAAAATAATTAAACTACCCCGCCGCAAGCAGCGGGGTATCTTAAGGAAATATCTCTTATTCTTCTCAAAAGACGGGGAATTTAGTCCCATCAGATCCCGAATAAGACTTCGTCTTTTCGGGATCAATTCGACTAACAATTTTTTCTTCGCTTCGCTTGAAAAAATTGAGTCTCATTGATTAAACCGAAGCATGGAAATTTGGTTTTTGCAAAAGCCTGTCCTTTAAATAGGGCAGGCTTTTTTTAGAAAAATCATCTTTAACCTGGGATTTTAAACTTTTTCAAGAGCTTACAACATTATGCGCTGCACACTCATTCAGGGCACACACACGCTATCATACAGCAGCTTAGGCTTGGTGTATTAGCAAGTTCAGTGCTTTTTCTTACCTTTACTTCCGGTTGATTGGAAAGTACCTTTAAAACCCAAGCCGCTGCATATACCGGGAACCTTAGCAAACACAACAAAATAATAACATAAACAATGATTATTGAATAGACCGTTTGGCTGACTTAAGCAGAAGAAGCCTGTATATATATTGAGTAATCAACCAAAAGAAAAGAAAAATGAAATTGAACAAGATTGCTTTATTGATCACTTTAGTTGGATTACTTATTTCTTGTAATAATATTAAGGTTACCGATAAGACACAAGAGCCAGATTATTCAAAATTATATTATTGGGCTTCAGCCCCTGCCTCAGTTGATAAAGATGTTGATGTTTTTTTTGTATATCCAACATTGTTCGGAGGTCTTGGGGTAATGAATATGGATATCAGCGACGAAGCTATGAGGACTAAGGTTCAGGCAGCGCTTCCAAAACAAGCTGCCATCTTTAAAAAGAACTGCAATATTTATGCACCCTATTACCGGCAAATGGCAATGGATGGATTGTCTATGAATCCACAGGAACAAAATAAATATTTCTCAATTGGTTTGTCTGATGTAGAAAACGCATTTGATTATTATATTAAAAATAATAATAATGGACGCCCTTTTTTCCTAGCCGGACATAGCCAGGGTTCGCAAGTGTTAATACAATTAATGAAAGATAAATTTAGCGATCCAAAACTGATGAATAAACTTGTGGCAGCCTATATTATTGGATATTCCGTCACTAATGATGACTTAGCTCAATATGATATGCTAAAAATATCAGAATCGGCAGATGATATTGGAAAAATTATCACTTACAACACTCAATCGGAATCTGCAACAGGTTCTCCGGTTTTATTAGCTCATGCAAATTGTGTAAACCCACTTAATTGGAAAAACACCTCAGAATATGCTCCGAAAGAAATGAATTCAGGGGCTGTTTTTTTTAATGCTAATGGAGAGATCGATTCTATTGTTCCTCAATTTACCGATGCCAGGATTGACGAAAAAGGTGCATTAATAGTAAACCCACCAAATGGTGACAATATAGATGTTGGTAGTTTCCCGGCTGGTGTTTATCATATGTATGACTATAGCTTCTTTTTCAATAATTTAAGCGAAAATGTAGAAATTAGAATTAATTCATATAAACAAAAAAACCAAAATCCTCATATCACACAATAATTAGATTTACTAATTGAGGCGGCTCCGTCTCCGGGAACCCGGGAACGGAGTGCAGCACTCATCCGCCATAGGCTGATACAACGCCATACTGCATGCTCGTGCAGCGCACTTAGGGCTTGTATATCTCCTTTCAGGTGACCGCCTGAAAGTTTTTAACCCTGTACTTCGAAATACATTTTGATTTAACATTGTCGCGATTAGTGGCCCGGGTGAACTCTGTCCGCATACTTGTTCTCCTTGTAAATAAAACACTTAAATGAACTCCAATCTATGATTTGGCTCCCTTTTTCATCGCTATTTTTTATCCACTCACCTTTGGAGGAAATATTGAATCCCCCAATTTTATGAACTGATTATCAGGAGGCTTCGTCCAAATGGATTTTATCCGCAATTTGAAAACTACTCTGTGGATCCGTCTAACTTTTTCTTAACTTGCGGATAAAATCCTTTAGTCTTGTAATCACAAAACAGAGAATTACAAACTTAAATAGATGAATAATGATAGATAATAATGTAAGAAATCCAAAAAGTCCAAAATTTTATGTAAAAAGGTATTTAGACAGCATAAAAGAAGAGTTAAAAAATAAAATTGTATTAGATATACCAGCAGGTAATGGTGTTACGACGGAAATATTATTAGAGTATGGAGCAAAAGTTGAGGCTTTTGATTTGTTCCCTGAATATTTCATGTTAAAGAATATCGAATGTAAACGTGCTGATATTGTTGATAAAATTCCAACAGTGGATAATTACGCAGATATGCTAATTTGCCAGGAAGGCATCGAGCATTTTAGTGACCAATTAAAGACATTTAAAGAATTTAATCGAGTACTAAAAACTAATGGGAAACTTTTAATAACAACGCCTTCATATTCAAATCTAGCATCTAAACTCAGTTATTTATTATTTGAAAGCGAGAACACTAAACTAATGCCGCCAAATGAAATAGATGATATTTGGATGTCTGACAAAACTTTGACTAATGAAATTTATCATGGACATATTTTTCTCATAGGATTACAAAAACTGAGAATACTTGCAAAACTTTCAGGATTTAAAATTAAGGAGATAAGATATTTACGGATAAGTAAAAGTTCATTATTTCTATTTCCATTTTTTTACCCACTTATTTTTATTAGTTCTTATTTACGATATTTTAAAAATATCAAAAAGCATAAAGAAATACCTAAAGTATATATGAAAAATGTTTATACAGAACAGTTGAAAATAAATATTAATTCCAGGAATCTATTAAATAAGCACACTTTTATAATTTTTGAAAAAGAGAAGGAATTGAAAGATGTTGACTTTCGCCTTGATAATATTATGAAACCATTTGAAAAAATAATGTAGTAATGCATTTAACTTGAGTGATATACGAATAATCGAGGCGGCTCCGCCCCTTGGAAATCGGAATAAAATGAGAAATGCAGAATTTAAGTGAAAAGACTAATCCGCTTAAACTCTGCACCCTTCATTCTAAACTTCTAACTAAATTTAAGTTTAATCATCTTTCAAACACCTGACCGAATAGCCAAAGTCTTTCCCCAGATGATGGCGATAAGCCGAAGCGGAATTGAAAATCAGGTTGCGGTACCAGCCGCTGCTTGCATAATTCTCTTCAGAGGACCACCAGTATGTTTTTTCGTTCATACTTATGAAAGTGCCGTCGGTACCGGAACGGGCTCCCCCGGGAAGGGCCGTAAAACCGCTCTCGTTGGTCGCGCCTGAATTTGGGCTGTTCCAATGAGTTGTACCGGTCTCTTTCATCTTACCTCCTGCAGAACTCAGTCCGCCCAGGTAATCGGTCAGGATGGTCCACTCCCCATCGTCAGGCACATGCCAGCCTTCGGGACATACATTTTTCCCTCCGTTGCTAAGTTCGTCAGTTACAAACCAGTTATACATGGCGCCGTAAGGCTCTTTGTTTGATATATCATTTTCGTACCAGCAATAAGCCGGAGTACTCAGATTACTCCAGTTATCGTCACCGTTCTCCAGGGGGATAGGTGTTCCATCATTATAATGAATAACTTTCAGGTTCTGCCCCAGCCATTGTTGGGTGCCAATGGTGACAATTGAATACACATTGCCGTCGATATCGGTCACGGTATTGCCCCCTCCGGAAGAGTAAAAAAGTATGCTGTCAATCTCACTAACGGCAACTTTCATCACCAGTCCGCCGGTTTTATGAATGTACATAGTGTCCTGCTGAGCGTTGACCACAAAAGCAAACAGGACTATAATCAGGCTGATAATCGTAAATCTTTTCATTTTATTCTATTTTATTTTTTAATGAATTTTGAAGTCAAGAAAGTGCTATTGCCGCTGATCCGGCAGATATAAAATCCCGGAGGCAGTCCCGAAATATCTGTCTGGTAATATTGTTCACCGGAACTATTCAGCAAATGCTCCGATAGTATCATCCGGCCCGCCGGATCCAGGATCTCAAGCCTGAGGACTTCATTACAAGAAGTATTATACTCCAGGCTGATAAGATCCCTTGCCGGATTGGGGTAGAGCAGGAAATGCTTTCGATTTGCATCTTTAAATTCAACAGTTCCCGTAGCATCCCCGAAATGAAGATGACGGATGCCGGCAAAGGAGTAAGTATCGGTATTGCCGCCGGACTGGCTCACCAGCAAGGTTCCCGGATTGAAATGCAGTTTGGCAATATCTGAAAACTCATACTGGTACTGGCTTCCGTCGGTCCCGATTACATAGAGCTTTTGTCCCGGCAGGACCGGGATGCTTCCCAGGATAATTAAAATAATCAAATAGAATTTTTGCATAATATCCTCCTTATTTTTTTATGATTTTTTTCCTGAAGATGGATTTGTCTGACTGGATCTGCATCACGTACATACCCGGAGCCAGACCTGAAATATCGGTAGTTCTTTCTAAATCCCTTTTATCGAAAATTAGCCTGCCTTGCTGATCATATATCTTTATTTGATCTATTGTATTTCCCTTTTTATAAGAAATACTGATATTATCACCTGCCGGATTGGGATAAATGCTGATAGGATCATTGCTGTACTCTTCAGTGCCTGTGGTAAAATTATAGTCTGCCAGGTAATCGATATTATAGAAAGCATCCCCCTTTTTCAGGCCCAATTCCCGTATCACCATTAGGGGCACCTTCAGTGCCGGGGAATACCAGTCGTACTGCACATCTGTGAAAGCGCCCATGTAGATCCAGGGTTGACCAAAGCCGTAGCGGTACCAGCTATGGCTCACTATGGTAGTTTTCAAACGAAGCACATTGGCATAGTTGCCTGCCGGTGTCGTGATGGAGCCCCAGCCATCCGCCACTGTTTGTGAATAAGCTGAGTCGCGCATGAAATAGTAGCCGAAATCGATATGGTAGCTGAGGTATTCATATTCGTTTGAGAATTCGTTCCCGTATGTGAGGGGGAATTCCAGGGCCGTCAGATCATCGTAATAAGTACCAAAGCTGTTATTGCCCGTCTCGTAGTATCCCACCGCCAATAGTTTACGTGATGTGGCTGAGTTCCGGTAATACTGATAAGGCCCTTCATAAGGGCTATTACCCGGGCGCACGCATATATTGGAAGATGCCACAGCCGCCGAGTCGGCGAAGGGGCTTGAGACCGGGTTGACACATTCGGCAGGAGAGCCTGTAATGAAGGTGCCGCCGCTGATGACACCGAAATCCCATATTATATTGGCCCCGGAGGGGCCTGGGTCAGCCGAGGGCACATCTATATAACCGTCCATGCGGTAATAGTCACCGACCGCGAAATTCAGGCTGCTTGTAAGTACCGCCTGGGCATGCAACACTGGCATGGCAAACAGCAGCAAAATGCAGATTTTGATACTTTTCATTTTTCTTGTTTTTAGTTGATATTATTTTCTTTTGGGTTGAAATATTTGATGATCTTGGCTAATGCATCTTTACGGTGTTGTATCACCTTCTTCAGCAGGGACCATTCGGTATCCTGTTCCGCCTTGCTTTTCAAGTCGGCTTTCTTTGGTTTTTTGAGATTTTCTTTCATCTGCCGGCCCTGTGACGCAAATCTATGATGCAAATAAGAAAGGGGCATAGTAAAAGCAGTTCCAAATAGTTGCCGGAACCGTTTCAAAAAGTAGCAAAGTTCTGTAGCCCCTGATGGGAAAGGGAAAGGGGAGTTTCAGTGTGTTCAGGAATTCAGGCGTTCAGCTTGTAAATGTTGAATGTTTATTTAGTTAATTATTAATTAATAATGCTAAATATTGAATTTATAATGATTAATGGCACAACCAAGCACTAATTACTTTTTACTAATTCGTTTACTGAGTTTTGCTATTTCGGTTCTATCAACCGTCAGAGTTTCATCAGGAAGGGAACCAGGTTGTCATCCGATTGCAAGCCGAGTTTCTTACGCAGGCGGTAGCGCGTGGATTTAATCCCGGCTTCGGATTTATAAGTAATGGCTGCAATTTCTTTAGTACTGAGGTTCAGTTTCAGGAAAGCCGCCACCTTGATCTCCGAAGGGCTCAGTTCAGGACAAATGTCAAGCAACTTTTGAAAGAAAGCCGAGTGTATATTCCGGAATATCTTCTCGAACTCATTCCAGGAGTTGTCTCTGAGCTGGGCCTCCAGGCCGGTGATAATGCCGCGTATCTTCTCGTAGGTGCGCTCATCACCGTTTTCCACCGAATTATAGTTTTCAAGCCTTTCGATAATATCACTAATGGTCTCGTTAATCCTTAGCATCTCCAGCGCCCGGGAAGCCAAGTCCCGGTTCTTGGATTCCAGTTGTTCCCTGAGTAATTGCTCTTCCTTCATGCTCAGCTCTGAGCGCTGCTCATTTATCGTCTTCTCATGTTCGAAGAGTTGCTTCTGCTGTTTAAGTCCGTCCGACTTCAATTTAAAAAGATAAAGGATCAGGATCAATATGGCTAGCAGAGCTGCTACAGAAACCGAAAGTAACAGCAGGTTCTTTTTCTGAATCTCGTTACGGCTTTTCAGAAGAGAGATCTCATCTTTCATACTTACTGTGCGGAATTTTACATCCATCTCCTTAATGATCCTTACTTTGTTCGCCTCATCCAGGCTGTCCTGCAAATGGTTTCTGAGGATCAGATACCCGAAGGCATCCTCATAGCGCTTATTAGCAGACATTATGGAAGCCAGTCTGTCACAAGCTTTCACCACCAGGACAGGGTTCTCGATGCTCCTGGCTATGCCGAGCGCTTGATTGGCATTTTCCCTGGCCAGGCGGTAATTTCCCATCATTTTGTTCGCTTCGGCCAGCCGCATCAGGCAAATACAAATGCCGGTATCATCCTTCAACTCATCAAATCTTTGAAGGGCACCTTGCAAAAGTCCGGTAGCCTCTCTATACCTTTCATTTTCTATCAACACTCCCGCTATAGTATAAGCCGAACTGGCCATTCCCCTAACCTCAGCCAGTGAAGTCCTGATTTCAAAACCTCTCTGCAAATAGTACAGTGCCGAATCATAGCTTTGCTCTAACTGGTAGACTTTTCCAATACTGCTAAGCACTATGGCAAGACCGGTGCTGTCGTCCTGGGCCTGCTTCATTTTAAGGGCATGCTTTAAGTAAGGTAGTGCTATCTTCGGTTCCTTCCGCTCCAGATGGAAATTGCCAAGACTCAGGTAACTTAAAGATTCCAGTTCATCACTGCTTGCCTTTTGACTGTGACGCAAGGCTTCCTGATAGTCTTTAAGGGTGCTCAGGTGGTTGCCGGTGATCTGGTGGATCGCTCCTGCTGCAAGATAATATTCTGCCAGGCCGGTGTTATGTTTCAGTTCCCCGAAAATAAGCCGGGCCCTCTCCAGGTATTCCAGGGCAATCTCGTATTCATCTTTGTAATAATAAGCCCTGCCCTGATATAAAAGGCTCTTGGCAATGCCTTCCCTATAATTTTCAGTGGAAGAGATCAGCATAGACTGCTGCAAATAGAGCAAGGATTTTTCAAAATCCCTGCTGCAATAATATTTCCCCAGCCTGATCAGCAAATTCGCACTGATGGTATCGCTGGGCATGCTGGAAAGCTCAGACTCACGGATCAGCAGGTCCTGTGATGTAATTACCTTAAGGAAGGAAAACAAAAATATTATCAGAAGTAAGGATGGCCTTGTACGGATCATGAAAATGGCTTGTCAAAGCTTGCTATTGATGAAAACAAGCTGAATCAGTGGTTAATAATTCACATGTAATAGACAAATATATGAAAAAAAGGAAGAATCCTCTTTTTATTCCTTTCTTGAATTGAAGAATTATCACGGTATTTCTTGTGAATTAATACGAATGTTTAAAGCTCTCAAAATGAATGGATGAAAACATTTTAGTTATATGATTTTATTAGTACAAATGGTCATTTGTTACTCACGGTTGTTATTATCCCTTTTCCAAGCTACTTGCTGGGCGTATTTATTTTAACTAATCATTCCTCTCCAGCAGGCCATTTTCCTTCTTTGAGTCCGGAAGATAGTCCGCTGAAATGAAACTTGAAATCAGGTCCCGGAATTTTGTAACTTTATACAAAGTTGATTCTGTGTTAATTAGTTCTCTCGCCAAGTATGATCTCTCTAAGCTCACACACAAACCAGGAAAGAATCATGACCAGGAATTTTAATATATAGTTTTTAATCTTTTTATTCTCCTGGAAAGGAAAATAAAGCAATTTTATCTTTAACTTTTTCATTGTTAATGTTTTAAAAAATTTATTATGAAATCAATTAAGCTATTATCAGTCTTTTTTGTGTCAGCATGCCTGATCTATGGTATTCTGCATCTGCAATTTTGCTACCCTGCTACTGAACCCGAAGTGGCCATTGGGATCAAACCGACTGTCACGACCAACGCCGTAGAGAGTATCACAAATAATTCTGCTGTATGCGGCGGCAATGTTACGGCATATGGGTCTACAGCTGTTAGTGCAAAGGGTGTTTGCTGGAGTACTCTTTCAGAACCTACGATCTCGGATTCGTATACGACAGATGGATCGGGTTTGGGAAGTTTCACCAGCAATATTAGCGGATTGGACGGCAACACCCCCTATTTTGTCAGGGCTTATGCTACAAATATGGAGGGGACGGCTTACGGAAATGAAATCTCTTTTACGACTACTGTAACTGGAACTTTACCGACTGTCACAACAGATATCGCGTCATCAATCAGCGACTCCTCAGCCATTTGTGGTGGCGAAGTTATTTCAGAAGGGAGTTCAGCGGTCATTGCACGCGGTGTTTGCTGGAGTACCATTTTGCCAACCATTGCGGACCCGCATACTTCTGATGGCAATGGCATAGGTCATTTCAGCAGCAATCTTACAGGATTAGAGGAATACACTCCATATTATGTAAGGGCTTATGCTTCAAACAGCGAAGGAACGGCTTACGGGAACGAGATTGCTTTTACAACCCCTGGGAGTGGGCCTACCGGGGAAGCATGCCCCGGCATCCCATCTATTATTGATCCACGTGACGGACAGGAATATCCTACCGTTAAAATCGGGACCCAATGCTGGCTGAGGAAAAATATGAACTACTTAGGCGGTACGAGCTGGTGTTATGATAATAGCACTTCAAATTGTGCTACCTATGGCCGATTATATGATTGGACGTCAGCTCTCGGGGCTTGCCCGGAAGGTTGGCATTTACCATCAAATGATGAATTTGGCGTGTTGGTGTCATTTCTTGGAAGCGATGCAGGAGGTAAAATGAAAGAAGTAGGGACCGAACATTGGATATCTCCAAATACCGGTGCTACCAATTTAAGTGGATTTACAGCACTTGGAGGAGGCTTTCGCCAACCCAATGGCCTGCTTTTCTATTCTTTGAACGCCCGTGCAGCCTTTTGGACCTCAACCGAAACCGTGCCCTCATCCCCACTGGTATGGTATGCTTACCTCGTGAACTACGAATCGACTTTTCATAAGCTAAATAATGAAAAGGCCTATGGTCTTTCGGTACGCTGCCTGCAAGATTGATCATAACATTATGAAAGATGTGGTAGTGGAGACTATAAATATAAATATGTCGAATGGCCGTTATAAAATAAAAAATCTTCAAATGGATAAAAGTATATGAATTCAACAGCGCTCTGCACAAAAACGGAATAAGTCAGGACAATTGTTGGTCATGAAGTAAAACTAATTAGAAATGGGGATAACGCAATTTACAAGGGTCGGATTGCGGTTGCAGCAGGAGGCGAAAGTGTATGATTTGTTCCGAAAGAATTAGCAGAACTGGGTATTAACATGTATATTACCGGAAATACCAGGCAAGTACCTTATTTTGATGCCATATCGGAATTCCACAGAATAACAGAAGAAAGAAAAATAAATGTTATAAGGATTAAGTGGAACTTGAAAGCCAATTACCAATCAATATAAATACTGAAGGTTCAGATATTTCAAATCCTGATATCACAACACATCTTCCGAATAGTGTAAGCTCCCTCCTTTCCGGCGGCGTTTTGGTGAGCGATGAAGTGAGGATCAGCGGGGAAGTGCAGTTTGTGAAACAATCGGCTTAAACTTTTTGTGTAGTATATGTGTTCGGTATGGACAGAAAACGATTTTTACAATCACTGGCAATTTTGCCATTAGCAGGAGCAACGATGAAACTGAATGCATTGAATACTATGGCCTCATCCTTGAAGAGCACGGAGCAAATGCCCCTGCTCTTTTTGGGTCATGGCAGCCCGATGAATGCCATCGAGGAAAATGAATTTACAGAGGGCTGGAAGGCTGTCGGAAAAACTCTTCCAAAACCTGCCGCAATACTATGCATCTCTGCCCATTGGGAAACCAGAGGAACTTTTGTGACTGCCATGGAAAAACCTATGACCATTCATGACTTCGGAGGTTTTCCGAAAGAATTGTTCGAGGTGCAATATCCTGCCCCCGGAAGCCCGGAACTGGCGGCTGAAACCAGGCAGATCGTCCAAAAAACGGATGTGGGCCTGGATGAGAAATGGGGCCTGGACCATGGTGCCTGGACCGTGATAAAACATCTCTATCCGGCAGCGGATGTTCCGGTAGTAGAAATGAGCCTGGATTATTATCAGGCGCCGCAGTACCATTTTGATTTAGCCAAAGAGCTGGCAAGTTTGCGAAAAAAAGGTGTGCTTATCATCGGAAGCGGAAACATGGTACACAATCTTCGACTGGTGGCCTGGGATAAATTCGATACTGACAATTATGCTTATGACTGGGCTATTGAAGCCAGTGAAAAAATGAAACAATATATTCTGGAAGGAGATTTTCAGCAGCTTATCGACTATAAATCCCAGGGTAAAGCCTATAATCTTGCCATTCCGACTCCCGAACATTATTTACCTTTACTTTATGTTCTGGCTTTGAAGGAGAAGAATGATGTCATAAGCCTTTTCAATGACAAGGCCGTGGCGGGTTCGCTTAGCATGACATCTGTAAAAATTGATAAGACATAATTAAAAACAAAAAGAGAAATCATATATGGCTTATGATGAATACCAGGCCGACAGGATAAGGGCTGTTTTAAGGGCAAAGAGCGTATCATTTGAAGAAAGGAAAATGATGGGAGGGATATGCTTTATGGTGGATGATAAAATGTGCCTTGGATTGATAAAAAACAATTTGATGGCCCGGATCGATCCTGATATATACGAAGAAGCATTGACCCGGAAAGGATGCAAGCCTATGGATTTTTCCGGAAAAATTTTAAAAGGCTTTGTATACGTTGAACCCGAAGCTGTGGATATGGACGAAGAATTGGACAAGTGGGTTCAGCTTTGTCTGGATTTCAATCCGAAAGCAAAATCCAGCAAGAAAAAGAAGAAAGGATGATTTCCTAATATGTTGCTTATCTAACATAAGTTTGAACAATAATTAGAGTGTGATATAACTTTAATTATTGTATAGTTAAATTTAATCTTAGGTTTCAATTACTTCATCATGTTACATTGATGTGATAAGGGATTTATGTATTGGAGGACTTTTCAGTTAAATGAATTCTATCCACACCTAATCAGTTCCTAAAGATACTTTAATACTTTTATCATTACATAATGGTAAAAGTATGCCTTAAAATTAGGATATATAAAAGTATCCTCCTATTTTTATTGGCGTAAAAAAAGCCAGGTCTATTTCATCCCTGCGAATAAAATCAAATCAAGTTCTTTTAGTTCGAAATCAATAAGAAATTTTTATGAATAAGCAAAAACAATATCTTAATGGTATTTCTCTGAATCCTGAGCATAAAAAAAAACAGATTCAAATTTTTAGCAGAACTAAGCTTACTATAAATATAATCGCAGGATCTCTTGGACTCATTTTCGGCTATTTACAATTATCTGGGCTTGAAGTTGAAGCTTTTAAAACTGATGGGTTTGCTGATACACTAATGAAGATTACGTTACTGATTTATTATATTGCCTGGTATAAAGGAACTCTTATGGATCTTAAGGATGAGGAAGATATATTTATTTTACCTCCAAACAAAGGTAAATATACTACATCTGCAATTTTTTTAATACTTTTCCTTGCAATTGCATTTTTCCTCACCGGCTGCCTCGCATAAGGATTTCCGAACATGTCACTTGATGGAAAAACCATTTTAATCACCGGCGCTGCCCGGGCGTATCGGCAGGCACCTGGCCATTTCATTGGCGAAACTCGGTGCGGATATCGTGATCCATTATGGTCATTCGCTGACAGAAGCCAGGACCACCGCAAACGAAATATCCTCCTTA
>CAWBCI010000026.1:0-199735 GCA_963787195.1 uncultured Bacteroidales bacterium
CAACAGATGCAAGCTCCAACGGAGATTTTGTACCACTGCCCGGAGGTTATGCAGCCGTTTTATTTGTAACTGATGATAATCCAGGGTATCAACTTATTTTTACCATTGTTGATCCTTGATAATTAAACCCCACATCCGTGAAAGCCCCTGCTCATATTGGACAGGGGCTTTTTTATTGCACGATTGAAGGATTGCTTGATAGAACGATTTTAAATGGAAAGAAACCGTTTTGCTTTTTTAATAATCCTGTTAAGAACAAATTGAATATTTTAATTTTGGAAAATAAAGACTCTATATCTTGAGTAGAAATGGCATTCCTGGCATCTATCTACTTATCATGATCTAATAAAATACCCCTTTTTGATAGATAACACCCTTATTTATTGTCTTTTGTCTTTTAGACCGAATTTATGAAGCCTGTCGGGCCTTTTTTAACATTCCCTTAACAGTAATTAACGTTTCATTGGGAATTACTACCTGGACTATGGTTTACATTTGCCGCATCTAAGAGATGTAAGGGTAACTAGCCAAATCATAACCCTCTCTTACATTTCAAATTCAATTAATTATTCACAAAACCCAACTTATCATGAAAAGATTGTTTATTGCTTTCATTGCTCTTGCTTTCGTTACATTCGGATGTAAGAAAGATCAACCTCAAACACAAAGCGACCAATTGGTCGATGTATCATTCTCCGGTCAGACCATGTCGAAGAATATCGGAGGCGCTAAAGCCACCGATTCTTGTTTCACAGAACAAGCTGACTGGGCCGTTATCAGTATTGATGGCACAACTTATACCACAGATGTTTATTACATTGACGGCCAGCCTTTCACCAAGGCAATTAAACTTGCCCCTGGTACTTACCATGTTACCGATTTTGAACTAAAAACCGATAACAATACCCCGGATCCGACTGACGACACTATCATTGCTGCCACTCCCGCTGATGGTAGTGATTACGCAGGTTTTGTCACCGATGGTGTGCCTATAACATTCGATGTGACCGGCTTTACTAAAATCCAGATCCCGGTTGAAGTTCTTTGTTTCCAGGATTACCAATATAACGAATTTGGTTTCTTCTGGTATACCTATGATCAAATTGTGGTCAGGACCCAGTGCTTCTTCGGCGACTTCTGTGTGAAACACACTGATGACTACCTAGGGTCACTCTATGCCCAGCAGCCCGGTGGATTGAAACTGGATATGCCAGCTATCTTCCAGATCGAAGTGAAACGTAATGGCGTGCCTTTAAAAGTTGTTAATAATGAAGCATGGCTTGGCGTTGGCCAACCTCTTTGCGTCAGTTATCCTGATGAACTTGACAGCACTGACAACTACGAATTCATATTATCAGTATTAGTAAGAGTTGGAAGCAATTTTGAATACAAAGCATTCCATACCTGGACCTTTGCTGATGATGGTATTATCAATGCAGGTGATGACGGTGTTGTTGACTTTGTATTAGGTAATTGCGTACAGTCGGATGCTGACTTTACATTTGCACCTTATATGAATCTGCCGACATCTGTTGACATGGATATCCATGCTCCTGGAAATCCTGGATATTGGGATTTAACAGTAAATTCTGTTACTCCGGCAGGTTCCTATGATTTTGGTGCTGGAAGTTACACTGCTTTCTGCGGTGACCATGATCATTATATCAATAATGGAAATCACCTGGCCGACGTATTTTCTTCATTGAACGACGCCAACTGGCCTGCAGGTGACATTTTATTCAGCCTCACCCAAATCGCAGAAGTGAACTGGTTATTCAATCACCTCTCATATTATGGTATGGATGCTGAGAACCTGACACAGGCCCAGGGCCTTGTTCTTCAAGACGCTATATGGAATATTTTAAATTCCTATGGAGCACTTGGAACTGCAGCAACCATGTCATCTGATGCCTCCTCACACGGAAATTTTATACCACTTCCAGGTGGATGGGCAGCTGTATTATTAGTTTCTACTACGGATCAAAATGATCCTCCTCAACTTATCTTCACAATTGTAGATCCTTGATTTTAAATCACCATCCGTATATTACAAGCCCCTGTTTCATTGCAGGGGCTTTTTTTATTGCATCCTCCTGAAGGCCTTCTCATCTGTCTCTTTCATAAGCTTAGATACTTGTATTGCCTGTCTAAGGCTTAACTCATTGATTGTTTGAATTGTAACATCTTATTATCACGGGATTTAACTATTTTTAACACACCATTAACAGTAATTAACATTTTGTTTACACTATTCGCTTTTTACTTGCCATACCTTTGACCCGTTATTTGGATGTGGAGGTGATGACAAAAATAAAATGCCAATCTCCTTACACTTTTCAGATCAATTAAATTTTATTCACAAAACCCAAACAATCATGAAAAAACTGTTTATTTTATTCATTGGTCTTGCATTTGTGACCTTTGGATGTAAAAAAGATCAACCCCAAACACAGAGCGACCAATTGGTCGATGTATCATTCTCCGGTCAGACCATGTCGAAGAATATCGGAGGTGCTAAAGCCACTGATTCTTGTTTCACAGAAAAAGCTGACTGGGCCGTTATCAGTATTGATGGCACAACTTATACCACAGATGTTTATTACATCGATGGACAGCCTTTCACCAAAGCCATTAAACTTGCTCCCGGTACTTACCATATTACCGATTTCGAACTTAAAACTGATAACAATACCCCGGATCCGACTGACGACACTATCATTGCTGCAACTCCCGCTGATGGTAGTGATTACGCAGGTTTTGTTACAGATGGTGTGCCTATAACCTTTGATGTTACCGGCTTTACTAAAATCCAGATCCCGGTTGAAGTTCTTTGTTTTCAGGATTACCAGTATAACGAATTCGGTTTCTTCTGGTATACCTATGACCAAATTGTTGTCAGGACCCAGTGCTTCTTCGGTGACTTCTGCGTGAAGAACCCCGATGACTACACAGGATCACTCTATGCCCAGCAGGCTGGTGGTTTGAAACTGGATATGCCGGCCATTTTCCAGATCGAAGTGAAACGTAATGGCCAGCCTTTAAAGGTGGTCAATAACGAAGCCTGGCTTGGTGTTGGACAGCCCCTTTGCGTTAGCTATCCTGACGAACTTGATAGCACCGACAATTATGAATTCATCCTATCAGTGCTTGTTAGAGTGGGAGATAACTTCGAATACAAGCCATTCCACACCTGGACTTTTTCAGATGACGGCATGATCAACGCAGGTGATGACGGTGTTGTAGATTTCGTTTTAGGAAATTGTGTTCAGTCGGATGCCGACTTCACCTTCGCACCCTATATGAATCTACCGGAAACAGTGGATATGACGATCCAATATCCAGGAGATCCGGGTTATTGGGATTTGGCAATTAACAGTGTTTCTCCGAACGCAACATATGATTTGCACACTGGTAATTATGCTGGTTTCTGTGGTGATCATGATAATGTAATCGGCTCCGGTAACCATAATGCCAATGTATACAGCTCATTGGTCTCGGATAACTGGCCCGCTGGAATGCCTTTTGACCTTGCAACTATTTCAAAGGTGAACTGGCTATTCAACCATTTATCCTATTATTCTATGGATCCGAATTCCCTGACACAAGCACAGGGACTAATCATTCAGGATGCAATCTGGAAACTTATAAATAATATCAGCACTAGCGGTGTAGCTGCACAAATGGCCACAGACGCAAGTACTCACGGAGATTTCAGCCCGCTGCCGGGTGGTTATGCTGCAGTATTATTTGTAACCAATGATAATCCAGGGTATCAACTAATTTTCACAATTGTTGACCCGTGATAATTTAAACTAACATCCGTAAAAGCCCCTGCTCTATAGGAGCGGGGGCTTTTTTTCCTTCTACCTGTATTCTTTCATCTCATCACTGGATAAAGCATTATTAATCTTCATCACGCTTCCAATGTTTGTGAATTTATTTAACATACCCTTAACAGTAATTAACAAATCGATGGGAGCCCCCATCTATTCTTCCGGGTACCTTTGCCCCGTTCCTGGATGTGGAGGTGATGACAAAATCAAAGTGCCAAGCCCTTACATTTTTCAGATTAATCAATTTTTATTCACAAAACCCAAACAATCATGAAAAAACTGTTTATTCTATTCATTGGTCTTGCATTTGTGACCTTTGGATGTAAAAAAGATCAACCCCAAACACAGAGCGACCAATTGGTCGATGTTTCATTCTCCGGTCAGACCATGTCAAAGAATATCGGAGGCGCGAAAGCCACTGACTCATGTTTCACAGAAAAAGCTGACTGGGCTGTTATCAGTATTGATGGCACAACTTATACAACGGATGTTTATTACATTGATGGCCAGCCTTTCACCAAGGCAATTAAACTTGCTCCCGGTACTTACCATATTACCGATTTCGAACTCAAAACCGATAACAATACCCCGGATCCGACTGACGACACTATCATTGCTGCCACTCCCGCTGATGGTAGTGATTACGCAGGTTTTGTCACAGATGGTGTGCCTATAACATTCGATGTGACCGGCTTTACTAAAATCCAGATTCCGGTTGAAGTTCTTTGTTTTCAGGATTACCAGTATAACGAATTCGGTTTCTTCTGGTATACATATGACCAAATTGTTGTCAGGACCCAGTGCTTCTTCGGTGACTTCTGCGTGAAGAACCCCGATGACTACACAGGATCACTCTATGCCCAGCAGGCTGGTGGTTTGAAACTCGATATGCCGGCCATTTTCCAAATCGAAGTGAAACGTAATGGCCAGCCTTTAAAGGTGGTCAATAATGAAGCCTGGCTCGGAGTTGGACAGCCCCTTTGCGTTAGCTATCCTGACGAACTTGACAGTACCGACCAGTACGAATTTATCTTATCAGTGCTTGTAAAAGTTGGAAGCAACTTTGAATACAAGCCATTCCACACCTGGACCTTTGCCGATGACGGCATGATCAATGCAGGGACTGACGGGGTTGTAGATTTCGTTCTAGGAAATTGTGTTCAGTCGGATGCCGACTTTACCTTCGCACCCTATATGAATCTACCTGAAAGCTGTACTTATCACGTAGGCACAACTTATGCTCCTGGTACTGCCGGTGGATATATAGACGCGGATTTGAGCGGTATCCCTGCAGGCTATGACCTTCATAATGGTACCTGGGCATCCTATTGCTTCGACAGGAATGTAAATATATACGTCGATCATACTTATCAGATGAATGTTTACAGCTCATTATATCCAAATGAAATGCCCTCATACCTTGCTAATAATGACTGGAGCCGGGCTAACTGGATTATGAACCACCTGAATTATTATCCGGGATACACCTGGGCCGACATCCAGGGCGCCATGTGGCTTCTTGATGTACCTGCATGGGATGGAAATTCTCAAAGCGGTATGCCGGATTTAAACACACTGGTGTTTGCTCAGCAAATGCATGATGATGCCGTTGCTGCCCTTGGTGCCAACGATGTTTATGCACCTCCTCCAGGCGGCTGGGCAGCAGTTGTCTTTGGAAACCAGGCTGATCAAATAGTTCAAACCGTCTTTGTTGTGGTCGATCCGTGATCACTCTAATTTAACCATCATCCTAAAAAGCCCCCACTTATAGCGGGGGCTTTTTTTATTTAAAAAAAATCATGGAATTCTTTAATTTAAAACAGGCAGAACAGAAAGGGATATAGATTTGTTTAATTGCTGTACTGAAGATATTGGGATATTCAAAATATTTATTGATGAAGAAGATGATGATAGTGAGGTTTCAGCAAGCCGGGAAAAGTACACTTTTTAAAATATTTTTAATGGTATTCATCATCCTGATTGTTAACATTCAGGATGCCCACAGCCAGGAAAATTCTATTCCTGTATCCGTTGAATTTAATGGGGCATGAATCAACTCCCCCTGATTGTTCATATTACCGGAGATGGTGGCTGGAGGGGATTTGATATTAAAATGGGAAAAGAATATGAGGCTGACAGTTTATCATATATTGCCCTCAATTCTTTCAGCTATTTCTGGAAGACTAAAACTCCTGAAGAACTCAGCAATGATATGGTACCTATTATCAGGCATTATCTTGACATCTGGAAAAAGAAGAGCATTGTTATGGTTGGCTTTTCTTTTGGGGCTGAAGTGATGCCTTTTCTATATAACCGCCTTCCTGCGGACTTGAAAAGTGAAGTAAAACTAATCGTCTTACTGTCCCCGGCAGCCTCATCTGATTTCACTATACATTTTAGCGATATGATGGGCATTCATCACGATTATGACTATAATGTTGTGAAAGAAACGCAGAAAATAAATTCGGTTCCTATCCTTGTGATTCAGGGGGAAAAAGAAGATCCTGTATTTCCGCTTAAAAATCCACAGCCCAATTTAAAAGTTGAACTAATAAAAGGAGGGCATGATTTTACAGATGCTGATACTGTCAATAATCTTATTCTGAAAGAATTAAATGAGTAAGAATATTGTTTTCCCTGATAATTCTGAATCACCTCGCTTTTATTTATAGTGGATATATACTCAATCTGGTCGGAGAAAAATTTATTATAGTATTAAGCAAGATCATGAGACTTATCCTGACCATATCAGGAACAAATATGATTATCATTTGGGTTATGATTATTTCCAGACTGAAATTGAGAATACTTCCTCGCTCTTAAAACCAAACTGGAATTCTACCTTTATTCTGATTATTTTTGTCCATTCTCCGGATCAAATGAAATAATACTCTAATAATTCATTTATGAAAACACTTCTAAGTATTTTAGTACTGGCAATTCCGATGATGTTGTTTGCTCAAACAAACGGAGATTCCTTATGTCAGGAAAAGGCTGATTCCCTGGTCACTTCTACAGGAACATTATATGGCAGCCTGGATATGCCGGAAGCATTTCAAAACGGCCCCATTGTACTCATTATTGCTGGTAGCGGTCCTACCGACAGGAACGGCAACAATCCCATGATGAAAAATAATTCCCTGAAAATGTTGGCAGATTCATTGTGTGAGCGGGGCATTGCTTCTGTCAGATACGATAAACGCGGGATAGCTGAAAGCAAAGATGCCGGCAAGGAAGAGGGGGGCCTGAGGTTTGAAAATTATATTGAGGATGCCGCAGGGTGGATCAGTAAACTAAAAGATGAACATCAATTCAGTAAGGTCATAGTTCTGGGCCATAGTGAAGGTTCGCTGATAGGGATGATTGCCGCCCGCGAAGCAAATGCGGATGCTTTTATTTCAGTTGCAGGGGCCGGCGAACCTGCTGACAAAATACTTCGCAACCAACTTAGCACCCAACCCTCTTTTATTAAAGATTCAGCTTATTCTGTGTTGAATCTGCTTGTGAAAGGAGATACCACCGACAAAATTGATCCCATGCTGAATTCCTTATTCAGGCCCAGTGTTCAGCCTTATCTCATCTCCTGGTTCCGCTACGACCCTCAGAAGGAAATCGCCCGCCTCCATATCCCCGTTTTAATCATTCAGGGAACAACTGATATTCAGGTAAGTGTGAAAGATGCGGAAATGTTGCAAAATGGAGATAAAAATGCAAAAATGATCATTATAGATGGTATGAACCATATTTTTAAGGATGCCCCTGCCGACCGCAAAGAAAACCTGGCTACATATTACAAGCCCGATTTACCTGTAAATGCAAAACTAGTTGAAGCTGTTTCCGGATTTGTAAAACAATTCAGATAAATAGAAAAGATTCTTTAATCTTATTTTTTTCGCCCTTATTCTATCTTTTTGCTCCGCTTCCTTTCAAGCTCATCCAGCATGATTTTTCTCATCCTGATTGATTTTGGAGTCACTTCGACATATTCATCATTCTTAATATATTCCATCGCCTCTTCCAGGGAAAATTTGGTAGCAGGGGTAATACTTGTTTTATCGTCAGATCCGGAAGCCCTCATGTTGGAAAGTTTTTTGGTCTTAATTACATTCACAACCAGGTCATCCTGCCGGATATGTTCCCCAATAACCTGACCGGCATATACATCCTCGTTAGGTTCAATAAAAAACCTGCCCCTGTCCTGCAGTTTGTCAATGGAATAGGCAATAGCAGTTCCGGTCTCCATTGCAAGTATGGCACCACTTCTTCTAAGTTGTATCTCACCTTTCCAGGGTTCATATGCTTTAAAGCGGTGTCCAACAATGGCTTCACCTTCAGTTACGGTGTATACGGAATTGGTCATCCCGATAAGTCCTCTGGCAGGAATGCTGAATTCCAGGACAACCCTGTCGTTCCTGGGGGTGATGCTGATGAGTTCCCCCCTTCGCATGCTCACCAATTCAATTACCTTGCCTGAAAAAGCTTCGGGCACCTGGATAGTAAGTAATTCTATAGGTTCATTTTTCACTCCGTCAATCTCCTTGATGATCACCTGCGGCTGACCTAACTGGAATTCATAGCCTTCACGCCGCATAGTTTCTACAAGAATAGAGAGGTGAAGGATTCCCCTGCCGTAAACCAGAAGTTTCTCAGGGGAATTGGTATCTTCTACCCTCAGTGCCAGATTTTTCTCGGTTTCCTTAAAAAGTCTTTCGCGCAAATGGCGGGAAGTGACGTAAGTTCCTTCTTTTCCAAAAAAAGGAGAATTATTTATAGTGAAGAGCATATTCATAGTGGGCTCATCCACGCTAATCCTTTTCAGGCCTTCAGGGTTTTCAAAATCGGCAATGGTATCGCCGATCTCAAAATTTTCAGGCCCCAGTACAGCGCATATCTCTCCCGATTCAACATCCCATTTTACCTTCTCTTTTCCCAGTCCTTCGAATACATATAATTCTTTTATAACGGATTTGAGGAGCCTGCCGTCATTTTTGACAATAGATACCGGCATTCCGGCTTTGATAGTTCCCCTGGAAACCCTGCCAACTGCTATTCTCCCAACATAAGATGAATAATCAAGTGAACTTATCTGCATCTGTAATGTGCCGGTTTTCTTCTCCGGTTCCGGAATATAATCCAGAATAGTATCCAGGAGATAACTTATATCCTCAGCCGGTTCCTGCCAGTCGGCTGCCATCCAGCCTTGTTTGGAAGAACCGTAAACAGTCGGAAAATTCAGTTGTTCCTCTGTAGCATCCAGGCTGAACATCAAATCAAAAACCGCTTCATGAACTTCATCCGGCCGGCAATTGGGTTTATCCACCTTGTTGATAACAACAATGGGCTTAAGTTTCAGTTCAAGAGCTTTCTGCAGGACGAAACGGGTCTGAGGCATGGGGCCTTCAAAAGCATCCACCAATAAAAGCACTCCATCCGCCATATTCAGCACCCTTTCAACTTCTCCTCCAAAATCGGCATGACCCGGCGTATCAATGATATTTATCTTAACTCCTTTATACCTGACAGATACATTTTTAGAAAGAATGGTAATTCCCCTCTCCCTTTCCAGGTCATTGGAATCGAGGATCAGGTCCCTTACTTCCTGATTATCCCTGAAAAGTTTGACCTGATAAAGAATGCGATCGACCATAGTGGTCTTCCCATGATCGACGTGGGCAATTATTGCTATATTTCTGGTGTCTGTCATCTGATTATGATTAATTTGACTCCCTTTTTCAAAAGAGTCCGCAAAAGTACTCATTATTCCGATGCCAAATGAAGTATGGTGTATTTATCTTAAGGATACCATTAAGGCTCTATTTTGGATATCTCAACTTTTCCTGTTGATTCGGGGAAATTAAAAATTCATCCTTTAAAAAAAAGAATTGAATTGATCATCAGTAAATTATACAAATTCAACCTCAAAATAAATTATAAGCAAAATGACATTACTCAAACTTCAGGGCATCCACAGGGTTCCTGCTTGCAGCCTTGATTGTCTGGTAACTCACCGTCAGGATAGCAATAAAAACAGATATTACGAGGGCCAGAAGAAAGATTAAGGGAGAAAGGTCTGTATGATAAACATAGTTTTTTAACCATTGATACATAATATAATATGCCAAAGGTATCGCTATCAGATTGGAGAGTAAGATCCATTTCAGGAAATCTTCACTGAGGGTATAAAAAATCTTATCAACCCCTGCTCCCAGAACTTTCCTTACTCCAATTTCCTTGGTCCTTTGTTCAGACATAAAAGCGGCCAGGCCAAATAATCCCAGACAAGAGATGAAGATAGTCAATATGGAAAAATATTTAAATATACTTCCAAGCCTTTGTTCCGACTGGTAAAGCTGGTCATATGAATTGTCGAGAAACTTGTATTCGAAGGGAAAGCCCGGATTGATCTTTTCCCAGGTAGTTTGCATTTGATTTAGTGTTTGTTCTATATTGGAAGAATTCAATTTTGCCATAAGTAAATTGCAATATTTGGGGGCATTCACAATGATCAATGGGCTGATCTCATAGTTTAAAGGGAGAAAATGAAAATCATCCACCACACCGATAATTGTAAAACGAGTCCCTCCCCAATTCAACCATTTTCCTATTGGATCATCCATACCCATAACTTTAGCTGCATCCTGATTGATGACAACCGCGCTGGTATCGGTTCCATAAGAGGGATCAAAATACCGTCCCTGGGCCATTTTCATTCCGAGGGTTTTAACATAATCCATATCGGCAAATGTAAAACCGATCAACACATCATCTTCATCACTTTTTCCATCCCAGCTAATCCCGCCACTATTACTCCCGATCTGAAAAGGCAGGTGACTTGATCGGGTGACATCAAGTATATTTGGATCCTGAAGCAGTTCAGATCTGAGTGTATTATAATTATCGCTACTCTTACCCCGCATAAAAGTATATACAACATTCTCCTTATTCATTCCCAGTTTTTTGGTGTGTATATATTGCAATTGCCTGTATACCACTATAGTACTTATAATAAGAATAACAGACAAAGTAAACTGGAAAACCACGAGGGCCCTGCGAAAACGAAAACCTCCGCGACCCTTCCCGGGAAAATTCCTCAAAGCCTCAATAGGCCTGAAAGAGGAAAGATAGAAGGCTGGATAACTCCCTGCCAGGACAGCTGTAAAAAGAATTATTCCAGCCAGTCCTCCAATAAATGATAAACTGGTCCAGTCCGGCTCCAGGCTTTTATCTGCCAGGACATTAAAAGAGGGTAAAAAAAGATAAACAAGAATGATAGCTGTTATGAAGGCAATGATGGTGATCAGGAGTGATTCGCCAATAAATTGGAATATAAGTTGCTGACGGATCGCACCGGCCATTTTCCTGATGCCCACTTCACGGCTGCGACGCATAGCCCTGGCGGTTGATAAGTTCATAAAATTAATACAGGCTATTATCAGAATGAAGAGAGCGATCGCGGAGAAAATATAAATATACTGTATGTCTCCTCCATTTCCCGTAACAGAATAGAGGTGCAATTTTGTAAGCGGGAACAGGAAAAGGTCTATATCTGAATTAGCGGGATCATCAGGCTTTGCATCCGGAGGATTGGACTTTTTTTCGAGGAAATCATTGATTTTGACATTAAAATCTTTATAATTAACTCCCGGCGCCAATTCCACCATAGCTCCATAGGTATTCCATCCATACTTTTCAATCTGGAAGCCATAATCTTTAATATTTTCATAAGGAATACAAATATCAAAGCGAAAAGAAGAGTTCTCAGGAATATCACTGATAACTCCTGTTACTTTGTATTCATGCTGGGCATTTATTTTAAGGACCTTTCCGATTGCTTCTTCATCCCCGAAATATTTTTTTGCAAGCTTCTCGGTAATAACGGCCGAATGAAGGTCTTTAAAAGCATCAGAAGGATTACCTTCGAGGAAATTAAAAGTTAGCATGCTGAAAACAGGAGGATCCGCAAAGCGGACATTTTCACTGAAAAACTTATCCTCCCTGGAAACTATACCAGCAATCGAATAATACATCATGCTCTTGCTAATCTCCGGGAAATCTGTCTTCAGGTCTCTGGCTATAGGGCCTGGCATACTAGTGGTAGTCAGCGGCCCACTTACATAATGCTGTGTCTGTACCACAACAAAAAGATTGTCGCGGTTCTGGTTAAAACGGTCATAACTCAGTTCATAACTAACCCAGAGAAAAATAAGAATAGAACTGGCCATTCCCACCCCAAGTCCTAAAATATTGATAGCTGAAAATCCTTTCTGCCGGATCAGGTTCCTGAAGGCAATAAGCATGTAATTTCTCAACATAACATGTTCTTTTTTTATGCTTGATATATATGGACGAACTTAAATTAAGATTGTTACATAAAATCATTAAACTTTCATGCTTTTCTAATAAGATCCCTTCCATCCGGATCTGAACAAATAAGAATACTGTTGGTTGATGACAATGAAGCTTCTCATTTCCAAAACTTAAACTGATTTTTTGTATTTGCAAATGTTCCTCATCTTCATAAACTTAACTTGAAATTAATCAAACTAAATTATTGAAGAAAATCCAGATTCAAAATTAATAAACATGAAAAATATTGTTATTACCGGCAGCACAAGAGGGATAGGATATGGCTTGACTGAAGAATTCCTGAAAAGAGGAGCTAATGTCACGATTAATGGTAGAAAAGCTGAAGGCCTTGGGCAGGCTTTGAAAAAATTGAACGCCTACAAAGAACACATTTTTGGAATTGCCGGAGATATTGCTGCAAAAGATTTTCCGGAAGAATTATTTAATAAAGCCAAATCCAGATTCGGCGATGTGGATATATGGATAAATAATGCCGGAATAGTTCCCCCATACCTTCCTACTCATAAAATACCGATGGATGATGTTAACAAAGTTTTCAGCACTAACATAAACGGGCTGGTCGACGCGACGCTCATTGTTTATAATAAAATGCTGGTTCAGGGACATGGTAAAATATTCAATATGGAAGGCTTAGGCAGTGATGGCCGTATGATGGAAAAGATGACAGTTTACGGAACATCCAAAAGGGCAGTTCAATATTTCACCCGGTCATTTGCAAAGGAGATAGACTCATCAATTGTACAGATAAATGTCTTAAGTCCGGGAATGGTTCTGACCGATCTATTGATGAATTCACTGAATGCCGGGGATGAGAAAGAAATTGAACGGCGCAAAAAGGTTTTCAATTTACTGGCAGAAAGAGTAGAGGTAGTATCAGAATTTTTATGTGATGGCATTCTGAAAAGCAAGGGTAATTATGACAGGATAAAGTATCTATCTAAAACAAGAGTCATTGGAAGGATGATGCGGAATCTTTTTGTCAAACGGGATTTTTTTTCAGACGAAAATTAATATCCTCCAATATTGGTGTTGAATGAACATTCTATGATATAAACTGTTGATAACAAACACTTAAAATGCCATTCATTTTCTTTAATAATTCATTCCAAAAACCTAAATTTTAAAACCATGGCTTACGACTTTTTACTTTCCAGCAACACTTTGCCAAGTGGCAGAACAGCTCATTATGCTTCCATAGCGGGTTCTGAAAATTCAAAATTTACCATCGGTTACCGCACGAAATACCTCGACAATTTCGGGCTTTTCAATATATCCGTTGATAAAAATCAGGTTTATGAACCATCAGGATTCCTGCCTGCTTCCGGTTTCTGGGCATATTTTATATATCCCACAGCCATGGCTGAAAGCAAAGGTTCTTATAATTGTCTCAATACTTATGACCGGGCGAAATTCACTTTCAGTTTCATGCAATATGCTGCTCATGTTCCAAACGGGGATTTTGTATTATTTTTCAGAAAATTATTAGCCCTTCCTTTGGCTGCAGAATACTTTCCAAAGCTTGTGCTTCAAAATAACCGGATATTTTATAAGAATCAGAATGGATCATTGCATCAGCTTGAAGATGATCATTCAAGTCAGGCACTTATGGACTACTTGAATCCCTCTCTCTCGGAAATAGAAACACAGGAACTGATTTGTTCAGCCCGCATGGTACATTGGGCCAAAAACGATCCGGAACACCGCAGAGTACAGGTAGAAACTGCCATACAGCATTTCCGTAAAAACATGGTGGCATATGATAAGCGTTTTGGCCTGAACAATGTGCCCGCTAAAGTTTGTCAGGTGATTTGCGATATCCGTCATCAGGGCAGGGCGACCAATGATCGTATTGCAGCCGCGATGAATACAGCAGGAAATTGGGACAAGGCCTTCAATAATCTGCTTTCAATCGGCGAAGTAAATTACGGGGAAAGAATTAAGACCGTGAGAAGTAATATCAATAGTCTGTTGAGTCAGGGATTATTTGATAAGGTTTATGACAGCAGTAAAAATGATTTTATTTAGGGATATTTTTCTTCCGGAATATTCATGATCTGGCGATAAAGGATGTTGAAAATTGAAGGGGAGCCCCCTAAATGAAGTGTCGTCCGGTATAAAATAATTCCGAAGTTAAAAACCTTTCCCGATTAGTTTCCTCCCCCATGTCTGCCGTGGCGGAAACGATGTTGCATTCCCTGTCCCTGTCCCTGCATTGGACATCTGTATAGTTCACGATAAAGATTTGATAATTTGATAGCCTGGGCAGGTGAACAGACCATTTTCAGCTCCAGGTACTGATGTATACTTTCCTTTTGCAGGTTCTTCTGCATTCTGGCTAACTCATCTGAATATCTGTTCAGTTTAGAAGTATCCGGTTCATCGGCAGCCAGTTCATCCAGGATATCTCCGCGAATTTCCCTGATCGAACTGGCAAGAGGAGCAGAAGCGGCCCGGTATTCCTTATTGATAAGCTCAACCTGATGGACTTGCAGCTCAGTCAGCCCGAGTTCACTCCGGAAAACGTTCAGCGGTTGAGTCATTTCCTGAGATAATTGGGTTTCGGTATTTTCACCTCTGAAAATAAAATAAGAAGCAAGGGCCGAAAGGTTTACCACCAGAAGTAATATAAGAGCCCAGAGCAAAAAGCGGTTTTTCCGTATAATATCCATGGTATGATGTATTAATAATTCGTCAATATCAGCATATCCTCGTCTGCAAATTCCGGAATATATAAATCAGTACGCAATATGTCCATATTTTCCTGGTTTTCAGCAATATTTACTCCTTTTGGAATATTGAGACTACCAATCAAGGTACCTATTGTAATGGCAATAACCAACATCAGGCCAATAAGTATAGGGCGCCAGACAAGCCCTGTCCTGTGAACTTTCCCTTCCAGATTATTTTCTATTTTTTGCATTAAACGGGTTCGGGCAAATGGATCCGGATGTATTGCTTTTTCTTTCAGGATCACTTGATCAATGGCTTTAAAACCTTCAAAGGCTTTTTGGCAGGATGCACATGTTTTGATGTGGTCCTCAAACAGTTGACTTTCCTCAGAGCTCAGTGTTCCTTCCTGATACGCGAAGAGATTTTCCTGTACTATATTGCAATCCATAAGTTCATTTTTTAGAGTATTCTGAAAAGTGCTTAAAAAGTTTTTTCTGCAGATTTTGTTTAGCCCTGTATATCAGCGAATCAACTGCTGATAAACTATGGCCGGTGATTTCAGAAATTTCCTTGTATGACATATCTTCATATTTATTCAAAACGAAAACGATACGTTGATTTTCAGGCAGGGTATCAATAGCCTTTTGCAAGAGGTCCCTGTTTTCTTTTTCATCGATGCTGTTTATATCCTTTCCGCCTTCATTTTTTATTCCTTCAATAATATGTGTTGAAAGTTGAAGATAATTTCCAATCCGTTGAAAAATCTGCCTTCTGTTATTTCTCTTAACAGCATTCATTGATCGGTTCACTATAATCCGGTAAACCCAGGTGGACATTGCCGATGCTTGTCTGAATTTGTGAATTGAATTGAGGATCTCGAGAAATATTTCCTGAGAAAGGTCTTCAGCATCTTCCATGTTTCCCAGAAAATAATAGGCTGTTTTGATCACTCTTTCCTGGTAAGTATCAACCAAAATCCTGATTGCATTTCTGTCACGCTTTATGACTCCCTCTATCAATTCCTTATCAGTCATTCCAGGGTTTTCGATTTGATGAATCTTCAAATAATGACATGGTTTCAAACATTGCTTTAATTCATGCAGGTGCAGGCCAGGTCTGATGGATTCCGGTATGTCTCCAATCATACATTTTGCCTGCTCCTGCATAAACAAAAAACATCCTTTTATTCGGTCCTGAATGTCATAGCTTCAAAATTAAGCATTATTTTTTCTCAGGACTTGTCGGAGCAACAACAGGCTGGTTTCCCATGCCATTGCGGTGTTTAAAACCCTGTCCCTGACCTTTAGCTCCACAGTGCCCACGGCCACAGCAATTACCCTGACCAAATCCCCTGCCTTTTCCTTGACAGCATTGGGTTCCTTTACAATTAGTACCGGCAGGACGGTTATCGCAAATTCCGTCACCATTTTTATCCACAAAGTTTGGCCCTTTGCCTGTGCTTTGTTTCATCTGATAATTGTCACAAATCCCATCCTTGTTTGCGTCCACAAAGGTCCCGGGACTTGCCGTAGTTTTCACAACTGCGGACTTTTCATTCTGCACATTCTGATCTTGTCCGGTGCTCTGCGCAATGGTTTGTCCGAAGAAAAACAATGTCAGTGTGAAAGCCAGAATCATTTTTGAAATAGTTTTCATAAGACTTTGATATTAATTAATAAATCCGTTATAAACAATTAGACAATTTTAAATCAAAAAACCAGCGATAAATCTTTAAAATATATAGTGATATAAAACCTCAACAGAGATTATTGTCTGATTGGTAATATGTTATGTTTAAAAAAATTTGCTTTTTTTTAGTGTACAAAAAAAAGCCCGTCTTAAAATCGCGGGCTCTTTGCCGGTAACTCCGGCACCAGATGGGGGTAACCAGGGTTGGTTGGAAATAGAAGCATTACATGGGGGGCACTATATGTTTAATTTCACTACCTCTCTTAAAAAACCCGCCTAAATGGCGGGTGACTTGGCTGACCGGTCTTGGCTAATTTGATCCTACCTCAGTGCCGATCGATATATTTCTTTCCATTTTATGCCTTTCTTTATTCGTGCTATCTTGATCCGATAACTTTGTCTTCCTGAGTATTTCAAAAGTATAGGAAGAATATCATAATATCCTCACTGAAACTATTGATGTGTTTTTTTAGTGGTTTTCTGCCAGGGAGAAGGTAAAATATCGCAGTATTATTGTATTCGATGAGCGCTAATATGTAGTATAATTGTATTCGATGAAAGATAATATAAGGTATATAAAGGAAATACAAATAATAAGAGAAGATACCGGCCCTGACCTTATGGCCGTCAAAGCCAAGGGAATAGCCCAGATCAGCAGACTCATAGCCCCAAAGCTGGTTCCAAGGGATACTGATATTGAACCGGAGGACGGGATATATCAGTTGGATTTTACAATGGACGAAAGCTATAATGAAGATACCCTTGTGGAGCTGGAAGTGGACGTGGTCTTTCGTATCAAAAGTCTTCCCAATTGGGTGAAAGGCATTAAAATTAACGCTTTGGAAAATTCAGATATTGAACTATTATAATTATTAATATTACGGAAATTTTCTTATGATCTTTTTGTACCTGGTTTTTTATCAGAATTAATGGATGAACGCGGCTTAATCTAAGCTACTACTAATTTCTTTTTTCGAAAAACACCTCTTTTTACCTTCCTTAAAAAAACCTGGAAAAATTATAAGCTATTAGAGCAGAATATTTTTTTCATTGGTTATTATTTTTTTATTCTGCATAAATCTTTTACTTTTAAAGATAATTAAAGCAAAAATTAAAATTCACTTAAACAAACCCATTACTAATTTTCAAATTTATAAGCCATGGATTATTATAAACCAAGTCTTAGTCTCGATGCAGACTATTATTACATCAAAAGTGAACAAAACGTTTACGTCAAATCAACAATTAGTGTAGGCCTTCCTTCGGGTGTTAATTGCTACTTTGACAGTGTTAACCCGGACCCCAATGATCCGGCCAATTTTATCATGAAATATCTTACTTCCAACGACGGCACCAATAATGGGGACCACACCTATAATGATGTCCGGAATAATGTGGTTATTTCGAATGTTGATGCCGAGAATGAAGCTGAAGTTGTAGCTATTATTAATCATGTATTGGAAGATCTGCATAAGAGCACTTTTTCAATAAGCGGTGATGTTCGCAAACCTGATGGATCGGAGGGTGGCGAAGGAACTCGCACATGTGATTCGCCACCAAGAGTTATATTTCTCAAATAGAGGCCTGCATATTTAGTGAGAAAATTCAATTAATGCAATTTACCATTATGCATAGTTAAAATTATTATGATCAAAATTCTCATAGCAGATGACCACCAGTTCCTGATTGACGGGGTAAAATTAAGCATCCTTAATATTCCCGATTTTTCCCTGGTGGGTGAAGCTCATAATGGTTTGCAGGTATTGGAAATGCTCGAAGCCGGACTGGAAGTGGATATTATACTTATGGATATTAACATGCCCAAAATGGATGGCCTCGAATGCACCCGTAAAGTGACAAAAAAATATCAGGGAGTAAAAGTCATAGTCTTATCTCAATATGATGAAAAAAGGTTTGTGAAACAGATGGTCAAAAACGGGGCTATGGGTTACTTGTTAAAAGATTCAGCAAAAGATTCGCTTGAAAAAACAATCCGTGCAGTTTACAGGGGTGAAAAGAGCTTTTCGGAAAAGCTAATGTTGCGCTTTATCAATGTAGAATTGAAGGATGAAAACAATAGTTCCCTATTCCCCAAACTTACTGAGAGGGAAAAGGAAATTCTAAACCTTATCGGAAGGGAGCTATCAAGCCAGGAAATTGCGGATAAATTGTTTATCAGTTTTCACACTGTTGAAAGCCACAGAGCGAATCTGATGTTCAAGGCAGGGGCAAAAAATACAGCCGGTCTTATCCGATGGGCAGTGGAAAATGACCTGCTTGATTGATAATATTATTATCTAAAAATATAATTCATAATTAATTAGACCCATATCAAGCCAAATAATATTATGAGAAAATTACTTTTCTATATATTCTCAACTTTTCTAATTATAATTTCTTCTCTTAATATCTATTCCCAGAACCAGGATAAAAACAATGAGTTGGATAGCCTGCTGGATGTTTTGAAGAGGATGCCCGATAATGATGATAAGGTGGAAAATCTTTTAGAAGTAACAGAAATTTATTTTAATTCAAACTCTGACAGCGCATTAAAATACGCTGAACTCGCCCTTGACCTGTCTCAACAGATCGCTTATGCAAAAGGAAAAGCAGATGCTTATTATTTAAAAAGCATGATATTTTGGCTTAAATCCGATTATCCTTCGTCATTGAAAATGAATTCCATATCCATCGCAATTTGTGACTCAATAAAGGATAGTTTAAAACTGGGCCGGGCATATTATCATCAGGGCTCATTGAATATGGACCTTGGAAAATACGACTCAGCTAATTTCTATTATCACAAAAGCCTTGCTATTTTTAAATTATATGATAAACCCATAGGCTTATATTCAAATTATGATGGCATTGCAATCGTATTCAGGGAAAAATCGGAATATGATTCTGCAATGTATTATTTCCTGAAAGCTGCTAAAATTTGTGAGGCAAATAATGATGAAAGCAATCTGGCCACCATCTTCAATAATCTTGGTTGGATTTGCAAAACCCTTGGACAATTTGATGATGCAATAAGATATGTTAATAAAAGCCTGGAAATTAATAGAAGAAATAATTTTCGATATAATTACGCACTTGATATACAATCATTGGGTGAAATATCAATAGCTCAGGACTCCGCTGAAAAAGCCCTGAAATATTTTAAGGAAGCTGAACCATTGATGGAAAAAATCGGGAATACAAGGAGTATTTATGATTTGTACAACAATATGGCCCTGGCTTATCAAAATTTAAAAAATTATGATCTTGCCATTAAATATTATACTAAGGCACTGAGTGGTTTTAATGAATCAAATATTCTTAAGGGTAGTATCATAACAATGGGTAATCTGTCTAGCTTGTATGAAATTAACGGTCAACCGAACAAAGCGCTGAAAATGCAGGATTCTGTTGTTAGCCTTTCTATCAGACATGGTCTGCCCGATTACCAGTTAGGCGCTTATTTCAATATTTCACACACATATAGAAACCTTGGAAATTATAAAAGGGCCTATGAATACCTGGCTAAATACAATTCTTTGCGTGACAGCCTTTTCAATCTTGAAAAAACCAAAATGATCAATGACCTGAAGCTTAAGTATGAGAGAGAAAAGGACCAGGGACACATTTTAAGATTACAGAACGAGAATAAACAGAAGGAACTTGATTTACAGATAAGGACTTCCCAGAGAAACAGTATCCTTTTTATAGCCTTGGGGGGCTTACTTCTGATCATCTTTATCTTTATTTATATTCGTCAAAAAAATATTAAAGATAAGATCATCGCCGATCAAAAGATCCTCCAGCTGGAAGAAGAAAAGAAAATGATGGCAGCAAAAATACTGGTGGAAGGTCAGGAAAAAGAAAGAAAAAGGATAGCTCAGGAGCTTCACGACGGTTTGGGGGTTCTATTGTCGACTACAAAAATTCACTTCGCAACCATCAGGGATAAAAGCCCTGAGAACCAGGCCCTCATTGATAAAGCCACTAAGATGCTGGAACAGGCTACAGGCGATGTCAGGAAGATCTCCCATAATATGATGCCCGGCCTGCTGACCAAACTGGGCTTTTTCGAAGCGGTGGAAGAACTCTTTGAGAACCTGGAGGAAATGGAAGGACTGAATGTAGAATGCCAGGTACTGGGCAAACAATTCCGTTTTGATGAAAACAGGGAGATCATGCTCTACCGCGTAATTCAGGAAATTGTAAACAACAGTCTTAAGCATGCAGATGCAAAAAATATTACCATGCATATCCGCATCATGGAAGATAATCTGGATATTTCCTATTCTGATGACGGAAAAGGCTTCGACCTGGAGGAAATAAATAAGAATTCGTCAATTGGTCTGAAAAGCATACAGTCCAGGCTGGACTTCCTGAACGGCCAAATGACTGTCATTACCAAACCGGGCGAAGGGGTGGGCTATTCACTGAATATTCCAATAATCGTCAAAAAATTTGACGAAAATTAGTGGATTGCCAAATATTAGGTGAACCCATAGGTCCGGCTGAGAATAAGAAAAACTTTAACAGAATCTAGTGTTAAATTAAGTTAAATCCCTTGTGATTTGGGCTTTGTCTTGGGGAAATTCGTTTTATTCGTATTTACTTTTACATTTAATAATTTTTAAATACCAATCAAATGAATCCCGAATATCCCTTAAATAATGCCGGCTCCATTTTCGCTTTTATTAGTCATTACCAGAAAAGCCGTATAGTCCTTACTGCCTATGAGCTGGAACTTTTCACAGTCCTTGATGGCCTGCCTAAAAGTTCTGAAGAAGTTGCAAAATCTATTAAAACGGATGCCAGGGCAACCGACCGTCTAATGAATGCCTTGAGTGTGCTGGGCTTCCTCCAAAAAGAAAGCGGTAAATTCAGCAATACAAAAGAATCTTCACTCTACTTAGTAAAAGGAAAACCCGAATATATGTCCGGCCTGAAACATACTGCCGACCTCTGGCATACCTGGACTACTATGACCGATGCAGTGAGGGCCGGAACCGCGGTATACAGGCGACCGGAGAACATCAACGACAGGGATGAAAACTGGCTGGAATCATTTATCGGGGCTATGCATTACAGGGCGCTATCTGAAGCCCCGGGAACGGTTTCAAAAATTGACCTGGAAGGCGTTAAAAAAGTTTTGGACCTTGGAGGCGGTTCCGGAATATTTGCCATGGAATTTGTAAAAGCCGGAAAAGATATTCAGGCAAGTGTCTTCGACCTGCCCAATGTCATCCCTATTACTCAAAAATATATACAAAGGGAAAACATGCAGGATAGGGTCAATACTTATGGTGGAGATTATATTTCGGATGATCTTCCTCTGGGTTTTGACCTCATCTTTCTTTCAGCCATTATCCATAGTAATTCTTATGAAACTAATAAACAGCTGGTAAGCAAGTGTGCAAAGTCCCTAAATCCCGGAGGACGAATTATAATTGCAGACTGGATTATGGACGATTCCCGGACCAATCCGCCCAGAGGAGCTTTGTTCGCCCTGAACATGCTGGTAGGAACCCGTGAAGGGGACACTTTTACCCAGACAGAAATCCTTGAATGGTATGAAAATGCAGGTCTGCGTTTTGATAAAAGGCTGGAATCCTTCAGTCAGACTGCCATGGTCATCGGAATTAAACCATAGCTGGTAGCCTGAACCTATTAAGCTACCTGAAATTTCTCTTTTATCCGGCCAATTATGATAAGCCGGGGCTTTTACCTACATTTAGGGCGGCAATTATGCCTGAGCAAATAGAATAATATGGATAAAGTTATACTCATTACAGGTGCTTCGTCCGGCATTGGAAAAGCTGCTGCAATAGCATTCGGTAATGCGGGTGCAAAGGTGGCAATCGCAGCAAGAAGGAAAGAAAAATTAGAAAATATTGCTTCCGGATTAGATGGATGTCTGGTCATACAAGTTGATATTTCGGACGAAAAGCAGGCCATCGATATGATTGATAGAACCGTAGAGCATTATGGCCGAATTGATGTTTTGATCAACAATGCTGCGGCTATTATTGTTTCAAGGACCGATGAAGTCAGCTCGGAGGACATGCTCAGGGCATTCCGGACTAACTTGCTGGGTCCGATGGCTGCCACTAATCAGGCAGTGAAATATATGTTAAGACAGGGTGGCGGACAAATCATCAATATCGGCTCCCCGGGATTTATGATTGGAGTGCCTTTATACGCCCCTTATGTATGCTCCAAAGCCGCGGTCACGGCCTGGACCCGCACAATACAGGCCGAATGGGCCGGAAGCGGTATTGAGGTAAGCGAATATTTCCCCGGTTACATTAAAACCGATTCCAAACCCAACTCAGCTTATAAAGATGTTGAACAGGACCTGATTACCGATCCGGACCAGAGCTGGCTCAATAAAGTTTTCACTAAACCCAAAAGACCCGAAGATGTAGCCCGTCATCTTGTAAAACTTGTACATAAACCCCGGCCCCTGACGCATTCAGGTTTTGGTGTTAAACTCGGTTCATTTATCGCTCTTTTCCCATCCTTCCGTCTTTCAATTGCTGCAACTATGGGGAAAAATGCAAGGAAAAAGCTAGGCTTAAGTGTTTTTAGTGAGAATAAAAATAATTCCTTAATTTCACCCCACTAATTAAAACATTACATTCCTTTAAATTATTTTTATGCAGACTACTATACCCTTAAAAAACAGGAAGATAGATATATTCATTCTGGGTTATTTCTTTTTCAATATCCTTTTTGTGAGTTATGTCATCAGCCTGGAACAGCTTGTTGTGCTCAACCCTGAAAACTTCAGCTACCCTATATGGCCACTCCCCTTTTTCATTGACCTGGTTCACTGGTACGGGCATAACTGGGATCCCTTGTTAATGGCAAGGCCCGTATGGTGGAAAGCAACTATCTGGATAGATGCCCTCTTTTTTGGCCCTTACTATATTGCGGCCATTTATGCATTTATCAAGGGGAAAAACTGGATCAGAGTTCCCAGTTTCATCTATGCATCAGTTATGATGACCAATGTGACTATTATATTAAGTGAAGAATTCTACGGGCCATACGCTGCAGGCGACACTATCTGGCAGGTGGTCGGAGCAAATGCATCCTGGCTGATTTTCCCGATAATTATCCTCTACAGAATGACCAAAAGTCAGCACCCCTTTACAATTGAAGCAAAGGCATCAAAAGTCACAGGCTGAATTTTTTTATATTTTTGCAGGAAATAATGAATCTTCTGTTGAAAAAACATTTATCCATAGTATTCCTACTTATTTTCTTTTACTCACTTATCGGGTTTTATCCGGCTTTCGTAATCAGGAAATACAATATTCGAAAAAATGTAAATGAAAAGATACATGAAAATCTTCCGGGTTCTGAAATAATTCAAATAAAATATACCGCTGATATAAGGAGTAAAATACAATGGAAGGGCGAGAATGAATTCCTTCTGGAAGAACAGATGTATGATATTATAAGCCAGGACACAGGAAAGGATGGACAGAAGATATTTTACTGTCTGATCGACAAGGAAGAAAAACAACTGATGGATGACTTCGACTTTCAGGTGCAAAGTAATACGGACACTAAAACTTCCGGCAACCATTCTGCCAATATTTTGGAAATATATTCCCTGGATTACCTTAAACCCGAAAAATCAGTCTTTTCCAATTTCCCTGTAAACCTTGAATATCTCAGTTTTAAAGGAAATTTCTATCTTTCTCTGAGCCCTGAAAATTTAAGCCCTCCTCCTGAAATATCCTGATCTTCCTGTGTATTATTTACCATTCAACAGGGATTTATCCATTCTATTCAGGCTGATAAATTATCCAAAAGACCATATAGCGGCCGAATATAGACTAATGGTATCTTAATTCTATAAACATTATAAATGTTATCTCTTCTATCCTTAAAAATTGAAGATAAAATTACAAGTTGTTAATTATCATTTAATTAAATAATTATAATGAAAAAATATTTTATAAGTCTGATATTCTTCATCCTATCAATTTCTGCCTTTTCCCAGATTGTTACAGTTCTGGAAAACACCAGCCTTCAGCCTATAGTAAATGCTGCAATTTTTAGTAATTCACCCAAAGCTTCGGTGATCACCGACCTGAACGGGCAAGCTGATTTATTGGCTTTTAAAGGAGCTGACAGCATTTACTTTCAATGCACCGGCTTCCAGCAAAAAATAATGAGCTATATGCAGCTTGAGGCTAAAAAATTCACCGTGCTTATGACTGAAAAAGTCTATGATTTGAATACTGTGGTTATATCAGCTCGAAAATTCGAAGAGAAACTTGCGGATGTACCTCAGCAAATACAGGTTATACAAGCAAAACAAGTGGAATTCGAGAACGAACAAACAGCCGGGGGTTTACTGCAGCAAAGCGGAAATGTTTTGGTCCAGAAAAGCCAGATGGGAGGGGGAAGTCCCATCATAAGGGGATTTGAAGCCAACAAGGTTTTAATGGTCGTAGATGGAGTCAGGATGAATAATGCTATTTACCGCGGAGGGCATTTACAAAATATCATCACGATCGATAACAGTATGTTGGATAAAGTGGAAATTGTGTTTGGACCAGGCTCGGTTATGTATGGCAGCGATGCCCTTGGAGGGGTAATGCATTTTTACACCAAAAACCCCGTCCTTTCAGAAAGTGATCAGCCACGTGTGAATGCCGGCGCATTTCTCAGATATTCATCGGCAAACAGCGAAAAAACCGGGCACGTCGATTTTAACGTCGGATCGAAAAAACTTGGTTTAACAGGCAGTTTCAACTATTCAGATTTTGGTGATCTGAGACAGGGAAATGTCAGAAATCCTTACTATGGAGACTGGGGCAAGCAATTTTACTATGCCGGCAGGATCAATGGCCAGGATACGATGCTGGTAAATAAGGATATTAACATCCAGAAACCCACCGGATATAAGCAGTACGACGCGCTTTTAAAAGGGCTGTTTAAACAAAATGAAAAAGTAAGTCATGTCCTGAATTTCCAGTATTCGAATTCTTCAGATATACCTCGCTACGATCGGCTCACTCAGTTAAATTCAGACGGGGTACTAAGTAATGCCCAGTGGTACTATGGACCACAGAAGCGGCTAATGGCAGCCTATACCCTGGCACTGCTCGCTGATAGAGGGATCTATTCCAATGCCCGGATAGTAGCTGCATACCAGAATATAGAAGAAAGCCGGCATAACCGTAAATTCGGAAGTTCCAAGCTGAATCACCGGATTGAGAAACTGAACATTCTGACCTTGAATGCTGACTTCAGCAAAGTCCTTGGGGAAAATGAAATCCGCTACGGAATTGAAGGCATGAGTAATAATGTCAATTCTACCGCAAATCTTGAAAATATTTCCACCGGGGAAATATCACAACTGGATACACGATATCCGGATGGCGGATCGGTGATGCAAACTTTTGCCGCATATGTAACCCATTCCATTGAAATCAGTCCCAAATTTATCCTGAGTGAAGGCATCCGTTACAGTTATATCTATCTGAATTCAAAATTTAATGATACTACTTTCTTTCCTTTCCCCTTCAAAGAAGTCACCCAGAAAAACGGGGCCTTGAACGGCAATTTAGGCCTGGTGGTGATGCCGGGATACGACTGGCGTTTCACACTTATGGGATCTACCGGTTTCAGGGCGCCCAATGTAGATGACCTGAGCAAGGTGTTTGAATCAATCCCGGGAAGCGTGATAGTTCCGAATCCCGATCTTAAACCTGAATACACTTATAATGCTGAAGTTGGGATATCAAAGATCATATATTCGAGGATCAGGCTGGAAGGAACTGCTTATTATACAATTTACAAGGACGCAATTACAAGTCAGCGGTCGACCTTTAACGGACAGGACTCTATTTATTACGATGGGAGTCTGAGCCAGGTAATGACCAGTGTAAATGCCCGTAAGGCCTATATTTACGGCTTCAGCGGAAGCATTTCTGCTGACATCACCGATAATTTTTCCATACTTTCAACCCTTAATTATACATATGGAAGAATTAAAACTGATACAGCAGATTATCCTCTGGATCACATTCCCCCGGTATTTGGGAAGACCAGCTTCAACCTGAATATCAAAAAATTCAGGGGAGAATTTTACGTGATGTACAATGGCTGGAAAAGGCTGAAGGATTATAACCAGGAAGGGGAAGACAACCTGAATAATGCCACTCAGTATGGCAGTCCGGCCTGGTATACCCTGAATATCAAAGGAGCATACCAGATCAATAAGTATCTGCAGATCCAGCTCGGACTGGAAAACATCCTGGATCAGAATTACAGGATATTTGCTTCCGGGATCAGCGCTCCGGGAAGAAATTTTATAGTGAGCCTGAGAGGACGCTTTTAAGCATCCTGTAAATTCTCAGTAAAGGATACCCTAACAGCGGATATAGAGTTTCTTTCAAAATTCTGTATCCGCTTTTTATATATCATTTAATCAGGAGAATAATATTGCTGAATTTGATTTTAATTTACCATCCGGGGTTAAAATCTGTTAAAAGAATCCGAACATCCTTGACCGGGGCAGTACTTTTTTTTATCTTTCCTTAAATTATTAAACTACATATTATGGAAAAAGGGAAATGCAAAATAAGTGGAAAAGAATTTCCTATCAACGAATTATATCAAGGAGATGCTATCCGGAATGAAATTTTAGAGTTAATCAGGGAGGACTATCCTGAATTTACGGTAGATGATTACATAAGTATAGATAGCTTGAATAAATACCGGAGAAAATATCTTGAAAATCTATTAAAGGAAGAGAAAGGGGATATTTCCGATCTTGAAAAGGAAGTTATTTCGAGTATTTCAGATGATAAATTATTATCGGAAGACATAGAGTCCGGATTTGAAAAAAAGTTTAGCTTCGGAGAAAGGCTATCGGATAAAATTGCTGATTTCGGCGGAAGCTGGACATTCATCATCATATTCTTCGCTTTTCTTTTTATATGGATAGGGATTAATGTTTTTATGTTAACAAAAAAGCCATTCGACCCATATCCTTTTATCCTGCTAAACCTCTTACTTTCCTGCATTGCTGCAATTCAGGCTCCAATCATCATGATGAGCCAAAACCGCAAGGAGGATAAGGACCGTGAACGTTCCGAGCATGATTATAAAGTCAATTTGAAAGCTGAGCTGGAGATCAGGGCAATGCATGAGAAAATCGACCATGTAACACGGCATATCCTGGAAATTATCGAATTTCAGGAAGATTTTATGGATGATATCCGGAAAAAACTGAATTAATAATTTATGATGCCTGAACGAAGGGATGAAAAAACGTATCTCTTAAAAATCACATTCCTATAACTGGCTTATTTTCCCTTATTCTTCGTGGCACAATTTTGGATGAAAGAATTAATCACTTAGAATTCGCTGATTTAAAATTCATCAAATCTGTCCTGAGATTAAATTTAAATGCTTTCGTATCATTAAGAAAAAATTCGAGATTAGTATTATGTCCTGTTAAGGTATGTTTTAATGAAAAAAAATAAGATCCTGAATGTATTTAAAATGAAATTTCACCTGAGTTATCAGGTGGTCATTGCAGGATTGCTGATGATTGGAGTTATTCTTACAGGGGGTTTTGTTATAATCGCGCATATATACCAGGTACAGGACTCAAGCAACCGTATTATCGGTGAAAATGTTGCCAGCCTGAATGCGGCCAGGGAACTGGAGATCGCTTTATACAACATGCGGGTGATCTCATTGAATTATATTATTGATAAGGATACGAACTGGATCAGCAGGTTAAATGAAAAGGAAAGCGAATTTAACCAGGCGCTTGAAATCGCCAAAGAATCAGCAAATACGCCCGAGGAGATTACGCTGCTTCAACAGATTGCTGCTTTATTTTCAAATTTCCAGCAAAACCTTAAAACGGGGCTAAGTTTGCACAAACAGGGATATACCCGAAAGTCAAATGCCTTACTGCTCCATGCGAGCCGCGATCTGATCAACACTATAGAAGATAAATGCAAGGAATTCATTGCTTCCAATGAATATGCCCAGATAGAATATGAAACAAAAATCAAGCGCAATAATACGATTATACGCACTGCCATGTACGCGATGGGAATTGGAGGGATCATTCTTGGAAGTATACTGGGCTGGATTATTGCACGGATCATTCTGAATCCTATTTATAAATTAGTGTTGAAAGTCAGGGGTGTGGCCGGGAATGAAGTTATTGAACATATCAATATGTCGCCCGGGAAAGAGCTGGAAGAATTAGATTATCATATTCACCGTTTGATCTCACGTATAAATAAAGCAAACGAGGACCTGGAGAAAAACCGGCTCTTGCTTGAAAAATCAAATAAACTGGCAGCCCTTGGAAAGCTGGCTCCTGCCATAGCTCATGAAATCAGGAATCCTCTGGCGGCTATAAAAATGCTGATATATTCCATGAATGATGAATCGGAGAATAATCAAGAGAGACAGGAAGAACTGGAAATAATTGGTAAAGAAATCGACCGTATGGAAGGATTTATTCAGAATTTCCTGAAATATGCCCGACCGGGGAAACCTCAGATGAGAACCATGAATATTCCTGATTTGCTGCATGATACCTTACATTTGCTCAGCCCCCGTCTGAGGCAGGAAAATATCAGCCTGACTGAAAACTACCGTCCGGAACATTTTCAGACCCTTGTAGATCCGGATCAGATAAAACAAGTGATCATGAACCTGGTTTTCAATGCCATCGATTCCATCGGAAGAGAGGGGAGCCTTATTGTTGAAACAGAGTTAACAGCTGAATCCGACAGTCAGGACGGGAAGGAATGGCTTGAAATCCGCATAATCGATAGCGGAAAAGGTATATCCGATGACATAAAGGATACACTTTTCGATCCCTTTGTAAAAGGCAAAGAACAGGGCACCGGCCTGGGCCTGTCGATTTCACAACGTATTATTGAACAGCATCACGGCTGGATGGAAGCCCGGAATAATCCGGATAAAGGTGCTACCTTTAGCATACATATACCTGTAAGTTAGAAGATTTAAGGAATGAAAAAGATTTTGATCGTCGATGATGAAGAAAGCGTACGGTACTCTTTCAGGAAGTTGTTCAGAGAACCAGATTTTCAGGTAATTGAAGCCGGAAACGGGATAGAAGCCCTTAAAATATTTCCAGCCGAGATGCCCGATTTAGTAGTGCTCGATATCGAAATGCCTGCAATGAACGGTCTTGATACCATTCAAAAAATCAAAGCTATCTCTCCCATTACACCGGTGCTTATCATAACTGCTTTCGGGACTACCGAAAGAGTGATCAAGGCCATGAAATACGGGGCTTATGATTACCTTGAAAAACCCTTTGATATACCCCGTTTAAAAGAGCTGATAAATGAAGCATTACTGACCAGGTCGATTGCAGGTGAGGAGATATCAGCCGGTTCGGAAGAGGATAGAATCGTGGGAAATAGCCCGGCAATAAAGGAAGTTTATAAAATGATAGGAAGGGTAGCCGCCAGCGATGTGAATGTTTTACTGACCGGTGAAAGCGGCACCGGTAAAGAGCTTATTGCCAGGGCCATTCACCAGAACAGCAACCGCCCCGAAAATCCCTTCATAACAATCAATTGTGCCGCAATACCCGATACCCTGCTTGAAAGTGAGCTTTTCGGCTATGAAAAAGGCTCTTTCACCGATGCTTCAAAAGCCAAACCCGGTAAATTCGAACTGGCCGACAAGGGCACTATATTCCTGGATGAGATCGGTGATATGAGTTTACCCATACAGGCAAAATTATTACGCGTGTTGCAGGAAGGTACTTTTGAGCATATCGGCGGGACCAAGGCCATTAAGGTTGATGTGAGGCTAATTGCCGCGACCAATAAGAACCTGGAAAACGCCATTATTGCCAGGCTTTTTAGGGAAGACCTCTATTACCGGCTGAAAGTCATTAATATAACCCTCCCCCCTTTGCGGATGAGAAAAGAGGATATCCCCTTGCTGACTCACTACTTTATTGCCAAGCACGGCAGACAGCTCAACAAATCATCTGTTTATGTTCCACCTGAAACAATTGAGAAATTACTGGCCAACACATGGCCCGGTAATATAAGGGAACTCGAAAATGTGCTGAAAAGAGCCATAGTGCTGAGTAAAAATAATGTCATATCACCTGATCTCATTGAGGGGGATTTTTTGGAACAGGACTCAGAAAATACAGTTAAAGAACAAGCATTCCTGTCCAGCTTCCTTCCTGATGACCTGACTGAATATGAAGGCAGGTTATACAAACATGTTATTGAAGAAGTGGAAAAGGAACTTATAAAGGATGTTCTTATAAAAAGCCGCTGGAACCAGGTAAAATCCGCCAAAATACTGGGAATATCCAGAGTTATGCTTCATGAACGCATGGAAAAATTTAATTTGCATCCTCCCGACACTCATAGTTCAGGAATGATCGCTTTACTTAAAGACATGTAAGTAATTCTTACAGCCTGTAAGCATATTATACAATATATCCCACCTATTCCCCGAGTTATAAAGGGTAGTAAATATAAACACTTCATTACATGTCGTTTATAAATGAATCCCGAATAATTTTCCTCTTTGGCACGCCGTTTGACAATATGGAGCCCACCGGAAACACCGGAAAAAAATATAGTTCATTAAGCTACAGGAAATATTTAATTATCCTGGTGGACTTTCAGATGAACTTAAAACAACAAATAATTAATAAAGGAGACCAAAACAATGAAAAGGAATTTAGTAATTAAAATGATGACATTTGCAGCGGTGGCATTATTATTCACAAGCTGCGCAAAAGCGCCCGAACAGGACATCACCAGCGCGAAAGATTCCATCGAAGCCGCTAAAACAGCCGAAGCCAACCGCTATGTACCTGCAGAATTTGTAGCTGCCCAGGATTCATTAAATGCAGCCCTTACCCTGGTTGAAAACCAGAAATCGAAATTTGCTCTTTTCAGAAATTATAAAGATGCAAAAACTGCCCTTGCAAACGTAGTCGTATTAGGTGATAAGGCGAAGGAAGATGCTGGAATCCGTAAGGAAGAGATCAAGAATGAAGTTCAGCAAAGCCTGACTGAAACCCAGACCCTGGTGCAGGAAACCAAGGATCTGCTTGTAAAAGCTCCCCGTGGAAAAGAAGGCAAAGAAGCCCTCGAAGCTATACAGAGTGACCTGAGTGTGGTAGAAGCTTCTCTGAATGAAGTATCTACACTGGTAAATAATGGTGATTATCTGACAGCACAGGATAAAGTGAATGCAGCTAAGGAAAAATGCAACTCACTGAAATCAGAACTTCAGGAAGCTATCGCTAAAAAAGCCGGCAGGAAATAATTCAGCTTGTCAAGAACTCATCCGAAACAATTAATTTTGCATTCCGGAGTTTTACCGGTATTAAAGCAAAGGATTAATACGGATTAAAAGAATAGATCCCGGTATGCCCTGAGCATAACCGGGATCTTTTTAAATACTATATCGCCGGATCTATATGAAAAACAGAAAAAGAGCAAGAAAGTTTATCATACTCTTTGTCGGATTTCTAATCTTACTCTTAATAGGCGGTGCTATACTAATTTTCTCAGCTGCCGAACCACCTGTCGAAACCATAGGGGCATGCAGGGAAGCATTGAGCCGTGCCCGTCTTGTAGAAGCCGAGCATTATTCACCCCTCTTGCTCCAAAAAGCTGAAAAAAACTGGGAGGCTGCACTGGATGAATGGAAATTCCAAAACGATCGCTGGTTTTTTATGCGGAATTATGAGAAGACCCGCCTCCTCGCTACCGAAGCTACTGCCCTGGCCCGTGAAGCAGAGGAAAAAGCTATGAATGCCAAAGACTCTCTGCAGCATGATATGAGCCAGGCATTGAAAATAACCGGCAAAACTATATCAGTGTATGAAGAAAATCTTTCAGGACTACCCCTTGATAAATCGGTCAGAAATGATTTTACCAATGGCAAACTTAAGTACCTGGAATGTAAAAGGGCTTTTGAAAGAGGCGATTATAACAAAGTCAGGGATAATTTAGAATATGCAAGCAGATTGGTTAATAAAGCTGATCAGAAGGCCCGCCGTATGCTTGACGATTATTTTGACAGCTATCCCTCATGGAAAAAATGGGGCGATGAAACCATTTCTTGGTCGAAATCAAAAAAAGCTACTGCTATTCTCATTGACAAGCTTGCTCATAAATGCTTCGTATACAAGGATGGAAAACTGAGATATGAATTCCAAATTGAACTTGGATCCAATTGGATCGGTGATAAAAGATATAGGGGAGATAAGGCGACTCCTGAAGGTAAATATCATATTACTAAAAAGAAAAACCATCGCGAAACTAAATACTACAAAGCCTTGCTGATTGATTATCCGAACGATGAGGACCAGCAACGCTACAGATCAGAAATTAAGAATGGCACCATCTCCGGAAACAGGAGTATAGGCAACCTAATCGAAATTCATGGCGACGGCGGACAGGGTATAAACTGGACAGATGGCTGCATCGCCTTAACTAACAATGAGATGGACAAAATATATGGACTGGCAGGGGTCGGAACACCAGTAACGATAGTAGGCTCACTGCGCAGTATGAAGCAATTGGAAGGAAACTAAATTGTTTCAGCGTTTACATATTAAGGTAATTTTTTAGAATCATGTCGAAATTTAAAGAAACAAACATCACAATTCCCGGATCTGAGAATAAACATGCTCTGCCAGGGAGGATTTACGGGCTGATCCTGCTTGGATTGGCTGTGATTCTTTCAGCATTGCTGTCATGGGTGATAATCCGGAATATAGGATCATTACAGGAGAGCGCTATTGGCTTACTACCTAAGCCTTCGAATCTGTACCTCTCTTCGGCGGTCCCAGCCGGTCAAATCGGGAAATATGCTTCAGGACTGGAAAAAAACCTGCAAACTTTAGAGAAAAAACTCGAAAAGTATACCCCGAAAAATGCTTACCTGGTAGTAAGCACTTCGGATAACAGATTCTGGCTCTATAATAATTTGAAACTGTCGAGAGTGGGAATGTGCTCCACTGGCAGCTATACCATATTGAAAGCCGGTGATAAACAAAAATGGATATTTGAAACCCCCAGAGGGATGTTCAGAATACAAGGAAAAACCGAATATCCCGTTTGGCGGAAACCCGACTGGGCATTCATAGAGGAAGGATTGCCTGTTCCGCCCCCGGGTTCACAAGATCGGTTTGAAAGCGGTGTTTTAGGTGATTATGCCATGAGTATCGGGCACGGATACCTCATACATGGCACTTTGTATAAAAGATTTCTGGGCATGCCGGTAACTCATGGTTGCGTGCGTTTGGGAGATGAAGACCTGGAATCCATTTATAAGACTATGCAAATAGGTTCCAAAGTTTTTATCTATTAACGATTGATTATACCAGGCTGAAATGAAAAAGCTCTTTCTTAAAATACAAAATTTTATAGCTACCCGGATACATTGTCCGGCCGAGCCACCCCTGAAAAAATACCTTCAACCATTTTTTGAATGGAGCCGGAGCCACCGCCTGATGATTATACTGGCTGTTTTGATCATCATAGTTCCGCCAGTTTTCATACTCGTCTCCGGGGTTTATCTTCCCGCCAAAAAAGAAGGACATATCTATGTTGAAGGCCAGGTGGCGCCATCTCTCCCTTTAAAATCTGAAAATAAATATTCCGGATTGTCAAAAGAAGAAGTGAACCAACTCCGCACAGCACAATCGCTGGAAATGATGACCACTTACCAGAAGAATCGTCTCGCCATGGCCCAAAACGATTCCACTTATATGTCGGTCAATCTTACCGATAGTACAATTTTACTGGCAATAAAAGGGGTGACTGTAAGAACTGTAAAAATTAAAGATATGGAGATCAGCCGGCGTTTCAGGATAATAGAATATCCTGAGCTCCATGAATGGATTTCCAAACCCTTTATACTGCAGCAAAGGATTGCTACCATTCCTGTCTCACCCTTGATCGTTAAAGAGGCGCCAAAAGACACAGCAGAAGCAAACCAGATTTCTGATTTACCCCGGCCTCTTGAAAATACTGAGGTGCATTTCAAACTTCAGTTTAGCCGGAATCTGGTCCTGCAAATTGACCAGATTGAAGATACCATTTCGTCAGGGCATGAAAAGGTGAGCCGCTATTTTGCCAATCAGAGAAAAAATGAATTCAGAAATTCATTAAAACTTGCTCTTGGCTTGTCTAAGCCCGACTACCAGATGAACATTAGCTTTTTGCTTGATGGGGAGGATGCGAGAGCGATATACAGGTCCCTGCCTTCTGATGCTGAATTGGCTCTTCTGCCTGAATAATAATGAAATAAGCCGATATTTTATCATTAATTGATTCCAAATAACAGTGGCTCCTGTTTTCCGGCCCGGCAATTGTTTGCCGGGCCGGACTTGTTTATTGCGGCAATCATCTCTCTTCGTTTGGATATAAATAAAAAATACCTAAATTTATCTCTGCTAAATTGAGCACATTTTTCTTATCAGTCACCTTAAATCATTAAGCCTTGTTCCGTATAGAATCAAAGATAAATGTGAATACTCCTGAATTTAAACAAAATCAGGATGAATTCTTAATAATTTTGAATGAATTCCGGTCCATTCTTAAACAGGTCAGAAACGGCGCCTCGCCCAAAGCTGTGGAAAGACATAAAAAGCGGGGGAAATTACTCGCGAGGGAAAGAATAGACCTCTTGATAGACCCCGACACCCCTTTCCTCGAATTATCGCCCCTGGCTGCATATGGGGAATATGACAACCAATTCCCATCCGCCGGTATCATTACCGGTATCGGTGTAATACAAGGTCGTGAAACCCTCATTATAGCCAATGATGCAACTGTTAAAGGGGGTACTTATGTAAAGGAAACTATTAAAAAGCATATCAGGGCACAGCAGATAGCTATTGAAAATCATCTTCCCTGTGTTTATATGGTTGACTCAGGAGGGATCTTCCTGCCGGAACAATCCAAGGTTTTTGCCGACCGATTTAATTTTGGCAGGTTTTTCTACAATCAGGCCCGGCTATCAGCTATGGGGGTTCCCCAGATCGCTATCGTTATGGGTTCATGCACTGCCGGAGGCGCTTACGTTCCTGCAATGAGCGACGAAACCATCATAGTGAAGGAACAGGGTACGATTTTTATAGGCGGCCCGCCGCTGGTGAAAGCTGCTACCGGTGAAGTCGTAACTCCTGAAGAACTGGGGGGAGCAGATGTACATACTTCTATTTCAGGAGTTGCCGATCATTTAGCCGAAAATGACCGGCATGCCGTACAAATCTGCCGTAATATATTCCAAACCCTGGAGAAAAAACAAAAACAGATCCTTGAAATTTCCACTTTTGAAGAACCTTATTATAATCCCGAAGAATTATACGGCATTGCCCCCCTGGATCTTAAAAAACCTGTTGATTCAAAAGAGATCATTGCCCGCATGGTTGACGGGAGCCGCTTCCAGGAATTCAAGGCACGCTACGCCCCTACCCTTGTTACCGGCTTTGCAAATATCATGGGTTACCCCGTGGGAATCCTTGCCAATAACGGGGTGCTCTTTTCGGAATCTTCACTGAAAGGGGCCCATTTTATAGAATTGTGCACTACCAGGCAGATCCCTATACTTTTTCTGCAAAATATTACTGGCTTTATAGTCGGGAAACAATATGAACACGGCGGTATAGCCAAAGACGGCGCCAAGTTCGTTCATGCGGTGGCAAATGCAAATGTTCCAAAGTTTACGGTTGTCTTTGGAGGATCCTTCGGTGCAGGCAACTATGCCATGGCAGGCAGGGCCTATGATCCGCGCCTGCTGTTCATGTGGCCCAATTCCCGTATTTCGGTGATGGGTGGTGAACAGGCCGCCGGAGTCCTGATCCAGGTTAAGGAAGAACAACTTAAAGCGCAGGGGAAAAATATGAAGCCGGAAGAAATAGAAAAACTCCGTAAGGAAATACTGAACAAGTATGAGCTTGAGGGCTCTCCTTATTTCAGCACTTCCCGGCTATGGGACGACGGAATCATCGACCCGGTCGATACCCGGAAGATTATTGCGATGGGAATAGCTATGTCATTGAATAAAAAATTTCCGGAAACAAAATACGGAGTTTTCCGCATGTAATTTATATTCAGATTATAATCCCGGAAGGAAAATAAAAACTTTAAACCCTTCCTGATCATTAAAATAAAAAAAACAGATGACTGATTATCAGACTATACAATTCGAAATAAAAGATGATATAGGCACCATATGGCTGAACCGGCCTGAAATACACAATGCATTTAATGAGGTAATGATTTCGGAATTGATAGATTGTTTTGAGGAGATTAAAAAGATGGATGAAATCCGGATTGTCGTCCTCAGGGGCAGGGGTAAATCCTTTTGTGCCGGAGCAGACCTGAACTGGATGCGGGCCGTTGCAAATTACAGCTACGAGCAAAATTTTAAGGAAAGCCTGAACCTTTCCAAATGCTTTTATACAATTTACACCTGCGCCAAACCTACTATTGCTGTAGTCCATGGCGCTGCCATTGGTGGAGCTAACGGATTGCTTGCCTCCTGTGATTTTGCTTATGCCGAAGACAATACAACTTTTTCGCTGAGTGAAGTGAAGATAGGCATTGTGCCAGCCTGTATTTCTCCTTATGTCACTAAAAGAGTCGGAGAATATGGCTCACGGGAACTGATGCTTACAGGCAGACGGATCAAGGGCAAGGAAGCTGAACATTTCCGCCTGGTGAATAAATCCCTTGCTGCTGAAGAATTAGAAGAATACCTGACTTCGGTAATCAGCCTGCTTCGTACCAGCGGCCCGAAAGCCATGGGCCATTGCAAAAATCTCATCTTCAACATCAGTAATAAAGAAACATTGGAACAGGCCCTTGAATCAACCGCCAAAATGATCGCTGAAATCCGGGCATCTGAAGAAGGCCAGGAAGGTATGGCTGCCTTTCTGGAGAAAAGAAAGCCGAAATGGATACAGTAAAAAAATGATGAATGAAGAATTGTAAATTGAATAACAGAAAAATATATCGATAATGGCTCTTTTCAAAAAGATATTGATCGCTAACAGAGGTGAAATTGCCGTGAGGGTTATCAAAGCCGCCGCAAAACTCGGGATCAGGACCGTGGCTATCTATTCCAGTGCGGATGAAGGTTCCCTGCATGTCAGGCTGGCTGATGAAGCATACAGCCTGAACAGTAATGAGCTGGCCGAATCTTATCTGAATATCGAAAAGATCATTCAAATCGCAAAAATTTCATCCTGCCAGGCAATTCATCCCGGCTATGGTTTCCTGGCTGAAAACCCCGCCTTTGTCAGTGCCTGCAATAATGCCGGCCTGGTTTTCATAGGTCCCGATGCTCAGGCTATGAAATTGATGGGAAACAAAGTAGAGTCCAGGGAAGCATTAAAGGATGCCGGCATCCCAATGACCGCGGGTATCACCGGGACTCTCGAAGAACTTCTTGCAAAAGCCGGGCAAATTAAATTGCCCATACTTGTGAAGGCAGCAGCCGGCGGTGGCGGAAAGGGTATGAGGATAGTGCATGATCTTTCCAAATTAGCTGAAACCCTTGAAAGCACCAGCCGGGAAGCCAAATCATATTTCGGTGACGGGACTGTATTTATCGAGAAATTTGTGGAAGAACCACGGCATATCGAAATACAGGTATTAGGTGACAATTATGGCAATGTAATCCATCTTTATGAAAGGGAATGTTCCATCCAACGAAGGTACCAGAAGATCATCGAAGAATCCCCTTCCCCCACCCTGACTGATGAGGTCAGGATAAAAATGGGAGAAACAGCAGTCCGGATTGCCAAAAAGATTGGATACAGCAATGCCGGAACAGTGGAATTTCTGGTTGATAAGGATTTGAATTTTTATTTCCTGGAAATGAATACCCGGGTACAGGTAGAACATCCTGTCACAGAAATGGTAACAGGTTTTGACATTGTGAAGGAACAGATTTTGGTGGCTTCAGGCAAAAAGCTGGATATCAAACAGGAGGATATACATCAGAACGGACATGCCATTGAATGCAGGATTTATGCTGAAGATCCTGAGAACAACTTCCTCCCCTCACCGGGAAAAATGACATTATATATTGAGCCGGCGGGTGATGGGCTCAGAATAGATTCCGCAATTGACCGGGCGTGCACCATAGAGAGTTTTTACGATCCCATGATCTGTAAACTGATACTTTGGGGTGAAGACCGTGAGATAGCCCGCGAAAAAATGATCCATGCCCTTGATCATTTCGTGGTACATGGTATCCGGACTAATATAGCCTATCTTAGGCAATTGATGGCTCACCCAAACTATATCGCAAACAATCTTTCCACAAAATTCTGTGATGAGCATACAGTTAGCCTGATAAAGACATCCTTGCAGGAAAAGGAAGCGATAGCAGTGTATTTACCTATCATTGCCTATTATCTTTATGAATTCAATATAAGAAAAAGAGAAGCTTCAAATCCGGACTATCATTTATGGCAACAAATCAGTTATTGGAGGGATGTCATGATATTATCGGGTGAAATTGACAATAAGGCATATTCAACCGAAATCGAAAATATCAGAAATAATTCTTATACGTTCATTTTCAATAATGAACCTCATAAAGCTGCGCTGGAATCAATAGATATGGGATGTCTTAACATTAAAATCGATGAACAGCCCTATCGTTTTTTTGTTTCAAAAGATGAGAACGGCCAGGGATATATCAGCCTTGACAGCTTTAATTTCCGTATCCGCCGTAATGATGTTTTGAGCGACAATGCTGAACTGTTGGGAAGCTATGATCAGTTGGCCAAAAAGGGGTCCGGAAAAATTGTTTCACCCATGCCTGGCAAAGTGATCAAAATCAATGTGAAAGAGGGCGACCAGGTCCGGAAGGGAAACACCCTGATGATCGTCGAGGCTATGAAAATGGAAAATCATATTACTTCACCTTCTGACGGGATCGTTGAAAAGGTAAATGTAAAACAGGGTGATATGGTGAATGGCAGTACCCGACTTATTGAATTGAAAAAATCAGACAAACAAGCAACCTAAAAAATATAAGTTAATATGGACTTTGAACTTAGTGAAGAACACAAGTTGATCCGGGAAACTGTCAGGGACTTCTCTGAAAGGGAAATCAAACCTTTGGCAAAAGATCTGGATGAAAAAGCTGAATTTTCAAATGAACTTACACTCAAAATGGGTGAATTGGGCCTGTTCGGAATGTATCTTCCTGAAAAATACGGAGGACAGGGCCTTGATTACTTGTCCTATATTATAGCAGTTGAAGAAATAGCCCGGGTGGATGGCTCTCAGGCAGCCACACTTGCAGCACATAATTCGTTGGGTATTGGGCCTTTATATTATTATGGGAATGAAGAGCAGAAAATGAAGTATCTGCCCGGCTTATGTACCGGTTCTGCCCTCTGGGGTTTCGGCCTTACTGAACCGGATGCCGGATCAGATTCCAGGGGAACCAAAACCAAAGCTTATCTTGAAAACGGGGAATGGGTTATCAATGGCTCCAAGATATTTATTACCAACGGATCTGTTGATATTTCTGTGGGCTCTACAGTGCAGGCCGTCACCAGTGATAATGCCGGCAAAAAGCTATTTACCTGTATCATCGTTGAAAAGGGGACACCGGGATTTACTGTCAGAAGTATGCATGGAAAGATGATGTGGCGGGCTTCGGATACGGCAGAGTTATTCTTCGATAATTGCAGGGTGCCCGAATCACATTTGCTTGGAAAGGTAGGTGAAGGTTCCCGGATTATGCTCAGTACGCTTGACAGCGGCCGTCTTTCCATTGCAGCTATGGGACTGGGTCTGGCCCAGGGGGCTTTTGAAGCCGCCCTGTCTTACGCCAAAGAAAGAAAACAGTTTGGACAAGCCATTGTTAAATTCCAGGTAAACGCATTCAAGCTGGCAGATATGGCCCTTAAAATTGAATTGGCCCGTAATCTTCTCTACAAAGCATGCTGGTTGAAGGATAATGATAAACCTTTCGCGAAAGAAGCGGCCATGTCGAAGCTGTATTGTTCGGAGATTGCAAAGCAGGTTGCCGATGAAGCGGTTCAGATCCACGGTGGATATGGACTGATGAAGGATTATGATGTAGAAAGATTTTATCGTGATCAGAGACTCTTGCAGATAGGCGAAGGCACTTCTGAAATACAAAGGCTGGTTATTTCCCGGCAAATCGGCTGCTGAGCTTTTAAAGCATCCGATTCATATCCTGATCAAGGTATGAAAATCATCTTTATTGATTAAATTAAGATCATCCTATGGAATATAAAATTCTCTGGACACCCGAACCCAAAAGTGTATTAAAATCAAGCATGTACCATTTCATGCAGGAGGTAAATAAGAGATTTAAAACCTCTTTCAGAGATTACGATTCATTGTATCAATGGAGCATTGAAAATCCTGGTGATTTTTGGGGCTTGTTCTGGGAATACAGTGGTATTAAGTTTACGGAGAATTATTCAGAAGTTGTGGATGATGCACATAAAATGCCAGGTGCCAGGTGGTTTTCGGGAGCAAAGCTGAATTATGCTGAAAATCTATTACAGAGAAGGGATGAAAAAGCTGCTATAATTTTCAGGGGAGAAAGCCGGATCGAAAGAAAGATAAGTTATCGGGAATTATATAAGGAAACTCACCGTCTGGCTGAAGGTTTAAAAAGGCTGGGGGTGAAAAAAGGAGATCGGGTAGCCGCTTTCATGCCGAACCTTCCGGAGACCATCATAGCTATGCTGGCAACTTCATCATTGGGAGCAGTCTGGTCAAGCTCTTCCCCGGATTTCGGGATAAAAGGTGTACTCGACCGTTTCAGTCAGATCGAGCCAAAAGTAATTATCGCTGCCGATGGCTATTTTTATAACGGAAAACACTTTGATTCACAGGAAAAATTAAAAGGTATACTTGGAAAGCTTCCCTCTGTAGAGCATGTAATTATGGTAAATTATACCGGGATGCTGGATTTAAGTACTATGCCAAAAGCCAGAGCATGGGAAGAAATTGCAGAGGATGTTGAGGGAGAGATACAATTTGAACAAGTAGCTTTCGATCACCCGCTATATATCATGTATTCATCGGGTACTACCGGTCTGCCAAAAAGCATAGTACATTCAGCCGGGGGCACTCTCATACAACATCTGAAAGAACTCATTTTGCACTCAGGACTAAGCTCTGAGGATACAATCTTTTATTACACCACCTGCGGCTGGATGATGTGGAACTGGTTTGTAAGCAGCCTTGCATCCGGCGCTACTCTTGTTTGTTTCGACGGGAACCCTTTTTATCCGGAGCCTGATGCCTTGCTTCGGATGGCTGATGATCTGGGGATCAGCATCTTCGGAACCAGTGCCAAATACATTGCTTCGCTTGAAAACGCAGGAGTCTTGCCTTCATCCATTTCATCCTTCCCAAAACTTAAAGCTATATTGTCAACAGGATCTCCATTGAGTGATGAAAGCTTTGAATATGTTTATAATAAGTGGAAGAAAAATGTTCAGCTCTCCTCCATATCCGGGGGTACCGATATCATCTCCTGCTTTATGCTGGGCAATCCTATCCTGCCGGTATACCGCGGGGAGATTCAATGTCGTGGATTGGGAATGGATGTAGAATGTTTCGATGAAAATGGAAAACCAGTCAGGGAAAAACAGGGTGAACTGGTTTGCAGGACAGCCTTCCCCTCCATGCCTGTCTATTTCTGGAACGATCCTGAGGGACAGAAATACTTACAGGCCTATTTTGTCGATTATCCAGGAATTTGGAGGCATGGGGATTACCTTCAAATCAGTCCGCACGGTGGGATAACAATGTTCGGCCGTTCTGATGCTACCCTCAACCCGGGGGGGGTAAGAATTGGTACTGCGGAAATTTACCGTGTCGTTGAAAATATGGATGAGATTGAAGATTCCGTTGTGGTTGGTCAGCAATATGAAGGTGACGAAAGGGTGATATTATTTGTAAAGATGAACAAAGGCTTTAATTTGGATGAAGAGCTGATCCGTAAAATCCGGAACAATATCCGGAATAACTGCAGCCCCAGGCATATGCCAGCTCTTATCCTTGAAACACCCGATGTCCCTTATACTATCAACGGAAAAAAGGTGGAAATTGCCGTTAAGAAACTGATCCATGGGCAGGAGGTAAAAAACCGCGACGCTCTATCCAATCCACAGTGCCTGGATTATTTCAAAAACCTGAAAGAGCTGGAAATCTGAGAATACGCCTAGTAAAATATTCTACACTCATTTATTCCTTGTCCTTAAACCTGAGTTCGCCATCCTTTACTATCGGAAGCTCTTCCAGGTTCACATGGAAGGTAAGCCAGTCGATAATCTTCAAGCCCAGTTCATCCGAGAGATTATTTATATCATAATAATAGATCTCATGGAATTTGTTCTTATCGCTCCTGGGTTTTCCGGGGTTATGCTTGTTTTTATCTTCTTCTGAAATTAATTTTCCGTCATGTACCTTCTTTTCCTGAAATACTTCCAATATTTCTACTTCCACCTTATCCATAATCTTCGCGACATTTATAAAGATGACCCGGATATGTTTATAATGAATATTTTTAAGCGGATTGATTATACTCCGGAACTCAACTTTATGTATTTTCCGGCTACTGGAAAAATAATTCAAGTGGTTATCCAGTTTTGAAATTCTGCTCTTAGCAGTGAGTTTCCCGAAAACTTCACGGTGTTCTAAAGGAAGATCATTGACCCGTTCAACCAGTTTGTTCAGCCTTTCTATAAAACTATCATAGGGTATTTTATTTTTCTGATAATTCTGCTGGATCCTGAATTTTTTATCCTGGATCCTGGCACTGTCGGAAGCAGAGCGATTCTTCCTGCTTTCCATTCTTTCTATTTCTTCAAGCCAATGACTCATAGCCATCAAAATATTAAATAAAACTTACATATTTCTTCGGTATTGCCCGCCCACATGGAATAATGCGTCGGTAATCTGTCCGATAGAGCAATACTTGGATGCATTCATAATTCCTTCAAAAATATTCTTATTATGCCGGGCTCGCTCCTGAAGGTCAGCGAGCAAAGCTGGTGTCTTATCTGCATAAGTTTTATGCAGTTGTTTCAACATAGATATCTGATAGACTTTTTCCTTTTTGGTAGCCCTGATCACTTCGCCGGGTAGTGTCGTCGGAGAACCATCTGATGAAAGGAAGGTATTCACGCCCATAATGGGGAGTTTCCCAGAATGTTTAAGGGTTTCATAATACATTGATTCATCCTGGATTTTTCCGCGCTGGTACATAGTTTCCATGGCTCCCAGTACCCCACCCCTTTCGGTAATCCGGTCAAATTCTGAAAGTATGGCTTCTTCCACCAGGTCGGTAAGTTCCTCAATTATGAAAGAGCCCTGGAGCGGATTCTGATTTTTTGCCAGTCCAAGCTCATGATTAATGATCAGCTGGATGGCCATAGCTCTTCTGACTGACTCTTCTGTCGGAGTTGTGATAGCTTCATCATATGCATTTGTATGAAGCGAATTGCAGTTATCATAAATCGCGTAGAGAGCCTGGAGGGTCGTACGTATATCATTAAAGGATATTTCCTGGGCATGAAGTGAACGGCCGGAGGTCTGGATATGATATTTCAGTTTCTGGGCCCGTTCGTCTGCACCATATTTATATTTCAAAGCCTTGGCCCAAATAAGGCGCGCTACACGGCCCAGGACCGCATATTCGGCATCAATGCCATTGGAAAAGAAAAACGAAAGGTTTGGTGCAAATTTATTAATATCCATTCCCCTCGAAAGATAATACTCAACATAGGTAAAACCGTTGGCGAGGGTAAAAGCCAGTTGGCTTATCGGGTTGGCTCCCGCTTCAGCAATATGATAACCTGAAATGGATACCGAATAGAAATTCCTGACATGATGATTATTGAAAAATTCCTGCACATCACCCATCATTTTGATTGAAAAATCAGTCGAGAAAATACAGGTATTCTGGGCCTGGTCCTCCTTTAAAATATCGGCCTGAACTGTTCCCCTGACCTTGCAGAGGGTGTCGGCTTTGATCTTTTCATAGACATCCGCAGGAAGGACCTGATCGCCGGTAACTCCCAGCAACATCAAACCAAGTCCATCATTACCTTTGGGAAGAGGCCCCTGGTATTGAGGTCTTTTAGTCCCTTTTTCCTGATAAAGCTTTTCTATTTTCTTTTCGACTGATTTCTCCAGGCCCTGATTTTTGATATATACTTCGCATTGCTGATCGATTGCTGCATTCATGAAATAGCCCACAAGTGTAGGTGCCGGGCCATTGATGGTCATGGACACGGATGTCTTGGGGTCGGCCAGATCAAAGCCGGAATAAAGTTTTTTGGCATCATCCAGACAGGCTATTGAGACGCCTGCATTTCCGATCTTTCCATAAATATCCGGTCTTATATCAGGGTCATTCCCATATAGGGTGACTGAATCAAATGCCGTAGACAAACGCCGTGCTGGCATATCCAGCGACACATAGTGGAAGCGGCGGTTGGTTCTTTCAGGGCCACCTTCACCGGCAAACATGCGCGTAGGGTCCTCACCTTCGCGTTTAAATGGAAACACCCCGGCGGCAAAAGGAAATTCGCCTGGCACATTTTCTTTCAGGTTCCATTTCAGTATATCCCCCCAGCCCTTATATCCCGGAAGAACAACCTTGGGGATACGCGTATGGGAGAGGGTTTCGCTGTAAGTATCTACTTTAACGATTTTATCCCGGACCTGAAATTCAAATTTATCCTGCTTATAGGACTTAATTTTTTCATCCCAGTTCTCCAGAATAAATTTAGACGGCCCGTCAAGATCCCTTTCTATTTTCTTATATTCTTCCGAGAGTACTTCCGATAATTCCTTCTTTTCAGGTATGAGACTGATAGTTTCATGGATTGCATATAAATGTTGGGCAATATCAGCCTGTTTTTCAACCCATTTATTATAATTCCTGACCGTATCTGATATTTCAGAAAGGTAGCGAACCTTTCCGGGAGGAATGATTGATATTTTATCGCTTGTTGCTACTTTTCCCTTCATCCCGGATTTAAACCCGGCTCCGGTCTTTTTATTAATTATCTCTATCAGGGCGCTGTAAAATTTATTTACTCCGGGGTCATTATATTGAGATGCAACGGTACCATAAATTGGGAGGTCCCCAGGTTCAGTTTCCCAAAGCTGATGATTGCGGGCATATTGTTTTCTGACATCACGGAGTGCGTCCATGGATCCCCTTTTATCGAATTTATTGATCGCTATAACATCTGCAAAATCAAGCATGTCAATTTTCTCCAACTGGGTCGCGGCCCCATATTCCGGGGTCATGGCATACATGGTAACATCACTGTGATCGACGATTTCGGTATCAGACTGACCTATCCCGGAGGTTTCCAGGATGATCAGGTCATAGCCAGCCGCCTGGAGAATAATTTTGGCATCCATTACATACCTGGAAACGGCGAGGTTGGACTGGCGTGTTGCCAGGGACCTCATATACACCCTCGGATTGTTAATTGAATTCATCCGGATACGGTCCCCCAGGAGTGCCCCTCCTGTCTTACGTTTTGAAGGGTCCACCGAGATTATCCCCACCGTTTTGTCAGGAAAATCCTGCAAAAACCTTCTCACAATTTCGTCAACCAGGGAGGACTTACCCGAACCACCGGTTCCGGTAATCCCCAAAACAGGTGATTTTTTAGAATGATTTTTCAGACTTTCGATAAGCTTAGCTGCCTTTTCCGGGTAATTTTCAGCAGCCGAAATTAAATGTGCAATGCTATTCACATCTTTTCCCTGTATATCCTCTTTTGAAACGGAAGAAATATTATTCCCTGTTGGAAAATCAGATTTTTCCATCAGGTCATTGATCATTCCCTGAAGTCCCATTTCGCGACCATCATCGGGTGAATAAATGCGAGTAATCCCATATTCGTGTAACTCTTTCATTTCCTCAGGAAGTATCACACCTCCGCCGCCCCCAAAGATTTTGATATGCCCGCAGCCTTTTTCCTGAAGCATATCATACATATATTTGAAGAATTCCATATGCCCGCCCTGGTATGAAGTGATGGCAATGGATTGAACATCTTCCTGTACTGCACAATCAACGATTTCCTGAACAGAACGGTCGTGCCCCAGGTGTATCACCTCCGCTCCGGTTGACTGGATAATGCGGCGCATGATGTTGATAGCCGCGTCATGTCCATCGAAGAGAGAAGCTGCCGTAACGATGCGAATGTGATTAGTGGGTTTATAGGGAACCGTTTTTGCTGAGTGCATGTCTTCAGAAATTCTAATTATACAGGCTTGCAAATATATGCATTTCCATTTAAACCTGAGCTCTGAAATACTCACTTATATCTAGGCAAAAGATACATTTCCAAAATTAAAAGGAGAGTGCTTATAGCAAAAAATGGCTTATTTTAAAAGTTTGTCAATAGCCTGCATACTTTCACGGCTCATGGGAAGTGAATAAATTTGGGGATCATTCCGCAGTTCACATTGTTTACGTTTTCGGTCAACCCTGGTAAGATAGGTGAGATTTATGATGAAGGACCTGTTAATCCTGGAGAATTTATCTGCCGGAAGTATCCCTTCAAGATGTCCAAGATTGGAGGTAACTGTTTCTTTAATATTTCCTGTGAGATTAAGGATGGTATAGTTGCCATTAGCTTCGCAATAAATGATCTTTTTCAGATCAACTACAATAAATCCCTGGCGGGTGTTAAATCTGATTCTTTCTCCGTCCAGTTTGCGGATAAGTGTATTAAGTTTTTCATGCATCTCCTCAGGTTTCTTCTTTAGCCTTAATCTTTGAAGAGTAGAGGCAAGTTCGTCCTGATCAATTGGTTTAAGAAGATAGTCAAAGGCCTGGAATTTAATAGCATCCATTACGAAATGATCATAGCCGGTAACAAAAATGATATTTGGATTCAGGTTTAGTTCCCGGATTTCTTTCATCAGGTCAAAGCCATTAATGCGGGGCATATTGATATCCAGAAATAATATATCAGGTTCATGGTTAATTATTTCCTTAAGGGCTTCAGCTGCATTTGAAATTTTGGCTATAATCTCCACATTTCCTTCTTCCAAAAGAAGATTTTCCAGAATGTCCCTGGCTTCTTTTTCATCATCCACTATTATTGCTCTGAAAGGCTCGGATTTCATTATAAAATTAATTCAGGTACGACCAGCTAATTAATCTGCATCTAAAATAATAATATTATTTGAAACTCTTTATAGTATCCGGTGTAAAATAAAGTATTGATTAATATTTATTGTTAAAAACAGGGTTAATTGCTTTTAATATTATTTATTGATCCATAATACTCAGGGAAATAACTTATCTTTAACTTATTGTTCGGGAACATTCCCTGTTATAATATTTTCAGGACATGGATGGATTAAACAGCGTAAACATCCTTAGAGTTGAACTTAGTAGCAATATTTTTGAATTTAAAGGATTCAATAATATGCATTTTATTAAGGCCAGAAGTTGGGAGGAAGCTGATAAACTGCTCGGCCAATATAATCCTGACATGATTTGGATATTTACCGGCCAGTCCACAAACGGAGATCTTTCATTGCTTAATTCATTCGTACAAAATTCCTCTGCAGATATTCCTGTATGTATTATTTCCGAAAAGAAGCTGGACGCTGATTTGAAAGAAAAAGCCTATGATGCAGGAGCATGGGAAATAGCTGACAGTATTGCAGAATTGCAGGCATTTCCTTTAAAAATCAAAAAACATCTTCAGGTTCTCAAAAATCATTCAGGAAAAGACTTGAATCCCAGAACACAAGCTCCCACATCTGATAATAATCATCATTCTAAAATAAAATCTGAGAAAAATCATTCTGATATTTATGATACAGTGGAGCCATGGAAGATTCACAGAGTAATGGATTGTATCAAGAGAATGGATATTTTCACCCCAAAAAAAACTGAAAATTTTCCCAATCTTCTGAAGGACACGCTTCGATTTATAATGGAATTCCTGACTGAACTTTCAATTAGTGGGATAGAACTCAATTCCGGTTCGGAAATGTATTATTCCGAGCCTTTTCAGAAAAGCGATCGCATATTGAGTATTTCATCTTCGGATAATAATAACCGGATCATTTTTAACCTTGATGATCATAATGGTAAAACGAGTACGCCTACAGATGAAAAGTTTTTACTTAGCCTGTTAGGAAACCATCTTTTACAGTTCCTGGAGAATCAAAACCTTAAATTTCAATATTCCTTATTTCAGGCTATAGCAGAGCAAAGCCAATACCTGATTTCGATAAAAAAGATGGATGGAAACTGGATATATATTAACTCCAGATTCATTGAAAAGACCGGATATTCTCTTTCGGACCTGAATGCAAAAGATATGTTTGGTGAACAGGTTTCCCTTTATACTCCGAGGTTTGATGAAATAAACAAGTCCATTTCATCAGGGAAAGTCTGGTTGGGAGAAATTATGAGCCGGGATAAAAAAGGCCGGACTTTCTGGCAAAAATTGCTGGTTTCACCTTTGACTATGGAAAACCAGGTAACTTACCTGGTTTCATCAGGTGAAGATATAACGCGTCAAAAGCGTACCGAACAGCGCCTTAAAGAGTCTGTGAAGAAAATGGAAAACCAGTCTGAGATACTGAATACTATGACCCGGATGATGACTGACATGGTTTATTATAAGGATAAGGACCTCAGATATATCTTTAGTAGTGAACCACATTGCGAATCCATACTTCAGTGTTCGACTATAGAATATATAGGAAAAACAGATGAGGAAATAGCCCAGCTTGCGCTTAAAAATGGCCATCAGTTTGTTTTCCGGTCGGTATATGAACGTATCGATCAGGATGCCATAATTAATAAAAATCCGCATCTGTACCTTGAAAAAGGATGGGTTAATGGTGAAGAGACCCATCTGGAAATCAGCATAACTCCAATTTTCAAGGAAAGCATCTTTCATGGAATTATTGGTGTAGCCAGAAATGTAAGCAATCGTATCAAGTCAGAAATACAACATCGTGAAATTGAACAAAAATACCGGATGCTGGTAGAAAACATTAAATCCAGTATCACTATTCATGATTATGAGGGCAGGATTTTATTTGCTAACAAGACCGCTGCCGAAACATTCGCATTTACACCGGAAGAAATGACCGGAAAATATCTGCATGATTATTTACCTGAGAAAATAGCCGATACCTACTTGCAGCAGTTCCATGATGTATTTGAAAAGAAAGAAGAAAAAACAGGGGAAATTACGCTCAATATTAATGACAGAGCTGCAAGTTTCGAGTATGATATTCAGCCCTTACCTGATCTTGATGGCAATGTCTATGTTGTGATGAATATCGAAACGGAAATCACAGAAAAGAAAAAGATCAGGAATTATATGGATGTTGAGCAGAACATTTCATACCTGCAAAGTTTTTCCGAAGGACTTTCCCATACGGTCCAGCAAATCTTCAAGATCATCTCGCGGTGGGAATGGATTGACAGTGGTGGTTTATATTTATTGAACAAGAAAAAAAACCGCTTTGAACTGACTGAGCATTTCGGCTTAAATGAAAATTTTGTAGAAGGAGTACGTTATATTGAATCTAATGATCCCCGCTTTGAACTGGTAGTTAAAAAACAGCCTGTATATCTCAGCTATTCAGAACTGCAAAAGTTAACGCAAAAATCAGATAATACTGAAGATCTTAAAATAATTGCCGTACTTCCCCTGGTTCATGATAATGAATTAATCGGAATACTCGTTCTTTCTTCCCATACTTATAATAATATACTTTCGGAGGATAGACTTGCTCTTGAATCCATCGCTTCGCGCATAAGTCATGTGATCACCCTTACCCAGGTCCAGGATAAACTTAAGGAAAGCAATAAGGAACTCAACAGTCATCTGGAAGAACTTAAGGAAAAACAACTACTGCTGATCCAGAAATCAAAACTTGAATCCTTAGGGGAATTAGCTGCTGGAATGGCACATGAAATTAACCAGCCTCTGGGAATCATCTCATTAGCCCTTGAAAACATCCTTTACAAATTAAATAAGCAACAATTCAACCAATCTTATCTGGAAAGCAAATTCAATACTATTTCGGACAATATCGATAAAATACAGCAGATTATCGAACATGTACGCTTGTTTTCAAGAGGTCAAATGTCATCATCCCTGGAAAGGATAGAAGTGGATTCGACCATCCGGAATGCTCTATTGTTGATTGGTGAACAATATGGGAAACATGATATTGAACTTATCACAAATCTGAATTGTCCCGATACTTTTACAATTGGTAACCGACATAAACTTGAACAGGTAATACATAATCTGCTTTCAAATGCCAGGTATGCAGTTGAGGCAAAATCCACATTCAAAGCCGCTTCACTTTACAAAAAGCAAATTATTATAAATACATCCATTTCATCCGATAAAATTCTCATTCAAATATCTGATAATGGGGTAGGGATTTCCTCTAAAAACTTGGAAAAGATATTCAATCCATTCTTCACAACCAAGCCTGAGGGAGTGGGAACCGGTTTGGGGCTTTCTGTTGTTTATGGAATTATTAAGGAAATGGAAGGGGAAATTTCAGTAGAAAGCACGGAAAATAAATCTACTTCTATTCAAATAAAGCTTCCCTTATATTTTGGCAAGAATATTTAAAAACCCTGAATTAACGGGTTGTTTATAATTGAATGAGGTTCCCGGAACATGGTCTATAAATTATACTTCAGACAATAAGTACATACTTCCATCCCTTTTTTATTCCTCTTCGTACAATAAGTCTGGAAAACGCTTTGACTTCAATTAAAATTGACTATATTAGCCCCCCAAACCCATAATTAATGAAAAAATTAACCATCCTTGTCTTAGATGATGAGAATGGTTTTAGAAGCGAGCTGAATGAATTTTTAAGCCGATGTAATTTTAAAGTTCATACAGCAGCCAAGCCTTCTGAAGCCTTTAAAATCCTCCGAAAAATACACATAGATGTAGCAATCCTTGATCTTCGTTTGCCCGAGATGAGCGGATTGGATGTTTTAAAACAAATAAAACAGGAATTTACTTCAACCGAGGTCATCATGATCACCGGACATGGTGATATGGAGAGTGTTATTCAGGCTATGAGATTAGGTGCAATTGATTTTTTCAACAAGCCCTTCAAGCTTAAAGATATACAAAGGGCTTTGGAAAAGACCAGCACTTTCCTTTCAATTAGAGAAGCCATAGATGAAAACAAACATGGTTTCTCCCTGATACCGGATGAGCTCGAAACTAAAATCGGGCATCCCTTCATTGGTGAAAGCCAGGCTATGGTTGAAATAATCCGGGCGATGGCTAAGGTAGCAGCTTCCGACAAAACAACAGTTCTGATTACCGGGGAAAGCGGAACCGGAAAGGAATTGGTTGCACGTGGAATCCACTATCTCAGTAAAAGAAATGGCTGTACTTTCCATTCTGTAAATTGTTCAGCCGTACCGGAGGATCTCTTTGAAAGTGAATTTTTCGGACATACTAAAGGAGCCTTTACCAACGCCATCAAAGATAAAAAAGGATGGTTTGAAGCTGCCGATAAGGGTACGCTATTCCTGGATGAAATCGGCGACCTGAAGCTAAGCCTGCAACCAAAATTCCTGCGGGTAATGGATGAAAAATCTATATCCCGGGTTGGTGAAACCCGACAAGTTCCAATAGATGTGCGCATTATTGTAGCTACCAACCAGGACCTAAAAAATCTGGTTGAAGAAAATCGTTTCAGAGCAGACCTATATTACCGCCTGAATTCTTTTATCATACACATTCCTCCACTAAGGGAAAGAAAAGGAGATATTCCCTTGCTATTAAATGAATTTATAAATAAATATTCCCTGCTTTTTGATAAAAAAGTAAGCTCAGTCTCCTTTGATCTCACAACAAAACTGATGGAATATTCATTTCCAGGAAATGTAAGAGAACTTAAACACATGGTTGAAAAGGCTATGATCCTCCTGGACGGGAATGTTCTTACATTGGAACATTTCGATGTCCTTCATGATCATTGTCAAAAAATTCAACCTGATTACAGTGAATTGCAACCTCTCCTTGATTTGGAATCTTCTGAGATCCAATCCGTCAGGAAAGCCTTGGAAAGTGCGAACAATAATAAATCTAAAGCAGCAAAATTACTGAATATTTCCAGGCAGGCCCTTGACAGAAAAATCCAGAAATACGGGATAATATTAAATACTTTGAGCGAAGTCTATTAAAAGCTTTTCCTTATTATCCTGTATGGTATATAATTCCATGCTGTATTATTTTGTCCGGAAATCCGGAAGCTGCATATTTCCTTTTTCAGATAAGCTTCTAACATATTCAAATAAATAGCCCGGAATCGGTCATATACCAAACTTGATCACGATTTGATATTTAGCTTATATTTCTGTTTATCAACTATATGTACTTTGAGGCACGGCTTTTGAATAAAACTATGAAATTATTTACCACCTCCATCATGAATATTCTATTTATTAATGCCGATCCGGGATTCATGAAGGAATTCACGGATTTTGCCACGCAGTTTGACAACAAGGTATTCTTTTCAAAATCCACCGCTGAATCCATCAGCATTTTGAACGATAACCCGATCGATCAGGTAGTACTCTGGATCAACCGCTTTGCCGACGCTGCCATTCTCAAGTATATCAATGATTATTACCGAAATATCCGAATTTATATATATGCTGAAGAAGGTATAAATGATATTCTGTCGAGTATCAGCAGGGGAAATTTCACTTTAATAAAAAAAGCTGTCAAACTCAGGGACCTTTCGGAAATATTATGAAAAAGAAAAAAATATATTACCCTTATCTTAATAGAGATTTTACTTTCAAACAAATGATATCTTTTTCGCTATTTTAAGACATTGCCCATATTCGGGCACTTGCCCGAATATGGGCAATGCTCCTGATAATCTACTACATACCTCATATCCAATTGCTTGTGTCTATCATATTCGGGCTCAAAGTAAAAAATCTATCATTTCAGTAAATAAGAATCAGAAACAAGACAAGTAAGTGTCTGAATTTATGAACTTTATAAATTTAGGTACGAGATTTGGAATAATGATGCCTGCTATAATCATCAGAGAATTGATTAATAAGTCTTAGATCTATCAGAATAAATTAGTAAGAGATGAGAGTTTTCAGATTAAAAAAATTACATTTTTCCCTCTCAAATTCCATCTGGGGCGCCCCCCATCATTCCACCATCCAAATCGCCCTGAATGTGATCGTCTCCGGATATATTGTCGCTCTGAAAGGCTATGTAATCCGGTCACAGGGTTTCATCCAGAACCTTTTCACATTTAAAAACAGCATTGGAATGAACCTGTGTGGTTTGCGCAGGTTCATGAGGGGGGAAATGTATTAAGACTTTTATTTGCTTACCTGAGCGGGGATGACGATTTCCACCCTGGTGCCTGAAGATATTCCTTCACGATTTATCAGTTCATTTAAGGTATAGGAAACCTGTATACCTTCCAGTTTTTTATAGATTGCTATCATCTGGTCAATGATCTCAAGTCCCTTTCGGGTTGTATCCTTATCCTGTTTCAAGGCGCGATCCATTCCTATCCCGTTATCTTCAACTACAATTACCAACCTGTCAGGCTTCCACATTACCTCAATTTCAAGCAATCCACCGTATTCAAGAGGCATCAGACCATGCTTAACTGCATTTTCAACGAAAGTATGAATGATCATACGGGGCACTTTCTGTTGTAAGTCTACTCTTTCATCTATAATTATCCGGTATTCGAATTTATCCTGGAACCTGAATTGTTCAAGTTCCAGATAATTTCTCGCAAATCCGATCTCATCCTTAAGGGAACGGCTGATCTTATCTGCATTTTCAAGTGTAAGTCTGATCAGGCGTGAAAACCTTGTAAAATAAGTATAGGCAGTTTTCTTGTCTTCTTTAAAAATAACGGAGCTGATTGAATTCAGAACATTAAATAAAAAATGCGGATTCATTTGTGATTGCAAAACCTTAATTTTCATATCCGACAATTGCCTTTCAATCTCCCTTTCCTGGGCCTGTATTATTATGATGCGTTTTTCCCGATAGCCTATATATATTCTGATAATCAATAAAATTAAAATACTCAGTGAAATGTAGAACCACCAGGTTTGCCACCAGGGATAAGAAATCCTGAACTGAAAACTCAGGGGGAGCAATTCCTGTCCTGAAAAACTGTTGCCTCCCTTTACATCCAAAATATAGCTTCCGGGTTTCAAATGCGAATATACCGCCTTCCTCTCAGAGCCCGGAATTGACCAGGTTTTATCAAGGCCACCGAGTTTATATGAAAAAAAATCTTTCTCCGGATCGCCGAGATTTATGTGATTAAAATAAAATACAAGTGAATTTTGATCATAATTCAGGTTCATATGGTTTTCCGGAATATTATACCAAAGGTCCGAATAGGTTAAATCTGACCAATCAGGTTGAGAATTGAACAAGTCTATCTCGGTTAAAACAATTTTACCCGGACTGCTGATTTTATTTATTTTGCAGTTGGCCGCGTCAATTCTGACTATGCCTTTATCAGTACCAATCCAAATGGATCCGTTTCTATCCGTTTCAGCTGATTTACCAGAAAAATCCTGGTAGCCATCGTGATCATTAAAAAAGTTTATCATGACTACGTTTTCATCGTACAATTTTTTAAGATCAAGCCTGTTAAGCCCTTTATTTGTGCCTATCCAAAGAAAGCCTGAATTATCGGGCTGTACAAATCTCAAAGTGCTGCCGATTATTCCGTCTTTAGTGCTTATCCGGTGAATAATTTGCGGAGAGTCGCCGGTCATCCGCAGAATATATATCTCCCCGTTGTTGGCCCCCACAATAGTGTTTCCTTCAAAATCGAAGCATATATCATTTATCACATTACAAAGGGAAGGGTTCCTGCTGTTAAGATGTATGAACTTACCATCACGGCTATAGAAAAGACCATCATACAAACCAGCATACCAGATTTCATTTCCCCGGCTGATAACTTTTGAACATTGTCTGGGATGAGAACTATCAGTGCCATCCAGAGTAATTTTAATATCCCTGTCAATATCCGGCATTATTATCGCATCTAAGGCCCATTCATCGCAATTAAACAAAGTATCCTTGTTATCAAGAGCAAAGGGGCCTTTTATATAAGCTTTCTTTTCAATATTATAAGTTAGTGGGTCAATTGTAAAAAGACCCATTGTTGAGCTGACCAGCAAACGTCCTTTGGAATCCATCTGAATATGATCAAATCCTTTGAAGTCCCTTTTCATTTCGTCAGGATAAGTATCACTGTACAATATGTTTTTAATCCTTTTAAACTCATCAGGATCATACATTTTACCGGCAGCCACTTGCTTATATTCTTTCCCGTAAGGATTTGTATAATTGTAAATCCCAAGATTGATCAGGGAATCGTATTTTTGATAAGACCCATTCCGGTCGAGATAATATGAAAAGAGCCGGGCAAAATTATTCCGGTCATAGGACAGACCGGCCTGGATAAATTTATTTCCTTCGATCAGATGGATCCCTTCCTTTGACCAAGAGATTACGTTTTCTGAGGATGCAATCCAAATTACATCCTTCTTATTATCATAACAGATATCCCTGACTTCCAAATGGTCAAGGCCAAAATACCGGCTATCAAAATATGAGAAGATCATGCCCGGAATTTTGATCAATCCCTTATCAAGAGTTGTACACCAGATGGTATTCTCTTCAGGGTAGTATAGTATATTCCATGCAATACAGGGCAAGCCTATCATCTGACTAATGGATATTACCTTATCCCCCTTAAACATGAAAATACCACCCGGTTCTTTCATTTTAATGCGATCGCTCCAGGCTGCCATCCATATATTACCCTGTGAATCTTCCGTTAATCCAAAAACCTGTCCTATATTTCCATAATCCTGAATTTTCCCCTTCCCTGCTATTCTAATACCCTCCCGGCCCCTGCTTAAAATAAGCCGCTTGTCATTGGTAAGAAGCGCAGATGAGACACTTGTTACAGCATGAGGCTGGGAAGAAGACAACTCCTGGATACTAAAGTTTTGGGGATCCAGGATATGATTAGGCGATCCATAAGAAAAAATATAAATCAGGCTGTCCTTTTGAAGCATATCCATGACTCTTGATTCATCCGGCAATATATTTGTTCTTGTGATCTCCAGTGTATCATTCCTGAAATAAGTGATACCACCGTTCCCGCCAGCAATCATAAGACCATAATCAGGAAAGAATTTGAGACATCTTACTTTATCGCTAAATAATCCATTCTCATGAGAAAGTTGTTTTATTTCCTTCCCGTCATAAATATAAATGCCCTCCCCATACGTCCCGAACCACATTCTACCCTTCTCATCTTCAGCAATAGCCCAAACCTTGGAACCTGAAAGTATCCTGTTTACATCAAGTTCGGTAAATTTATTACCATCATACCAGCATACCCCTGCATCCGTTCCTATCCAGAGCCATCCCCTGGAATCCCTGAAGAGGGCACGTGTAGAATTAGATGGCAGGCCATCTTCCATTGTATATTTAAAATAGGGATAGCTCTGACCGGCAAGGCCAAGTCGAAAAATAATGAGAATAAATGCAAATAAAAGGACTCTTTTCATCAGTTTGGAAAACATCCGGTATTTATCAAAATTAGAAAAATTGAAGACATAATGCAGCAGTAAATTCTATTTTGAAATCTTTACAAATTATTTATCTTTATTCCAAAATATATATTGAGTAAAATTGCATTCATAATTTTCAAAATTCAATAGTATGATTAAACAAATACTATTTGCCATTTCAATTCTCCTTACCCTCGGCATATTTTCATATACATCCTTTAGATTTTACCGCTATTTCCGCCTTACCAAAGCTTTTCCAGTAAAGGATTTCGGTAAAAGATTTTTAGTGATGCTGAAAGTGGCTTTCGGACAAAGCAAGATACTTCGTAAACCGATAATCGGATTGATGCATGCTATGGTTTGGTGGGGATTTATAGTTATCCTTTTCGGCAGCATTGAAATGATCATAGACGGATTGTTCAGGACTGAAAGGGTTTTGGCTATATTGGGTCCGGTTTATGACATTATAATTGCTTCAGGGGATATTTTTGGACTGATAATCTTTTTTGCCGTGATGGCTTTTCTAATACGCCGGATTTTCATGCATATACGAAGGTTTGGTGGAATAGAAATGAAACATATATCGCATATGGATGCGAATCTTGCACTGACTATCATCCTGCTGCTGATGGTTTCCCTGCTTTCCATGAATTCTTTTTATATAGCCCAGACCAGGCTTGCGGGAGAAGATATCAAAGGCTTTTTCCCGGTAAGTTCTTACATGGCAGGATGGTTTGAAGGTATGTCAATGGCAAATCTTCATATCTGGCATGAGATAAGCTGGTGGTCGCATATATTATTGATTTTCCTGTTTGCCAATATACTTCCCTACTCCAAGCATTTTCATGTATTCATGTCGGTTCCGAATGTATTCCTGAGCCGGCTGGAGCCCCTTGGATACCTGCAGAATATGCCCGCAATTACAGAAGAAGTTAAACGTATGATGGACCCCAACCTGGCCTTTGCAGAACCCGCCGAAGGGGAAACTGCGCCTGTTGCCCGTTTCGGAATTATGGACGTTGAAGATATAAGCTGGAAGAATTACCTGGATTCGCTGGCATGTACCGAATGCGGACGTTGTACAGAAGTCTGTCCGGCAAACCAGACGGGTAAAAAACTTTCGCCCCGGAAAATAGTAATGGATGTAAGGGCCCGGATGAAAGAAAAAGGCCCGGGTCTTATCAAAGATAAAAATTTCCATGACGGGAAATCATTGCTAAGGGGCTATATCACCGAAGAAGAACTCTGGGCATGTACTACCTGCAATGCATGTGCCCAGGAATGCCCTGTGAATATCAACCATCCTTCCATTATAGTCGACATGAGAAGGTACCTGGTGATGGAGGAATCGAAAGGTCCCGGAGAGTTGAATGCTATATTTACCAATATCGAAAATAACGGTGCCCCCTGGCAGTTCTCACCGCATGACAGGTTGAAATGGGCGGAGGAGCTTTTTATAAATGAAGTTTGATGATAGTGAGAATTGACAGTCAGCAGTCAGCAGTCGTCAGTCGTCAGTCGTCAGTCAGCAGTCAGCAGTCAGCAGTCAGCAGTCGTCAGTCAGCAGATTATATTGCATTTTTCGGATAGCCGATTTTTGATTGCTGAGGGCTTACTAATAAATCCAGGGAAGCAGTCTCCAGGTCTTCTTCATATATTCAGGATATTCGGTTTCGAATTTTTCAATGAGAATTTTTTCTTCAATATTTATTCTATAAATAAAAACAATAAAAACCGGAATAAATATAATGAAGAGGCTGATCCAGTTATTCATGGAAATTCCAAAACCTAAAAATGACAATAATGATCCGGAATAGGAAGGATGCCTGACAATCGAGTACATTCCGTCTTTTTTTATTTTATGATTTTCCCGGATGGTGACATCTACTGTAAACATTTTTCCCAGCGAACTAATAGCTATGAAGCGGATGATCATCCCGGCTATAATCAGGATAAGCCCAAAATAAGGGATGACAGCTACATGGCTGATAGGTATCCTGATGAGGTTTGCTGCAAGGAATCCCAGGAATATAGATGACAGAATGGTGATCCAGATGAATGTAATGGAACCTTTATCGCGGCCCTTGTCTACTTTATTTCCGGAACGGAGCAGCCTGTTCAGAAGACCTTCTGAAATGAACCAGGCAAACCAGACTATTGTAAAGATCCACATATTCATTAATTTAATGACTTATCAATTGTTTTTACCAGAAGTTCAGTTTATTTTAGTGATCAGTGAACGGTGAACAGTGAACAGTGAAGCATATTCTGAAAAGAATCTTCACTTTCTTTGTTCAATATTTAATTCAAAATTAGCTATTAATTTTCATACATTTATGTCTCTATTCATCGAGATAAAGCAATAGTTTAAGCATTGAATTATTTTTCATGAATTCATCAGCCCTCATTAAGATTCAAAACCTTAACAAGGCCTTCGGCAAGGTACACGCTGCGGATAATATTTGCCTGGAAGTAAATGAAGGGGATATTTTCGGTTTCCTAGGACCAAATGGAGCGGGTAAGACCACCACCATAAGGCTGATACTGAACCTTCTCAAACCTGATTCCGGGGAAATTGAAATATTCGGAAAAAAGCTTTCGAATGACTCAGTGGAGATCCGTCAGAGGTGCGGTTACCTTCCGGGTAATTTCTCAGCTTACACCAACCTGAACGGGAATGAATTCCTGAAGCTTTGCGCCGATCTCAGGAATATTCCCTATAAAACAAATCCTAATCTTTTAGATCGTTTCGGATTATCAGAATCAAACCTCAAACAGAAGATCAAGCACCTGTCGCACGGGACTTTGCAGAAAATTGGCATTGTTCAGGCCTTTTTCCATAAACCTGAACTACTGATCCTCGACGAACCAACCATAGGGCTGGACCCCCTGATGCAGGAAGCTTTTTATGAGCTTCTGGAAGAAAGCCGGAAACAGGGCAGCACAATTTTCCTTTCATCCCATAACCTATCCGAAGTCGAAAGGATATGCCACCGCCTGGCTATTATTCGAAAAGGCAAAATTGAAAAGACCGATTCGATTGAAAACCTCCGGAAACTGATCAGCAGAAAACTCCGCTTCAGCATTACTGAAGCTTTGGGAGATATTTCATTGCCGGGTGCGAATTTGCTAAAGCAGCAAGGGATGTCCTATGAGTTTATCATACATGGCAAAATTGGCCCCATATTACAGAAACTCTCGGAATTGCCACTTTCCGAAGTAATATTGCCCGAACCCAGCCTGGAGGAGATCTTTATGAATTTTTATCAGGATAAGAAGAATGATTAAATTAGCTTACATAAGGCTGGTATGGAGGGACAACAAGTCCTTTGCCCTGTTCAGCATGGCTTTTATCACCTTATTACAATTCCTGATCCTGTATCTTGTCACAACTATAGATACAACATCCATCATGACGGCCATACTCAAGCAACTGCCTGAACAAATCAGGGCTTTAGTGCAGGACAGTTTATTAAGTATGCTGAGTTTTGAAGGGGCTGCTGCCTTTGGCTTCAATCACCCCCTGGTGATCGCCCTGCTGGCCATCAACGCTGTGAACATCCCGGTACATCATATTACAAGGGAACTCGACTCAGGCACGCTGGAGCTGCTTCTGGCCCATCCTGTGAAACGATACAGTTTGATCACATCTCTGTGGATTGCAGGCTGCTTAATATTACTGACCATCATCCTGGCCGCATTGGCAGGATCGATAATCTCCATACTTCTTTTCCATAACCTGAGTAATATTATCCTCCTCCATCTTATTCAAATTGCTATAAATCTCTGGTTATTGATCGTATTGATTTTCAGTTATAGCCTGATGATCTCCGTTTTTGGCAAAACCGGCGGCAAAGCCGGGAACATAAGCGCGGTCATAACCCTGGTTTTCTACCTTTTAAATTTTCTCAGCCAGAGCTGGGATAAACTATCTTTACTAAAGCCCTTTAACATTTTCAGCTATTTTAATCCCCAGGATATTATGTTTGGAAAAGGAAGCTTTATATTAGATGTTTTTGTATTAATTATGCTGATTATGATATGTTATGGAATAAGCCTGTATCGCTTCGGTAGGAGGGACATCCCATAAGAGATATAACGATATAACGATATAACGATGTAAGTCAGATATCGGACATTAAATCGAATATCGAAAATCCAGAATCAAACATGAAATCGAAAATGCCGAATGCCGAATGCCGAACCGACAATTTCCACCTTGGGGCAGGCCGGGAGGGGGGCTAAGCATTGTGCAATTTACAATCTCAAATATTATTGATTGACATACATGCTGCTTTCGGTATCCTGCACTATTGAGGATCCATTACCAAGACTTATGGAAGATGCAAATGCCCCGTAACCAACAGGTACGGTAATTGTTACTCCGGCGCCTATAACCACATCGTCACACCAGCTTGGGACCCCCAGGTCCCAGTTGGCGGCATTGTCCCAGTCGCCGGTACTTCCACCGATCCAGGTCACGGTTACACCAATGATACTGCAGTCTACCGCCTGCAGTTCAAGGTCATTGGGCCCGTATGACAGTTTCCACTTAAGGGGGCTGATATCGGGCAGGTTCAGGGTGAAAAATGATCCGCTGAGGCCGCTATTGGTGTGCATCAATACGAAATCATCACCGGCATTGATAGTGAAAGAACCTTTGTTAACGTTCATGGTACCTCTCAGGACGGCATTAGTGGAAACATAAATTGAATCGTGGCCGCCGGTCATACCGCCACCTGCCAGTCCGTCGATATCTATATTAAGCACAGCGGAATTCGACATAGAAAAATTCCCGTTCAAGCGCATACTGCCGGGAGAGGCCCCGGGGGAAAGTATACCGTTATTGACAAAGTTCGGTGCGGCTGGCAGGTCCAATATTCCATTACCGTAAATAATGGCACCGGCTGTATTAGTCAGAGATGCATGGAAATTTATCTCACCACTTACCAGATTGAGCGATCCATAGTTAATAAAGTCTTCATACATAGCCAATAAACCGGAACCACCTGTTTTTTCAAAAAGACCATAATTTTCAATCAGGTGATTGGGACCTGTACTATAGGTAAAAGCTGTACCATCATCCTGAACATCAATAGTCCCGGAATTCATATTTATAATAATCCCGTTGGTCAGATAAACATCTGCTCCTGCAACCATGTTCAGGTTGCCATAATTTAGGATGCTTGTTGAATCCACCACTTGCTTGGTACCGCTGGTGGTCAGGTCCAGATCCGTCAGATTTATAAGCCTGCCACCGCCCTTAAGGTAACCCGTTCTCCATTCGGGTGCATTGCCGCTAAAGTTGAAAATGCTTGAATCAGGGACATAGAGAGAACTGTACCAGTCGATCGTGCCCAAATTGGTTCCGGTGATGGTATCCGAACAGGTGATATCTTGCGCGAAGGTGATTTCCGCACCCGCTAAAGTATTCCAGATCGCTGATGAAAAGGATATCTGATTATTGTTCAAATTGAGAAGGCCCGAATCTACTTCCAGGGTCCCTCCCGTATTTACAAGTTCAGCAAGGATATTTGAAGTGCCCGTTCCGCCGCTCTTTTTGATAAGACCCGTGTTGTCGACAATATGTGTTACTCCTGTGGAATAAGTCAGATCACAAGCATCCTCCTGTATATCTATGACTCCGGTACTTGTATTTTTGAGAACACCGTGAGATACGTAAAGGTCAGCCCCTTGCGTCAGTCTGATTGAGTCATTGTTGACCAGTCGGGTCGAATCGAATATTTGTTTGGCAGAAGTTGTAGTAAGTTTGATGACATTATTATTTGTCAAAACACCTCCTCCGTTAAGGTTGCCCGAACTCCAGTTTATTCCCTCTCCACCAAAGTTTAAAGTGGCGGCAGATTGAACATAAACATCTCCGGTCCAGTTCAAGTTCCCATCGATGGTGCCGCTCAAGGTACCCGAGCAATAAGCGTTCCCTCCTATCCTCAGTTCAGCTCCCGAATTAGCATAATAAGTCCCTCCGTTTAAAGCCAGGTTCGTATTGTTCAAAACCAGTTGACCTGAGTCGCAACCTATAATTCCTCCATTATTTTCCAGTTCTACAAAGAAATTTGTGTAACTAGTCCCCGAAACTTTCTTTATAAGGCCCGTATTTTCGAGCAAATGTGACCCAGCTCCCGTAATCAGCAAATCACTATGGTCATCCTGCTCAATTACCCCGCTGGATGAATTATTTATAATGCCATCGGCAATATAAATGTCCCCTCCGCTTATTAGCTTCAGCAGACCATTGTTGACAAGCGTAGTGTTTCCGTATATGTGTTTAGCGCCATTTGTTATAACGAAAATAGTATCGGTATTGGTCAGGGTCCCTCCTCCGTCAAGATCTCCACTTTCCCAGTAAATACTATTTCCGTCGAAATTGAAAGTAACGCTGGATGCTACAAATACCGTACTGCCCCAGGTCAATGTACCTTCGATGGTCCCGGATAAAGTCCCTGTACATGTTACCTTCTGAGAAAAATTTAGTTCAGCGCCGGCAGATGCATTATATGTTCCACCGTTCAATTCGCTCGCCGTATTATTGATATAGAGTAAACCTGATTGGGAGCTGAGGCTCCCCCCGTTATTGGTCAACTCTACATTGATATACGAACTACCACTGCCCACGGATTTCGTAATAGTACCGGTATTCACCAGGGAATGGGAACCCCCTCCGGTCACCAGAAAATCGGAAGCGTCATCCTGTATGTCAATTAGGGCCGATGCATAATTATTGAGTTGACCGTCGGCTATATACATATCGGCTCCATTGCTCAGGTTTATAGTTCCGTAATTATCCAGGCTTGTTCCCCCGATGATCTGTTTAGATGCGGCGGTGGTCAGGTTTATGGCGCCATTATTGGTCAGGGTACCTCCGCCTGAAAGGTAGCCAGTTGTCCAGTAAATACCATTTCCGTCGAAATTGAAAGTGGCGCTGGATGCTACATATACCGTAGTGCCCCAGGTCAATGTACCTTCGATGGTCCCGGATAAAGTCCCTGTACATGTTACATTCTGAGAAAAATTCAGTTCAGCGCCGGCAGATGCATTATATGTCCCACCGTTCAATTCGCTCGCTGTATTATTGATATAGAGTATACCTGATTGGGAGCTGAGGGTCCCCCCGTTATTGGTCAACACTGCATAGATATTGGAACTACTGCTGCCCGCGGATTTCGTAATAGTACCGGTATTCACCAGGGAATGAGAACCCAATCCAGTCACCATAAAATTGGAACCGTCATCCTGTATGTCAATGAGGGCCGTTGCATAATTATTGAGTTGACCGTCGGTTATATACATATCGGCTCCACCGCTCAGAATTATAGTTCCGTAACTATCCAGGCTTGTCCCTCCGCTGATCTGTTTAAATGCGGTGGTGCTCAGGTTTATGGTGCCATTATTGGTCAGAGTACCTCCGCCTGTAAGGTAGCCACTGCTCCATTCAATGGTCGCTCCGGTTGCTATTGATGAAGGATTTGTAAAGTTGAGGGTATTGCTCATATAAAGTATTGCAGTGCCCTGCAGAGTGACAGACTGTGTGCTGACGGCAATGTTCATGGTAACGGCAGCACCGGTGGGTATCACCGCATCTTCGGATAGGCCCGGAATGTGGGTGAGGCTCCAGTTATTACCGTCACCCCAATTAATCCCATCACCGTTTCCGGTCCATGTATTTACCTGTGCAAAAAGAGGGGAAAATTCGAGACATAGCAATGTCAGGAATAGAGATAGTAATGATTTTGGGTTCATAATTTAGACTCCTTAAGGGTTTGTGATCATTCAATGAATAAAGACTGAATTTAACCTGGCAGGGTAAGACGCAAATTTATCCCTTCCAAATACTGGGATAAATTATTTGAATACTTCAGTCTGAATGCCAAATTTATAGCCCAATCAACTTAAATGAAAGTCATTTTATTCATTTAACATTGTCTTAACATAATACAAAGCCAAAATATCAGGCATCTTCATCCTGAATAATTAAACAAAATTTGTAACTATAATAGACAGGATCATACAGTTAAGGGAAAAATTGCTGGATAATCTTAAAAATAAGTCACACTTGGGAAAGTGCTTCCGGTTTATATTCAAAATTTACTTCCCCATTCGTGGGGTCAGGATAAATGCGGATTAAGTTTCCAGGAATTCTTACTTCATCTTTACCAACTTAGTGCAGAAATTTTGCTTACCGGCTGTGAGGCAACAAATATAGACACCGGGGGAAAGGTCTTTTCCTTCAAGTATAAATTGATGCCTGCCTCTCTCCATATCCGCATCCCATAAGACTTGCTGGATTTGCCCCAGAATGTTGTCTATTACTATTTTCACCCGTGATGTTTCAGGGAGCAGAAAGTTAATGGTAGTCTTATCGCTGAATGGATTTGGGCTGACGGAAAAATGTTCCAGGAAATAATTTTCAAGTAATCCAACTTCACAGGCCGATTCTACTTCCTGCTGGTTATAGCAGCCAGGGGCATTATCATGGATATCAACAGTCCCATTGGGATTTGCTAAATAATTACAAATTGATACAATATCACATTCTGACAAAGTAAAATTATTATAAACGCTCAAATCTGTGACAGATCCTTCAGCAATATTCTCCAGGCCAACCAGACTTGCAAGGGATGCATTATCATAGACAAAAAGCTCAGCGCCAATGAAATTAAGGCCATCCAATGCCTCAAGGTTTGTCAGGTATTGATTCCCACCCAAATACTTATCGCCAAGCATGAGGCTTCCCCCAATATAAGCCAGGTTCTCCAGCCCTGTCAGGCTTGTCAAATTATTACCCCACAAATAAAGGGATCCTCCAATATTTGTAAGTGCATCTAATCCTGATAAAGAATATGCAATATAACTATAGATATCAAGGCTACCTGTGATTGAACTGATCATGTTTAAACCATTCAGGTTATTGACCATACTTATAAATATATCTCCTGATAATTCTGTACAGCCGGGAAAGTTGGACTGGAAGTTGTCGATGTCGGATTGCTCGTAAAAATAATAATTCCCATAGGGCAGGCAAGGCAAGGTTATGCCACATCCACTAGCTACTTCTGTGGGATTATTGCAACCAACTGCGTTTAAATAAATATTAATAGATCCGTTTGGATTGGCCAGATAAGAGCAAATATTTTGGGTCTCACAGTCAGACAGGGAGCCATTCAGCCATATGTAAAGGTTAATTATTGATGAAGGATTTATATTTCCCAGGGCGGCTATACTGTTTAAAGCATTATTGCTGGTAATCAATATATCTCCACTGATGGAAGTCAAACCTTCCAGACCATTAAGACTGGTAAGTGCGTTGTTTCCTCTTATGTATAGATCGCCTCCAAGGGATGTGAGAGCTTCCAGTCCTATGAAGGAAGTTAACTGTTCATTATCGCTTATCTGAAGCGCTCCCCCAACGGAAACCAAATTTGCAAGCCCTAAAAAATTGGCCATGTTACTCATATATCTAACTGTAAGACCATCTCCTATGTTATTGAGGGACTCCAATCCGATTAGATTATTCATTCCATCATTCCGGCTAATGTATAGCAATCCACCTATGGAAGTCAGATTATCTAATCCTGACAGATCGGAAACAGCATTGTTGTTTGCAAAAAACATATCTCCACCTATACTTGCCAGCCCATCTAATCCTTCCAGGTTATTGAGCATATCATTGAACCAAACTTCCAGGCTTCCTTCTATTGAAGTAAGTGACTCCAACCCTGTTAAATTCAACAGGTTAGGGTTGGATTCAAGATAGATTTCTCCACCAACATAGTTTAGTGCATTCAATCCGTTTAAATTTTCAAGGCTTGTATAGTAGATTTTCAAACTATCACCTATTGAGGTCACAAGGCTCAATCCAATTAAGTTTATAATATCCTCACCATTAATCGTAATACTGCCTTCTATTTCTGTACAATTAGGATAATTAAACTGAAAACTGTCAATTTCAGCCTGTGTCGTGAATATAATACCTTCAGGGAGACAGGACTGCCCTTTTAAACCGCTTAACATAAGCAATGCAATTAAAATTATGTAAAATTTTCTCATTTGAAATTGGAATTTAAATATTAAATATTATTATATCTTTCATATTGGAATTATTGATAGAATGCTAAATGATTATGGTATCAGGATGAATTTTCCAGAAGCTGATATTGTTGCGCCGGTCACACGAAACAAATACAAACCGGGTGTAAGTCCTGCTGCGTTCCAGTTAAAGTGATTTAATCCAGCCGGCTGGTATTCAACGGGCAATACTCCCACCTCCTGTCCCGAAAAATTATAAATGACAATTTTCACCTTAACCGGGATTTCCAGTTCATATTCAAAGTTGATCTCTCCCCTGCTGGGATTTGGGAAATTGCGAATAGAAATTACAGTTGACATTGGGATATAATTTTCTTTGATTCCAACCGCAGCTCCATTATCAGTATGCAGAACGGTCCCTCCTTCACCCACAGCCCAGCCATTATCAGCATCGGTAAAACATAGGCCATTAAGGCCCTGGGATGTGACCAGGTAAGGATACCAGTTTTCCCCTCCATCTTCCGTGTATAACAAAGTACCACCCGATCCCGCAGCCCAGCCATGGTTCATATCGCTAAACTCAATATCCTGGAGCCATTGAGTTGTGCCACTATTTTGCTGCACCCAGCTATCTCCCCCGTCTGTGCTATGGTAAATCATTCCGTTCTGGCCAGCTACCCATGCGTTTAGGTCCCCGACAAAGGTTATGGATTCAATAGTGTCAGGTGTATCAATGGAATGATCCGACCAGGTAGTTCCTCCATCGGGAGTATATAAAACAAGTCCCTGATCTCCTACCAGGTAACCCTTGAGGAAATCAAGGAAATAAAGGCTCCTCAGGGTCAGGCTGCTCCCATTAGGCTGCACGAACCATTCCAGGCCACCGTCGATGGTGTGGACTACAACTCCCTGCTCTCCACAGGCCCAGCCACTATGTTCAATGAATTGAATATCATAAAGCCACACATCGGTATTACTGATTATGGTGTCCCAGGTGTTCCCCCCATCTTCAGTGCTTAATATTAGCCCGTTATTACCGACAGCCCAGCCTATCAAGGGGTTAGTAAAATATACGCTTTCAAGCCAGTCGGCCAGCCAGAGCGACTGGTTCGTCCAGTGCTGGCCCCCGTCAGAGCTATGTTCTATGATGCCCTCGTAACCAACATTCCAGCCATTGTCAGGATCGGTGAAGAAGACATCCCTGAATGGGTGTCGTGTGCAACATGTCAGGCGATCCCAGGTTTCACCACCGTCAGCAGTTTTATAGAGGCTGCCATAATAGCCGCCCAGGATACAGCTTTCAGCGGAGAAGGCAAAAACGTCATGGAAGCCGTCCTGGGTCTGGGCATCCTGCAGTTCCCATGTTGCACCACCATTACCGGTTTGAAGGATGACTCCATTAAGTCCGGCTACCCAGCCATTCTGGACATCTGTAAATTCAATCCCGTTGAGGGTTTCCGTAGTATTGCTCTGCTGGGGTACCCAATTCAGGCCGCCATCGGTAGTATGCAGTATATTTCCCCCAATTCCGCAAACCCAGCCATTGAGGTTATCCGTAAAGCAAACTCCCCACATAGCCACTTCCAGTCCAGCAGAATCCTGTTTGTACCAGTTCTGCCCGCCGTCGACTGTGTGCAGGATAGTACATCCCGGCGGGACATTCCATCCTTTTCCACCGACGGCCCATCCCTGCTGGTCATCAATAAATTCAAGGGCGTTGAGGTGATATGTGGAGTCTGAATTTTGGAGGGCCCAGGTATCACCACCATCTGTTGTATGGATAATTTTTCCATATGGGCCAACTGCCCAACCGGTAGTCATATCAATAAAGGTGATGTCCCTGTATTCGCCCACTACCGGGCTCCATTGGGCTTCCCAGATTTGCCCACCATCAGGGGTATGTAACAATGTACCTTCAAGGCCGCAGACCCATCCGTTCTGATCATCCAGAAAGAAGGCAGCTCGGAGCCTGGCACCTGTATAAGCATGCTGTTCTTCCCAGCTCAGTCCGCCATCGTCAGTGTGTAAAATAGTTCCGATATCTCCAACGAGCCATCCTTCGGCCGGATCGACAAAACAAATATCAAAAATATGGTTTCCGGTAGGCCGGGGATTTTGCCACTCCCACTGGGCATTTGAAATTGTAAACATTAAACAGGCAATAAGAATAAGGCAGGCTTTAGTTTTCATGACTAAAAAGTTTGGTTGAATAATTTACGCAAGACTATAGGGATAAATCCTAAACCCGGGGAAGGATTAACATTGCGGATTATAGAGATGGCCTGCTAAATTTACGAAAATCAAAACGGAATATCAAGGAATAAAAAAAGCGTTGAGTATGCCTTTTTATAAGAGGCAACTGAAAAGTATTATTCTGGCAAAATTCCAAAAAACAAATTCCAAAAAACAAACAAATAACAAATTACAAAATTCAAAACCCAGATCAAATTTGCTATTAACGATTAGGCTATACCGAAATTCCTACTTCATCTTTACCAACTTAGTGCAGAAATTTTGCTTACCGGCTGTGAGGCAACAAATATAGACACCGGGGGAAAGGTCTTTTCCTTCAAGTATAAATTGATGCCTGCCTCTCTCCATATCCGCATCCCATAAGACTTGCTGGATTTGCCCCAGCAGGTTACGAATTACGAGTTTCACCTGTCCAGGCCCAGCCAGCATGAAACTAAGAGTAGCTTGATCCCTGAAGGGGTTGGGCCCCAGTGTAAATTGCTCAGAAAGGAAATCCTCCTCCAGCCCTGCACCACATAATGACTCTACCTCAGCCCGGCTGGCACAGCCTTCATCATTCCCGTATATTTCTACACTACCATTGGGCACAACAAGGTAAGCACACATACTCGCCACATTGCAGGCACTAAGGAAATTATTGTTTGTAATCACCAGGTCCCGGATGCTTGCTGTGGCTATATTGTCGAGTCCGCTGAGACTGTTGAGGGAAGGATTTTCATTTATCTCAATATTCAAACCAATATTCTTCAGGCCCATAAGGGCTGATATATCGCTTAATTGCTGGTTCTTTTCAATAATAAGGCTGGTTCCCAGGAATTGCAGGTTCTCAAGTCCACTAAGGTCCGTGAGTGAATCATTCCCATCTATATCAGCCCATCCAATTTCAAGGCTTCCGCCTATTCGAGTCAAATTACTCAAAGCATGGAGATTTTTCAAGCTTTGGTTATTATAGATCATCACATGCCCGCCAATTGTGCTGATATTATCCAGCCCGGCCAGGCTTTGGAGGTTCTGACAGCTGGAGATCCTGATGCTTCCGGTCATGGAGGTCAGGTTTTGAAACAGGCTAAGATCCGTAAGTTTATTGTCTCCCATAAGATAAATGCTTCCCCCGATGGAATCCAGATTAAGGAGCCCGCTCGCGGTACTTAATGAGTCGACGCTTGTCATCAAGAAATCCCCTCCTATATAATTCAGGCTCTCAAGTGCATCAAGACTTTTGAGCCTGTCCAGGTACATCAGTCGAAAATCCCCACCCACTGACTGAAGGTTCTCCAATCCTGTCAGATATTCAATGAGATTGTGGGATTGCAGGAAAAAATCATGGCCTACAGTGTTAAGGTTCTCAAGGCCTGAAATATCTTTAAGATAGAAATTTCCCTTGATTATTAAATCGCCTCCGACGTAAGTCAATGAATTCAGACCTGTGAGGTTTGTCAGGGGATAAGCATCCGTTATTTTCAGGTCACCGCCAACGGAAGTCAGAATATACAAGCCGTTCAGGCTGGTAATATCGTCACCATTTATGATGGCATTTCCTTCGATCTCTGTACACCCGGGATAATTCAGATGGAAGTTATCGATAGAAGCCTGGCTGTTAAATACTATACTGTCGGGGATGCAGGACTGGGAGAAAGCAAAAATATGGCAAATGCTTAAAACCAGGGTAAGAATGGCAAAATTCTTCATGATTTTTGGGTTTGGGTTTGGCAATAAAGAAGGTAAATATAATGATTAATTCGTCAGATGGTAAATAATTATTAAATATAGGGCACTGACCATGCAGGCCCTGGCTTGTGGAAGATTGGAAAGGTGGAAAGGTGGAAGTGTATTTTTGACAAGAAAAAGATGAATATGCCCCAATTAAGCTGCACTATGCTTATTTCATCTTTACCAGTTTTGCACTGAAGCCATGATTCCCTGCATTGAACTTACAGACATAAATACCGGCCACTAAGTCGTTTCCATTTATAATAAACTGATGCTTGCCTTTTTCAAGAATACCATTGTATAAAACTTTACATTCCTGCCCAAGAAGGTTACTAATAACAAGCTCCACATATGAGGATTTAAGTAAAAGAAAATTGATAGATGCCTGATCCTTAAAAGGATTCGGCCCCAGATAAAAATTATCCTGAAGGTAATTCTCATCCATCCCCACACCACAAAGGGACTCCACCTGTTCCCGGCTTGCACAGCCGTCGTCATTACCTGAAATCGCCACCGTATCCGTGGGATCGGCCAGGTAAGCGCAGATACTCTCAACATCACAGGTAGAGAGCCAACGATTGTCGGTAATAATGAGCCCCTGGATAGAAAGGGGAGCAATATTGTCCAGGCCGCTGAGGCTGGGAAGGGAGATATTCATTTTAATCTCCAGGTCACCGCCTATATTCTTAAGTCCAGCCAGGGCAGTCAGATCAACAAGCTGATTATTTTCAATAATATGCAGGCTGCCTCCCACTGAATTCAGGTTTTCCAGTCCGCTAAGATCTACAAGGGAATCATTCCCCAATCCTGGTATATCGCCCATGCCTATCGCAAGAGAGCCGCCAATTTGGCTAAGGTTACTCAAAGCCAGCAAATTTTTAAGTGTTTTATTCTTGTATATAGTAACATAATCAGACACATATGTTATATTTTCCAAACCGTAAAGTCCCTGCAAATTATCGTTATTAGAAATCCAAATCCCCCCGTCAAAGGATGTCCAGCTTTGAAGAAAACCAAGATCCGTGAGATTGTCATTTCCCAAAATCCATATATTACCTCCGATAGTATCCAGATTTTGCATACCGGCTGAACTGTATAAGGAATCAGCCTTTTGAATCCGGAAATCACCCCCGACAGAACTGAGGTTTGCGAGGCCATCCAGGCTTCTCAGGTCAAACAAATTCTCCATTATAAAATCCCCTTCGACTGATTGCAAATTTTCAAGTCCGTGCAAGGATTCCAGGTGGTTGATCAGGTGCATGGTAAAATTACCGCCTACCTGGCCCAGGCTCTCCAGGCCGGATATATCCACCAGGGTATAGCTGTCATGAATATTTAAATTTCCTCCTACATAGGCCAGTGAATTCAGTCCGTCCAGGCTTATCATGTTATAATTATTTCCTATAGATAAGTCTCCTCCAACGGAAGTCAACATGTCAAGCCCGTTCAGGTTTGTAATATCAATACCCGTAATTTTTACATTACCCTCTATCTCGCTACATCCCGGGTAATCCAGGTGAAAGCGATCTACCGATTCCTGGGTATTAAACAGAATGCTGTCAGGGATACAAGATTGTGAAATAGCAGGGATACAGTTGAAAGCAGCCAGCAGAATAACTAATAAAAACTCTTTCATGACAAGCGAATTACTGTAACAAATAAGAAGATTTTAGAATATAGTTGTTAAATATAAGTAATTATTAGATATGTGACAAATGGTAATGGTTATTTGGTATTAGGAATTGGATATTAGGGAAAGAGTTAATGGTGTATTGGTTAATGGTATATTGGATAAAGGATTTTGGTGATTCCTGGAGTTTTAGTGCCTCCATGGCTATATAAAACTTAAATAGCAAGGGATTTTTTTAGCCACAAAAACACAGATACACTAAGGATTACACGGAAATGGGGATTCTATCTTATTTATATTTTAACCACGAATTTTACACGAATTGAAATCGCAAAATTAGCTTGAGATCATTTTTGTTATTTGGGATTTGATTTGTGGAATTTATTTGAAATTTGTTTTTTGTCATTTGGAATTTACAAGTCCTTGTATATATTCCGGTACCTTTTTTCAGATTCAGAAAGGATTTTCTTAGCATCAGTATAAACGCTTTGTCCGTCGAAAGCCCCGAAAATGGCATCAAAATCGAGTTCCCCCACCCTTTTGAAAATGCTGAATAATTCTGCGGGCGGTATGGGTATCAGGTTAGGGTAAGAATACATTATACTGAGATGTTTGCCATCCTTCGACAGGTTCAGGGTATCGCCTATGAAAAGGCAATTTTTACCGGCAGAGGTTTTATAATGTAATATAGTGCTTCCCGGGAAATGGCCCCCGGTACGAATTACTTCAAAACCGGTGGAGATAGCAAGTTTTTCATCCTTCCGGAAATTTATCCTGCTTTCCTCATCCATTACCCATTCCCTGTCAGCCTGGGAAAGATATACCGGGCAATCGAAGGTTTCGGCCCATTCATGCATCAAGCCATAATAATGCGGATGTGAAATTGCTATGGCCTTTAATCCACCCTTTGCATTAATAAAAGCTTCCGTTGCTTCGTCCAGCAGTGGCAGACAATCCCATAAAACATTTCCTTCCGGGTTGATGATAAGGAAGGCCCTTTGTCCTATCCCGAAAGAAGGAAATACGCTAAGCTCATATATATCTTCCCGAACTTTTGAAATTTTGAGGGTATGTCCGGCTTTCAATTCATTATAACTGATCCACTTTTGCCCATATGCCTTCATATACTGTCGGTCGTCTAAGCAAACCGGGCAATTGTTAAAATCAAATTTTGCCTTGCTATAGCGGGTTCCACAGGTGAGGCAGATGTTTTTATAGTCCGGACCGGTAATTTTCATCTTGCTGAATATTAAAAAATTTGTTTGAATTATTTAGGATAGAATTATATAACAAGAAGAATAAGAAAATGTTGAAAGTCATAAAAAAAATATCCATACAAATGAAAAGTTCAATTAATACCTTATCTCAAAAAAAATTGAGGCGAAATTTTCTTTTGTAAAATACATTCCCTAAATTTATCAAAACTCTATTACTATGAAAACCCAAACCATTAGAATCATCTTATTAGTAAGTGTTATTAGTGGGCTTGTATCTTTGAAAGCCCGGACACAGTTTTATTCCTGGTCAACTCCTGCGGCTATTTCCGATTCTATAGCTGACAACCGTAACCCGCTTATTATTGAGCTTCCCATTGAAGAATACTTAGATTATTTTTTCTTCTGGGAACGCTCTGTCGACTCAACAGCGACGGCCATCTATTACCGGAATTTCTACGATCAAGGGGAACCTGTGGCTCTTCTGGATGAACCAATGGTGCATTTCAGGAACCCAAGGTTTATTCTTACCTATGATACAAATCCAGATACTTTATTTTATTTATTTTATGAATCGGATCAAAGCGGGACTTTCGATCTGTATTATAAAGTATATACGACACTTGGATTTGGGGACCCTGTTATGCTAGACGGATCGACTGAAAACGTATCCCATTTCCGTTGTAACAAGTCAAAGATTTTGACGTGGCAACTTGGCGACAAGATAAAGACTGCCCGTCTGGCGGATGAAAATTCAATGCTCAGCATCACAGATATTGTCACGCTCGACAGCACAGATTGTTCTTCCCCTGAGCTTCCACCCGGCAATGATTTTGATTATTACAACTATATAGCCTGGATAAAAGGTGATACCATTAATAACACTATATATTACAGTGAACATTCCACATCCTGGTCGACCCCGGTCCCGCTTTATGATACAGGTTATAACACCTCTTTGAGATTTGCCGGTTCAACCTGCAGCGACGAGTATTCATTCGATTATGTTTTATCCTGGGATAATTTATTTGAAGGAGAACATACCATAAAAGCTATGGATTTGTATGATGGTGACTTCACAAGCTCATTCACCCAGGAAACTCCATTCTTTCCGGCTGTTTCTATTTATTTAATGCCAATTGATGAACTCTATCAGCAGGGATTCATGAGCTTCGTCTATGATAACGAGCAAAATGGAGATATTTATGTTAATGAAGAAGGCTGGGGAATTTTACCGGACCTGGAAAATTATGTCAATCTTTCCAATTCACCCTATGAAGAGGCTAATCCTGCTTTTTTCAATGGCCGCTGGAACCTTGATGACCGGGACCAGATTTTAACCTGGGCGTCGGAACGTAACGGACACTGGCAGTTGTTTTACTCTACTAACTCAATACTATGTACCGGTGGCACAACTGAAAATGCAAATCTTGCCGGGCCTTCCATGAAAGTCTCACCCAACCCTGTCTGCGACAGATGCGTCATAAACTATTCCATGCCGGAAAATGATGTGGCAAGCATTAAATTCTATACTATGGATGGAAAGGAGATCGTGATCATGGATAAAATCTACCTTCAAAAAGGGGATCATGAATTGGACCTGAACCTGAACCGATATGGTTCTGCAATTCCTAAATCAGGATTGATGTTGATCAAGCTGGAAACTTCAAAGAGTTCGGCAAGTTATAAGATCTTGCGTATACCTTAATCTTTATAAATTATTATTGTTTTTTATTCTTCTTTAATAATTATTTAAAAAAAGACATTAAATCTTACAGGCATATTTATTCTAATTCTTGTCAGGTTAAAAAACAATCTTTAAGAATGTGAATGACAACAATTATTGGATGAAAAATGTTTATTTTAACTCATCTACTTTCGCCTTTTCCTTCTTTTTAAAATAACCTTTAAGCAAAAAATTATGCCGGGCTGCTTCGAGATCCTCATCAAGTTTTTGGGATCCTGATTCCAAATTAATAATGATCTGCTTCAAACGCTCCCCTGATTCTTCATCATACAGCAACACGCCTATTGCAGTTTGAGGATTGGTGCCGGCTGATTTTATATTATTAATGAAAAGACTGGCGGTATCAGCCATTTCCTGCAATTGCAGAACGGTGGTTTTCAGGGAATTGAAAACCACGGTATCCGTGGTGAGTTCATTGGCAAGCGTGCCTTTTTTGTTGAGCCCCTCACTGAAGGTGCTAAGTGAGCTGATTAATTGCTCTGCGCTGGCTGATGCCCTTTTCAGGGAAAGGCTTGCAGCATCGAGCTGTGCATATATGGCATCATCGTTTAATAATTTACCAATCGTTCCTTCTCCATTGGCAAGTTTAGTGCTGATCAGCCTGAAATCACCGGTGATAGCCAGCAGGTTTTTATTGTTTTCCTGCAAGGTATTGATCATATCTTCTGAAGTGAAGGTTTTTTCGACGCTCAGGGTATCCCCTTCTTCTATCTGGGGAGAAAGAGTGCTTCCTCCATAGATAACCAAAATTTTATTTCCGATGAGGCCATCAGTACTAAGTTTCACAAAGGCATCCTTATGAACAAACGGCACCACTTTATCATCTATCTTCATAATCACCTTTACCTTATTCTCATCAAAGAATTCGAGATCTTTAATGATCCCTACTTTTACTCCCGAGAACCAGACATTATTCCCCTTTTGGAGGCCGCTCACATCATCAAAAACCGTAACTACTTCTATTTTACTTTTAAAAGTTTCATTAAGGTTTCCAATGATCAGTATTCCAATAATCAGGAATATTATTCCTATAAAAACAAAAATACCGACTATTACCGACCGTCTATTACGTATATCTTTCATGGCCTATTGTATAAAATTGTAATTGTAAAACCCGATCACCTGCTCGTCACTGGTATTAAACACATCCTCAAATTTTCCAACCTTGCTGAACCTTCCTTCCACCAGCATCGCTATTCTGTCGCCGGTTTCCCTGGCGCAAGTGAGGTCGTGGGTGATGATAATGGAACTTGTATTATATTTCAGTTGCACCTGCCTGATGAGCTCATTGATCTCGCCGCTGGTAATGGGATCTAAACCGGCTGTAGGTTCATCATAAAGCATAATTTCGGGCCTGAGAATTAAAGTGCGTGCAATGCCGATCCTCTTGCGCTGTCCACCGGAAAGGTCAGCAGGCAACTGCTCCATTTTATCGGTCAAACCCACTGCTTCCAAAACTTCTTCCACAGCTGCCGTTATTTCTTTTTTACTTAGATTTTTTACATTCATTTTTAAAGGAAATTCAAGGTTCTGCCGAACATTCATGCTGTCGTACAAGGCACTGCTCTGAAAAGAAAAACCGATGCGTAGCCTCAATGCGTTCAATTCTTTTTCCTTCAATGTACCCACTCGTTGCCCTAAAATGCTGACTTCGCCTCTATCTGGTTTAAGCAATCCTATGATAATCTTGATCAAAACAGATTTACCGCTGCCGGATTTTCCAAGCACAGCAACATTTTCCCCTTTATAAACACTAAGGTCTATACCCTTCAGAACATCCAGTTCATTAAATGATTTATATAAATCCCTGATGATAATTACGGATTCCTCACAATTTATACTATGTTCCCGGCTTTGATTTTCCATTTCTAAAAATATCGTATCCAGTTAGCAATCTGAACAATGATCATCTCTTCCATAAAGATCAGGAACATAGCCATCACCACGGCCTGATTAGCAGCTTTACCCACGCCACGGGTGCCCTGGGAAGCGTAAAAGCCTTTGTATGTGCCCACTATACCAATGGTGAAGCCAAAAACTATTGATTTAGCAACTGATGTAAAAAGATCCAAAAAGTGGATAGACGAAAATGCATTTGTAAAAAAGGCCTGAAAACTGCTCGCTTCTTCAGAACGGACGTTTAAATAAGAGCCCAGCAAGCCCACAACGATACAATAAAATGCAAGTATGGGTATGGAGATGGTTGTTGCCATTACCCTGGTAACAACCAGGTATTTGAATGGATTAATAGCAGATACTTCCATAGCATCAATCTGCTCGGTAACCTTCATCGAACCCAGCTCAGCTCCAATGCTGGATCCGACCTTTCCGGCGCAGATAAGAGCTGTTACCAGCGGACCCAGGGCCTTTAGAATGGCAATACCCATCAGGGAAGGCAACCATGAAGTCGCTCCGAAATCTTCCAGGGAAGGGCGGGATTGCTTGGTAAACACTATGCCTATAATAAAGCCCGTGAGCGTAATTAGTGGCAATGCCCTCAGACCTATTTCAAAGCATTGATTAATGACTTCAGTAAAGTGAAAAGGTGGTTTAAATGCCTGTTTGAAAAATTGAAGGACAAACTGATATGCTTTATTTATACCTATAAAGAACCCGTCAAGCCCTTTGGATAGCAGATATTTTTTATTTCGTATCTTCATTCATTTCGGAAAAATTATTGAAGTCAGATTCGCAAATTCTCCAAACTGTTGAAAAGACCGAATTCCTTCAGCAACCATATCACAACAATAATCACAATCAGAACATTAAGAATAGTTTTGATGGTGCTTTGCATAGGTATGTAAGTGTTGACGAGCCAAAGAAGGACCCCCACAACAATGAGGACAATAACAATGGTTAGTATAGGCATAGAAATTATTTTTATTCGTAATAAAATATTACGCAATAAAGGTAGATAGGTCAATGGGGAAAATAGTTACACAACTATAGAAAGAAGTTACATAATTCACAGTTTTTCTTGATCTGAGGATAAAAAGGGATGATAAACTGCCGGGCAGGATAATCATAAAAAATTCTAATATTAGTAATTTACTGCAATAAGAGCACTACCCCGGCCTCTATCCTTTCATCTTCATATCCCGGAACTCCTGCAGCCGCCCAAATGATCTTATAAACATAAACCTCTCCGGGGCAGAGTTTTCCATCTACTATACCATCCCATCCAATAGTAATGTCGTCTGATTCATACACAAATTGACCCCATCTGTTGAATATCAGCATTTTAAATGAAGTGATCTTATCATTGGAAGGAACGGCGACGAAAGTATCGTTCAATCCGTCACCGTCAGGGCTAAATACATTGGGTATCCAAAGTTGCACTGCCGGGATTTCTCTTTCAGGGAAAAGCATGTATATTGAATCAATTCCCAGGCAGCCGGCCAAAGACATCATTTCAACCTCATACCAACCTTCCATGTCTACTATGACACTTTCTGTAGTATCCCCGGTATTCCATTGATAGGAAGCCAGTCCGCCACCTGCTTCAAGGGTATAACCAGGTTCAACTGTCAGGGAATCTATCCCGTGAAATGCGGCTACAGGGTTTTCAAATACAAGGAGAGTAATGGATTTCTGATCAGTGCATCCAAGGGCATCGGTAGCAAGAAGGGTATAATCCCCTGCATCATCCATCGTTACACTCGTGAAATATGGGTCGTTTACAGTATTATGCCCGTCGGGATAGGTCCACATATATTGAAAGGGTGGATTCATTCCATATGCTGCTCCTGTGATTGAGTAACCCTGTCCTTCGCAAAGGAAAATGGAATCGGCAAGAAGTACTTTAGGTGGATCATATATCTTTACCTCACCCGATTGGAAAATGGCAGGTATGGCCGATCCCTGCGGGTCATTGAAATAACTTTCGGATTCGCCGGTATACCAGTCAAGCAGGCCCTGACCGCTTTGTTTGAGTGTGAACACCAGTTCAGCCACTGTTTCTTCCTGGTTGAAAGTCAATGGGTCCTGGCCCTGCCAGGTGATGATAATATCGCTTTCAAGCTGATCTACCGATGCCGTCAGATTTTCTTCCAGCAATGGGTTCACATTCGTATACCCATCACAGTGCATATGATCGTCATTGAATTTTAGTTTCAACTGAAATGATCCCACTGAACTGAAATTATCCACAACCAGTGGAATAGTAACCGTGTTTCCACTACAATTATCACCCGGTCCCGAAATAGCCTGGAGTATCATGGGTTCGATACTCTGCACCTCGATATAGACTTCATCAACATTAACACAGCCATCGGAACTTACAACAGTGAGGGTGAAGATTGTTGATGCCGTGAGATTAACGGTAGTAGGATGCAGGGAATCAGGGTTTTCAAGCAAGCCTGCAGGGGACCAGCTATATGTGAACGGACCAGTACCGGATACACTTGCATCTTCTATGGTCGTATTTGTGTAATAGGGAATGACCTGGTCCTGGCCAGCGAAAACATCGGGCAGGGAATTAACTACAATAATAAACTCACAGGAGTCTGCACAACCGTGGGAACTTGTTTCAATATAAGTAAAATTATAACTACCGGCAGCAATAGGATTAAACTGGGTAATTTCTGTTCCATTAAATTTGAATATACCTGGCTGATTAAAAACTATCATCCCACTGCCTTCGCAAACCGGGCCATATTGAGGACAATCAAATACAGGTAATGGATATACTGTGACCGTCACAGAATCAATCACTGTGTTGCTGCCATCATCAACCTGGACAATGTAAGTAGTTGTGATAAGGGGACTGGCAAATGGGTTTTCCTCATCCGAAGTAAATCCCGGAGGATTGGAAGTCCATTCGAAAGTGTATGAGCCTGAGCCACCGCTGGCTTCTGCAAATAGCTGTGAAGTTTCCCCGACACAAATCTCATCCGGCAGGGCTGTGGCATTTATTCCCAGCGCCCCCCCGCTGATATAAACAGTCACTTCATCGCTGCTTTCACAGCCGCTTGCGTCTTTGACTGTGAGAATAAAAGTAGCTGAAGATAAAAGATTTACTGTAATCGGATTAAGCACTGTGGGATCAACAAGCTTAGATGCAGGGGCCCAGCTATAAGTAAATGGACCGCTACCTGAAACAGTGGCTTCGTTCAGAACTGTATTCGTACCGATGGGGATAGTTTGGTCCTGCCCGGCAAATACATCCGGTAATGGATTGACCACTATATCAAATTCGCAGGAGTCGCTGCAGCCATTGACTGATGTTTCACTGTAAACGAAAGTAAATATACCGGCACTGTCGGGGTCAAACTGGGTGACGACCGTTCCATTCAAGGTAAAAGTTCCCGGTTCGCTAAAAGATATCACGCCACTTCCCTCACAAAGCGGTCCGTATTGAGGGCAATCGAACACGGGCAAAGGATAAACGGTGACCGTGACGGAGCCACTGGCAGTGTTAATGCCGTCATCAACCAAAACCGTGTAAATTGTAGTTATCAGGGGGCTTACAAAGGGATTTTCTTCATCCGATGTAAATCCGGGAGGATCCGAAATCCAGCTATAAGTATATACACCGGTGCCACCACTTGCATTTGCAAACAATTGTGAGGTTTCGCCCACGCAGATCTCATCCGGAACGGCTGTAATATTTACAGTCAACGGACCACCCTGCATGAATATCGTCACTTCATCGCTGTTTTCACATCCATTAGCATCGATGCTTGTAAGTATGAAGCTTGCATTTGAATTCAGGTTGATGGTGGTTGGATTCAGCACATTGGGGTCCAGCAGCAAATTAGCAGGGGTCCAGCTGTAGGTCATGGGTTGAGCACCTGAAGCCGTGGCATCGCTGATAGTAGTGCTTGTTCCGTATAAGATAGTCTGGTCCTGACCCTGCAAAAACTTCGGGCAATGGATTTACCAGTATCGCAAACTCGCAGGAGTCGGAACAGCCATGGGCCGTTGTTTCAGTATAACTGAAAGTAAAGTTTCCTGCAGTTATAGGGTTGAACTGGGTCACAACAGCACCATTTTGCCTGAACATTCCCGGCTCAGTAAATAAAATAATAGCACTGCCTTCACATACCGGGCCATACTGTGGACAATCGAACACAGGCAAAGGATAAACGGTTACCGTGACAGAACCACTGGCAGTATTAATGCCGTCATCTACCACAACCGTGTAAATTGTTGTGAACAGGGGGCTTACAAAGGGATTTTCTTCATCCGATGTAAATCCCGGGAGGATCAGAAGTCCAGCTATAAGTGTATACACCGCTGCCACCACTTGCATTTGCAAACAATTGTGAGGTTTCGCCCACGCAGATCTCATCCGGAACGGCAGTAATATTTATAGTCAACGGACCACCCTGCATGAATATCGTCACTTCATCGCTGTTTTCACATCCATTAGCATCGATGCTTGTAAGTATGAAGCTTGCATTTGAATTCAGGTTGATGGTGGTTGGATTCAGCACATTGGGGTCCAGCAGCAAATTAGCAGGGGTCCAGCTGTAGGTCATAGGTTGAGCACCTGAAGCAGTGGCATCTCCAATAGTAGTGCTTGTTCCGTATAAGATAGTTTGGTCCTGACCCGCAAAAACTTCGGGCAATGGATTTACCAGTATCGAAAACTCGCAGGAGTCGGAACAGCCATGGGCCGTTGTTTCAGTATAACTGAAAGTAAAGTTTCCTGCAGTTATAGGGTTGAACTGGGTCACAACAGCACCATTTTGCCTGAACATTCCCGGCTCAGTAAATAAAATAATAGCACTGCCTTCACATACCGGGCCATACTGTGGACAATCGAACACAGGCAAAGGATAAACTGTTACAGTGACAGAACCACTGGCAGTATTAATGCCGTCATCTACCACAACCGTGTAAATTGTTGTGAACAGGGGGCTTACAAAGGGATTTTCTTCATTCGATGTAAATCCCGGGGGATCCGAAATCCAGCTATAAGTATATACACCGCTGCCACCACTTGCATTTGCAAATAATTGTGAAGTCTCACCAACGCAAATCTCATCAGGAATGGCTGTCGGGTCGACTGTCAGCGGGCCACCCAGCATAAATATCTTCATTTCATCGCTGTTCTGACATCCAATATTATCCGTTACTGTCAGGGTGAGAGTAGTCATTGCAGTGAGGTCGACTGTAGTGGGGTGCAACACTGTCGGATCAAGGAGTAAATTCGCTGGTGTCCAGCTGTAAGTAAGGGGTCCGGTACCCGAAGCAGTTGCATCTCCAATAGTGGTGCTTGTTCCATAAGGAATAGTTTGATCCTGCCCGGCGAATACATCAGGTGCCGGGTCTACACTTGCAGTGATTTGATCCGAAGCGATACATCCTTCTCCGTCAGTAACAGTATACACCAAAGTATAGGAGCCGGCAGGTGCTCCGCTAAAGTCCGGATTCTGAATATTGGCCTGGGAAAGGAAGATAGCGCCGGTACCTGACCAGGAATGGGAATAACTGCCGTCACCCCCTGAAGGATTTCCATTCAGGCTGAAAGACCCATCCTCACAAATAAGCGGGTTATCAGGAATTATATCAGCTATAAGTAATGAAGGCACATTGATAAACTGATCGCAAGCAGACTGATTACCGCATGAATCGGCTATTCCATATGTCCTGCTAATTGTATAAGCAGCAGGGTAAGCACCGTTAATTTGCTCATTCAGCAGGACAAAACTGCTTTCATCAATACCACAGTTATCGTTTACTGTTCCTCCCGCATCCAGGAATTCCTGGAGAGAACCATATGGAGGTAGGGAAGTAACTGCACAATTAATCTCTGCTTCCGGACAAATTATTACCGGAGCTTCAGCATCAATGCGGGTATTATATGTAATTGAAGCCGCGTTATCACATAAATCCGTAGCAGTAATGGTCACGATGGCATCGCAGGTTCCACTGACAACTGCTTCTATATAAATATCATCCGGATTGGTACAATTATCAGTAATGGTAGTTGCAGCAAGGGCTGCAGCTATAGCGTCTTCTTCCGAAGAAAAACAAAAATCAATCTGGCCTGGTATGATTTCAGGAGGTTCATCATCAGAGATATTAATACTCTGGAAATATTCTATTGTTCTTCCACAGTTATCCGTGAAAGTCCATTGTTGAACCAGCAATCCATTGCAATTATTATAATCTCCTGTAATCTGACCCATTACTGATCCATCTATCAAACATCCGCTAAAAGCGTTATTAGAATAATAAAGCAGGCCGGGTTGAATGTTAATAACCTGATCACAACTGATATTAATGTCGGCAGGGGGATTTAACCAATCAGCTTCCGGCGCTGGGTCCACAGTTATAACCTGCTCCCGGGTGCTGATCCTGCCGCAATTATCTGTAAAGGTCCAATTCTGTATAAGTTCCCCGCCACACTCATTATAATTTCCTGAAATCACACCCATAGCCTGTCCTTCTATAAGGCATCCTCCCAAACCATAATTGGAGTATAAGAGAAGGCCCGGAGTAAAAGTAGTAGCTTCGTTACAGCCGATCGTCAGGGAATCTACATGGGTAAATTCGGCCTGCGGTGACTGTTCGACAGTAATCGTCTGTATCTGAGTACTGGTCCTGTTGCAATTATCAGTATAAGTCCAGGTCTGGGTGAGAGTGCCACCACATTCGTCATAGCTGCCTGTGATTAAACCTACTGCAAGCCCTTCAATCAGGCATCCTCCTAAACCATTATTAGTATATATTAATGTATCAGGAATATAAGTACTGGCTTCATCGCAGCTTATATTTATCGGTTCAACTGCAGGGAATTGAGCCTGTGGCGCAGGTTCTACAGTAATCGTCTGATACTGAGTGCTGGTCCGGTTGCAACTATCAGTAAAAGTCCAGGTTTGAGTCAGGGTCCCTCCGCATTCATCATAAGTACCGGTAATTACTCCCATAACTTCCCCTTCTATCAGACATCCCCCAAGACCATTATTGGTATATAGCAGGTTAGCTAGGGTCAAAAGCAGTAGCTTCATCGCAAGCTTATAGTCAATGGGTTAACGCTATTGAACTGTGCCTGGGGAGAAGGTTCAATAGTAATGATCTGTTCCTGCGTACTGGTCCTGTCACAATCATCAGTGAAAGTCCAGGTTTGTATTAGCTGGCCACCACATTCGTCATAGGTGCCGGTAATCACGCCCATGACTTCTCCTTCTATCAGGCATCCTCCAAGTCCACTATTTGTGTACAGGAGATTAGCCGGCGCAAAAACAGTTGCTTCATCACAACTTATAGTCAATGGATTGACGCTGTTAAACTGTGCCTGGGGTGTCGGTTCGACTGTAATGATCTGTTCCTGAGTGCAGGTCCTGTCACAATCATCAGTAAATTCCCAGCTCTGGACCAGTTCCCCGCCACATTCGTCATAAGTACCGGTAATAACGCCCATAACCTGTCCTTCTATGAGACAGCCTCCGAGACCATTATTTGTATATAATAAATTACTGGGATCAAAGGTATTAGCCTCATCACAGCTTATAAAGAGGGAATCCACACTTGAAAATTCTGCCTGAGGGCTTTGCTCAACACTGATAATCTGGACTTGTGTGCTGGTCCGTCCGCAATTGTCGGTAAAGGTCCAGGTCTGGGTAAGTTCACCACCGCATTCGTCATAGCTGCCGCTGATCACTCCCATTTCCTGGCCTTCAATAAGACATCCTCCCAAACTATAATTTGAGTATAATAAAAGATTGGGAGAAAAAGCAGTAGCTACATCACAGCTGATAAAAAGAGAATCCACACTTGAAAATTCTGCCTGCGGGCTTTGCTCAACACTGATGATCTGCACTTGTGTGCTGGTCCTGCCGCAATCATCCGTAAAGGTCCAGGTCTGGATCAGTTCCCCGCCACATTCATCATAAGTGCCGCTGATAACGCCCATTTCCTGGCCTTCAATAAGACAGCCGCTGAGGCCTCCATTGGTATACCCCAATAAGGAAGGGGAGAAAGTTGTGGCTTCGTCACAGCTTATAAACAGGGAGTCGACGTTTTCAAATTCTGCCTGAACTGCCTGTTCCACCGTTATGGTCTGGGTTTGGGTACTGGTCCGGTTACAATTATCGGTAAAGGTCCAGGTCTGGGTCAGGGTGCCACCGCATTCGTCAAATGTGCCCGTGATTACACCCACAGCAGGGCCTTCAATCAGGCAGCCTCCTAAACCGTTATTGGTAAATATTAAGGTATCAGGGACATAAGTACTGGCTTCATCGCAAGTCAGGCTTATCGGATTAACTGCAGGAAATTGTGCCTGGGGAGCCGGCTCGACTGTAATTACCTGGGTCTGGGTGCTGGTCCGGTCACAAGAGTCAGTGAAAGTCCAGGTTTGTATAAGCTGGCCACCACATTCATCGAAAGTTCCGTCCATAACACCCATGACTTCCCCTTCAATAAGACATCCTCCAAGACCGCTATTAGTATAGAGCAGGTTAGACGGGGCAATAGCTGTGGCTTCATCACAAGTTATCGTAAGGGGGTTTACGCCGATAAACTGCGCCTGGGGTGCCGGTTCAACGGTAATAACCTGGAATTGTGTACTGGTCCTGCTGCAATCATCCGTATAAGTCCAGCTTTGGGTTAATTCGCCTCCACATTCATTATAAGTACCCGTTATCACACCCATCACCTGGCCTTCGATGAGGCATCCCCCAAGGCCGCCATTGGAATATAATAAATTATACGGTACAAAGTCAGTCGCTTCATCACAGCTAATTGTCAGCGGGCTGACACTAATGAACTGTGCCTGGGGTGCCGGCTCGACTGTGATAGTCTGGGTCTGGGTAATTGTACGGTTACAATTATCTGTAAATGTCCATGTCTGGATAAGTTCACCGCCGCATTCATCGTAAGTGCCGCTGAGAATTCCGGGGACCTGCCCCTGGATCAAACAGCCACCCAATCCCTCATTCGAAAAGATAAAGTGACTGGGTGTAAAAACAGTCGCCTCGTCACAACTGATAGTTAGTGGGACTACCGGGTCGAATTCCGCCTCTGATGCCTGCTCGACCGTAATTATCTGGCTTTGCGTGCTGGTCCTTCCGCAGTTATCCGTAAAGCTCCAGCTTTGAGTCAATTCACCTCCGCATTCATCATAGCTGCCGGTGATCAATCCCATCGCCTGACCTTCAATCAGACATCCTCCCAAACCATAATTTGAGTATAATAAGAGGCTGGGAGATAAAGTAGTCGCTTCGTCACAACTTATAGTCAGGGAATCCACTACTGAAAATTCAGCCTGCGGGGATTGTTCGACACTTATAATTTGAGTTTGCGTACACGTTCTTCCGCAATTATCCGTAAAACTCCAGCTCTGGATCAATTCCCCGCCGCATTCATCAAATGAACCGCTGATCACACCCATTGCATCGCCTTCTATGAGGCATCCGCCAAGGCCGTTATTGGTATAGCCCAGGCTTACAGGGCTGAAGGTGGTAGCCTGATCGCAGCTAAGGTAAACTGAATCAACAGGAAGAAATGCTGCCTGGGGCGCCGGTAGCACTGTAATAGTCTGGCTTTGGGTACTGGTCCGGTTGCAGTTATCGGTGTATGTCCAGGTTTGTATGATTGTACCTCCACATTCATCATAAGTCCCGTTAATTATACCGGGCACTTCCCCTTCGATAAGGCATCCACCCAAGCCATAATTGGTAAACATCAGGGTATCCGGAATATAAGCACTGGCTTCATCACAAGTGATGCTCATGGGTGCTACACTTTCAAACTGTGCCTGGGGCGCCGGCAGAACTGTAATAGTCTGGCTTTGGGTGCTGGTGCGGTTACATTCATCCGTAAAGGTCCAGTCCTGGGTCAAAGTGCCACCGCATTCATCAAAGGTTCCTGTTATAACGCCCAGCACTTTTCCCTCTATCAGGCATCCTGTTAGTCCGCTATTTGTAAATAGAAGGCTGTCGGACCCGTAGTTCGTGGCCTCGTCACAACTTATGGTAATGGGTGCAACGGCTATAAACTGGGCTTGTGGTGCAGGCTCAACTGTGATAATCTGGGTATATTCTTCGCTAACATTGCCACATGAATCGGTAACAGTCCAGGTATTGCTGTATGTGCCTGCCGTTGGGCAATCCGGATCCGGTACAAAAGGACCGCTGATTTTATCAAGATCCGTCACATCCGGGTCACAGTTGTCGATTGCTACCGGGAATAGAGCCTGAGCCAGGTCCAGCTCGGTTATATTCCCGCATTCCACACTCCGGTCAAGACTACCTGCAGCCGTGACCCAGGTGGGGGCCTCAAAATCCCCTTTTACCAGGTTAAAATCACAGGCAGCATAATTACCGCAGATATCTGTCAGGCTGACAAAATAGGTAATCGTTTCAGGACAACTCAGGTTATCGCTGACCGAATTCACCATGAAGGTACTTGCGTTCACATCACAGGGATAATCCAGCAAGCCTCCAAGTGCTGTAAAATCCGACAGATTATTTAGAGTAATGGATTCATTATAACAGATAGTGTCGGTTTCGGGGCAGGTAATGCAATTCTGAAATTGCATATTAAAGGAGAAATACCCCGAATCACATCCGTAATTATGTTCGAGGTCTTTGATAAATACCGCATAGGCTCCGGAAGTGTTATCAGGAGGAGTATAAAAGAAATTATTTTGGTTGACAAATGTGTTTGTTATGCCATTCGGATTTGTGATCTCAATCTGGTATATAGCCGGCGGGCTGACATCTATCGGTACCAGCCATTGTTCAGGTAGTCCATCCCCGCAATAGTAGAAAGTTTCCCCGTCACAGCCCAGGGTAATATTGGGAAATATGGCAATGGTGACCTCATCACAATCCCCGCCTTCCTGGCAGAAATTATCAATTAGGTCACCGCAAACCTGATAGGTAACCATGGGTGGGTCTGGAATTGGAAGTGTAGGAGTAAAAATCGGGAAAAAGCAGTCTGTGCAGGATAAATATGAATTATACTGTCCAGGACTGCCGGGATAAATACTGTTCCATACAGGTGAAGTAATATTCTCCACGCCAAGTTCCACACCGCAATCAACACGTGTAATGGGCGGGCCCCAGGCAATGGCGCCCGGTACAGACCTGAAACGATAGTCTTTGCTATTGGATCCTGGTTTACAATGTGTTATTGTAAAGAAATCATCCCCGGAAAGGCAGATAACATTCCCGGTAAATTCTGCCGGTTCACAGTTAACACGCCATTCACCGGCATTAACAGATGCTGACTGCCAGGGGCTATTCCCCTGCCTGATGTCTACACTAAGACTCACTGCATCGGGATTCATCATCAAATTAAAAGCGACACATCTGCTGGGCGCTGTAAAATCGCAGCAAAGGCCAAACCTGTCTGCATTCAATATAATTACTTCGAAGGGAGGGTCGGCTGTAAGATCAACCGGCCAGTATTGCACATCATCTTCACAAGTCGGACAGGTTGAACCATTGATGACATAAATCTTCTGGGTGCAGGTATCTGTGTTACCACAGGCATCCATTGCCACATATAAACGGTAAATACTATCCGGGCAATAACCCGGCTGATTCTCAAGGCCATAAATCTCTTCCCAGTAGATATTAGGGGGAGCGAAATTGGGATCAATGGTATTGGTTCCGTTACAATCAGTATATGATACGGTCACAGGTACCGGAATGTCGTCAGGAGTTCCTACAATTACGGTAGGTGGACAATCCAGAAACACTGGAGGTGTGTCATCGTTTACAATGATGGTTTGCACACAGGACTCGGTCTGACTTCCGCAATCGTCATAAGCCATATAGGTACGCGAAATAGTAAATTGGTTCGTGCAAAAAACATTTGAGACAATATCGTTATGGGTAATGCTTATGATCCCTCCACATGCCGAACTTACAGACGCTCCCGGTAATGTGATGAATGCATTGTAGTTAGCGGCCGGCGCAGGCACTTCCGAGGCACAGTTCACTGTGACATCTGTTGGACAAACCAGGGTAATCTGGCCAATTGCATTGTTAGCGATGAAGAGAAATGAAATGGCAACAACAATAAATTGCCTGTAATTAATAGATATTTTGTTCTTTAAACTTTGAATTTGGGGAATATGAGCCTGAATGATGGAAAAAATAAAAGACAATAGATTAGCTACCGGATAGCCAAACTTTAGCCGGGAAAGAAGACTTTTTGCGGACCTATTATTATAATTACCGCACTGGGGCATATACAGACTTGTTTTAAATTTTCCTCATAGGCCATGGATGATCTTTGATATCATTACCGGCTGACAGGTCCCTTTTATAGGAATGGTGGCGGATTACGGATGGAAGGCAGTATTTCCCGCGTAAGATTATAAGGTAAACTCGGACAAGTTAATCGGTAAAATTGAGAAAGGTTACAGGTTTATATTATGGAAAATGAGGCTTTTGAAGTTATTAATAACGCTTATAAATTAGTATGGGTTTTTGTTTTTATAACTACTTTATGCGTTAAATTCCGGGATAGTATCCTAATTTTTGCAAGAATAGAAAATATAAACTTTCATTATTCAGTAAAAAGCACAATTCAAAGTAGCGAACCGGACGAGATGGGTATAGTCATCATTCAGGATGAAGCAGGAAAGATGTAACGAATTATTGAGGACATGGGATATCGTGCATATGTCCGTGCCTCATCTCTTATCAAATTAGCTAGCTCTGATCTGACTCGCTTTATTTTCTAATTTTGTTTACTATTTCCAGATTTTATTGACTATTACTTTAGAGAATTTAAGTCCCTGATGAATTAATTTTATGGGTTGATTTCCCAATAAACAAAAAATGTGTGCCGGACAACAGGCTGTAAAAGATGAACATGGATCCAAATGCGATAAAAGGATACAAAATTGAAGATAAGGCAGCCTTCGAGCAGCTCTTCCGTTCAAATTACAGCTCCCTTTGCGGCTATGCGAATACATTTCTGAAAGATGTGGATGCTTCGGAAGAAGTGGTGCAGGAAGTAATGTTCAGGATCTGGGTCAACAGGGATAATCTAATCATAAACACTTCCATCAACAGTTACCTCTTCCGTGCCGTTCGCAACAACTGCATGAACGTCCTGAAGCACCTGAATGTGAGGGACGACTATAAAGCCTGGAATGAAGCCCGGGGCACCGGAAAGGAAGATACTCCGGAGGATCATATGATTGTTTCCGAACTGGAACTGAAGATCCGGGAAGCAATTGACCATCTTCCCATGGAAAGAAGAAAGATCTTCATTTTAAGCCGATATGATAATCTGAGCTATGCAGAAATAGCGACAAAACTGGGAATATCGGTAAAAACAGTTGAAAACCAGATGGGTAAAGCATTGAAAACTCTAAGAGAGGATCTGGCTGAATATTTACCCTGTCTTGCCTTGCTTTTCCTGGAAATCTTCAATAATTATCATGGATAAAATATGATCTTTCATTAATTAGTATAAAAAATATTAATAAGGATAGGGGCAGAAGACTTTTAAGTTGTCATAAGTTTATAAGAATATGAATCAAAACTTTCAGGATATCGAAGAAAATTTACTGCTACAATATCTTCATGGAAACGCGGACAAAACGGACCGCGACAAAGTGGAAAATTGGCTGAAGGCAGATAAGCGGAACAGGAAACACCTGGACCAGCTTGAAGCTTTATGGCTTAAGTCGGGCAAACTTGACCCTCCACCCCTGCCGGTTGATATTTCAGGCGCATGGGACCGTATGTCAGACCGTATAGACAAATATGAAGCGGAACAAATTCAATCCCATAAGAAAAGCACCGGCATTCGATATTTGAAGTATGCAATGGGCGCGGCTGCCATGATTATCCTGGCCTTCGGAGTTTACGGCATACTCAGAATATTTAGCCCAAAAGTGAAAAATATAGAAATTAGCACAACGGCTTCTATTATATATGACACTTTACCAGATAATTCACATATAATGCTAAACCGGCAGACTAAGCTTACTTATCCTGCCCGCTTTAGCGGTGCAGACAGGGAGGTAAAACTTAGGGGTGAAGCTTATTTTACAGTGACAAAAGATCCTTCTAAACCATTTATTGTAGATATGGGAATTGCTAAAGTGGAAGTTTTGGGAACTGTGTTCAATATTTCTGCCTATCCTGGCCGGAACATTCAGGTCACTGTGACTGAAGGCCGGGTGAAATTCTTCAGGCTTGAGCCTGGTAAAACGGATACTTTATCTCTTATTCTGGAAGCCGGAATGACCGGCATGTTGTCACCGGGCGCAATGAAACCGGAAATTGTTGAGAAGCCAATACCTGACAGGCTATTTTGGGTAAACCATACGCTTGAATTTAATGGAACATCCCTTTCGGATGTTTTTGCTCTGGTGGAAAAATATTATGGGGTGAAGATTTCGGTAAGCACAGCGGATATTTATAATTGCCGGCTGTTTGCTTCCTTCGAAAACGATCCTGTAAATCGAATCATGAATGTAATTGCCGAATCCTTCGGGCTTAAACTTACTATTGAAGGAAATAATTATTATTTAAGTGGGAATGCCTGCAGTAAAGGAAATAATTAGAAACTGGATAATAATCCTTTTTATACTGGCTCAGCCCTTTACCGGCTTATTCCCAGCAAAGCCTTCTTTCCAGGGAAATCTCCCTTGATCTTCCTGAATGCAGTTTGGATGTAGCTCTCCGTGAGATAGGGAAAGCCGGTCGTTTCAGCTTTTCCTACGATGCCGATCTGATACCGGTTGACCGGCAGGTAAGTGTTAATGCAAATAATGTCGAGGTAAGCGAATTGCTGAAAGAGCTGGTAGGTAAAGATATCCGTTCCCGGGAGATTGGTAATCATCTTGTACTTATCAGGAACAGATCAGATTCCCGCGAAAAATTATCTTTTCCCGATATTGAGGTCAGGGGAACTATTTTGAATGCCTCCAACCGTATGCCTCTGAAAGATGCCTCAGTATTTGAGCTCGAGGATAAGAGTTCAGCAATCTCGGCAGATGACGGCACTTATAAATTATTGATTCCGACCGGGAAGAAGAGAAGGACTTTAACATATTGTAAGTCAGGATATACAGACACTATTATCTTTATAAACCAGCTTAACGAATATCAGATAAATGTACTCTTACACCCGCTTCAGGAAGATCTTTCGAGATTAAATCCGCGTTCCGGATTCATCGAGATCAGGAGCATCGATAGCCTGGGCATGGTAAACTGGCTCACACCAAGGGAGACCGGCATAAATGCGCAAAATCTCGAGCTGGGCTCATCCAGGATGTTTCAGGTATCCTTAATTCCTTATCTCAGTACGAACTGGAAGGTGACGGCTTCAATCACCAACAGATTTTCATTGAATGTCTTAGCCGGATATACGGGTGGTCTTAAAGGTTTGGAACTGGGAGGCTTGCTGAACATTACAAGAAATAATATGAGCGGAGTTCAGATTAGCGGAATGGGTAATATCGTCGGAGCAAGAGGTGCCGGTTTGCAGATCGGAGGATTGTTCAATTACGACCTGGGGAAATTCGAAGGCGTACAGCTGGCGGGCTTGTTCAATCATGTTCCGGATACGGTCACTGGTGCCCAGATCAGTATAATTACAAATATCGCGGGTAATTATTGCAATTGCTGGCAGGTATCCGCGATTCTTAATGTGGCTAAGAGAGATGTCCGGAAGGTTCAGCTGAGCGGATTGGGGAACTATGGTCGCAATGTTGATGGCATTCAGTTTGCAGGATTGCTAAACATTGCACGGGATCACAATGACGGCATTCAGATAGCCGGAGGCCTGAATTATGCAACTACTGTGAACGGGCTGCAACTTGGCATGATCAATATATCCAATTCCGTTGACAGAGGCATTCCAATTGGATTATTCTGCTATGTACAACACGGATACCACCTGTTCGAAGTTTCAGGTAATGAGATTTTTTACGCTAATGTGGCTTTTAAATCCGGCACAAAAAACTTTTATAATTTCCTGCAGCTTGGAGTTGGTAAAGATTATAAATTAATAGGTGCCTATGGAATCGGAACAATTTTCACCCTGAAAAACAAGCTTTCAATGAACCTTGATGCCTCTGCCGGCTTCGTTTATCATCCCACCGACACCATCTATCATGGTCTGCTGCTAAAATTCAACCCTGCCCTGGAATACCGTTTCAAGAAACATTTCGCCATCTTCCTGGGGCCTGCATATAACTTTTTTCTCTTTACCAAAGGCCAGCCCAGCGCCACTTCCAGGGGGCTGTCATCCTATGATTTCTATTTTAAATCGACCCCAAACACCAGCATACAGATGTGGATAGGGGGAGTACTCGGAGTACGATTCTAAAGAAAAATCTTATCATAGTTTACCTCCATTTTTTTGCGAAAAAATAAATTCTCCCGATAGGGGTAAATCAGATTTGTATTGTCATAGGATTATAAACATTAATTCAATTCCTATGAGAATATCAGATTTTAAAAATGCCCGCTTAAATCTTATGATCATCTTCTTAATTGTCGGGGGACAATTATTGGCTGCCGATCCCTGGAAAGAAATCGATTCAAATTCAGGGATTACTATATATGAAAGATGGGTACAGGTAAACAATGATCTGAAAGTCAGGGAGCGCAAAGGGGAAATGACTATCAAGGGCTCGATGAACTCTGTTCTCAATGTCCTTCGTGATCCCACTACACCGAAACTATGGATGGAAAATGTAAGTGATGCTTACCTGGTCCAAAAAGTATCGGAGAATGAATGGTCGTCATATATCTATTTTTCCATGCCCTGGCCCTTTGATAACAGGGATATGGTTTCAGTTTCCAGGCTTAAATTCAACAATCCGGCTTCGGTGACTATTGAAATGACAAGTAAAGAAGACGAATTGCCATTTAAGGAAAATGTAAAAAGACTGCTGAATTATAAAGCTGTATGGAAAATTACGGACCTGGGGAATGGCCAGCTTTATATTTCCCTTTCCACCATTTCCTATACTTCACCCGAGTTTCCCAGATTAATTATGGACCCCGTAGTAAGAGGGGTTTTCATGCATAATCTTGTAAAATTCAAGCTCTTATTTACTATATAAGGATTTTTATTTGCTATGAAAAAGTTAAAAAAACGCTTCAGGGAAAAAATACAAAAATTCATCGGTGAACCCAGGTTAATTGCAAAAAGTTTTGCCCTGGGATCATTCATTGGGGTGACCCCACTGGTCGGCATGCAGATCCTTATCAGCCTTATGCTGGCGGCTATTTTCCGCCTGAGCAAATCAGCTATCGTCATTGGGGTGATCAATACAAACTGGACCAAAGGACTCCTTCTATATCCCCTGAATTATAAATTAGGGTCCTGGTTATTGGGAAACCATTCCAACATCAATATTCACGATCTGTTGACAGGTAATATATTTATGAACCTTTACCATGCCGGTTCAGAGGTTTTCATCTCTCTGCTGATAGGCGGATTTATCACCGGTTCCGTCATTTCGGCCATCTATTACTTCCTTATCCTGAAAATTCTAAAACAAAAACAAAACATCATCCAATAATCAGAAAAACATGAAGACAACAAATAAAAAATATGCCTTACTGACAGGCGCAAGCATGGGCATAGGCAGAGCAATGGCCTTTGAACTTGCATCCAGAAAAATCAACTTACTGCTGGTATCTTTAAAAGGAGAAGGATTGCCGGAACTCTGTGAAGAAATCCGTGATGAGTTCGGAATTGACGCTCAATATTTTGAAACTGATTTTTATCAGTATGATTCGGTTTATGAGGTGGCTAATTGGGCCATTTCCAATTTCTCTGTTTATATTCTCATAAATAATGCCGGTATAGGTGGAACTAAAGCATTTGAAAGTGTATCAACGGAATATATTGATAATATTATTCAGGTAAATATTAGAGCGACTTCTTTACTTACCAGATTATTATTGCCGGAATTGAAAAAACAGGACTATGCATATATACTGAATGTGGCCAGTATGGCCTCTTTTTCACCTTTCGCATTCAAAACTGTTTACCCGGCTTCCAAAGCATTTATTTACTCATTTTCCAGAGGATTGCACGAAGAGCTTAAAGGCACGAATGTTTTTATCAGTGTAATCCATCCCGGACCGGTTAAAACCAACGCCGATGTTACAGCAAGAATTGAAAAACAAGGTATTTTCGGCAGAATGGGGCAGGTTAGTCCGGATAAACTGGCGAGGATCGCGATAAGGCAGTTGTTTTTAAGAGACTCCTTAATTTTACCTGGAATATTGAATAAAATTAACTGGCTATTTATGGCAATAACACCCAATGCCTGGAAACTGCCGCTCCTCTCAAGAGTAGTTCGCAAGGAAATCAATTCTCTGAATCCTCTTAAAACCTTATCATAATATCAAAAAGTAAATTAATGAGAGTTTTAATTACCGGCGCCAACGGATTTTTATCGGGTCATATAGTGCAGGAATTGCTCAGATGCGGATACACTGTACGTGCCATGATGAGATCCGGAGCACAAGCCCCTGCCCTTTCCGGACTTGATATTGAAGTGATTTACGGAAATATCACAAACAAAGCAGATGTGGAAAAGGCGGTCAGAGGATGTGATATTGTTATTCATGCGGCTGCAGATACCAGTCAGTCATATCGCAGCGCTGAAGATTATTACACCGTGAATGTGGAGGCGACCGCGCATATTATAAACGCGCTTGCCTCCGAAAATTGCAAGCGGCTGATCTTTGTAAGCAGCGCCAATACAATAGGTTATGGTACTGCAACGGATCCTGGAAAAGAAGAGAATGCGGCTTCAGCCCTGTTCTTAAAATCGGGTTACGCGAATAGCAAATTCCAGGCCCAGAATATGGTTCTTGAAGCAGTAAAAAAGAATAGAATTGATGCCGTTGTGGTTAATCCAACATTTATAATTGGTCCGGAAGATTATAATCCGCATTCCGGCAGGATCTTTAAAATGGTACTGAACAGGAAGTTCGTTTTCTATCCTCCCGGAGGTAAAAACTTTGTGGATGTGAGGGATGCCGCAAAAGGAATTGTAAATGCTATAAGCAAAGGAAAATCAGGAGAATGCTATTTGATTTCGGGAGAAAATATGTCTTTTCATGATTTCTTCAGGAAGATTAAAATATTTTCTAAACAAAAGACGAGACTTATTCCCGTACCGGGCTTTATTCTGATCACGGCAGGCTTAATAGGAAGTCTTTTACAAGCTTTGAGGATCAGATCGGAATTAAACCTGGTGAATGCCCGTATACTTTGCATTAAGAATTATTATCGAAACACAAAATCCGTTCAGTACCTGGATCTTCCGGTTTCGGGTATTGATAAAACAATTGAAGATTATCTCAACTGGTTAAAGTCAGAAAATAATTGAATTCTCATTTTGTTCAAGGAAAACAGCAATGAATAAGGCCCTGATTTTTGAATATTTTTCATACCATTTGCAACTATTTGCGGCTACAATTGTCTTTAAATCTGAAATCAAATAATAATAAAATGCTATCAAAAATTACTTTTTCCCTTATTCTGCTTTTATTTTCAAGTGAAATGATATTCGGCCAGGAAAGAACTGAAAAGAAATTCCCTGCTCAAATGTCTTTGGTTTATCCTGTGGGCACAAGCGGTGCAAACAGCCTTCATACAAGTTTTAATTTCTCTCTGAATGCGCTTGCCGGAGCTACATCAGGCATTAAGGGATGCGAAATCGGGGGATTGCTGAATTATAATGAAAACAATGTTAGCGGAGTTCAAATCGGGGGAATTGGCAATATGACCCGGGGAAATTTCATTGGTTTCAGGACAGGAGGTATTTTCGGAACCAGCCATACCTCAAGAGGCTTGCAAATAAACGGAATTTTTACAGGAACAAACGAAGCCAGGGGAGTCCTTTTATCCGGAATTATCAATCTGACTAAGAACTCTAAAGTCACCATAGCAGGGATTGCGAATGTAAACCAGGACAGGGTCAAGGGGATTCAATTAGCCGGGATTTATAATTTATCGGACAAGCTGAATGGTGTCCAGATAGGACTGATCAACGTAGTGGATTCGATCGAAAAAGGTGTTTCAATAGGCCTGATAAGTTATGCCCGTCACAACTACTACCGGCAATGGTCTGTTTCCTTTGCCGATTATATGAATACGGGAGTGAATTTCCGCTCCGGCACGAAATCCTTGTACAATATTTATAGTGTAGGCCTCAATTATCTTGCTGATCCCCTGTGGGTTGCCGGCCTTGGTTTCGGCCATATAAGCCCCCTGGGAAAAAACTTCAATTTTCAGCCGGAACTTACAGGTTATGGATATTTCCCCAGGGATTTCAGGCATATCCGCTCGACCTATGTCCTGCATCTGAAGATAGGGTTCAACTTTGAACTGAATGAACATTTCTCCCTGACTATCGCACCGGATATTTATGGTGCATTAAAGTCCAATGAAGGAAAGTATGAAAAGGCGGGATACGAGCAGAGCCCCATTAGCCCAATAGTTTCCCACAAGAATGAAAATAGCAACAGTGTCCTGGAAGCCGGCATAGGGCTTAGTCTGGAGTTTTGTATTAAGTGACCTTTGGATATGATACTTTCATCTTTAATTTAGTGCCTTTTCGCATTTAAAGAACTGATTGATGTAACGATGTAGCGATATTACGAAATGTCGATATTACGAAGTGATGTTCCATATTCCATTTAATTTGTCAAATCGACATTTCGAAAATTCGACAGTTCAAAAAAGGGGAAATCTCAGAAAAAGTCTGTCAATTGACATTCAATCTTAATTCCGGAATCCTATTCTTCTGCGTTTTTCCTGTTCATCCTCTTTTTGTTTTACTTGTTCAAGCTGTTTTAAGTATTCGAATATTATCATGATCTTTTTATCCTGTTCAATATCATTCTTTCCCAGATCTTCCATTTTGCGGAGGATTTCAGAATGAGTCTCAAGTAATTGCCGCATCCTGGTAAATACTCTGATAATCTGGATATTTACCATAATTGCCCTGTCGCCGTTCAAAACACTTGACAACATTGCCACGCCTTGTTCTGTAAAAACCAATGGAATCTTCCTTAATCCCATTTTTTCACGTTTGGATATCACAAATTGTTATATCCAATCTTCCATTTCAGTTTTACTCATCCGGAACATAAAGTCCTGCGGCCTTTCCATTAATGGTGACAAGAACAGCCTGATTCAGACCATAGATGTCACGGTGAACTGTGTATCTGGATGCCGGCACCTAGGGTGCCGATGGCCAGACTCTTGAAAATACAAGCCTGGTTACTAACGAAGCTTTCTCTGCCAGCGGCACTTTAAACAACAGCAATGAACCCGGCAGCGGCCCGGGAGGCTATGCCTATAACTGGTGTAATTTAAGAGTTGGTCCCTGACTAAGTTATAATTATGACATCCGGAAAAAGCTGGTGAAACAGGTCCCCGTATCCCCGGGGAAAATTGACCAGCATATTTTATTGATTAGTAGGATTAAGAAGTGATCATTTTCGAGCAGAAAATGCTCGTCATTCATTGCTAAGAATCGTCCTTAAATCCAAATTCTTTTCTGCTGCCAATCGAATTAGATATATTTTTGTATGTTTTTGAAAAAAATGATTCATCATCCTGTTTATGGTTAATGATCCTGTAATTGAAGTAAGGAGTATCTATAAGTCTTTTAAAACGGTTCAGGCCGTCAATGGAATTGATCTGCAAATCGGTAAAGGACAGTTCGTAGCCATTTTAGGGCCTAATGGCGCCGGGAAAACCACGCTTGTTGAAATGATTGAAGGGATACAGAAACCGGATAAAGGCGAAATATTGATCATGGGCAAGAAGTGGAAAGGCAACGAGGATGAACTTCACCAGATCATCGGTCTGTCGCTTCAGGAAACAAGGTTCATCGACAAGCTGACTGTCATGGAGACTCTGAAACTCTTTGCCAGCTTTTTCAGGCTTCCGAAAACCAGGGTGGATGAGATCATAGACCTCACCGGACTGGAGGATAAAGTTAAATCTTATGTTGTCAACTTGTCCGGAGGACAGCGCCAGCGCCTTGCTCTTGGTATTGCGCTGCTCAACGACCCGAAAATCCTGCTGCTTGACGAACCGACCACCGGCCTTGATCCCAATGCGCGCCAGGAAGTCTGGACCATTTTGCGGGCTTTGAAAAACAAATCAGCAACCTCCCTCATCCTCACGACCCATTACATGGAAGAAGCGGAACAGCTTTGCGATTTTATCATCATAATGGATAATGGAATAATCCTTCAACAGGGAACGCTCAGCCAGCTTCTCGAAGAGGATACTGCACAGGAGAAGATCATTGAATTCTCTCTTGAAAAGACAAGTCTTTCCGTGAAAAAGCTAATGGATAATTCGCCACTTAAAGTGCAATGGGAAGACGGGAAAGACAAAGGTGTACTGATAATCCGGCAGATTGAAACCGAACTGCCTGAATTCCTTTCCTTGCTTCAGAAATCAAATCTTCACCTGAAAACAATCCATAGCAGGAAGAAAACCCTTGATGATTTATTTATAACGCTTACCGGAAGGCACCTACATGAATAAACAGATCATACATAACCAGCTCTTTCATCTTACGGCGGCTTATTTCAAGGAATTGATCCGGGAACCGGGAGTGCTGTTCTGGGGAATAGCCTTCCCGATCCTGATTTCGCTCGGGCTTGGGATCGCATTTACGAAAAAGACGGATATCGAGCGGAAGGTGGCTATTATAGAACAAAATTCAGTCGGCAGCGCGAAGGGAGAAAATTATATTATTGATGATTTTCTCCGTAAATATGCCGATACCATAAAATCGCAGGGTTCAGACAGTTTAAGCTACCGCATCACCATTCCTGATGATAAGATGGGAAATACGATCCTGTTTTTCAGGAAGACCAGCTGGCAGAATGCCATGGCCCTTCTGAAAAGAGGGAGTTTGAACGTAGTTATTGATGAAAAGGACGGGAAAATACAATATCATTTCGATCCTCAAAATCCGGATGCGCAGCTTACCTATCTCAAACTGACAAAGCTTTTCGGCAGCCCTGATCCTGAACTCAGTCAAAATTCAGAAAATATAAAGCCCCTGACAGTCACAGGGACCCGCTATATCGATTTCCTTATTCCCGGTTTGATCGCGATGGGAATCATGATGTCGTGCATGTGGGGATTAAGCTACGGGATCATCGAGAAAAGGTCTAAAAAACTGCTCCGCCGTATGGTTGCAACGCCGATGAAAAAAAGGTATTTTCTGATTTCTATGATTACAGTCAGGATTGGGATGAACTTCGTGGAATCTGGCTTATTGCTGCTGTTTTCATGGCTTGTCTTCGGGATCACGATACAGGGAAATATAGCTGCGCTCCTCCTGGTATTCATTGCAGGAAATATCGCTTTTGCCGGCATTGCCGTTTTTATGTCTTCCCATACTTCGAACACCGAAATCGGCAACGGCTTAATCAATGCCATTGTGATGCCCATGATGGTCATCTCCGGGATATTTTTCAGCTATCACAATTTTCCCGGCTGGAGCATCCCCTTTATTAAGCTTCTGCCTTTGACCATGCTGGCCGACGCCACCCGGCAGATTTTTATTGAAGGCGCGGGCTTTCAGCAGGTCTCCCTGTCATTTCTGGTTCTCACTACAATCGGCCTGGTCTTTTTCACTGCCGGATTAAAGATTTTTAAGTGGCACTGATAGCGAGCAGGGCCAACACCCTTATTCTTTTATCCCTCCGGAATTTCCCGGCATTCCATCTACAACTTGCTGTTCATCAGGAACTCCTTGATTACATTTGCCTGGTTATGAATGCTATCCTTTGCAGCATATAGCAGAACTACGGTGTCATGCTCTTGTTCAAGTTTGCGGATTCTATACAGTTCCGATTCCTTTTCAGCAAGTTCAAGCTTATATTTTTTCTTGAATTCATTCCATTTTTCCACATCATGTCCGAACCATTGACGTAGCTCATTACTGGGAGCTATTTCCTTCATCCATTTATCCCAGATAGCATTCTCTTTTGACACTCCCCTTGGCCATAAGCGATCGACCAGAACTTTGTATTGACCCACATCTGCCACGTATCCATATAATCTTGCAGTGATTATCATCTGCTTTCTTTATTGTGAATGTTCAATTAAAAAATTATAACAGTAATCTTGTTTTATAAGTCTGACCGCTTAATTATTTTTTTGCATTAAGCGCGATTCGAGATCGATAGCTTTGGGGAAGAGAATATTATTTTCAAGATGGATATGCCTGTGCAGGTCGTTTTCGAAGTCTTTGAGCCTCAAAATGGTGGCCTTGTATGTCATGCAAGCATCTTCAGGTATTTCATAATTATTTGAGATCTCGGCGATGGAGTCGAAGCGACGGCCTTCCGTATCATGTTCCGAAACCATCATCCGGATGGGATTTTCAACAAAACCAAAAACCGATGCGGAAAGTTCCGAACCTTCCTTATCCGACTTTGCCATTTTTGCAATATAGGGAAACAGCATTATTTCTTCCTTTTGCATATGCATAGTCAGATCCCCGGCTGATCCGTTAAACAATTTTCTCAGGTCAAAAAGCTCGGGATGATTTTCACCATGTACATCACAAATTTTATCCAGGCTTTCCTTCAGGAAAGGGATATTGCTTTTCACATATTGGTGATGCCGTTTCACGATATAATCGCATAAGTCATCCAAAGGAAGGCTGTTGAAAAATTCAGAATCGGGATCAATCTTTTCTGTAATTTTTTCCAATTGGTCAATGAGTTCAGCAGGTTCGATCCCGGCATCACTGCATGCTTCCAATATGGATTTACTTCCTCCGCAGCAGTAATCGATATGGTTTGCCTGGAATACCGGGGCCGTGTTCAGGTTCATTTTAACCACTTCCCCGACCGGTGTATTTGAATTAATTGTCATAAGATTTTTATTTAAATTCTACCTGACAAAAATACAAAAAACTTTAATAAAGGACAAAAAGGTCTTTTATTATTTTTCAAGAATAATTATGAACATGCAATTAGATGATTTATGCAAATTTAAGCCCTTTGTTATAGGTTTGATGGAATTATGGAATGATTTAGCAACGCAACGAAATATCGAACATTACATTAAAAATCGACAGTCGACAATCCACAAATGGACCATTCCTTCTCTGCCTCATGATTTAATATTTTCCAGCCTAAAATTTTAAATTTTCAAAAATATATAGCATTTATAATTTTCCTTAAATTCGTCACAAAATCATTGATGGTATGAAGAATCTTGTACTTTTTATTTCATTTATCATCATCACCATCGGGAACAACCTGGCCCAGGTCGGGATCAGTACCGACAGCAGCCAACCCGAAAATTCAGCTATGCTGGATATAAAATCAACCAACAAAGGTTTACTTGTGCCACGTTTGACGCAGGACCAGATCAGGACAATCACCAATCCGGTGAACAGTTTGCTGGTATTCTGCACATCTGACGACAAGTTTTACGCCTATCTCGCCTCTTCTTCCGAATGGAAAGAAGTGCTTTTCGGAACCGGGACCCTGGCCCCTGCCTGCGGGACACCCATCGCCGATGTGCGGGACGGAAAGACATATAATACCGTCCAGATCGGCACACAATGCTGGATGTCGCAAAATATGAATATTGGCACAAGGATAAACGGCAATCAGGCCCAGGTAAATAACGGCATTATGGAGAAATACTGCTACAATAACCTGGAGACAAATTGTGATATATACGGGGGGCTTTATCAATGGGACGAGATGATGCAATTTACCTCCACCCCCGGGGTACAGGGAATTTGTCCTGAAGACTGGCATTTACCCACGGATGCAGAGATGGGCATCCTGATCACTTACCTTGGAGGTTTGAGCATGGCAGGCGGGAAGATGAAAGAGGCAGGCACAGTTCGATGGCTTTCGCCCAATACCGGTGCAACCAACGAAAGCGGTTTTACAGCAGTTCCGGGCAGTTTCCGGGATTATCTGGGGAACTTCAGCACCCCTCTCGGTGAACGTGCATCTTTCTGGACTTCCACGCAGAATGGTTCAACTTATGGATGGGACTATACCCTTTATTACAACCAAACTGAAGCCATCCATTTTAGCGGCGCAATGAAAAGCAACGGCTTCAGCGTGAGATGCATTAAAAATGAAGGGGAATAGATTTAGAAGTAACGATGTAACGATATCACGAAATATCGATATCACGAAGTGATGTTCCATGTTCCATTTAATTCGTCATATCGATATTTCGACATTTCGACAGTCTACACGATTCTTTCCCTGCCATAGGCCCGGGTTTGAGAGTGTGGATCTCCTCGATATGGACCAGGATAAGCGCTTTGGGTTTGTTCATTCCTGCTTTCAAAGCCATCTCAGTGGCTTTTTCAAAAAGTTCACCTTCGGTCTGAACCTCGGGGGTGCCGATGAAGCGGTAACCATCCAGGGCTTCCCGGTCAACTACGGCTATAGCATCCTTTGATCCATCCAGGATATTCCTGTAAGTCGTTCCGCCAACGCCCTCATTGAAGATAAGGGTTTCATCGTCAAGGATCCGGGTCGAGCGCTTGGGGGCATTGTTGGGAATTCCTTCTTTACTCACGGTTGCATGAAAACATTGTTGTTTCATGATCATATCCTTCATGTCCTGTGTCAGCTTTGCCATAATGATTTCCTCCTTTTATTATAAAGCAAATGTATAAAATCTAAGAGCTGATACTATTATTATCGGCGGATTTGATGCATTCGCTTTTTTCCTTATATTTACTATTTTATAATAGGATAAATGTTGTTATGTGAGTATTCCAGGTCTTGAGACTTCTTATTAACGGGAAAATAAAACTTTAATAAACCAGGCTAAAAATCAGGAGGAAATTCTATGAATAATTTTAAATTTCTATTGTTTTTTGTTTTCTTAATGACCTTTGCTTTCACGGTTCATGCCAGGGAAGTGAAGGATTGTCCAATGTTTGGAAATGATGCCAACAAACAACAATTTGATATAGTAAAACCAAATTCTCCGGATACTGTATTAAATGAAAATTCATCCACAGACCTCGCTCAACTTATCCCCGGCAAATGGGAAATAGCGCCTAATAAGCGCGCATCTGAAGGATATATTATTTTTGATCCTAAAGGCAGCTATGAAATGTATGAAAAACTTCAGGATGGCACAGGCGTGACTAAAAAAGGGGAATATTTGCTTTACAGCAATGGAAGTCCTGTAAAAATAGACATTTGTTTGGGTAAGTGCAATCAGCCGGGTTCGGAATGGACAAGTCTTTTTGGAATCATAAGGGCTCTTTCAAATGACAAATTGGAAATTCGCGTTTCAGCCGACGGCAAACATCCTACTGAGTTTTCAGACGATAAGTCTGAAGAGGGTACGATGATACTTAGCCGGACAAAATAAGCCTTTTAGCCACGCTACACCCATTTCTCAAATTCACTTGTAATTCACCTTATTCTGAATTTGCTCTTTCGATTCCGCTGCCAACTGACCAGTTTATTCCATTGATAATATCCGGAATCCCTATAATTCTTAACCACATAATGTTTTGATTTTTAACAATTAAATTCATATATTTAAAGATTCAAGTCAATATTGGTTTTGCTAATTCTCTCTTAAATGAAAGAGCAACACAAACTTTCTGCCATCATGTTCACGGATATTACTGGCTATTCAGCGATGATGTCCAAGGATGAAAAAATGGCTATGCGTATCCTGGAAAAGAACAGATCCATCCACAAATCAGCCATAGCAAGATTCAACGGGAAATACATCAAAGAAATCGGCGACGGGACACTGGCAATCTTCCAGAGTTCAATAGACGCCGTTAATTGTGCCATTGCTATCCAGAAGCTATGTTACAAAGAAAGCTCATTGAAGGTGAGGATTGGAATTCATATTGGCGATATAATTTTGAAAGGGGGGGATGTTTTCGGTGATGGGGTAAATATAGCTTCCCGGATTGAAGCGGCAGGTGAACCCGGCGGAATTTATATCTCTGAAAAAGCTTACGATGACATCAAAAATAAAGTCGGTATCAGAGTGGAATTCTACGGGGAAAAAACACTCAAGAATATCCCAGACCCGGTCAGGATTTATGCTATAAGTACTGAGGATAAATTAAAAGAAAAAGAATTTCAGGCTGAGGGGAAAACAGAAAAGAAAGCTAGCCGGCTGTCTTCCAAAGTGAAAATTCTGGTTCCATCCATTCTGGCAGTGGTGGTAATTATAATTGTTGCATTTTTACGATTGAATCACCGGGCTAAAGTAAGGTGGGCTACAGAAGTAATGCTACCAGGGATTGAAGAGCTCTATAATAACGCGAGTTTCACTGAAGCTTTTAATTTAGCAACCAGGGCTGAAAGATACATTCCGGAAAATCCTGAACTGAATGATTGGCTGACGAAAGTAGTTGGGGAATTAACAATACTAACCGATCCTCCCGGGGCTGAGGTTTATATTAAAAATTATTCAGATACTGCCGGCGTATGGCAAAAGCTCGGGCGAACACCTCTTGATAGTATCAAGTTCCCGCTAGCTACATTTTACCGCTTTAAATTAGAAAAACCGGGATATGAAACAGTTTTCGCCGTGACAAGTACCGGCATCGATACTATGTCAAGAAAGCTGTTTAAAAAGGGTTCTATTCCAGGCGGAATGGTATATGTGGATGGATATTGGGATGAGGTGAAAAACACTTTTAACACAAAAAACGGATTTTTTCTGGATAAATATGAAGTAACAAATAAGCAGTACAAAGAATTTATTGACCAGGGAGCTTACCGCAATCGTGAATACTGGAAGAATGAATTTATCAGGGAAGGGAAAAAACTTTCGTGGGAAGAAGCGATATCTGAATTCGTTGATAAAACCGGAAGGCATGGGCCTTCAACATGGGAAGCGGGAGACTATCCTGACGGACAGGATGATTACCCTGTCTCGGGCCTAAGCTGGTACGAAGCCGCTGCATATGCAGAGTATGCAGGGAAAGTGCTGCCAAGCGGCGATCATTGGGATAGCGGTGCCGGCTTTTACGAGGCTGCGATATTTGATTATATCGCTCCGGAAATATGTCCTCTCAGTAATTTTGGCGGTAAAGGACCTGTGCCAGTCGGGCATAGTTCGGATATTTCATGCTACGGAGCCTTTGATATGGCTGGCAATGTAAGGGAATGGAACTGGAATGAAACAAATGTCGGACATTTAATTTCCGGAGGCGGTTGGGCCGATGAAAACTATATGTTTACAGAGTGGGACCAACTGCCTGCATTTGACCGTTCATCCATGAACGGATTCAGGTGTGCTTTATATATAGATAAAGCACAAATTCCTCTAACAGCTTTCCGCTTCATTGAGATGGATTTAAGAGGAAGTATGGATTATTCGATGGAAATACCTGTCCCGGAAAGCACTTTCCTGATTTATAAAAACCAATTCCTTTATGATAAGAAGGCATTAAATGCCAAAATAGAAGAAAAAGATGAGAGTCCCGATGACTGGATCATGGAGAAAGTTTCATTTGATGCCGCTTACGATAATCAGAGGATGATCTTATACCTGTTTCTTCCAAGGAATTCAGTACCCCCATATCAGACACTCATTTTTTTCCCGGGCTCATATGCCATTTTTGCAAAAGATTTACAAACCGAAGGCCGCGTAAACGGGTGGCTTGACTTCGTTTTAAAAAGCGGACGTGCTGTAGCATACCCTGTATTTTTCAGAACCTTTGAAAGAAATGACGGTAAGATTGATTATTATCCTGCTCAAAATCACCAGTATACTGAGGTTTTAATAAAATGGGTTAAAGATTTCAGCCGGACAATTGATTATCTCGAGACCCGAACGGATATAGATACCAGCAAACTGGGATTTTACGGGCACAGCTGGGGAGGAAGATTAGGAGGAATTATTCCGGCAGTGGAAGATCGTCTTGCCATTAATATCATGGTCGTAGGCGGATTAAGCAATACAAGACCCTATCCTGAAGCCGATGGAATAAACTATGTTCCCAGGATAAAAATACCCACCCTGATGCTTAACGGCAGATATGATGCGAGCTTTCCCCTGGGAAAATCAGTAATGCCTTTCTTCAAACTCCTGGGTACTCCGGATGCCGATAAAAGGCTGTGCATCTATGAAACCAGTCATTATATTCAAAAATCCAACAAAATCAGGGAAATTCTGAATTGGTGCGACAAATATCTGGGGCCGGTGAAATGAGCGGAAAAGATGTAACGATGTAGCGATATCTGTTCCGCCCCCATCCCCTGGCCCCTTCCCCCAAACGGTGGAAGGGGAAGAAAACGAAATAACGATGTAACGAGGTCACGAGGTGATGTTCCATGTTACATTTAATTCGACATTTCGATATTTCGACAGTTCGCAAATTCGAAAGTTCATAAATGAGGGGGCAGGAAACGGCTGTCAAATGCCAATAAACTACCCCGCCGCAAGCAGCAGGGTATCTTAAGGAAATATCTCTTATTCGTCTCAAGAGACGGGGAATTTAGTCCCATCAGATCCCCAATAAGACTTCGTCTTATAGAGATCAATTTGACTGACAATTTATTCTTCGCTTCGCTTGAAAAAATTGAGTCTCATTGATTCATTCTTCTTTCCGGAATCCTATCCTTTTGCGTTTTTGCTGTTCATTTTCTTGTTCTCTTTCATGTTCAAGTTTTTTCAGGTATTCGAAGATTATCATGATCTGTTCATCATGTTCGCCCAATTTTTCGATTATCTTTTCTATTTTACCTAAAATCTCTTTATGCGTGGTCAACATTTCCCGCATCTTAATAAAAACCTCGAGTATTCTTATACTCATATTTCTTGCCCTTCTGCTTTTAAGCACATTTGCAAGCTGTAATACGCCCAGCTCTGTGAAAACAAAGGGTAGATATCGTTGCCCTCCCCAATTTGAGGTCACAATCTGTGACCTCAAGTGATTAAATTCATCTTCAGTGAGTTCAAACATAAAATGTTCAGGAAATATACCAGTCAAGGTTTGAAATTTTTTTCAGAGAAGTGAAAAAGTATCTGTATCCACCTCCGACATACACTCACAATCCTTAGCTAAAAGCATTATCCAAAAACCCAATTATCTAACTTTTTTTTGAAGGAAGCAGAAAGAAAAGTAACGATGTAGCGATATTACGATATCACGATGTAACGAAGTGATGTACCATTTAATTCAATATTTCGACATTTCGTAATATCGTTACCTCGTTACATCAAAAAACCCTCGACTAAGTCGAGGGTTTTTTGCCGGCTCCCCAACCTGGACTCGAACCAGGGACCTACTGATTAACAGTCAGTCGCTCTAACCAACTGAGCTATTGGGGAATCTTAAAAAGTGCGGCAAATGTACTACTTTTTCTTAAACACACAAATTCTGTCCGGAAAAAAATTAATATAAAGAAATTTTTGGGGTATTGAGTTTTGGGTACCAGGGGGAAATGTTAGTGGTTATTGGTTATTAGTTGCTGCTGACTGCCGACTGACGACTGACGACTGACGACTGCCGACTGCCGACTTTTCCCTACCTTTGCCGCCTTATATTAAATCGAAAAGATGACTAAAGTAATCGGAATGGGAAATGCGCTTGTCGACATCATGACAAGGCTGGATAATGAAAGCTACCTGGAACGTTTTGAACTGCCTAAAGGCAGTATGATCCTGGTTGACCGGGACCGATCGGAGCTGGTAATGAAAGGCACTGAACACCTGGAAAAAGTTATGGCCTCGGGCGGTTCCGCCGCCAATACCATCCACGGACTGGCCAGGCTGGGCATTGAAACGGCTTTCATGGGCAAAATAGGTCATGACCTTATGGGAAATATCTTCCGCGATAATCTCATGAATAGCAATATCAAACCCCTGCTTTTTTATAGCGAAACCGAATCGGGAAGGGCCGTGGCGCTTGTCAGCCCGGATGCAGAGCGCACTTTCGCTACCTACCTCGGCGCTGCTATTGAGCTTTCGGATGCGGACCTAAGCGAAGAAATCTTTGAAGGTTTCGACTACTTTCATATAGAGGGCTACCTGGTGCAAAACCATAAGCTACTTGAAACAGCCGTTAAACTTGCCCGCAAGCAGGGCCTGAAAATATCCCTCGACATGGCCAGCTTCAACGTGGTGGAGGAAAACCTGGAATTCCTGAAACATATTGTGAAAGACTATATCGACATCGTTTTTGCAAATGAGGAGGAAGCCCGGGTATTTACCGGTAAAGAGCCGGAAGAAGCCCTTGAAATTATCGCAAGGGATTGTGAAATAGCAGTTGTTAAAATTGGCAGCAAGGGCTCACTAATTAGAAAAGGCGATGAAATGCATAGAATCGGGGTTATCCCGGTGAAGAATATTGACAGTACCGGTGCGGGAGACCTGTATGCTTCCGGTTTCCTATACGGACTGGCCAATAATCTCCCCCTGGATGAATGTGGCCGGATAGGGTCTATCCTGGCCGGTAAAGTGATAGAAGTGATGGGGCCGAAACTTGATGAGGAAGGATGGGAAGCAGTACGAAATCTGATAAGTCTTAAAAAAAACACGCTTCTATAAAGAGATTTCCTTAAAAATTGGAATAAAAAAAGGAGCGCCTTTCCCGGACACTCCCTTCAACAAACTGCTCAAACTAATATAATGATTTTGGATTCGCTTAAACTTGAATGCATTGGATAAGGTGAAGAAAATCTGGATTGTTCGTTCTAAACCACCATTAAAACAGACGATAAAAATATAATAAGCTCCGGTCAGATGCCAGTTTTTTAAGGTAATTAACATAAAATTAACACATTAAGAGTTTTTTGATAGGTCCTGGCCTGATTCAGGATCAGGCTCCAATAAAGTTTTTATCAATAATTGAAGGGGGCCTCCTAAAATCTCAGGAAAGCTAAAATGTGAAAACTTTGTGAAAAATGGGAAATCCTGCCTCTTGCCTCTTCGAAAAATTTGCTCTTAGCTAAAAGGTATCAGGATAAAAACTGCGAGATCCCAGACCGTGTGGCTGATGATATTCATGACCATAGAATTATATTTCATATACATCCATCCCCAGAACAGGCCGGCCACAAGAGCGGCCACTACCAGCATCAGGTTGCCTGAAAGAAGATGTACCGCTGTGTAAAGAGCCGTGGCAGCTATATAGCCATTCATCTTTCCTATTCGCGATGCGTAATGGCGTTGTAAAAATCCCCGCCAGAATAATTCTTCCCCAGGCCCTATTACCAGCAACATCAGCAGCCCAATACGGTAAAAACTGGCATCTCCCTTAAAATGATAAACTTTTTGTATGCCGCTTCCGGCAAAATCAAATATCAGGCGGGATAAATAATTCCCGGCATAAAAGACCACATAAAGCGCAATAGCTGAAATTATTCCATAGAATATCTTTTTCAGGAAATCCGTCTTCAGATCATAATTCAGAAAAAAGCGGTATTCCGGGTCCATAAAGAATGATATCCCCAGCAGGATTAATAGATTGGTGCTCATCCACCACCAGAAGTCGAACTGCCCGATGGCCCTGAAAACAAATAAGGGGGCGAACATGATGGCCCCCAATATGCTGATGAAAATAATATTTCTTTTACTGAGATAAGGCCTTCCCTCTTGCATCATATTAAACGATATAATTGATGAGCGCCTGGAGTAAAAGGGCGAGGGTGCAAAGAGAACCAAAGGCAAGGTTTAACTGGGCTGTAGCGCCGTCCAGGGCTATAAAATCCAGTGGATTCTTTGGATTGGCCCTGTTGATTGCTTTATTCCAGACTTTGAAAGCCAGGGGTAAAGCAGCTATTGTGACCAAAAAAGTATAAGGCATCGCGACCAGCCCGGGAAAGAGCAAGTGAGGAACCAGGATCAGTCCAAGAACAACTATAAAAGGACCATAAATCAAAACACCATAATATTTCAAAGAATTTTTATCGCCCAGCAATGCTGCAATGGTAAAGATCTTTCCCTTTTTATCGGAACTTATATCCCTCCAGTTATTGGCATGCAGGATGGCAATAACCAGCATCGACATAGGAATGGCCCATATCACGGGAACCCATGAAAGAGTCCCGCTTTGTACAAACCAGGCACCTAAGGATCCAAGGATGCCGAAATTCAGAAAAACGGCCAGATCACCCAGTCCGTGATATTTCATCGAAAGGCCGGTATCGGTTGTGTAAAAAATACCCACGAAAAGGCCCAGGAGTCCTATCCCCAAAAGTTCCCAGCCACTCACCCAAACCAGGAAAAGCCCGATGACTGTGCCTATGCTGAACATAATAATGGAAGCATTGCGGGCCTCCTTCATGGTGATCAGGCCACGTACTACCCCGCCGCTGACGGGTGAAGGCTCCGTATCCAGACCTTTTCTGAAATCGTATATATCACTAAGTATATTGGCAGCCCCGTGCAATATGACCATACCAATGAAAGCCAATACGAACAGCACAGGCTTTAAGGCAAACCCACCGTAAACTACTGCTAATACCGTTCCGAATATGACCGGCATAGTTGATGCCGGCAGGGAAAATGGACGGATGGAAACCCACCATTTCTGGAAGGTAGATATCTTCATTTCTTGTTCCATTATGATTTATTTTGGATTGATATTTACAACAATTAAGTTTCAAAATTGTTCCGACAGACAAATTTACTTAAAAGGGAATTAAATCTATAATCATATAGATGAAGCTCAGCGTGCCAATTCCCTGGAAACAAATGTATCTTTTCATATACGGAACTTCTTCTATCCTAATATCCGATTACAAATTTGCCCGCTCCAATATTTCCCTTTTTATCCTTCAAAATAAAATAATAAAGCCCCTGATTAAAAGCTGAAACATTTAAAATTGCAGAATTCTCTCCCGAAGGAATGCTCAATTCATTCTTCATTATACCCTGGGCATTATAAATAAGGATCTCCATTTTTCCGCCTGATGTGGGCAATTCGAAATTTAATTTCCCTTTGGCAGGATTTGGATAAACCTTTATTTGTGCACTTGCATCATGTTCATCCAGCCCTGAACATACACTGAAATCGAAAACAACTGTAATATTGCGTTCAAAGTCACAAAGATTTCCATTCCTAACCCTCAGCGAGTATTCCTTCTGATCATAACCAATTCCTGTAGTACCCACCTTCATGCTGCTTCCGGTCCAGCCATTGGACCAGAGATAAGTCCAGCCGGGAAGTGCCGGTTCAGTTGACAGAGATACAGAATCATAAGGGCAGGCGATTATCGTGTCATGCCCCATTGACCAGCTAAATACAGGCAGGGGATTCACAGTTATAGTAATTTGTCCGCTGATTTTAGTAAAACCATCGTCAATCTCCACGGAATAAGTGGAGGAAGTTTGCGGATTATCGCTGATGCTAACAGTATTCCCACCAAAAGAGCTCCCATTCTTTTCCCAGGAATAGGAATAATTCCCCTGACTGCCCCCGCTGCCATAAGCTGTCAGGGTCACTTCATCTCCCTTGCATATATTAGTTGAATCAGTTTGTATAAAGACCGCCAGCGGACCTCCGTTTATACTTATGATTACCTGGTCCTGATTGCTGACACAGCCGGTTTGGAGGTCAGTAACAACGAGGCTGAACTGAGTGATGGTGTTCAGGATATTAGTAGCAGGATTTGCTATATCGGCATTATCAAGGAGATCTGAAGGTTCCCAATGATAGGAGTAATTCCCGCTTCCACCCGTAGCGCTCCCTTCCAGTGAAGTAGATGTTCCATAGTCAATCACCTTATCGGGGCCAGCGTTGGCAATGGGTAATTGGTTGACTAGAACAGAAACTGAATCCGTCAGGGTACTTAATCCATCGCTTACTGTAACAATATATGTGGTAGTCTGCTCAGGCTGAACAGTCACTGTTGACAAAGTGGAAGTAAAGCCAGGCGGATTGGACGTCCAGGAATAATCAAAGGAACCGGTGCCACCCGATGGAGTCGCGGTCAATTCGGTCAAATTTCCGTAGCAAATCTCAGGAGGTGATGCTATCACAGATACACCCAGAGGTCCGCCGGCCACGGTAACAGTAACTTGTCCGCTACTCTCGCAATCCGAGGTCTGGTCGCTGACATTGAAAGTAAATGTCGTTGTTGAAAGCAGGTTGAGCGTTTGCGGGTCCTGGGAATTCGGATCTACAAGCATCCCGGGAGGATCCCAGCTAAAGACAAAGGGCCCTGGAGAGCCGGTAAAACTTCCATGCAAAGTTGTGCTGCTGTTATAAGGTATAATGCTAGCATCCGCTGAGACGGCTACCTCAGGACTGTCATAGATTTCCAGGGAATTGTAAGAAGTATCCGATGGGCATACTTCACCTCCGACCCAGAGGCTGATCTCTCCGGTGCCGGCATTCGGGAATTCGACCTGATAAGGGCCGGGGCCGCTTCCACTGAGAATATTAGCATTCCCGAAATCCCAGTGAAACTGGGCTGTATCCGGGGCATTTCCGTTATATTGAATTGTGGCAGGTTCACCACTACAAATGTGATCAGGAGCACTGAAGACAGAATTGTATTTCGGTATAACCGTCACATAAACCGTATCATAATATACAATAGCAGTGGCAAAAGTTATATCATCAAGGGCAAAGTCATTTCCGCTAAGAATGGTATTCTGGTTTACTATGCTGATATCAGCTTGAGTATTTGTATCTGATTCCCAGATAAAAAAGAACTGGTACCAGACACAGGTGCTTGGATATGCATGAAAAGGCTCGGCCATGAGCTGGCCGTTAATGCTAAACTGCAGCACAGCGGGATTGGTTTCATGAAGACTTGTGATCCAGGTCGAAAACTCGTATTGTGTATTGGGCTGAATATTTGGCAGATCGAAGTACCAGACCCTCACATTCGGAACCCCTGCCCCGTTTACAGCCATAAACTTACCATGGCCCGAAGTATGATCGTGATTACAGAAGAAATTTGGATGTACTGTATGGGCGTCATTTACAACAGCGTAAGTCCCTTCGTCTACTATACTGATTTGGTTATTCACATAATCACTGCTGAAGCCGGTATTCCCCAATTCAAATGATCCGTTCAGGATATAATTACCTGTGGCGACATTCGATTGTACAACATACATGGTATTTTGCTGTGGTGCAACAATTGGATTTTGTTGCTGGGGAATCAGGAGAGAGGCATCAGGTGGATAAGCTCTCCAGTAGTAACTTGCACCCCCACCGCTTGCGCTCAACTGGGTTTGCTGCCCCTTGCAGATCGTAGTATCGCCTCCTGCGGTAAGCTGGGCAGAGACTTGAAAAGTAATTAGCAAGATAAGTCCGTTAAGTAATAATATCCTTATGAGCATTATGAGCAAATTTTACAGACTGTAAAGATAGAAAAAGACTTAAAAAATGTTCTTTGCTATCTCCCTAATATTATCGGATTTTCCCATGGTAAAATAATGGATTACCGGGGCACCCGCCCTGATAAGCTCTTTAGATTGCACAATTCCCCATTCGATCCCAACCTGCCGGGCAGCTTTATTATCTTTACACTTCTCAATTTCTTTCTGAAGGTCCTCCGGTATGGTAATATTGAAAGTCCGGGGAAGGGCAGCCAGCTGACCTTTAGAGGAAATGGGTTTCATCCCCGGAATGATCGGAACCTTTATGCCTTCTTCCCTGCATAATTTCACGAATTCAAAATATTTGGAATTATCGAAAAACATTTGAGTGACAACATACTGGGCTCCGGCGTCTACTTTTTGTTTCAAATGCTTTATATCGGTCCTCAGATTGGGCGCTTCTATATGTTTTTCAGGATAGCCAGCCACCCCAAGGGCAAAGTCCATGGGGGATTTATTCAGAAGATCATCTTCGGTATAGATACCCCGGTTCAGGTCAATGATCTGTTCGATGAGCTGGTAGGCATATTGATGACCATCTTTTTCGGGGCGGAAGAATTTCTCTCCGGGGAGATTATCCCCGCGGATTACAAGCAGGTTATTAATTCCCAGGAAATTCAGGTCGATCAGGCCATCCTCGGTTTCCTCCCTTGTAAAGCCCCCGCAAATAATGTGAGGGACCACCTCAACTTTGTATTTAAATTTAATGGCCGCTGATATCCCGACAGTGCCGGGGCGCTTGCTGATGGTCCTTTTACGGATAGTACCATCCGGCAATTCTTTGAATTCAATTTCTTCCTGGTGATAGGTCACTTCGATAAAAGAGGGCTCGAACTCCATTAATGGATCGATGGTATCGTAAATAGATTGTATATCCAGACCTTTCACCGGAGGTAAAATCTCAAAAGTGAAAAGCGGTCCTTTTGATTTTTCTATAGCTTCGACAACACGCATAATGAACTGTATTCTAATTGTTTTTATTAATGTTTTTTATTCGGAAGATTTTTAATATGCCAGATTTGGCCCGAGCAATTTTTCCGCTTCCTGCAAAGCAATTCCTTTACGTATGGCATAATCCGTCACCTGTTCCCTTGTTATATACCCCAGGTTGAAATAGCGTGAAAAGGGATGGCTGAAATAGTAGCCACTAACCGAGGCTGCCGGATACATGGCGTAACTTTCAGTGAGGATAATACCGGAATTTGCTTCTGCCTGGAGCAAATCAAATAGAGTTTTTTTCTCCGAATGTTCGGGGCAGGCCGGATAACCCGGTGCAGGGCGGATTCCCTGGTATTCCTCTTTAATTATTTGAGGGATGCCCAGGTTTTCAGTGGGAGCATATGCCCAGAGTTCCCTTCTTACCAAGGTATGCAGTCTTTCGGCAAAAGCTTCCGCCAGGCGGTCAGCCAGGATTTTCAGCATAATGCTGTTATAATCATCATTTCTGTCTTCAAAATATTTGACCCACTTTTCTATTCCTATTCCGGCTGTAACGGCAAATCCTCCGATGTAATCCGTCCTCCCGCTTTCAGCGGGAGCTATGAAGTCGGCCAGGCTTAAGTTAGGAACGTCCTTGTCCTTGATCTCCTGGTTTCGGAGAAAATGGATAGTCGTGATTTCTTTGCCGGCATCCTGCGGATCAAACACGATTACATCCTCTCCTGAACTTTGGGCCGGATAAAATCCGGCCACCCCTCTGGCCTGCACCATCGACTCAGATATAAGCCTATCCAATAATTCATTCGCATCTCTGAACAATTTCCCGGCCTCCTCCCCTTTCACGGGATCATCAAAAATCGCCGGGTATTTCCCGGGAATTTTCCATGCGTGAAAGAAAAAAGTCCAGTCAATATAATCCCGGAGATCTTCCAGGGGGTAATTATCAAAAGTTCGATTACCAAGGAAAGAAGGCTGTACGATCTCTACTTTTTGCCAGTCTGTATGTAGCTTGTTCCGGCGGGCCGCGGGCAGACTAAGGTATTGCTGCTGATTCCTGTTTCTCTCATGCTTTTCCCTGAGAAGATCATATTTAGTATTGATCTTTCCCTGAAAAATATCATGAGATTCCTCTGACAGAAGGTCGGAAAGCACACCCACACAACGGGAAGCATCCTTCACATGCACGACCATCTGATTATATTGCGGATCAATTTTTACAGCCGTATGGATCTCTGATGTAGTGGCCCCGCCAATCAGAAGCGGAATATTAAGGCCTTGTCTTTGCATCTCTGAAGCAACGTGCACCATTTCATCCAGCGAGGGGGTGATCAATCCGCTCAGGCCAATTACATCCACATTTTCCTTCCTGGCCGTTTCCAGTATTTTCTCAGCCGCTACCATCACCCCCAGGTCAATTACTTCGTAATTATTACATCCCAGTACAACTCCCACGATATTCTTACCAATATCATGCACATCTCCCTTAACGGTGGCCATAAGTATCTTACCTTTTCCGCTTTTATTATTTGCTGTTGACTGGTCAGGCTGAAGGAGTTTTTCTTTTTGAATATAGGGCTCCAAAACAGCAACCGCCTTCTTCATGACCCGGGCACTTTTCACCACCTGTGGCAGGAACATTTTACCGCTCCCGAATAAATCACCTACTATGTTCATTCCATCCATAAGCGGACCTTCAATTACTTCCAGGGCACGCGGAAACAATTGCCTGGCTTCCTCTGTATCTGCTTCAATAAAATCAGTGATGCCTTTTACCAGAGAATGCCGGAGCCTTTCATTCACATCTGTACTGCGCCATTCATCCACCTTCTGGACTTTCTCTCCTTTATCCTTGACTTTTTCCGCATAGACAATGAGCCTTTCGGTAGCATCTTTCCGGCGGTTGAGGATGACATCCTCGACCAGTTGCAACAGGTCCGGCGGAATTTCATCATAAACAGGCATATTTCCCGCATTCACTATACCCATATCCATACCTGCCTGGATTGCATGATACAAAAATGCAGCATGCATGGCCTCCCTGACAGTATCATTCCCGCGAAATGCGAAGGAGAGGTTACTGATCCCGCCACTTACCCTGGCATGCGGCAGGTTTTGCTTTATCCACTTAATAGCCCTGAGATAATCAATGGCATAATTATTATGTTCCTCTATTCCTGTGCCGACGGTTAAAATATTCGGATCAAAGATGATATCAGAAGGAGGGAAATGGATTTGTTCAGTCAGAATTTTATAAGCCCTTTCACAAACCCTTATTTTATCTTCATAATTAGCAGCCTGTCCTTTTTCATCAAAGGCCATTATTATGACAGCAGCCCCGTATTTGTGAATTTTCTCTGCCTTTAGGATAAATGCATCTTCCCCGTCCTTCAGGCTGATTGAATTAACCACCGCCTTTCCCTGCATACATTTCAGTCCGGCTTCTATTACTGGCCATTTAGAAGAATCAATCATTACCGGAACTTTGGCTATATCCGGATCGGCTGAGAGCAGATTCAGGAATTTCACCATCACTTTTTCCGATTCCAGCATGGCATCATCCATATTTACATCCAGTATCTGAGCTCCGTTTTCAACCTGTTGCCGGGCAATACGGAGGGCTTCTTCAAAATTTTCTTCCCTTATGAGCCGGGCAAACTGCTTTGATCCGGCCACATTGGTCCGTTCTCCCACATTGATAAAATTGCTTCCGGGAAAGACTGTTAAAGGCTCCAACCCGCTTAGTTTCAGAAAATCTTTTTGCGGGGGCACTTTTCGTATCCCGGCAGTTTTGGCCAGGCGGGCAAATTCGCGGATATGTGCAGGAGTTGTTCCACAACAGCCTCCCACAATATTTACAAAATTATGGTCCAGGAAATCATGAATATAAGCTCCCATTTCAGAGGGTGTATCATCATAGCCTCCAAACTGGTTTGGGAGTCCTGCATTTGGATAAACGCTGGTGTAAAAAGGTGCTTTCCCTGATAATTCTTCAACGAAAGGACGAAGTTCTTTAGCCCCGAGAGCGCAATTAAACCCTATGCTCAGGAGATCAAGATGTGAAACTGAATTCAGGAAAGCTTCCACAGTTTGTCCGGAAAGTGTCCGGCCAGAAAGATCGGTAATGGTTCCGGAGACCATCACCGGAAGATTCTTTCCTTTTTTTTCGAAAAGGTCCTGGATTGCAACCAGGGCAGCTTTGGCATTCAGGGTATCAAAGATGGTTTCGACCAGTAAAATATCAACACCGCCATCCAGTAAAGCTTCAGCCTGGGAATAATATGCATTGTAAAGATCATCGAAGGAGACGGCCCGGTATCCCGGATCATTCACATCGGGAGAAAGTGAGGCGGTCTTATTGGTAGGTCCGAGGGCTCCGGCAACAAATCGGGGTTTGGAAGGATCCATTAAGCTATATTTATCCGCAGCAATCCTGGCAATTTTAGCCGAAGCAAGGTTCATTTCCCTGACATAATCCTGTAGGCCATAGTCAGCCTGGGAAATAGAAGTAGCATTAAAAGTATTTGTTTCGATAATATCCGCCCCGGCATCCAGGTAAGCCTCATGGATTTCACGGATCACATCGGGCCGGCTTAATGATAACAGATCATTATCACCTTTAAGGTCCCGGTTAAAATTACGGAAGCCTTCCCCCCGATAATCTTCCTCTTTGAGTTGGTATTGCTGGATCATGGTACCCATTGCACCATCCAGAACAAGTACGCGCTTTTCTAATTCTTCTTTTACAGCAGCCATCCGGAAATATAAAATTGAAAGTTGAAGATTGAAAATTGAAGATTTAAATCAGGACCTCAGGCGATAGAAATGCCGGAGGTCATTTACATGCACATAGGCAGACAAATCATCTTTATTGAAAATAAAGAGAAATAAATTGTGGATAAATATTTTATGTCGTGCATAGTTTTCTTAAACGAAGCACAAAGATAAGAATTATTTTATAGGCCCGGATGGCAGGCATTTCCGAAAATGTTACCTAATTGTTAAATCCTCTTATAAGTCTGCTGTTTTATAAAGAGATTTTTTCTCCTCAGTTTATATCTTTCTGATTAACAATTTTTTTTATTCTTATTTTTTGCAAAAATTAATCTAAAATAAATGAATCACCTGTTGATTTGGCTATTAATTATTAGTATCTTTACAGCGCCAAGATAACAGCTTATAGATTTTAAAATGAGGTTTTATTTTACCAATCGGATTTTCAATCTTTGTATTAAAGAAAGAAAATATCAAAAAGAAATCTAAGATAAGCTGCTTTTTCAGGCAGCGTTTTGTTCAATCACCATCCATGAACCCGCCTCCTGGCCAGGAGGCGGTTCCTTTTTATCTGTATATACCTTTCCCTATCATTTTTTTGGCTTGCTTCATAATGAATAAAATTCTTACATTTACCCAAACCAAAATCAAATACTATGAAAAAATTATTCCTATCTATTTTCGTTCTATTGCTTCTTAGCACTATCAATCAAGCTTCCGGACAAAAAATTAGACTCGAATCAGGTAAGCTTGGATTCTTAAAGGATGTTAAGACCCTGAACCTCAAATATTCTTATGACAATATGAAAGTTGGGAAATTTGACAATGAACAGGAATATGTTGATCAGAAAATGGCCGATTACAATAAAAAAGAACCGGGAAACGGAGAGCGCTGGCACGAGAGTTGGATAAAAGACCGGAAATCAAGATTCCAACCTAAATTCGAATTGCTGCTTAATGAAACATTTGCTGCCAAAAAGTTAGATCTTCGCGCCCGTCCTGATACAGATTCACCTTATACAATGATCTTCCATACTACTTTCACGGAACCCGGATTCAATGTCGGTGTGGCACGGAAAAATGCCTATATAGATGCTGAGGTACTCATTGTTAAGTCTGATGATCCAAACAATGTGCTGGCCAGAATAAGTATCGATAACTCTCCCGGCAGGCAGGCCTTCGGAAATGATTATGATACAGGTTCACGTATACAAGAGGCTTATGCAAAAGCAGGAAAAGAACTTGCCTATTTTATTTGGAAAAACACCAAATAGCACTTTATTTTTGTATGTTATTTGATTTTGAATTTATATACTTATGAAAGTATATGAAAATCATGTGTTTTATTTAAAGGAAAAAAATTGTAATTTGCTGAATCTTTGTAAAATTCCCTGACTTCTTTTACATTTTTAAATCCATTAATTAACCCAAACCGCCCCTCCTATGAAAAGTATCATTACGCTTGCTTTATTGATTCTCTTTGGTTATCCGGCGACTTTTGCCCAGGAATATCAAGCTGTCAAAGCAGATCCTCCTGCAATGGAAACCTTTTCTTTTCAATCTCCGAACCGCGACGGCATTAATTTGATCTATGATCAGTCTGCGCCTGGCATTGAAGCATACCCCTCTCAGTATATCAGTCTTCCGGCTAATCCACCGGTGGAACCACGTATACAGTGCGCGGACGATTTCAATGTTCCGGAAGGGCAAAGCTGGTCAGTTAGTGCTGTTGGGGTTATATTTATGATCCTTGAACCTACCAGTTCTTTTGACGTATTCATTTACCAGAACCAGAATCTGCCAGGTGATGCCATGAACGGGATGCCGGGCAGTCTTATCACTTCTTTCTCTTCCTTACCTTACGAGATCATAGGTTCGAATCCACCTTATTTTTCTTATGAGATATTTTTCCCCTCACCGGTAACTCTTCCAGCCGGATCATATTGGATCTCTGTTGTAGCAAGGGTCGATAACACACAGTTCCCGGTCCCAACTCAGAATTGGGTTAGTTCAGCGCTTCCACCTGCCGGACTGGGAAGCGAATTTTATGCACTGGCTGAACCTTTTAATCCATTCTGGACCCCCGGCTCAATCTTTTTCTCAACCAATCCTTCCAATCTTGCCTTTGCCTTAGGCGGAAATATTACCCAAACTAACAATGTGCCCCTGAGTCCATATGCTATTCTTGGAGCAGTTTTATTAATAGGAATATTTATCGCATTTAAAAGCCGTATTTTCAAATTCTGAAATTAGTATAAGATTTTAATTAAGGAAGATTCCCCGAAAGCGGGTAAAGTGAAATTACTTTTCGCTTTATCCGTTTTTATTCTAAATGTCAGGCACTACCTACAGGAGTTCCAGCCTGTTTGCATCCTGTTTAATGAAAATAAAGAGAAGTATAGTAAAAGACCAAAGGGAAGATCCTCCATAACTGAAGAATGGTAAGGGTATACCTATTACCGGCATCAGACCGATGGTCATTCCGATATTCACAGCAAAATGGAAAAATAATATAGATGCCACCGCATATCCGTATATCCGGCTGAAAGGAGATCGCTGTCGTTCTGCCATAATGATTAGTCTTGAAAGCAAAGCCACAAATAAGGCGATCACTACAAAACTTCCGATAAATCCCCATTCTTCACCCACCGTACAAAAAATAAAGTCTGTACTCTGTTCAGGCACGAAATTATACTTTGTCTGGGTGCCCTTCAGAAATCCTTTCCCAGTGAATCCTCCGGAACCTATAGCTATCATCGATTGATTCACATTATAGCCGGCTCCTTTAAGGTCAATTTGTTTTCCCAGTAAAACATTGATTCTGGTTTTCTGGTGCGATTCCAGTACATGATCAAATGCGTAATCCACACTAAAAACAAAACCGGTAACCAGCAAAAGGATACTGGCAAGAATGATAAGATTATGCCGGTTCCGTTTCATATAAAAATAAAAGATAGCTGTAAGTGCCAGCAGTATTCCCATCAAAAGGAATTTTTCAAGTAAAAGAGTCAATATAAACAGCACCACTACAACCACACCTATCATAAGGATAGAACTGTTAAGGCCCTCGCGGTATAAAACCAGAATTAAGGCCACATAAACAATGGCTGAGCCGGTATCATTCTGAAGTAATATCAGTACTGCCGGTGCAAATATGATCAGGAGCGACCAGAATTTATCTTTTAATTTTGAAAAGTCAGTATTATGGGCTGAAAGAAAACGTGCCAGGGCAAGGGCGGTGGCAAATTTCGCAAATTCGGCGGGCTGGATGGCAAAACTTCCTATTTCAAACCATGATTTGGAACCGGCGATTTCTCTTCCAATCAGTAATACCACTACAAGTGTGAACAAAGCCAGACCATAAATCACATAGGCAAAAGCATTAAAAAATTTAGGATCGATCAGCAATAATGTAAAAGCCAACAATATAGCGGCGCCTATCCAAATCAATTGTTTGCCATACCTCTGGCTAATATCCAGAATGCTGCTGTGGGATTCATCATATACCGCGGCATAAATGTTAATCCATCCCAGCATAACCAGGACAAGGTACAGGGTCACAGTGATCCAGTCAATTTTTCCGAACAGACTCTTTTGCTCTCTCAATTTTTTCTATCAGGTTAGCATTTAAAATCTTATTAAGGTAGTACGTAGGCTTTACCCTGCCTTTTAGGTAATATTCCATCATCATAGTTGCGATCGGGGCAGCCCAGGTAGCGCCATATCCCGCATTTTCAACAACCACAGCAACTGCAATTTTAGGGTTGTTGACCGGTGCAAAGGCAATAAATATTGAGTGGTTTTCACCATGAGGGTTCTGGGCTGTTCCGGTTTTCCCGCAGGAAGGAATACTATCGATCCGGTACCACCTGGCTGTGCCTTCGTCCCCGGCATAAACCAACCTCAGACCCTCAATCAAAATATCATAGTTCTTAGGATCAATCACTGTTACATGTTTGGTTTTGAATCTCTGATCCAGACTGGTGTCCCCTTCAACCGATTTGAGTACATGGGGACCGTAATAGTAGCCCCGGTTCGCGATGGTGGCTGCTAAGTTAGCCATTTGAAGGGGCGTAAGCTCAATTTCTCCCTGACCGATGGAAAGCGACCTCACGGTAAGAGCCTTCCAGCCATTCATCCCATAATATTTATTGAAATAGGTGTCCTTAGGAAGATTACCATTTTGTTGTTCCGGCAGGTCCGATTCCAGCTTTTGGCCGATGCCGAATGTCATTACCATATTTCGCCAATGGTCATAAGCCTGCTGAATGTTACTAAATCGTGGCTGTTCCAGGATGGATTTATATACCTGCCAGAAATAGGGGTTGCACGATAATTCCAGGGCTTGCAAGAGGCCTAATGGACTGGTATGGGTATGGCTGCAGGGAATAGGTGTTGATGAGGTCCCGTGGCAGATATATTTTGTGTTCACATTCAAGACTCCATCCTGCAGCCCTATCAAAGTATTTACGGTTTTAAAGGTCGATCCGGGCGGATATTGTGCCATGGTTGCCCTGTTGAACAGGGGCTTCAAATCATCCTGGCTGAGCATCGAGTAATTCTTGTTGCGGATCCGCCCTATCAGAAGATTCGGATCATAAGAAGGACTCGAAACCATAGCCAGGATCTCACCGGAAGAAGGTTCGATTGCAACGATACTACCGATCTTTTTCTGCATCATTTGTTCTCCAAACTTTTGCAAATCCGCATCTATGGTTAAATTGATGTTCTTGCCGGAGATGGCGGCTATATCATACTTCCCATTTTGAAAGCTGGCCATTTCCCGGTTATGAACATCAACCATCTTAATCTTTAATCCCTTATCTCCCCTGAGAATCTTTTCATAAGTCCTCTCAATCCCGCTTTTTCCGATATAGTCCCCTTGTTTATAATAGGAATCCTGAGCGATATCCACTTTATTGACTTCTCCAATATAACCTAAAAGATGAGCCGCCATTGGTATGGGATATTTGCGAAGGGTCCTTGCCTGTATATAAAATCCGGGGAATTTATAAAGCTGCTCTTCCAAATAGCCATAATCTTCTTTGGAAATCTGTTCCAGAAATACAGAAGGTTTATAAAGAGAATATGAAGATGCTTTTTGTAAACGTTCATTGAATTCAGCCTCACTGATATGCAATAAACCACATAGACTGGCTGTATCAAACTGAACAACCTGTCGGGGCAATACAAGCAGATCATATGCAGCCTCATTGAAAACCAGCAATTTACCATTCCGGTCGAATATCAGTCCGCGGGAGGGATACTGGGTAACGTAGCGCAGAACATTGTTTTCAGCTGATAGCTTGTATTCATCTTTCCAAACCTGGATCATGAATAATTTAACGGCAAAAACTATCCCTACGATAACAAAGATCGTGATGATCACAAATTTCCTTCTCTCGTATGAATGGATCATGAATATTAGCCCTCCGGTTTCTGGTAGGCAAAATTATAACAAATGGAAAGACGAGCAGGGAATAAAAAAGATTTAAAGTAGTTTCAGAATGAGGTCTGTCTGAAAAATGAACTACCCCGCGGCAAGCAGCGGGGTATCTTAAGGAAATATCTCTTATTCGTCTCAAGAGACGGGGAATTTAGTCCCATCAGATCCCGAATAAGACTTCGTCTTTTCGGGATCAATTCGACTAACAATTTTTTCTTCGCTTCGCTTGAAAAAATTGAGTCTCATTGATTAAAAAGGAAAGAAAAAACTACAGTCTCAATATTGTTTGGTGTTCAGCACCTTCCCATTTTCATCCCACATAGTCCAGACACCCTTTTTCGCACCCTTATCATAGTACATTTCATAACGTTTTGTACCATTCTCATCCCAAATATACCAGTGGCCGTTTTTCTGGTTGTTGAGATAGCCGGCTTCAGCAGTTTTATGATGATTTTCGTCCCAGTTGATCCAGGTTCCGTCCTTTTCACCCATTTTATAGGATTGCTGTTCTTTAGGAGTACCGTTTTCATGAAATACCATAGATATACCATCCATCTGACCTTTTTTAATGTTCCTCTCAGCCTGAAGTTTTCCATCAGGATAATATTCCTTGAACGTTCCGGAAAATAATTTACCGTCTTTATAATATTTTCCATCCTTATACTGAACATCCTGGGCAATAAGGCTGACACTGAACAGCAGTAATAATCCCGGTAAAATGAGTTGCTTTATCATCGTTCTCTTCAATTATAATAATCTAAATTATCTCAATTACAAATATAGATTTAAAATTAATGCCTCTGAACCCTTATTGTTTCAAGCCCCCTTAAGGAATTCATCGGAGGGCCTACAAAAAAAAAGCAAACCGGAAGTATGGTTTGCTCAATATTAGAGAATGTATAGGGAGCTTAATTGATTTGTTCAAGTTTGATTTCGACCTTATCGCTGGCAGAAGGCTCAATACTGACATCACTTAATTTTTTATCCTGATAAGAAATATAAGTAAGCAGAAGATTATATATTCCGGGTTTGACACCATCAATCTTAAAATTTCCATCGATATCGGTATAAGCTTTAAGGTCAGTTCCTTCAATCTGCACAGCCACCCCGACCAGTTCTTCACTGGTTTTCTGATCGATTATTTTTCCGGTAATGGAGGTTTTGGTCACAGGATTGCCTGCATCCTTTTCATTCCCGGCAAAACTGATACTTCCTAAGGAAAGGCTCAATATTATAGTTAATGCAATTATCTTTTTCATAATGTTAATTTTCAGCAAATATACTGAGGGAACAGAACTTGCCTGCAAATAGCCAATTATGAAATCTTTACTATAATGTTAAGTAAATGTTAAGCATGTGAAATCACTGATAACCAATGAGTAATTCATGAATTCAGATAGAATCCGGAGAGGATTGTGCAGGCAATTTATTTTCTGACTATATAAGCCGTTTTCTCAACATTACTTGAATTAAGGGCCAGGTCGAGGATATGAAATTTGAAAAAGATCGTATCGAAATTCGAATTGTAATTATACATGAAAAGGGTATCGTAAATATCCCCGGAGATGGCTTTATTATTTCCTGTAGGCGTAAGAGGAGGAATCCTGGCACTGAGTGAAATCGTATCGAAAGTTTGTGTCTCGGCATTAAAATAAGTAAGGGGAACTTCGGTTTCCACACCGTTTCTGACTTCATAATAATCAATAATCAGGTTATAATAATACTGGCCACCAAAATTGAAAGGAGGTAAGGTGTCCTCCTTGGCAAGCCCGATATCTCCATTCCCGTCAGTGAATTCAAATTTTAAGATCCCTTTGTCATAAATACTATCTGTTACATTATACAGTTTTTCGAAGTTAAGATAAGATATATGGGGTTGATCTGGAAAGGTTTCCAGTCTCCTGCAGGAAATCGCTGACAGACCGAGGATAATAACTGAAATTAAGCTTATTTTTATAAATATTTTCATCCCAATAAAAATAATGGACGAATAAGTTTTAATAAGTAGGACTGAAATAGTTTTCCGCCCTTTTCGTTTTATTTTACGAATTTAAACAAATTTCATGCCTGTATGGATCATTTTTCAGAGCCCAATATCGAAGAACTGAAAAAATCAGTTTTCCTGCTAGGTAGTTCTGATGCTTTTAACGAAACAGCCCTCCGGATATTTCAATACCAGTATCAGAATAATGAAATTTACAGATCTTTTACCGATCTTCTTGGACTAAAGCCTGCGAAGATCCATAGAGTGCAGGAAATTCCATTCTTGCCCATCAGTTTTTTTAAAGAACACAGGATAGTGAGCGGGCTGGATAAAAAAATTGAGATAGCATTCAGCAGCAGCGGAACTACAGGAATGATTCCCAGCCATCATTATGTTACTGATCTTGTACTGTATGAAAGGAGCTTTAATACCGGGTTTGAGTATTTCTACGGTGCGGCCGAAGAATATTGTTTCCTGGCCCTGCTGCCTTCATACCTGGAAAGAACCGGTTCTTCGCTAATTTATATGATGGATCACCTGATACGAAAAACAGAGAAAAACGGGAGTGGATTTTTTCTGAATAATTTCGAAGAATTATACCGGAAGCTCTTGTTGAATGAAAAAAAGAAAAGGAAAACCATTCTTTTCGGAGTTTCTTTTGCCTTGCTTGATTTTATTGAACAGTACAGGATAAGTTTTCCGGAGCTGACTGTCATGGAGACCGGTGGGATGAAAGGCCGCCGAAAGGAATTGGTCAGGGAAGAGCTCCATGGAATTTTATGCAATGCTTTCCATATAAATTCTATTCATTCTGAATATGGCATGACTGAGTTACTTTCCCAGGCATGGTCGAAAGGTGATGGTATTTTTCACTGCCCGCCCTGGATGAAAGTATTGATAAGGGATGTGAATGATCCGCTAAGTCTCATTGGAGATGGAAAAACCGGCGGGATAAATGTAATAGACCTCGCCAATATCAATTCCTGCTCCTTTATTGCCACGCAGGACCTCGGAACCAGCTACGCTGATGGTTCTTTTGAAGTTCAGGGCAGATTTGATGACAGCGATGTCAGGGGTTGTAACCTTATGGTAGGCTGATAATTTCCAGGGCTTTTTTCAGGATTTCACTATGATCGAATGCAAGTTGAGGAATTTGATCAAGCTTGAACCAGGCTGCTTCCGCGGCATCATCACCTCCCATAGCCTTCATTTCCGAATTTTCTAAAATTCCATAGAAAGCAATGCCAATAGTCCGTGCACGCGGATCGCGATGGATGGAACTGAAAGCATGAAGTTGTTTCAGGGAAATACCTTCCAGTCCTGTTTCTTCCTTCAATTCCCTGGCAGCGGCCTTCTCAAGCGTTTCATCCATGTCGACAAAGCCTCCCGGGAATGCCCATCTGTCTTTATAAGGATCAAACTTCCGGCGGATCAGCAAAATCTGCTTTCCTTCAGCAGCATCCCGGAAAATCACACAATCAACCGTAACACAGGGCCGGGGATATTCATAAGTATAAGGCATATTTCAGGAATTTTAAAATATGAAATTAGATAATATTTCCCGGAAAAGGATTTTTATGATGGAAGATTATATCCTGAAAGATCCCGAATAAAACTTCGTCTTTTCGGGATCAATTCGACTAAGGAATTTTTCTTCGCTTCGTTTGAAAAATTTGAATCTCATTGACAAAAAAAAACCCGGAAGGAGCTCCGGGATTTTATACAACCAGAATGTTTAACTAACATGAAACTAATTATAGGGCATCAAAAGAACGTTATATATGACGGAGCGCTCCTACTCCGGTGTCATCTCTCCAATTTTACCTCCCAGTCATTCAGCTTCTGCATAACATGTTCCAGATCTATCCGGATCATTTCTTCGTCGAACTGCAATACTTCCGGGGCTATTTGAGGGCTTTCAACCATCAGGTAAGAGTTTCTTATATGAATGGTATGATTATTACTTGTCAATCTGCAGATAGGATCACACATCACCGGAGGAAGATCTTTAGTATTGGCTTCATTTCGGTAATCCTTCACTGAAGTCTGGAATTGATAATTATTGCTGATGGTATAGGTATCAAAACGAATATCATTGACCGGCTTTTCATCACGGTAATTATTCAAGAGGTACTGGCAGGCAAGTTCGGTAGTATTGAAAGGGATGTCATTTACATAATCTTCGTCTCTGAAATTTTGAGTGTAGCAATTCACCATGGAATTGTAAAATATTTTTTTTGTGCTGAAAGGGATATCATCCACATAGGCTTCTTCATCAGCTGCCATTATACTCTTCAATTCAGATTCCAGCGCTATTTTTCGTGTATTGAATGGTATATCCTTCACATCGGCTTCATCCGGAAAATTATGCATTACATTTTTCAGCATTTCTTCTCCTGCAATTTGAAAGGTATTAAAAGGAATGTCATTAACATAAGTCTCTTCCGTCATGGCTGGGATGCAATTATTAGCCATGGCTTCAACATTTTTACTATAGACGGAAAAAGTGAAGAGGAAGATTAAGAGCGGAGTTATTAATAGTGATTTCATTTTACTGAATTTTTGAATTGGCATTAGGCCTAATTATTAGCACAATCTGTGCCACTGTGTTTACAATGCTAAATATCAGATTATTACAAGGATTATAAAGGGTTAAAAAAAACGGATATCTGTTCGTTAAGCATACAAAATTGTACGACAGCGAACAGATTTAGAAAATATGGAAGGGAATGATTATTTTCCTGCAATAACGATCACGATCTCACCTTTGACGCTTCCCTGGCTGAAATAAGCGATCAGTTCCGGGAGAGTGCCCCTGACGGTTTCTTCATAAATCTTGGTGAGTTCCCTTGAAACACTGGCTTTACGCTCAGGACCGAATACCCCTGCGAATTGTTCCAGGGTTTTTACAAGGCGATGCGGGGATTCATAAAATATCATGGTATACTCCTGTCCGGCCAATTGCTGCAACCTGGTCTGCCTTCCCTTCTTCACAGGCAAAAAACCTTCGAAATAAAAACGATCTGCAGGAAGACCAGAATTTACGAGCGCGGGAATGAATGCAGTAGGGCCCGGAAGACATTCCACTTCTATATTCCTTTGCACACATTCCCTGACCAGCAGGTAGCCCGGATCGGAAATGGCAGGGGTGCCTGCATCTGTCACAAGCGCTATAGTTTCCCCGTTCTCAATACGGTCGGCAATGCCAGCTACTGTATGGTGTTCATTGAACTGATGATGAGCGCTCATCTTCTTGCTGATCTCAAAATGCTTCAGGAGGATACCGGTCTTTCGGGTGTCTTCGGCCAGAATAAGGTCTACCTCTTTCAAAACCTCCAGAGCCCTGAGGGTTATGTCCTGAAGATTTCCGATCGGGGTCGGGACGAGGTAGAGTTTGGCCATGAGCGCTCAGGATTTAAATTTGAAGAAGTCTACAAGTAGTTTGAAAAGCCCGTCATATCCGCCAAGGGGCAGGTCCTCCGCACGGTCTTTTACGCTGTGGTATTCATTGTATATCTTACTTCTTGTATAAATGAAAAATGAAGGCACCCCTTTTTTATAGAAAGGACAATGATCGCTGTTGCAACTTTCTCCGCGAGGGAGAATTTCAGGTAAGAAATTATTCTCGTCATTGATCCTGATCATCTCATCGAAATCCTTTTGGAAAGCCGTAGCATTAACTATAGTAATGCCCTCATCCCCGGTTCCAACCATATCCAGGTTCACCAGGAAGGCTATTTTATTCAGGGGAAATAAAGGGTGTTCTGCATCAAAGGAAGATCCCAGTAAACCGGCCTCTTCGCCGGCAAAGGCCATGAACACCATTGAATAGGTCGGCCGGTTTTCAGGCTGGGAGTAATAACGGGCAAGGTCCATCATCATGGCGGTACCGCTGGCATTGTCATTGGCTCCGGGGAAATAGGTCTTCCGTCCCATTTGTCCCAGGTGATCATAGTGGGCGCTCACTACCAGGAAGGAATCCGGCACGGCACTTCCTTTGATGAAGGCAATCACATTCTGTGTTTTATAATCCGGTTCAAATCTATTCCTGACTTCTACAGTTATAGTCTGAGACTGTTCGTTAAGCCTGGGAGAGCGCACTATGACTGTCATATAATCCTGTACCAGGTTCCCGTTCGAAACATGCCACCAGAGATTATCTTCTTCCCCGATGGGGATGACAATTCCTTTGGAATGAAAGGGGTTATTAAGTGAAAGATCACGGATATTGCCTCCCTTCATAACCACAAACTTATCATGCAGGTCCATCTTTTTAAAAGCAGCAGTATCACCGTCAAACCAGACCAGTCCGAAGGTTCCGTGCATAGCCGGGGAAGACGATGCAACCAGGAATTCGCTTCCGGGTTCTAGTTTCACATCGTCTATCCCTACTTCCAGTTTCCCCGGAAGAATGTTTATGGGCATTCTGAAATACTGGAAATAATTCTTCCCAAAAAACTGCAGGTGGTCTTTCTTGAATTCCCTGGCAATAAAACGGGCTGCAATATGATCTCCTTTTTTAAGATAGCCCCGGCCATGAAATTCAGGTGATGCCAGTTTTCCTATTATATCCTTCGCATAAGGCTTGTCCTGTCCTGTAACAGGCTGAAATGCAAGCAACAGGACAATGATCGCCAGATTAAAAAAGCTTTTAAACATAATGCACAGTTAAAATTTTCTCCGGATCAGATCTACAAATGCCCTGGCTGTATTTTCTTCCATGTCCCAGTTATGGGTCAGGCGTAATTCGGTCAGTATGAGTTCGGCCTGGGAAACGGCGGCACAATTATTCAGGCGGTTGATCGACTCCTCATAGGACCTGAGGTTCCCATCAAACAATTCATTGATAAAGAGAAATTTCTCATTGATCCCGATATGGGATTTCAGATCGTGAACACGGTTTTCTTTCAGTTTTTCAGCGATGCTTTTCTCCGTATGGTCCTTGAGTTTGTCAGCCAGAGTGCTGGACGGTTCATTGAAGAGATCAAGGGTAGTGAGTTTGGCCTTTTCATGATTTTCGTTCTCATTCTTATCATTTTTCGGATCCTCTGCAGCTTGTCTCGGCTCCTGCTGAGTAGTTTCCTGAATACTAATCCCCGGGACATTCCTTTCGGGCATATTCGGATCGGGGGCTGTTTCTTCCGACAAATTCATGGAAAATCTGTGAGTGGCTTCAGGCTTCTTTTCAGGTTCAGGCGCTTTTTCTTCCTTTTTTGAAAATTCCTCCGCTTTTTGGATCTCCGGCTTTTTATATTCCGGTTGCATTACCACTGGCTCGGGTTCGGGTTTGGGTTCCGGTTCGGGCTCCGGTTCTGATTCATGCTCTGATTCGGGTTCTGATTCCTGAACTGGTTCCGGCTTCGTTTGAGTTTCGGGTATAGTTTTTAACTTCTCTGATTCCGGCTGAGTATTAGATTCCAGACTGAAATATATTTCCGGCCGGTTTTCCTTTTCCAGCTCTAACAGGAGTTCATAAATATTCCGGATATTTTCCTTTAAAAGGTCCAGTTCGATCAATGGGATCTTTTCCGAATGATTCCGGATTATCCCAAATTGTTCATTAATTATCTCCAGCTTGTCTTCTATGGCTTTCTTCAACATTTCCTTATCCATATCAATAATTTATTCTAGGATGATTATCAGTATTATTTTGCCTTAATTGCTAACTTTGTCCTGAACGGATAGTTAAAATTACTAAGAATTTTAGAATACGGGTTAATAACAGCTATTTGTGAGCTTTATTTTGATAAATGGGATTTTTAAGCTTTTATTTGCAGATTGAAAATCACAGTTAGTCCCCGTAATGAGCAGCTGTAACTATTGATTATTAAATTATATCCTCCATTTTGAATGTTTCTGGAAAGATTGCATAGTAACCGCAGGACAGGCTGGATAGAAGTGATCTGCGGGTCCATGTTTTCGGGTAAGACCGAAGAGCTGATCCGCAGGCTGAAGAGGGCACAAATCGCCAGGCAAAGCGTGGAGATCTTCAAGCCTTCGGTAGATATCCGCTATGATGTTGAAGATGTGGTTTCCCATGATTCCCGCGTGGTACACTCCACCCCGGTGGACACGGCTTCCCAGATATTGCTTTATGCCAATGATTATGATGTGGTTGGTATCGATGAAGCCCAGTTCTTCGACAACGAACTTGTTTCGGTATGCAATACCCTCGCCGATATGGGGACCCGTGTGATAGTCGCCGGCCTGGATATGGATTATATGCGCAAGCCTTTCGGGCCAATGCCGGCCCTGCTCGCCTCCGCCGAATACGTGGATAAAGTGCATGCTATCTGCATCAGTTGCGGTGGACTGGCCCAGTATTCCCACCGGACAATAAACAAGGAAGGCCTCGTCGTGCTAGGCGAGACCGACAACTACGAGCCGCTTTGCAGGCAATGTTACCTTGAGAAGATGAAAGGGAAATGACGTAGCGATGTAGCTCTCCCGCCCCCATCCCCTGGCCCCTTCCCCCAAACGGGTGAAGGGGAAGATTTAACGATGTGACGAAATGTCGATATGACGAACTAATTCGAAAATCATACATTATATCGAAAATCGATAATTGACTATCGTGTAATCTGCTCAACCCATTCTCCCAAATGGGTGAAGGGAAAATCCGGACTACTTATTTTTAATTTCTGTTTCTATTCTTTCTATTACGGATTCTAATTGGTTCATTACTTCCTCATTTTTGAAGCGTAACTCATTTATACCCAATTTTTTTAAAATAGCCGTTCGTTCTTTATCTCTTTCTTCCTGTTTCTTTTGATCATGAACTTCCCCGTCAACTTCGATCACTAACATAGCATCATAACAGAAAAAATCCACAATGAAATCCTTTATCGGGTGTTGTCGTCTGAACCGATAGCCTAAAAGCTGCTTATTCCGCAATTTCTCCCACAGGACCTTCTCGGCAACAGTCATTGAATTCCTCAATTTCCACGCGAACTTCAACAGGTCTACTTTGGCGCCAAAATAAAACGGGAATTCCTCCCTGCCACCTAATTTTACCATATTATTTAAATAAAATTTAACCGAATGTAACGATATGCTTCCCTGCCCCTAACCCCTGGCCCCTTCCCCCAAAACGGGGGAAGGGGAATGATTTGACGATGTAGCCATTTGAACGAAGTTTAAGATTTAATAGATTGAAATTCTATTCACCTCCCCCCGATTGGGGGGAGGCCGGGAGGGGGACTGGAAAATTCGACAGTTCAATAGCTTCTCACTCCTTTATCCACTTCCCGCCCTCAATCGTTCCTTTCTCGTTTTCTATTCTCCAGATATAGGTTCCCGGCGGAAAATTCGAGGTATTTATGGTGTTATGATCATTGATTGACTTTCTTGTCAGGATTTCTTTCCCATCTATACTAAAAAGTCTGAAAACCGCATTGGGCCAATCACAGATTATATTCAGATGATCTGATCCGGGATTGGGATAAACCAATGCATTGGCCTGGGTGACTGTATGATTTTCAGGTAGGTCCGTCAATATGCCATTGTCATTCACTTTCAAAACCCAGGCATCAAAATTCAATGGCGGATCCACATTATGATCACTGTCATATCTTTGATTACAAAGAATTACTCCACCATCACTCGTTACATTTATATCAACATTTAAATAATACTTATTATCCAGATTATAATACCGGGTAAACAAATGATTAAAATTTGAATCCAGTTTAGTAAGCGTTATCCAGGATACGACATCTGGATAATACCCGATGGTCACATTATGCGTTCCGGATATATAAATATCACCCTCCTGGTTTATGTCAATGGCTCTAAAAAAAGATGGGTAGTCTAAAGTATCTTTCGTTCCAATCATATATGATTCCAGGAAATTAGCATTTGAATCTATTCTAAACACCTGGACATCATCGTCCTGTGTTTTATACGGATAAATATATAGTGCACTCCCCAGCCAACTTTCAGGGCTTTCTTGAATTATATTGAATGGAGTCCCGATTTCTGGATGGAACTCTTGCATGGAGAGCAAATTAAAATCCAGGTCAAATTTAACCAACTGGTTTACCCCCCCCTGAAATCCCTGTCCAAATATCCAAATTTGTGTTGAATCAGCATTGAAGCAGGCATCATTTACATGTTGCCCCCCTTCCATTTTAATTAACTGCGAACAGATAGTATCGCCATTTGAATTGTACTTATAAAAACAGAGATCACCTGGATCAAAACCTTGATTATTATATGGCTCACTCAGTGAAACGGCAAAAATAAAATTACCTTCATGATCAGTAAGTAGGTGTTTCGATTTGGTTCTAAAATCATAGTATACTGATGGTATATGAAAAGCTTTTTTTTGGATAATTTCCAGATCGCTATTAATTAGCATATTATACATCCCATAGGATAAATTCGAATCTAATGATGTATATGTTCCAATTACTAATAAATTTCCTCCAACAGAAATAATAGTATTTATACTAATACTTGAATCCGGGAAGTGAACAAATCTTTGAATAGTATTACCATCAATATCTGATTTAATAAAATTCAAGGAGTAATGACCGGGGACTATACTGTCTCTTATCCCTCCCATGAAATAATAATTATTATCAGTATGCTCATGTGATAGACCAACACTTTCAGAAAATTTCGATTTTAAAAAGAAACTAAAAGTGGACTGTGCATTGGAAATCATTCCTGAAAAGAAAATCAAGAAAAGAATGGAGATCGATTTAAAAAATGTAATCCCTGGCATATAAGTAAATTAAGATTCAAATATAGAGATTTCGGTAGTTTTTCAAAATTAAATCTAAAATAAAATTACACTTTATTGTTTAAGAGATGCGTAATGACGTATCGCCCCTGCCCCCATCCCCTGGCCCCTTCCCCCGGACGGGGGAAGGGGAATGATTTGACGATGTAAAGAAATATCGATATGACGAATTAATTCGAATATCGTACATTATATCGAAAATCGACAATGGACAATCGTGTAATTCCTCTGTTCCCTTCCCCCGTTTGGGGGAAGGGTTGGGGATGGGGGCGGGAAAGTTCGACATTTCGATATTTCGTTACATCTTAACACTTTTCTTCCTACTTTTGTGATCTTATAAAAATTAATGTAAGTCAAACAACATGAAAAAGATCATTTTATTCACACTCATCCTGCTATTAGGATATAATCAAGCAACCATGTCACAGGACAAATCGAAGAACAACAAGGAAACCCTTGTGTTGATCAAAACAAATTTCGGGGATATCACCGCGAAGCTATACAACGACACGCCTTTGCACCGCGATAATTTTATCAAGCTGATCAAGGAAGGCTGGTATAAGAATTCTCCTTTCCACCGCGTTATCAACGGTTTTATGATACAGGGCGGAGGAAATGCGGATGGCCGTACCGATCCGGGTTATACTATCCCTGCTGAGATAAGGCCCAACCATTTTCATAAAAAAGGCGCCCTTGCCGCGGCCCGTATGCCCGACCAGGTGAATCCCGAGAAAAAATCTTCAGGCAGCCAGTTTTACATAGTGCAGGGAACCGTGGTCCCCGAGTCTACTCTGGATGCTTTCGAACAGCGTTCCGGCAAGAAATTCACTCCCGAAGAAAGAAAAATATATACTACCATCGGCGGAACTCCTCACCTTGACGGCAATTATACCGTTTTTGGAGAAATAATTTCCGGATTCGATGTAGTGGATAAGATCGCAGCAGTGAAAAGGGATGCGCATGATAAACCCCTCACCCCGGTTACGATGAATATTTCAATTATAGAATAATAAGCTTTTCCTTACGAGGGCAGGCCGGAATATCCGGCCTGCCTTTTAAATCAGCAGCTTAGCCATGAAAGAAGAGATCAAAAAATACCAGGAGGAGATCGAGGCCTTTGTGACCGACAGCAAAGAAGCCCTCGACCAGTTCCGTATACGTTACCTCAGTAAAAAGGGCATCATTCCTTCTCTTTTTGCCTCCTTTAAAGATGTGCAGCCTGAACTGCGCAAGGAGATCGGGCAGCAGCTGAACCAACTCAAGTTAATTGCCCAGGAAAAGCTGAATGAGTTGAAAGATCAACTTGAAGGAAGCACAGAGGTCGCGGGCCCCTCGCTTGACCTGAGCCTCCCTTCGGGATTTACCGAAGTAGGGTCACGTCATCCTATTTCCATTATCCGTAAAAAAATAGTGGATATATTTTCACGGATCGGATTCGTTGTGTCGGAAGGCCCTGAAATAGAGGACGACTGGCATAATTTCACGGCCCTGAATTTTGCAGAGGACCATCCGGCCAGGGATATGCAGGATACTTTCTTTATTTCCAATGATCCTGAGATCCTGCTTCGCACCCATACCTCGTCTGTCCAGATCAGGGCGATGCAATTGCGTAAACCACCCATCAGGGAAATATACCCCGGAAGGGTTTTCCGTAATGAAGCTATCTCGGCCAGGGCGCATTGTATCTTCCACCAGGTGGAAGGACTTTACGTGGATGAAAATGTTTCCTTCGCAGATCTGAAACAGACCCTCTTTTATTTCGCCAAGGAAATGTTCGGGGAAGCAACTGCCACCAGGTTCAGGCCCAGTTATTTCCCCTTCACCGAACCTTCGGCTGAAATGGATATCACCTGCAATATATGCGGCGGAAAAGGATGCAATATTTGTAAGTACACGGGATGGGTTGAAATCCTCGGCTGTGGCATGGTTGATCCGCAGGTACTGGAAAACTGCGGCATCGACAGTACAAAATATACAGGCTTTGCTTTTGGTATGGGGATAGAAAGAATAGCCATGCTGAAATACCAGGTCAATGATATCCGTCTCTACTTCGAAAATGACATGCGCTTCCTGAAACAATTCACATCGGCCATCTGAGCCTATTTCCCCAGCATGTGCAGTTCGATCTCTTCAAAGATTACGTCTGCATTTTTCAATTTGTCGGGATTAATTACAAAGGCGGTCAGGACCTGTTCCACTGATTTTATCTGCTGAATGAGATGCTTTAATTTTGCTTCCTCCAGAATATCGTCAACAACAAGAAAAAAATCTATGGCTCTCTGGGATGGCACAAGGCGGCCTTCAGGATGCTGGTTCTGTATCAGAAAATAATTTCTTCTTTCATCATTATCCTTAAAAAGATAAAAAGAATATGCCCTGTCGTTTTGTTCATCCGGAATAATCAGATCATCTATCCTTTTAAAAGAAAAATTCATCTTGCGGTTAATCCCGAAAGCCAGGCGGTAATTCTTCAACTGGCATGATATTCCGATCAGTGTGAATTCTGAAGATGAGGAAGATGACTGAATTTTGAATTTCTTTACCACAAAAAACAAAGATTATTTAAACGATCATTTTTTAAGTACCTGCCAGTCGCCATAGTTTTCCCAGTTCACGTAGGTTTTAGGCTCGGTAGTCCAGAACTGATTGGAATTATAGGTCCATTCCATGGTTTTGGAACCGCCGCCACTCTGGGTGGTGACCAGCAGTCCTCCACTCACATAACCAATGGCAAAAGCCTGGTCACGGCCCCAATCCTTGTCGCCACGGCTCGGGTCGACCGGCACCCAGCCATAATTCGGAAGGTAAACTTCGACCCAACGGTGAAAGACATCATCCATGCTGGCTTCCTCACCCCTGACTACGACTGCACCAACGTAACGGGCCGGCAAGCCGGCGGCCCTGCACATCGAAATGAAGACGAAAGTATATTCGGAGCAGGAACCGTTTCCACGTGCCAGTACAGTCGGAGCTGTATTCCAGCCTCCGCTCATCTCATAATACATATGATCATTGATATAATCAAAGATCTTCCGGACTATCCAGTAAGGGTTCTTTTCCTTTCCAACAGCGGTATCAAGGGCATTTTGTATGATAGGGTCATTCATCTGGAATTTTTCATTGTCTTCCAGATATTTTCCTTTCACATCGGCTGGAATATCTTCTAAGCTTCCCACTTTTTCAGGGTAAATAAAATATCTGATATCCCAGGTTTTTACTTCAGTGGTCATTTCAACTGATTTACTCTCCCCGGCTTTGATATTATCAAAATGATAATGGGCCGTTTCCTGCCCCCAGCGATCGCTGACAAAATCACTGGGTTTTGTATTATACTTTATTTTATTCAGAATTTCCTGGTTCACCCTGTTTACCGGAACGGCCAGGTACATATCGGCTGTCAGAATTTTACCTGGACCGAAATTCCTGACCTCTTGTTTATAAACCAGTTCACGCGTGGTCTCATTCTCACGTATATATTTCTCGTCATCCCTGACCTTCAGTTTATATAGTTTATGTTCCTGGTAATCGACCGCCCAGAGATATTGTCCGTCGTAACAAAGCCCCGAAATATAAGGCCCGGGGGCATTTGTAAGGATAATTACCTTTCCTGTAAGCGGATCCACCATATAGATTTCATTGAGACTATGGTCGCTCAGCCACAAGTACTTTCCGTCGAAAGCCAGGCCTGAACAATTCTGTGAAGGCGCTTTAAATGAATGCAGCGTAGTTCCATCTTTCGGACTGAACTGTATAAGTTCATCTGAAAGATTATCGACACTCCAGAGGTAATTTCCGTCCCAGGCCAGTCCGACAGGGCTTTTGGAGGGGGCCGCGAGGGTTTGCAGGATATCTCCGTTTTCCGGATCCAGGCGGTAAATAATACCATCATAATCTTCAGAAACATCCTTACCGCCCTTCAGATCGGAATTCCAGAGGTATTTTCCGTCCCAGGCTATTCCGAGAGGCCAGTAGGCAGGCGATTCAAGGGTCCTGACTACTTTTCCGTCGACGGGATTTATACAGAATAATTTATCGGCTTGCCTGTCGGCCATCCAGATATATTTCCCGTCAAAGCCAAGTCCTGTCGGATACTCAGACGGGGTATCGTAGGAAGTAATCACTTCTCCGGTATAACTAAATGCAAAAAGAGGGAAAATTACGATTGTAATAATGGCTGGAATAATCTTTTTAAAGCTGTACATGATTTTATTAATGAAGGAATGATGAAAATATTCAGATCAATATGCATCTATCCAAAAGTAATAAAAGATTTTTAAGCGAAGATCAGGAATTTCAATCCTCGTCGGGCCCCAATATTTTTTCGCAAGCTCTTTGGGCAGCCACTTGTTCAGCGCCTTTGATAGAAAAATCCTGACCGCGCGAAACCGCGTCTCCTTCTATAAATAATTCCACGAGGTACTGTTTTTTGTATCCTTCACCTATTTCATCGATCACCTTGAATTCGAGATTCATTTTTTCCCTTTGAATATATTCCAGGATACGGCTTTTAAAGTTAGATTCCGTTTTTTCAATTTCTTCAATATCCAGGTGAAGATCAATGATCCGCCGGAGGATCACTTTGCGGGTAAATTTATAGCCGCGGTCGATATACACAGCTCCTATAAGTGCTTCAAAAGTATCTCCATAGATGGATTTGCTGGCAGTACGATTATAATCACTACCATTAAAGATAAGTTTATCGATTCCCATTTTCACTGCAAGACGGTTCAGCCTGGATCGGCTTACCAGGCGGGAACGCATCTCAGTGAGGAAGCCTTCATTTTGTAAAGGATATTTACGGTAGAGGAAATCAGCCACCACGGAACTGAGCACTGCATCGCCAAGGTATTCAAGGCGTTCATTATTTAAATTTTGACCGTTAAAAGTCTTTTGGGGAGAGGCTTTGTGACAGAGCGCAAGTTCAAAAAGCCGTAGATTGCGAGGGCGGAAACCGAAGAGGTTCTTGATAGATTTGGAAAGTCTTTTTTCTCCGTAGTTACGGAGTTTGAAAGTAGCGATTATACTCAAACTCTAAGGTTAAATTACTTCCTGAATTTTTTAAAGATGACGGAAGCATTGTGACCGCCAAAACCAAAAGTATTACTCAGAGCGGCATTCACAACCCTGTTCTTTGCTTTATGAAAAGTAAAATCGAGTTGATTATCAATCTCGGGATCGTCTGTAAAATGATTGATAGTCGGCGGAATAATGTCGTTCTGCACTGCCAAAATGGTAGCTATTGCTTCAATTGCGCCGGCGGCACCCAACAGGTGTCCGGTCATCGATTTTGTTGAATTAATACTGATCTTATAGGCATATTCCCCAAATGTTCCAATGATAGCTTTAGGTTCGGCAATATCACCAAGAGGGGTTGACGTTCCATGGGTATTAATATGGTCAATATCTTCAGGTTTGAATCCGGCATCTTTCAAAGCATTGTTCATAGAGATGATTGCTCCTTTACCTTCCGGATGAGGTGAGGTCATATGATATGCATCACCAGACATGCCGCCACCCGCTACTTCGGCATATATCTTAGCGCCCCGGGCTAAAGCATGATCCAGATCTTCAAATATCAATCCGGCACCACCTTCTCCGAGGACAAAACCATCCCTGTCTTTATCAAAAGGACGGGAGGCTGTTTTAGGATCGTCATTACGGGTTGAGATGGCGTGCATGGAATTAAATCCGCCGACACCTCCCGGGGTGATAGCTGATTCGGATCCACCTGTAATAAATACATCGGCCATTCCCAGCCTGATATAGTTATAGGAATCGATCATAGCATTGGCGGAGGATGCACAGGCCGATACGGTCGCAAAATTGGGACCCATGAAACCAAATTTGATGGAAATATGCCCGGCGGCAATGTCAGCGATCATTTTGGGGATGAAAAAGGGATTGAAACGCGGGGTTCCGTCACCCTGTCCAAAATAAAGCACCTCATCCTCGAAAGTTTTGAGCCCTCCGATACCGGAGGCCCAGATGACACCAGCCCTGCCCATATCAAGCTTCTCCAGATCCAGGCCGGAATCCAGCACAGCCTGTTCACTGGCAATCAGTGCAAACTGTGCGTAACCATCGTACTTTCTGACTTCTTTCCTTTCAAAATATAACAAGGGGTCATAATTCTTGACCTCACAGGCAAAACGCGTTTTGAATTTGGATGCATCAAAACGTGTAATACCATCAGCACCACTAACCCCATTGATCAATCCTTCCCACGTTTCACTGGTGGACTTGCCCAATGGGGTTATGGCGCCTAAACCTGTTACAACTACTCGCCGTAATTGCATCTAAGATTGGAATTATTATTTGGTGTTATCTTCAATATATTTGATTGCTTCACCAACTGTTCCAATTTTCTCAGCAGCATCATCAGGAATCGCAATGTTGAATTCTTTTTCGAATTCCATGATGAGCTCCACGGTGTCGAGAGAATCGGCACCCAGATCATTTGTGAAGCTTGCTTCCGGGGTAACCTCGTTTTCATCTACACCAAGCTTATCAATAATGATAGCTTTTACTCTGTTCGCTATGTCAGACATACATTTATTATTTTGGTTAAACAGAGTGCAAAGAAAGCAATATTATTAAAAAAAAACAAAAGAATTAAAAAATATTTATGGCTTCACAATTGTAATAATCTATATAATAATAACTTATAGTTTTTTAGATACTTATATATGATCTATGGACCAGCATCCACCATTTACTCAATAACAAGTGTTCCAAGACCTTGAATAAGCCGGTGAAATTCTCTAATTTTGCAGAACTTTGAAAAAGTAATCTTCCCCTAATGACGGCAAAACACATCGCCATATTTGCTTCCGGCAGCGGCACCAATGCTCAGAATATTGCTGAATATTTCAGGAGCAATCCTGAAGTCAGTGTATCCCTCATTCTTACAAATAAAGAAGATGCTTTTGTTCTGACAAGGGCAGCCCAACTTAACATTCCATCCCTTGTATTCAAGCGTAAGGAATTTTATGAAAGTGACACGATATTGAAGAGATTAGTTGAATATCATATTGATTTTATCATTCTGGCCGGATTTTTATGGTTGATTCCTGTCAATATTCTGAAAGCTTATCCCTGGAAAATTATTAATATACATCCCGCCCTGCTTCCGAAATACGGTGGAAAAGGAATGTACGGCGACAAAGTGCACAAGGCTGTTTACGAGGCAGGAGAAAAAAGAAGCGGAATCAGCATACATTTTGTAAATGAAAAATATGATGATGGAAAGATCATCTTTCAAAAATCCTTTGAAATAGAAAAAGGCGATAATCCGGAAAGTATCGCCTCTAAAGTACATGTTTTGGAATACCAACATTTCCCGCGGATCATCGAAAAGGTGATCCTGGGAAATATTGAAGATCAGGAATAGGTATTATAACTGAACAGTTGTTCCGGCGCTTTTCTGATTTTAAGCCTGAGCTTGTACCCTTCTGCCGCATAACCCAGTGTAATCAGCAATCCTATCCTCTTTCCCGAAGGGATATTCAGGAGTTTCTTTACCTGTTTCTCATTAAACCATCCCAGCATACAGGTTCCAAGGCCTTCTTCAGCAGCCTGCAGACAAAAATGCTCGGCACTTATTCCAATATCGATCAGGGGGAATTCCCGGTCCTTCAGGTAGGCTCCGATCTGCGTTACATTTTTCATCTTTTCTATCACCAGGGCAATGATTACCGGCGCTTCGGGCACGAATTTATTAAAGGTATTCAAAGGACCGTAAGTTTCCAGAGCCAGCTTGCTCACCAGTTCAGGATCATCAGCCACTACATATTTCCAGGGCTGTCCGTTACTTGCTGAAGGAGCCAGCCGGGCTGCTTCAAGACAATGTTCTATCTTCTCCCTTTCCACCTTCCGGCTGGAATATTTCCTCACGCTCTGCCGTTGATTAACAAGTTCTATAAAGGAAGTCATTCCCATATCTTTAGGTTTTTTCAGATACCGATTTTACTGATCTTCTTCTGTATCTCTTCAGTTTGTTTTTCAAATCCGGGTTTTCCGAGCAGGGCAAACATATTGCTTTTATATTCCTCCACACCCGGCTGGTTGAAAGGATTTACCCCCAGCAGGTAGCCACTCAGGCCGCAAGACATTTCAAAGAAATAAATCAGCTGCCCAAGGGTGTCTTCATTGATAAGCGGAACGCTGACCCTGATATTCGGCACTCCCCCATCAACATGGGCGAGCATAGTGCCCAGTTCAGCCATGCGGTTAACATAATGTATATGTTTGCCGGCGAGATAGTTCAGGCCGTCATCATCATTGGAAGCATTCGGGACGACCACATTGGCATTTGATTTCTCAACTGAGATGACAGTTTCAAAAATATTCCTGAGGCCTTGCTGTATATATTGCCCCATGGAATGCAGATCGGTAGTAAAACTCACCCCTGCCGGGAAAAGACCCTTTCCCTCCTTACCTTCGCTTTCCCCGTAAAGTTGTTTCCACCATTCATTAAAATATAATAGGTTTGGCAGAAAGTTTACCAGAATTTCCACTGTCTTGCCTGAACGATAAAGTGCATTTCTTGCTGCGGCATAAGCCGCGACCGGATTTTCTCCTATCTTTTTTGAAGACTTAACAAATTCTTCCATCTTAGCGGCACCTTTTAAAAGTGCTTTGATATCGAAACCGGCGACAGCAATGGGCAGCAGTCCAACCGGTGTCAGAACTGAATAGCGACCTCCCACATCATCAGGAACAACATAAGTCGGGTAAGCTTCTTCATCCGCTAGTTTTTTAAGGGCCCCTTTATGAGCATCAGTTATGGCGATGATCCGTTTTCTTGCTTCTTCCCTGCCATATTTATTCTCCAGATGTTTGCGAAGTATGCGGAATGCAAGGGCCGGCTCGGTAGTTGTCCCTGACTTGGAGATCACAGTAAGTGCATAATCCCTGACATCAAGTATTTCCAGGAGATCAGCCATATACTCTTCACTCAACTGGTTTCCGGCATATACAATAAATGGATCTTTACCTTTATCATGAAGCTCGCTGAAATGGTGGCTCAGGGCTTCGATCACTGCCCGGGCGCCCAGGTAAGAACCCCCGATTCCTATTACGATATATATCTCTGCCTTCAGCCGGATCTGGGCGGCATGTTTCTCAATACTGTCAATTATAGCAGGGTCGAATTGTGAGGGAAGATTAATCCAGCCTAAAAAATCATTTCCTTTACCTGTTCCCGAATACAATGCCGGAAGCAAGGAATCTATCTCTTCCTGCATTTTCAGAAGGTCCTTTTCCGGTACAAATCCGTATACCTGGCTTAAGTCTATCTTTAAATCTGTCATGTCAATTATTTTTAGGAGTTATATTTACTAAGTTAATAAATTGCATTGGAAAATAAATTTACAAAAAAAGTGCGGTCCGCTTGCCCGCGGACCACACTCCCAATAAACCAAAAACCAAAATTATGAATCAGACGTTGTTGCGCAGTGTATAATCTACCTTGATTCGTATGGTCAGATTGTACACCACAAAGATACGGCGCAAAAATTGCCATGCTTGTTAAAGAAATTTAATGAACGTTAAAAGATGTTAAATGCCCTTGTAAAATCCTATCTTAGAGTATTTTTGCAGAAAATGAAACAACGCGGCATCATTTATATTGTAGGCATTCTGTCCATAGCCCTGCTTGGCTTTTCGGTAATTCAGGGTTATTGGGTCCAAAATGCCTATCTTGCCAAACAGGAAAATTTCACAAGGATAGTCAATGAAGCTGCCCAGAAAGTGATTGTCACACTGGAAAAAATGGAGATGGTAAAACGCTTCCAGCAGTCAAACACGCTGGCCGACTCAACTACATACCTGAATACCCTGGATTCCATTAACCGGGTCATGCTGAAGGAAATGCAATCGATCAATACCCGGAAAGATCTGGAGATCTTTTTTAATAAATATTTCATGACCCGTGACCTGATAGAGGATGTGATGATAGAACAAGGTGTAAAGCCTATTGAGAAACGTCTAAATCAACATTTACTGGATTCACTTCTGAGAAGGGAATTTGAATCCCGGAATATGAATACTCCTTACGAATATGGAATTTTCAGTTCCAGCAGGGACCTCCTGGTAATGAAAAGCCCCGATGCCAATGAGCAAGCCCTTATAAATCCCCGAACAAGTTTTCATTTCGAAATTTTTCCCGATGATATGTATCCGCGTCCTGATTACCTCTATCTAAATTTCCCCTATGAACGCAAGTTTCTCCTCAACCAGATGTGGCCCTTACTGAGCATATCCATCATTCTTATCCTGATTATCATAATATCTTTTACCTATACTCTCATCCAGCTTTTCAGGCAAAGACGTTTGTCGGAGCTGAAGACCGATTTCATCAATAATATGACCCATGAATTTAAAACGCCGGTCTCAACCATATCTTTGGCATGTGAAGCATTGAGTGACAAGGACATTCAAAAATCGGAGGAACTTTACAGGAATTATATCGGCATTATCCGGGAGGAAAACCACCGCCTGGGGCAGATGGCCGAGCGTATCCTTCAATCGGCGAAATCAGAAAAAGGCGAAGTAGCCCTGAATAAGGAAACAGTCGATATTCATGATATTATTACTGAGGTCATCAAAAATATCCGGATCCAGGTGGAAATAAAAGACGGCCAGATCATCAAGGATTTCCAGGCCAAAAACAGCATACTGGTGGTCGACCGTATGCACATGACAAACGTGATACACAACTTGTTGGATAATGCCAACAAATACACCCCCATAAAACCTCAGCTGATAGTTTCAACGCGGGATGTAAAAAATGGGGTAATTATTTCAGTAGAAGATAATGGCATAGGTATTAGTAAGGTGGACCAGAAAAAGATTTTTGAAAAGCTTTACCGTGTACCGGAAGGAAATGTGCATAATTTTAAAGGCTTTGGCCTTGGGTTATCATATGTGAAAACCATTGTTGAAAGACATGGCGGATTTATAAAACTTGAGAGTGAATTGAAAAAAGGCACTAAATTTGAGGTGTTTATTCCGACAAACCATCGTTGAAAAGCAATATTATGGAAAATGAAGAAGTAAAAGTACTCCTGGCAGAAGATGATAAAAACCTTGGATCTGTGTTGAAAGCATATCTTGAGGCTAAAGGATTTCCTACAACCCTGTGCATTAACGGGAAGGAAGCATTCGACATGTACAATAAAAAATCTTTTGACTTTTGTATTTTAGATGTGATGATGCCCATTAAAGACGGATTTACTCTTGCACAGGAAATCCGGAAATCAGATAAGAAGATACCCATACTCTTCCTTACGGCCAAGTCACTTCAGGAGGACAAGCTGAAGGGATTTGAAGCCGGCGGGGATGATTATCTGACCAAACCTTTCAGCATGGAAGAATTGCTTGTTCGGATGAAAGCCATTCTGAGAAGGATACATGAGGGAGAAAATGACGAACAAAGATCCCCGGTGTACCAGCTGGGAGGCATGGTATTCGATTATAACCACCAGACACTTAAGCACGGACAGGTTGAAAATAAGCTCACTTCAAAGGAGGCTGAATTGCTGAGGCTGCTTTGCGATAATTCCAACCAGGTGCTCGACAGGAGTATAGCCCTGAACCGTATCTGGCAGGATGACAGTTATTTCAATGCCCGTAGTATGGATGTTTATATTACTAAGCTCAGGAAGTATTTGAAGGAGGACCCTTCCATAGAACTCCTGAATGTCCATGGCATCGGCTTTAAACTGGTATTACCTGCATAATTAACTCAATCCCCGTTTTCCTCCAGTCGTTCTTCACGGTCGGATATTTTCCCGGTATATCCCAGCTCGAAGCGATTGTCATCAAGAATATCCCAGTAAATTGTAGAAGAAGGTCCACGATCCATATTGGTAAGGACAATTATGGTTTTCTCCTGTTTCAGATCACGGATGAAATAGGAACGAAAGCCCTTCCACCAACCAAAATGATAAACCGCATCCGGCCTGTCATCCTTTAATCTCCAGCCAAACCCATAATTTTTATGTCTTCTCCGGTATTTCGGACTACCTGGAGTAAATGCCTTTTTTAGGGTCGAATCACTCACCAGGCTATGGTCCCAGAGAGCCTGGTCCCATTTGAAAAGATCATCCACAGTGGAATAAACTCCCTTATCACCCATCACACCGTTCAGATAATCATTGGGTTCACGTACCGGCCTCCATCTCCTGTATCGATGGCCCGGAACACCTTTCTCTATGTAAAATGGCACAAGAGTATCACCGCGCATGTTATAGATAAAGGTATGATTCATTTTTAAGGGCTTGAAAATATTTTCTTCCATGAATTGATCAAAGTGTTCTTTACTGATCCTTTCCACAACCGAAGCCAATAAAGCATAATTGGTATTGCAATAATGAAAACCTCCGTCAGGACTGAAATAGGGTTTGGGATGATATTTGACGAGCATGGCCACCATCTCCTCATTATTCATGGGAACTTTTTTATCGGGCCATTCATTATCTGCAAGGCTCATATAGCGTGGCAGGCCTGAACGGTGAGTCAGCAGTTGCCTTATAGTCACATCAGTATATGGCAATTCAGGTATGTATTTCACAACCGGATCATCATAATCCAACTTACCCTCCTCCTGCAAAATCATTATGGCCATTGCCGTGAACATCTTGGATACAGAAGCAAGCTGAAAGGCACTGTTTACCGTGAGAGCCTCCTTTTTTCTGATATTGGAATACCCATAGGCCCCTTCGAATACCAACCTGCCTTTTTCAGCATACATCACACAGCCATTGAAAAGATTTCGCTTATGCAGTCTTTTGAAAATACTGTCGATTATATGAGCTTTCTTGTCAATGAGTTTTTTATCCAGATCCGTAATCAGTTTTTCAGGCTTAAACTGAGGTGCTCTTGTCTTCGGATTGACATCATTACAGGATTGAGGGATGATTGTAAGCAGGACAAATCCCAGGATTGAAAGATATTTCAGCAGCTTCTTCAAGATAAATTCTTATACTTTCTAAAACAGCAAAAGTAGGATTTTATTTCTTGAAGGATAAGGAACACTTACCCTGTCTGAAAATAATTTCAGTGTTTGGCCGGATGTTTATCCATCCATTTCAAAGCTTCTTTTTTACTGAAATTTGAAATGTTTTCACTTTCCACAAAGCTTTTTACAAATTCAGGATTGGTTTTGGAATATTCACGTAAGGTCCATCCAATAGCTTTCCTGATAAAAAATTCTTTTGAGTCTGAAAGTTCCCGTACGTATTTTGTCAGGAGGCCGGTATCGGTGGAGTTCTTATATTTTAGCTGGAACAGAAGTGATGATCGTTGCAACCACATATTTCCAGAAGCCATCCATTTTTCAGTATAGGGTAATATCTGTTCAGGGAACATTTTAAAATGATATCCTACCAGAACTGCCGCAATATAATCGACCGTGTCCCACCATGACTTATTCAGCAGAAGTTCTTCATAAACTTTAATAAAACCGGCCGGGATTTTCTTTTTCTGCCGGTTCATGAAGCTCATGGCCACATATTGATATTCTCTCTCGGGCCTGTCCCAAAGCAGATTAACTGCTTTTTCCAGATGATCCACAGGAGGAAGGCCGTGAACCTTGATAAACTGCTTTAGCAATTCGCTTCTCACAGGCGTTTGTATTCCATGATATTCAAACTGGTTCAGCATATATTTTTTCATATAGGCAGCCTTTGCAACATCGGCATTTTGCTTGAAGCTTTCCTCTAATGGAGCTATATAAGAAGGGATTTCCATAATTTTCTGGTTTTATTTAGGTTTTTGAATGATTTAATATGAAGAATGAAGGTAAAGCACTTTTTTCCAATCAAGTTTTTTTTGGTCATCAGAATAAAGGCAGAGCATATAACTGCCTTCGGCAATATTACCCGGTTCCCATCTAAGATCCTTCTGTTCAGGGTAAACAGGCATTTCTTCAATCAGCCGGCCTGAAATGTTGAAAATCCGGAGCGTAGCAGGTTCATCAATACTGCAGCGGATTTTATAATATCCATTTGAAGGATTCGGGAAGATTTCAAGTTTACCTCCGGGGCTGTCCTGATATTCATTTATTCCAACCTGATTATCATAAACTGCCAGGACATAATCCCCCAACTGAAGATTGGGTACGTTCAGGTTGCCTATGGACCAAATACCGGCTTTGCTGAATGGAATCGAATGCCAGTCTTCAGAAGCATCCTTGCGGTAAAGTATCACCAATGAATCTGTCTGATTCAATATCAATGTGTTATCCAGATAATTATTGCGGGTATAGAAGAAGCTTCCACTTGCCTGAAAATCCTGTGGTATCACACCATTGATCGTCCAATAGCGGTAATCCGACAAACGGAGGCCCGGAACTGCCTGCTTCAGGCTGTCGGGCGGCACCCAGTTATGCACAGCCTGTATGAAAGCCGAATCGTTTAGCTGTTCTATAGATATCTTGAAAAAGGAGGATGGAAAAGTATATTCGGATGCCGATGTAAACACCTTGTAACTATCTGTGGTGGCATCGCACATTTTTTCCTCCGGATCGGGGAAGATAGCCACTGGTGCAAACGGTAGCATTTTAACCGAAGTACCAACAGGGCCTGAAAATTTGACAGTATCACTGAATCTTTGCCAGTCCTGGCTCATAAACATCAGCTCCACGATATTATCATTCCCGGAAAAATCACCACCCTTGCGTTTTTGTTTCATGTGGATGCTGACCTGGAATTGATCTCCCGAAGGAATAACTTCAAAGGAATCTACAGAATAATGCGGGGTTCCCGGATTGAAAACCCAGTTATCGAAGAATCCATTCATATCAATTCCGGAATAAGTTGTCAAAAAATCCCTCATATCATATGAAGTTGCCGAATTGTAGGCAAAATTTGCGAGGTAAGCTTTAAGGCCTCCGAAAAAGAGACTATCCCCCAAATAAAAGCGAAGGGCCTGCGTACTTGCTGCTCCTTTGTTGTAAGCGGTCATTCCATATGTATGCGACTGGGGAATATTATTCTGGGGAAAGTAAGCGCCGTCACCGCCGGGAGTATGACAAAACTGCATCACATCTGCTAAGTTGGTACGCATGCTTGTTTTAAACAGATCGTAATTATTATACAGTATGGCAGCATAATACATTCCGAAAAATTCGGCCCAGCCTTCATTGAGCCACATTTCATAGGGCGAAGCACAGGTCACCATATCTCCGACCCACATATGTGAGAGTTCATGCACAAGAATGGACTCATTACCTGTTCCTCCATTTATCATTGAATTCGGAATGAATATATTGGAGACATGTTCCATGGCTCCCAGTGCAGTTCCGGTATAGCCCACCCTTGACCAGGGATAAGGTCCCATCAGGTTTTCAAAAATGGAAAGCACCTCTTTCAGATGCACAAAAGTTCCGGCCACTTTGCTCGAATCAATGGGTCTGACAAAAATATCGACCGGCACTTCTTGCTGCTGTCCCTGGAAAGTATCGGAAATCATCGTATAATCACCAATGGCAATCGAGGCAAGGTAAGTTGGGATAGTGTGATTAATATGCCAATGGTATGTAATAGTCCCATCCCCATTAATAGTCTTGTCTACCAACAGGCCTCCTCCAATTGCAGTATAGCCCTGATCTACTGTAGCGCTTACATCATAACCAGCCCGGTCGGTAAAATCGTCAATACAGGGGAACCAGCTTTTTCCAAGGTTATGAGGGATAAAACTGATGCCCACTCCGAGATTAAATGCATAATCATTCGAAAAGTGAAATCCTCCCCAGTCTTCATGGAATGGCACACCATGATAATACATTGTGACTTCCATGGTGTCTTCAATACCTGCCGGCGAATCAAGATGCAGGCTGATCAGGCTGTCGCCCTGGTAGAAATTTCCAGTCATTTGCCCGTTTAAAAAAACCGAATCTACGCTAAGGTTGATGAGCTCAAGGGAAAATTCCGAAATATTATTTATTTTAGGGACCAGTCTGACAGTGGTAAAGGCTGATATTTGATGAGAAGTGAAATCAATGGATAATAAATTTATATCATAATGAATTGCATGGATAGTATCTCCCGGAGGAGAAACCAGGTTATTTTCTGTTTTGTCAATATTTTTCCGGAAGTATTGGGCCCGGGAGGTAAAAGAATTGATACAAAAACAGCTAATAAGGATCAATTGTAATATTGCTAAGCGCTTCATATGAAAAGTTTATAAGAATTTCTAAAATTATTCAAAATATAAGAATATAAAGGATTTAAACCGTCGAAAAATTTGTAATTTTGACCGATAAGTTTTTATCAAATCAATCCTATACAGATGAGCCGCGCCAATAAGCAGTTTCCGAAGTATATCTATCTGTTTCATATCCTTCTGATCGTCCTTCTTTTGCCTGGAACTTACCTTTTCGGGCAAAAGGAAATGTCACTTCAGGATTGTATACAATATGCCCTTGATCACAACATAGATATAAAAAAACAGGTTTTAACTGTGGAAACGCAGAAAAAAACATTAATGCAAAGCAAGCTGGGTCTACTTCCCACATTGAATGCAGGGGCCACCCACGGATATAACTGGGGACAGACGATAGACCGTTATACCAATCAGTTTGCCACATCCCGTGTAAGGTCCAATAACTTTTACGTTTCAAGTAATTTCAATGTTTTCAGTGGGTTCCGTGATATTAATACGGTAAAACAGAACCAGATGGAACTGATGGCCACCAATTATGATCTGGATCTGCTGATGGATAACATTTCAGTTACTGTTGCAGGGTATTATCTTGACATACTTTATAATCAGGAATTACTTGATGTAGCAAGGTCCCAGCTGGAAGTCACAAAGCTCCAGGTTAACCGGATGCAAAAACTGGTGGATGCAGGTTCCATGGCAAAAGGAGATTTGCTGAATATACAAGCTCAGGCAGCTACCGAGGAACTCCAGGTGGTAAATGCCGAAAACACCCTTTCAATATCATATCTAAGTCTCCAGCAACTAATAGATTATCCCGTAAGCTCCGATTTTAAAATAGAAAAACCGGAGCTTCGGCCTATAGAAGCCCCGGAAGTGAGTATCAGGCCGGAAGATGTATATAATATTGCAGTGGATAAAAGGCCGGAAATCAAGAGTGCCGAACAAAGGTTATTGAGCGCAGAAAAGGGTATAGCCATCGCCCGTGGATATCAAAGTCCGAGCCTGAGTCTGAGCGGTAGTTGGGCAACAGGTTATTCGGGGGCCGCCCAGGAAGGTGTTGACCCCATCCAGAAACTGGTTCCCGTAGGATTTACCCAAAATACAGGAGACACTGTGCTGAGTCTCTACAATGAATTTTCCAGCTACAGGGTTATCCCCTTTACCGACCAGTGGAAAAAGAACCAGAACAAGAGCCTGAATCTGACCCTCCAGATTCCGATTTTTAACGGATGGCAGGTCCGTACCGGAATAAATAAAGCCAAAATAGGAAGGGAACTTGCCAGTTATAATCTGCAACAAGCTAAACTTAACCTGGATAAAACCATCCAACAATCCTATGCTGACGCGGTTGCCGCCCTCAAAAATTATACTGCATCCCAGAAAAAAGTGGAAGCCCAGCAGGAAGCCTTTAAATACGCGGATGAAAAATTTCAGGTAGGTCTTATGAATTCTGTAGATTATAACAAAACAAAAAGCGATCTTACCACGGCAGAATCGGATCTGCTGCAAGCCAAGTACCATTTCATCTATACTACAACTATTCTGAAATTTTATATGGGAAATGATTTGAGGCTCGAGTAGGAATTTGTTTGAAATAGATAAGTTTTTAGGATCAATTATAAAGATCAGCAATGAAATTATTTAAATCGAAAAAGAACAGGATTATCATCATTGCAGTTGCAGTGTTAGTGATCGTTTTAATCATACTGGCGGTGAATAAGGGCCGGAACCAGGGAGCTATCAGAGTTACTGCTGAGAAGGCTGAAAAGCGGACCGTCATTGAATCCGTTTCCGCCAACGGTAAAATACAACCGGAACTGGATGTCAAAATAAGCCCTTATATTTCGGGTGAAGTAGTGGGTTTATATGTGGAAGAAGGAGACCGGGTGAAAAAAGGTGACCTCCTGGCAAAGATCGATCCGCAAATCTATATCGCCAATTTTGAACAGGCAAAAGCCTCATTGAACGGGCAAAAGGCCAATGAAGCCAATTCCAGGGCAAGAGTTGCCCAGGTTGAGGCGCAGTTTGAGAATGCTAAGCTTAGTTACGAGCGGAATAAGAAACTTTGGAACCAGCAGGTTATCTCCCAGTCGGATTATGACGCTGCCGAATCAGCCTATAAAGTGGCCAAAGCGGAAGTGGATGCTGCCAAGGAAACCCTGAAAAGCGCCGAGTTTGGCGTAGCAAGTTCCAAGGCGCTGCTTGACCAGGCCCAGGAAAATCTGACCAAGACTACCATTGTGGCTCCCAGCGATGGTACAGTTTCCAAACTGAGCGTCGAATCGGGGGAAAGGGTAACCGGGGCCTCCCAATTCTCAAGCGGTACCGAGATCATGCGTATTGCCAATCTGGACGTGATGGAGGTCAATGTAGAAGTAAGTGAAAATGATATAGTCAGAGTGGCCCTGGATGATACCTGCCTGATTGAAGTCGATGCCTATCTGGACCGGAAATTCAAAGGCCTTGTGACTGAAATTGCCACATCAGCTAATACCACCGGTACCAGCGCAGACCAGGTGACCAATTTTGATGTAAAAATTCGTATCCTCAGGGATTCATACAAAGATTTGATTACTGACAGCAGTAAGATCAATTCTCCTTTCCGTCCGGGTATGTCGGCAACGGTCGAAATTCAAACGGCCACCGTTCATGATAAGCTTACTGTTCCGATACAGGCGGTGACAGTGAGAAAAGATACCACCGGAGTGGTGGCTACTTTGGAATCAAATATTGAGGCCCCTGAAACTGATCAAAGCATGAAGGAATATGTTTTCCTGTATGATAACGGAATTGCAAAAATGCAGGAAGTAAAAACAGGGATACAGGATAATACTTATATCGTAATTACCAGTGGTCTTGATGATGGGCAGGAAGTTATCACCGGGCCCTACCGGGCAATTTCCAAGCAGTTGAAAAACGGGGACGAGGTGAAAAAAGTTGATAAGAAATTTCTCTTCAGTGAGGAAAAATAATTGGCTGCCCTTTTAACATTCCATATTTTTAAATATGCCTTTACTCTTGCATCTGGAAACTGCAACACAGGTGTGTTCAGTTGTTCTGTCGTTAGATGGAAAAGCGATCTCCTCAAGGGAAAGCAATGAAAAAAATATACATTCTTCCGTCATCACGGTTTTTATCGGCCAGGTATTGGAAGAGTGCGGGTTTAAACCCGCTGATCTTGACGGGATCTGCATCAGCCAGGGGCCAGGATCATATACCGGTTTGAGAATCGGGGTGTCAACAGCTAAAGGTCTTTGTTATGCCCTTGATAAACCACTCATTGCAATTAATACCCTGCGATCTATGGCAGAAGGCAAAATCCATGAAATGGATGAAAAACATTATACATCAGACAGAAGCATACTCTTATGCCCTATGATCGATGCCCGCAGGATGGAAGTGTATAATGCCCTTTTCGAGCGGAAAGGAAAAATACTGAGGGAGACTCAGGCGGAAATTATTGAAAATAATTCCTTTTCGGATTTACTCTCAGAAAATGAAATCTGGTTTTTCGGAAATGGGGCGGAAAAATGTATCCCCTTGTTAGAGATGCAGCCAAATGCCCGTTTCGATACAGAGATCCAGCCTTCTGCTGCAAATATGATATCACTTGCAGAAAAGAAATATGCGGCAAAGGAATTTGAAGATGTAGCTTATTTCGAACCCTTTTACCTGAAAGATTTCATGGCCGGAATTCCGAAAGTTAAAGGGCTGTTTGATTTCTGATTTCAGATTTCAGATTTCAGATTTCAGATTTTTTGGACCTGAACTATACGATAAATCTGAAACTCTAACAGCAGTCGACATCCAGACTTTTCGCTCTTTCAAATGACTCCATGCCTTCTTTAGCAGAAAAATAGATGATCCCCGCAGTCCCCAGTATATCTATCCATCCCAGATGGAGCCATTCATATGCCAGGCTGGAAATGAGCAATACCACCGACATATAGACGCAAACAAGGTTGCAGTTGGCATCGGCTGTGAGAGGGGGGGAAGAAAGTTTTTTACCTAGAAGTTTCTTGAAATAAATCAGCCCGAGCATCAGTGAGATAGAAATGAGTGAGATTATCACCCCTGCTATGGTTGAGTTGGGTTTGCTGCCCTCATAGATATTGAACACGATACCCGCGGCAAGCAAAACGGAAAGTAGATAAAAACACCATCCTGTGATCTGCAGAGCAAGCTTTTCAAATTTACTTTTAGGAGTTCCGGGATATTTTTGAATTCTCAAAATCATCACCGACACACCTATTGCAGAGATGGTTTCAATAAAACTGTCCATTCCGAAACCAAAGAGAGTCAACGCTTCATCTGCAATTCCGAAATAAATCGAGACCAGACCTTCAGCGACGTTGAAAATGATGGTAAATATAGCCAGTATCTGGGCATATTGCCAGAGTTTTTTATGATCTTCCATAGAAAAACAAATCAGGGAAAACAAAGATAGATCAAAAATATTCGGGATATTCAGATTTGATTTTAACAGAAAAATGAATTAGTCAAAATATCCATTATTGCTCTTTAGCCACTATCCATTAAATGTCATCCGGACTTCTCATGAAAAAAATATGTGCTTTTAAAGAATTTATTTGTACGAATAAAGTTAAAAAACACTGGAATTTATTCGTACAAATACCTAAAAATATTCCTGTAAGACCCTGTATTTATTTGATTTACAAAAATTAAAATCATCTGAATTCCAAAATATGATGTATTCCTTAATTTACATGGATAAGAAGCCATAATAAGCCCCCTTGACTTATAAGTCCTTCAACTCATATTTTAGCATCCTCAAATAATTAGATATATCGATGAATAATAATTAAAAAACATTTTAACATGAAAACAATTGTTACCTTTTTATTGATTTTTTTGATGATTGCAGGAAGTACTCTCCAGGCCCAAAATAAAACAAGGGGCACAACTCCGCCAAAAGCGATGAACGGGAACCGTTCTTCCATTGCAGTAACTCCACTTTCGGGAGCTGTTACAGCTACTACACTGGTCGAAAGAATACTCGGACCGGGTGTAACATACAGTAATGTTCAATTTACCGGTTCCACCGGTGCAACAACCTCCTCAGCCGGGCTCTTTATAAATGGTTTTGCAGCCGGTATGGATATTGACACCGGTATTGTTTTATCTTCCGGTTTGATCCAGAATGCCGTGGGGCCAAATACTAACGGAGGTATTTCTGAATGCTTCGGGACTCCCGGAGATGCTGATCTTACTGCATATGCGAGTCAGCAAACCTATGATGCGACGGTGCTTGAATTTGACTTTGAAGCCAACGCCGATTCAATTTTCATCGATTTTGTTTTCGGTTCTGAGGAATACGATGAATGGATAGGACAGTTTAATGATGTTTTCGCCTTCTTCCTGGACGGGAATAATATCGCCCTGGTCCCCGGAACAAATGATCCTGTGAGTGTCAATACTATCAATAATGGGCCTGTTAATTCCGGCCCTTGCACGAATTGCGCCTACTTCGTGGATAATACCAATGCAAGCCACGATATAGAATGTGATGGATTCACTCATCATATCCGGGGACGTGCAGCCACAACCCCGGGTAACACACATCATATCAAACTAGCCATTGCCGATGGTGGCGATTGCGAGCTTGATTCCTGGGTATTCATCGAAGCCTCCAGTTTTACAACCACTCCGGTCGGCCAGGTTCCGATTGCTCCCTGGGCTCTTATTTTAGGAGGTGTACTTATGGCGGTATTTATTGTGGTAAGAACCCGCTATTTCGCAAGATCTTAAACTTTTGTTTTCAATCATACAAATAAAAAAGCCGTCCCAATGAGACGGCTTTTTTATTATACTCATGGCCTGCTACTAAGCCCATGCCTTATTCTCTGATAATCAGGGAATCAAAAATCATTTTCCAGACTATCCAGAAACTCTTCATCATTAAATTGCTCATAAGAATCATCTTCCGGAATGATGCCTTCAGGCGGCGCATCTTCAATATCCAAATCCAGTATATAATTTTCACCGGCTTCCAGATCCTCAATTTCAGCATTTTCAAATAATTCATTAACTTCTACCTGGAGATCTTTATACATAATTTCATCGATCCTATCCATTACATCCTTATAATTCTTACTTCTAACCTCCTTGAGCAATTCCGTAAACTCAGGATCATTCACGATTTCCTCCCGGATATCTTCCACATAATCATTTAAGTCATCATACTCACCATGCTCGATCGTTTCCCGGATCGACTCAAGGTATTCAAACTTTCGCGTTTCCATAGTTCAATCGTTCTAAGTGATTTCAAGCCTGTCTTTATACCACATAAATATAATCAATTTAGATATAAAAAACGAATTTACAGGCACCAATATTGTAAATTTTTCATAGTATCTGTCGGGTACAAAATCTCAACTTTAATATGCTCCGGCTTTTAAATATTTTTAACATTAAACCGGGCAAACAGGCTCTAAATCAATAAACTTAATGAATACTTTTTTGTTTTTTATCATAACAAACTTTAAAACTAAGTGGAGGACATAAAAATGAAAAATTCAATCACAATTAGACGAATCGTATATTTGATGCTCTTTGGAGCAGGCTTCCTTACATTACAAAGTTGTGTAACCACCAATGTATACAAAACCCCTCCTGTTACAGTTCCTGATATTATTCAGATGAGCAAGCAAGGAGTTCCGGCCCAGACTATCATCGCTAAAATGAGAAAATCCCATACCGTTTACCGTCTGAAGGCTGACCAGCTAGCGGAATTACAAAAAGATGGCGTTTCTTCCGATGTTATCAACTACATGGAACAAACCCATATTGATGCTGTGAGACATAATCAGCAACTGGAAGACCTGGGTTACTGGTGGCCAGGTTGGGACGGTTATTATTATGGTGGCCCCGCGTTCGGCTGGCCCTATAATTACTGGAACTTTAACTGGGGGCCCGGAATTATCTTAGAAGGCCATGGTCATGGCGAAGGTCATGAGGGAGAGGAACATGAAGGCCATGAAAAGCATTGAGGTGCTTATGTGGTCAATCGTTTAGCTAAATGATTTAATGTAATTTATTAAGATAATGCGCCTGTGGTGGATTTTCACCCACTACAGGCTTTTTTTAACTTGAATTCGTTCGGATAAGGCTTTACTTGTAATTTCATAATCCTGATTTTAATTTACTTTTCCTGTAAACTTATTTTAGGACGAGACACCTTATCACCTTATCACCTTATCACCTTTCCACTTTATCACCTTATCACTCTTCCACACGAACTATTTTCCTCCATTCCATTGCAATACAGTCCCCTAAAGTGTTGATAAAAAGAAAAGAAAGCAAGACCGATAAATCTTAATTTTGAAGAAATAAATATAAATATGACACCGGAGGAATTTAGAAAGTACGCGCATTTGATGGTGGATTGGATGGCCGATTACCTTGAACAGGTAGAGAAATTCCCTGTAAAATCACAGGTAATGCCTGGAGATATCCTGAAACAACTTCCCGATAAGGCGCCTGAACAAGGGGAAGATATGGAGAGCATCTTTTCCGATTTCCTGAAGATCATCTTGCCTGGCATGACCCACTGGCAGAGTCCTAATTTTTTCGGCTACTTCCCTGCTAATTCAAGTTATCCATCGGTATTAGCTGAAATGCTGACAGCAACACTCGGGGCACAATGTATGAAGTGGGAAACTTCACCTGCTGCTGCTGAGCTGGAGGAGAAAGTCATGAACTGGCTTAAGGAGATGTGCGGCCTGCCACATCATTTCCAGGGGGCAATCCAGGATTCGGCCTCCACAGCCACATTGGTTGCCATACTTTCGGCCCGGGAAAAACATTCGGATTACCAGGTCAATGAAAAGGGATTGAAATGGTTCGATAATTTCCGCGTTTATTGCTCGACCGAAACGCATTCATCTATAGAAAAAGCTGTGAAGATAGCAGGCATCGGAACACAGAACCTCGTGAAAATAGCCGTGGATGATGACCAGAGAATGAGTATCAGGGCGCTAAAAATGGCTATAGAATCGGACCTGCAGGTGAACAACAAACCCCTGTGTGTGATAGCCACCCTGGGGACTACCGGTACTACCGCTGTGGATCCTTTGGAAGATATCGCCAGCCTCTGTTCCCGCTATGACATATGGCTGCACGTGGATGCGGCCTATGCCGGGAATGCCCTCATACTGCCCGAATATCGCTGGATGCTGAAGGGCATGGAATATGTCGACAGTATAGTGTTCAACCCCCACAAGTGGATGTTCACCAACTTCGATTGCTCGGCTTATTTCGTGAAGGATAAATATACTCTTTTGAGGACTTTGCAAATCGTACCGGAATACCTGAGGACCAAAAACCAGGGCAAAGTGAATGACTATTGCGACTGGAGCGTTCCCCTGGGAAGACGTTTCAGAGCCCTGAAACTCTGGTTCGTGCTGCGTTCTTACGGATTGGAAGAACTTCAAAGAAAACTCCGCTATCATATCGAAATAGCCAATAAAATCTCAGATAAAATCCGGCAGCACCCTGACTTCGAGCTGATGGCGCCTGTGAACTTTAACCTGGTCTGCTTTCGTTATAAACCTCAGGGGATAGAAGATACCAAGGCCCTTAATGAAGCCAACGAACTGCTGATGCACACGATAAACCAGAGTGGGAAAGCATTCTTCAGCCATACCCGCATTGGAGAAAGTTTTGTGATCCGGATGGTGACCGGGCAAACCAATGTAGAGCAAAGGCATGCCGACCAGGCCTGGAATCTGGTTCTGGAAACCGCTGCACAGATCCATATAGAAAACCCGGATGATTGAGCGGGTTAGCCGATTCAATCTTACAAAAGTCCAAATAAGATGAAAAAATTAGTCTTTCTCATCCTGCTCCTGCCTTTAATCTCCTGCCGGCCCGGGGCCGGCAAAATTGCCCGTGTCCGACAGCCCGTTGATACCGTGGGCTTTGCAAGCCACGCCTGGCAGATGGATTCGCTGATGCATCGGATAAACCGGCAATATGACGGTTTGATGGACAGTATGCGGGAAAAAGCCGGCATAGAGAGCAATACCTCCTGGAGGCTAGCTATATCTCCTCACGATGATTACACCTACGTGGGGCCGCTCTACCCACTGGTGCTGCAACCCCTGAAAGCCAAAACCGTCATCATGTTCGGAGTGGCCCATAAAGCACGCCTGTTGGGGCTGGAGAACAAGCTTGTTTTCGACACTTACCCTTATTGGAAAACACCTTACGGAGATTTGAAAATGACGGATTTGAGGGAGGATTTGATCCGGCTATTACCGAAGGATATTTACACGGTGAATGACAGCATGCAGGGCATGGAACATTCCCTGGAAGCCATCGTGCCCTTTCTTCAGTATTATGACCGGAATGTGAAATTCATTCCCATACTCGTGCCTTACATGAGCTATGAGCGCATGGATTCGATCGCGAAGCCTTTGGCGAATGCCCTGGCTAAGCTGGTAAAAGAGAAAGGTCTGGAATGGGGCCGGGATTTTGCTATTGTAATATCTACTGATGCGGTGCATTACGGAGATGAGGACTGGGGCGGACAGAATTATGCCCCCTATGGAGCCGACAGCACCGGCTATCTCCGGGCCGTGCTGCATGAGCACGGGATTATCGACACCTGCCTGAACGGGGAACTCAGCCCGGAAAAGATCCGGGACTTCTTTCAATATACAGTTAAAGAAAACAACTACAAAGATTACAAATGGACCTGGTGCGGGCGCTATTCTGTTCCGCTGGGATTGCTCACTGCATATTACCTGCAGAAAGACATGGGCGAAGACCCGCTGGAAGGTGTCTCAGTGGGCTATTTCACCAGTATCGATCATGATACCATACCTGTTCATGATATCGGTATGGGTGTGACGGCGCCGGCCAGATTAAGTCATTGGGTTGGCTACGCTGCGGAAGGATACCGGTGATTTATATATCATTGAGCATTTAGCATTTAACACTCAACGATTCCCTGACCACTTTCCGGTAGCTCCTCCCTATGTTTAATACAACATCATCCACCGTAACTTCATCATAAGAAATGTTTTTTATTTTTTCTTTATTTATGATAAAAGAACGGTGGATCCTCAGGAAAATATCCGGTAATCGGGATGCCAGCTTGCTTATTTTTTCCTTGCTTACAATCTGATCATTCAGGGTGTTGATTTTAATATAATCGGAAAGGCTTTCGATATAGATGATATCGTCGTATGGTATCTTTACAATCTTCCGGTTGGACATGACTTCCAGGAAGGATTTCTTCATCTTTTCGTTTTCATCTTTCAATTGTTGAATTAACAGTCGATTCTCTCTTATCTGGTTTATTATTAATAAAAATGAGCCGATGAAAACGAGCAAGTACAGAATGACCGCCAGTAAGATGGTATCCCTGGCATTGGGGGGAAGGTGACCGTAACTGAATTTTGCCAGGTAAATAAAAGAGAACATTAACACGATCATTTCGAGATACAATGAAACAATGACCGTATAAAAGGTATACAGGCTGAACCTTAAAAACCTTCTCTTTAAAAAATATTTAGGTACCAGGAAGTAATTGAAGAAATAGGAAGTTCCCAAAACAACAGGCAACAACATAGTGATGAAGAAAAAAGCGGCCGTTCCGCTTCCCCATGACGATCCGAAAACCAGTGTCAGGACTATAATCACAAGGATCCAGTAGGCAATATGATAATATGGATTGGATGAATTTTTGATCATTTATCTTACTAATTTCACACTAAAATCGTTAAAAGTAATATAAGTTCAAATTTAAGTCGACATATGACATGTTAAGGACCGGATTTGACCTTGATAAAACCCCTGGCAAACTATTAATTTGGCCTCAGTATTAATTTTAAAAAATATTGTTATGAAAGAATTATTTTTTATGGGAGGCCCGGGTTTCATGGGGATTTTAACAATACTGCTGATCATCATGGCGGCGTGGATCATTTATCATTTTATAAGGATATATGTCAAGAAACAAATTGATCCGGAAACTGCGCTTCGAAAACTTAATTACGGAAGGGCCATCGGCTTGTTCGCGCTTATTACCGGTATCCTGGGACAGTTGATCGGATTATACCAGGCCTTTTCAGCCATACAAAGGGCCGGCGACATTTCCCCCTACCTGGTGTACGGTGGAATAAAAGTATCCATGATCTCAACACTATATGGGATTTTCATTTATCTGCTTTCTTTACTTCTTTGGTTTATAGCCAGCCAGATAATCGAGAACAAACTGAAAAATTAAATGGGATGGTGTGGCAGAATATGATTTCAGAATTCAGATTTCAGACGTCTGAAATCTGAATTCTGAAATGTGCTTTGTAACTACTTCCTCAATTTAAAATCGATCCCAAACATCTGGTATCCCAGCACAAAACCATTATTTCCGAAATACAGGCTGAGGGGGCGGATCTCAAAGGCAAGCCGCCTATTTTCAGGGGCTATTCGTATTGCCAGGGAGGCCCCTGCCCCAACATATAATAACCTGAAATATTCTGAACTGCTATTGTTTTCCTGGTGCCATCCGCCGGTCCCCAGTATTCCCCTTGAATAATTTACAAAGATGCCTCCTGTAGTAACCAATGATACGGCCCTGTTTTTCAGCAGATCATAATGAAGGTTCAATCCAAAGCTCGTGGATCTGTAAAACTGGTCCCTGACATCGGTCATGATCAGGGGGCTAAAACCCCCGAATGTAATATTGGGATTTATCCTTAACCTTTCCTTTTCCCCCAAACTTTTCTGCCATCCTATGGAATAAACCAATCCAAATCCCATTTCCTTCCGGCCTTCATTGTAGCCTATGCCCAATCCCGTTCGTATGGAGGACTTTCTGAATTCGTATTCCTGAGAATATGTTACTCTAAAAGCCGTAAAGAAAATGAGTAAAAAGAAAAGCAAGGTTTTAAGCCCGCTACTGTTGCTTATCCATTTTTGGTAATCTTTATTCATGAGATTTTCTTTTATCTTTCATCAATCTCCCTCTACACTCTACACTCTACACTCTACACTAAAATTCATGGTGGTAACCGATTGAAAAGGTTATCGGCGCGGGTTCGGTGATATCAGTAATGCGTGGATCATTCTTCATCCGCTTATAATCATCATCAAAATCAGGGTCCCTGAATAAATAGTCCAACTCTATATCGAAGCCGTTCTTCTTACTTGTTCCGAACCTAAGCTGACCGACTAAACCAGCAGAGAATCCTTTGTAGATTTTGTTGTACTCAGATCCTACACTAGTGCCTTTCAAATCATTTTCTATAAGAATCTCCGAATTTGTGCCGTACATCACTTTACCGGCCAGCCGGAAGGATTTGAGGGTTGTTTTGGGAATAATATATCCCAGTGCCCCTATCTGCCATCCAAAACCAATCAAGTAATATCCTCCTGAAACAAAAAAGCCCAGACGCTCAATAGGCGAAACTTCAAATTTAGCACCAAGGAAGCCTCCGTAATCAATCCCATAACCAAATCCTATGTCATACATATGATGAAGGCTTATTTTCTCCTGCTTTTGAGGGTTTATTTCATCCCTCACCTTTATCTGGGGAAAGACAAACAAAGGCAGCAAAAAAAAGCACACTATGAACGCGAAATTTTTTGTAAGTCTCATGGCAAAATGATTTTTATAAGATTTCTTTACAAGTTTAAAAAATCATTCTTTATAGATGAAGTAAAATGACAATTTAGATTTTGTAAAAATAGGCCTCCTTTAATTATCTGAATTTTTGATCAAAATGCCTACTTTTGACTTTTCTAATTATCAATTTATGTCAGATAAGAATCCGGGTGTAAAAGCCGGGGCGCCGAGGCCCTTACATAAGATATTTACGGAGGTGCCCGGGCAGTACGATCTTATAAACCGACTTTTTACACTTCGCCTGGATGAGAGCTGGAGGAAGAAAGCGGTGAAAGAATGCCTGGCAGATAAGCCTCAACGGATCATGGACCTATGCACCGGCACGGGCGACCTGGCCATGCGGCTTTCCAGGAACTCTTCCAATGGCACCCAAATTACCGGCTATGATTACAGCCCCCCCATGCTGGAAATCGCGAAAGAAAAAGTCTCTAAAGCCGGTTTGCAGAATATCCGCCTGGTTCATGGGGATGCGGCAGACATGCCCTTTGATGACGGACAATTTGATACCATCGGTATAGCTTTTGCATTCCGCAACCTGACTTATAAAAACCCGGATACACCTAAATTCCTCGCGGAGATCAACCGGGTGCTCAGGAAAGGAGGGCGCTTTGTCATAGTCGAGAGCAGCCAGCCTGCTTCCCCGATTATGAAAGCCCTCAGCCGGATCTATACCAAAATTATTGTCTACCGCCTGGGCAGCCTCATTTCCGGGAACAAGGCAGCTTACCGCTACCTGGCCTATTCCGTCATAAATTATTATAAACCTGAAGAAATTGTGGCCTTGCTGAAACAATACGGATTCAGCCAGATTAGCTATAAACGATTATTCGGCGGGGTTGCCGCCATACATACAGCCATCAAATGAAACTTATCATGCTGCTTAGCGGTGGTGCCATCGGAACGGTATTGAGATACCTGGTTTCAGGCTACAGCCATCGCATATTCGAGACGACTTTTCCCCTGGGGACACTCGTGGTGAACCTGGTCGGTTCTTTTCTGATCGGCCTCACCTGGGGACTGACCGAAAGCCAGAATTTTTCGCCCAACCTGAAAGCATTCATATTTATCGGCATATTCGGCGGATTCACTACCTTTTCATCCTTTTCGCTGGAGACCCTTGAACTGATCCGCAGCGGTGCTGCAGGTTTAGGTATCCTGAACATCCTGCTGAGTAATATCCTGGGGCTGGGACTAGTGTTTTTAGGATTGATTTCCGGTAAGGCTATTGTTCAACTCATTAAATTATGATCTTATGAAACTTCCGCAAGAAGGCACGCTATTGCGCATCTTTATAGGTGAAGATGACCGCTATCAAGGGAAACCCCTTTACGAAGCCATCGTGATGAGAGCCCGGGAACTGCAGTTTGCAGGGGCTACCGTGATTCGAGGGATAATGGGCTTCGGAGCCGAGAGCCGCATACATACCGCCAAAGTCCTTAGGCTATCGGAAGACCTGCCCATCATTATCGAAATCATCGACACCCGCGACAAGATCGATGAGATCATTCCTTTCCTGGACGAAACCGTAAAAGAAGGCCTCATAACCCTGGAAAAAGTTCAGGTAATAAAGTACCGGCACAGTAAGAGCGAGCTGGATTGAACTTTGAGTATTGAACCTTAAACCGTAACTTTCTTCTCTTCCGGCAAAATGCTCAGTTCAACCAATTGTCCGCGGCGGATAAGCGTTATGGTTGTAAGCTGAAAGATATTTTCATTAGTCAGCATTTTAAAAAGGTTTGATGAGCTGGTAACCCTTTCTCCGGAAAAATACACTATGATATCTCCTTCCTGCAGTCCGGCTTTTTGCGCGGGGGAATTGCCTTCCACACTAATGATCAACAGTCCTTTATTTGCTTCAAGCTTATGATAGTTACGGACTCTCGGATGGATCTCTATCTCCTGCATCATAATGCCCAAATAGCCTTTTCTGATTTTACCATATTCTATAAGTTGCCGGGCCACTTCCTTGGCAGTGTTGATATCGATGGCGAAGCTCAGTCCGTGCGCTCCCATGATGATGGCGGTATTAATTCCCACCACCTCGCCATCTGAATTGATCAGCGGTCCCCCGGAGTTACCGGGGTTAAGGGCCGCGTCGGTTTGCAACACATTGTCGATAAACTGCCCCTGTGGAGTGCGTAAAGTCCTCCCCACGCCGCTAAGTATGCCACTTGAAACCGAATGCTGGTATCCCAGCGGGTTTCCGATGGCTATCAGGAGTTGCCCAATCTGCAATTCATGGGAATCGCCCAGTTTGGCCACCGAATAACCCTCACCGTAAATCTTGAGGATGGCTATATCGGTGTCAGGGTCCCGGCCGATGACATCGGCCGTATATTCAGAACCATCCAGTATGGTTACCTTGATCGTTCCTTTGAGAGCTATCACATGCGAATTGGTAAAAACCATGCCATCACTGGAAAAGATAAAGCCTGAGCCGGAACCGACCAGGAAATCCTTCCCGTTCCTTTTATCTATAAGATCTACCCTGACAACTGCATTCTTTACCTGGTTTATTGCATTTATAATAATGCTTGAAAAACTGTCCATTTATTTCCTTTCTTCAAAATAAAAAGAAAGCTTATCAAGAATTGAACCAGAGGGCATGTTGTCATTGAGGAAGGAACAATTGACAGGTGGAACAGTGGAAAGGTGGAAAAGTGATAAGGTGATATGGTGGAATTGTATCTAAGGAGGGACTCCCGTATTTCCGTAAGTTCCGGAGGGAGGACGCAAAATCCAGTTCAAAGTTCAAAATTCAAAGTGAAGAGTTTAAGTTGATTAGTTATTAAGTTTTGTCTGGTGCTTGGTAGGAATAGAAACACAATATCAGCTGAACACACGTACTTCGTCCTTAAAGGACGGCACAACAATAGCCCCGGCCTTAGGGCCGGGGGCTTGAATGAACCAGTCCGTACCCCATCCCGAAGGGACAACACGACATAGGCCCGGGCCTTAAAAGTTGGTTCTCCTGATATTTTTATTCAGGAAAATTTAAAGAAACAATAAGCTCTATAAGAAAGCTGCTGCCCCTCCTAAAACAGCACCAAAAACAGTAATTAGTAAAATAATCCCTATTAATGAAATCACTAATCCTGCAATGGCTAATCCTTTTGGCTGTTTAAATACACCAACAAAAGATAATATTAGCCCTAACAACCATAGGACCCAACCTAAAAAAGGGACCCAACCTAAAAATATTGCGATTAGAGCCAGAACAAAACCAGCAGTTCCAACACCATTCGATCGCTTATCAGTCTGATTAATAATCACTGTCTGTCCAGATTGACTTTGTGGGTTTAGAGTATCATTCATCATTTTTACTTTATTTAGTATTTCCTACTCGTATGGCTTTTCGGAATACGCCCCGTTTATTGATGTGGTCGCTGGACTCCACTTCCTTTTAATTTCATGTCGGCTGTCTCAAACTTTCCTAAAAGGATTGAGTATATGTACAGGCTACAATTATTTTGCTTATATCTATGTTAAGAATTAGTAATGATTTTTTGGAAGAAGACTTGACAGCACTTATAGTTTCAGCCTTAGTAAATGTTTTTGGCTTGGTTTTTTCACAAGCTAAATTTCAAAATTATTTTTTGAAATTCCAAATTTAATTAGATAAAAGTTGAATTATATTTTGCTGATGGCAGATTTAAGAGTTCCGTCCTAAGAAAATGGCACAACAATAGACCCCCTTGAATTTTATAGCCCTTAAAGGAGCGACACAAATCCCAGTTCAAAGTTCAAAATTCAAAGTGATGAGTTTAAGTTGATTAGTTATTTAGTTTTGTCTGGAGCTTGGTAGGAATAGAAACACAATATCAGCTGAACGCACGTACTTCGACCTGAAAGGAGGTCACCGCAATAGCCCGGGTATTTATGCCTGGGGAAAAGGACGCCCTTAAAATCGCAAGTCCTGAAAGGACGACACTGGGCCGGCAAAGGCCGGGATCTGGTAGCGGAATGCAGACAGGGAATGAATTCAGATTATTTAAAGATATTTCATCCCTGATTTATTATACTTTGAAGTTTCATCCTGTCAATACCACCTCCTTGTTGAGAAATATCTCCTATCTCGCTTTGTTCTTTAATAAATCCGTTTTCTATCAAAACATCAGAAATTAAATCCTGAAAAGCATTTTTCACTCTTGAGTATCTAAAGAAGACCTTTATAATAGGAGATCTTTTTTGCGCTACTATACTTAATTTTTTCTCGAAGAAGCTTGGTATTGTCAAACTGACTAAGCGCCTATACTCATTTCTAGTCATATTCCGATAATTTATCGAAGTATCTACACTATTTAAAGGGTATGGCGAAATGTCGATTATCAAAAATCCAATTTCATTACAAATTTTTAAAAATTCTTTTTTGTTTGATATTGAAATGTTTAAAGCTTCTTCCAAATCACTCCTGTGAAAAAATTGACTGTTTTTTGTCTCGGGATTATAAATATATTTTTTCATTTTACCCCAAAGCGGAGCTTCGGCAATCATCAAATACCTGACCTTTTCTATATTTTCCAAATTTTCGAACCATATCTTGTTTATTTCATTATAAGAGCTTTCCAAATAAGCATCTTCCTTTACGAATTCGTCTGATAATCCTAGTCTTTTATAAAATGATTCAATTATAGGTTTGTTGGGTTCGTAATCTATATTTTTCATGAATTCAATTATTAATCAAATATAAATATCATCGTGAAATTCTATGCAAAATGACTTTGAAAAAGGAATTAACTTATATAATGATATTTTCGGTTTTGAGCGTTAATATTATATCTCCCTATTCCCCTTCCCCAAGAAAATAAATAGAATGAAGGGGTAATTTATTCTTCTTTTCATCCGACAGATTATTGTAGTATTCCTGCCACAATTCAATAAAGCGTTCAATATCTATAAGTTCGATGTGTTTTGAGAAGCTGCGGGCTTCCTGGATTGCTGTTTGTTTGGCTCTCGCCATCATGAGTAATACAATTTGTAAAACCGTCTTGGTATTTTCACTCAAATAACCTTGTCTGCCTTTCGATTTTAGGATGAAAAGTCCCGATGATCATAAAGGGATTCCGTGAAACGTAATGATTCAATTTAGTTGTTCCTAAAAAGAAATGCAGGTCTTTAGTTTTGGAGAAATCATCAAAATATTTTTTTCTTACGTCTTCAATAGCCTTTTTTTCGTTCCCTTCATGTCTTGCAAGGCAATTCCAGTAAAGTTGTCCGGTCTCCCAGTCTTCTATCATCATATGGCTTTCTGTGCCTTGATTGTCTTTGAACACGAATTTGAACTTATACGGTAATTTCTGGACAACTATAAATCTTCCTTCGGACGTCGTTTCAAAAATATTAAGCTGGTTTAACTTTTCCAGTCTGGCTGTGTCCCAGTTCCGTTCCACACTTTCGGCTGTGAAATCCATAATTTCAGTCGGCTTGAAAACGGCTAATGAAGTACAAATATTTTTATCTTTTGCTTCTGCAATAAGTTCGGAAAGATTGTAATAAATCTTCCCGAGACAAATTTTCTTTCGCTCATGCCAGTTCCCGGCGGAAACAATATGGCCTGTTACTTTAATTTCTTCGTCAATGGTTTTAGGCCGAAAACTTTCCGGTCTGAAATCATTGTTATTTTTTACCAGATCCACTTCTATCCAGTCATATTTCTTGTACTGCTCGTTATATGATTTTTGCCGAAACCGAACCGGATAAATTCTTATCCATGTGCCATCTTCCCTAAAACCAGCTGTGCATACAAGTTCATCATACTTGGAGGAAAGTGTCGGATAGGTTTTTACAGTGATCAGTACTTTTGTCAATGCCATTATCAGATATGTTTTACTTCATAGTTAAATCCGGCTAATGTCGAAATGGATTCAGCCAAATGTTTTCTGTGGCATTTATTAATATCGGCTTCAAAACAGGTAAGAGCAATGCGTTGATTTTTCTTTAATATGTTAAATATTTCTTCCTGCTCGTCTATAGTCTCTTTCAGGTTATCCATCTTATACCAGGAAAAGAGTTTGTCATAATCCGCCTGGGTATTCAGTTCCTGTCTTTGCCCTGATTGTATGCCTAGCTCCGGAATATGTACGTATTGTATGCCAAGACTTTCACAGTATCGTTTTAACAGGCTCTTGCTAAAGCCAAATTTCATGCTCAGCGGGTTATTGCGAACGTCGACCAACACTTTTACGTCATTCTGAAGTAACCTGACCAAATATTCCTCGAGCGATATGCCTTCATAACCTATGGTGAACAGTACCGTTTTACTACTATCAGGTTTTGCCGCATTAATCCTCTCAAGCTGTATTATATTCAGAATATTTTCGGCCGCTTCACTTTTTATGGCATAGAAGGGAAAGTTTATATAGGTATGCTTCATCAGGGCATTGGCATTCATATGGCCATAGGCGGCTTTCACTTCCTCTGATATCTTCCTGTCTTCCGGTTTAAGCTGTTTCAGGTAATCCGTTTTATCGGCTTTTTTAAAGTGAGATTTGGTTTCCTGTAAGATCCCTTTTGAGGCCATAGTCGTCATATCTGCATTAGCCGAAAAAGAATAAGAGCCGAATTTGTAAGGTATAAAATCATAAACGGCCTTCGTCTGCCTCTTCGAAAATAAGAAAAGCAACTTCTGAATCCGGATTTTATCCAATTCGTCTTCAAAAAGCTGTAATAAGGCCAAGATGACTTTTCTCCTGTAAAACATTTTGCAAAGTTACGCTCTATAATGAGATTTCTAAAGCTAAATCCTTTTTGAATGCTGAAATAGTCTAAACTATAATTTTGAAGGAATGACTAATAAATATTACTACTGATATTCCATGCTGGTTCCGTCAACACGATTTTTAAATTCTGTATTGCGCAGGTGGTCAGGATGTCTTGTTATTGTGTGTAGTGATTATCCCACTAATATTCTTTTTTTTCTATAGTTATTTAGGTGCTTTTTTAGGTGTTCTTCGATTTGAAACAATCTCATTATTGGTGTTGAAAAATATGCTGTTTGTTTTAATGCAATAGACCGCAATTTTTTCACCGCCGATTCAAACTTTTCGTTTATAATTAATTCCAGATTAACATCGAATTCCTTATCAATGGAATCCTTTAATCTTAAAAGCTCTGTTCGTGTGTTATATTTTGCATTGGGTCCACTAACTTTAACGATAGGAGACCAAATCATAGGAATTATAGACTTGTATTCGCTAAAGTACTTTCTTGCATAATTTATATCCTTTTTAAACTTCGCGTAAAATCGGTTATAGTCATCAGGCCTTTTGTTTTTAACATATTGAAGCCCTTGAATATGTGCTGCGACTTCACAGACATAAACCTTTTTATCTAGCAAGCTAATTCCTACTACATCTATTTCTCCTTGAATGTCAGGATTATTTACATTGTATTGTATGAAATCACATTTGAGAGCTAATTTCAAATATTCACCACATATCTCCTCACTTACAGTTTGCATATAGTTTTTATTTTATTTTTTTATTCTGAATGTTATCCACAACTCCCCATTCTTTATACCACGTTATCGTTTTTCCTAATTAAACTTAATAATTCTCTATTTATTGATATTACTATTATCTTCCGGAAATTAGTCATTATGCGTTGTGTTTCATTTAATCTTATTGAGGTATTTATAGTGAGCTTTAATATTATGAAAATAGTAGCTTCCTATCGAATTAGAGTTAATTAATTCATCATACACTTTCTTTGGAACATCTACGTATTGGAAAACATCACCATGATGGAATTCTATTTCCATAATCTTATTTTCAGCATCATAACCTATAGAAGCAATATTGGAAGAACTAACAGGAATCCTTTTTATGTTTTGTGTATGGAATTCTGTCAGCATTTTTGCAACACCGGCTGATACATACATTTGGTACCTGCTGGTTGGTTTTTCGGGTAGGATAAGTTGCAGCCAGCCTAATTCTACTAAAGGTTTAATGTGTCTCGTGTAATTTTTATTATTATTGTAAAGCGCTATAAATTCAAATATGTCCTCGCGAGATTTTGCTTCAGTACAAAATTTTAAAATCGAAAAAATAGTGTCTCCGATTTTACTTATCAATTCATTTCTGTCTTTGGTCCATCCTTGGTCCTTTACTGACCTAAGATAAGAATCAATTTCTTCTAATGTTTTAATATCCGGTATTTTATCTTTGGCTCTATCTTTGGCTCCGGTTAATTTCACAGCACCAGCAAGAGGATGGATTTTAATTGTGCAAAGAAAATAAGACCTGTCATCATCGGTTTCGAAAACCGGTGGCGGCGACCCGTTTTTCTCCAATTCGCTGTGTATTATATTGTAAAATCTTACTGATTCGGCGCTGCCGGGAACTATGGTTATATCCACCGGATTCCATCCCTTTTTCAACTCAATCCTATCCCATTCAACGGTATGGCCATTAATCAGTTCATTTATATTTATGGGTAGTTCCAAATTAATATTTCTATGGATTCTTGAAAAGCTATTTATGATTTCTCAAATAATCGATTTTGATTTCAGCAAGTTTTAAAACATCCCTGGTCTTTTTTCATTTGAATTAAATTGCTTGCCATTGCTTGTTAAAAGTACGCGGATAATTTTACCCCGTGGATTTTTTTTACAATAGTTGTCAACACAAAAGTCTAATTATCGGGAAGATTGCATTCTGTAAAATTTAGGGAATACCACCATATTCTCCTGCTCAAATTCTCATTTATGTGTTCATTTTCCATTTTCAATATATATTATACTTCGTTTATATTTAATGCATAAATGCAATATTTGTATAATTTTAAAAGGTAGATTTTTTTTATCCCGGCAAACTTGATGAACGAAATTTCGGGATAATTTTATGAAAATCAAAATTTTATTTAATGAAGAAAATGATTTCAGATAGCCGGATTCAGATTTCAGATTTACGTCTTCCAGGATGGAAGTATAATAATTCTGACTGTTTCGCTTTGCCGGCGTCACTGCAAAAAGCTATCAGATCTTGACTTTCGTCAGGATGACGCCACATCTTGCTTAATAGAAAAGCGGCGCGGCACGCCTTGAAGATTTCCAGAGGTGTGCCGCGCCGCTTTTATAAAAATACCATAAAGACGTCATCCCGGCGCAGGCCGGGATCTGGTAGCGGAATGCAGACAGGGAATGAAATCAGATTTCAGATGGCAAATTTTAGATTGACGAAAAAATAAGGACCCCCACTTAATGACCACCATTAACATGATGCGCCGGAGGACATAGCCCTAAAAAATAATCAGAAACTGAACTTCAGACTGAATACAAATTCATCCTTATCCTTCAGCATTGCAAAAGCGCTTTCCCCTTCTCCCCGGATCAACCTCAGGCCTAGTGAAATTGTGGTATTCAGGTTAGGCATGTAATCGATCGAAGGCATATAAATCCAAGCGTAATTGCCCGGAATATCCTTCCAGTCTGAAACTACAAAAGCCATCGTTAGCGGTTTGATATTCAGTTTATCTTCAAAAAATTTCTTCTCATAATTCAAAACAAAATAATCATTCAGGTTCTTTGATCCCATTTCATTCATAAAACCATGTAGATACTGGAAATTCAAATAAGATCCATCGCTAAAACTGTAATCCCCGCCGATAACGAATTTGATATAAGGAGTATTATCCAGTAATAGCGTATCAGTGGGAGGAAGACCGAATGAAGAAAGATCATTGCTGGCAATTACTTTATTTTCCGGAATAAAAGCCGCAGCCTCGGCCCAAAGACCGATGCCCTTCACAGAAGTTGCCATATCGGCGCCAATGATGTGCTGCCTCGGGTAAGACATATAGGAACGTATGTCTAAAGCACCTTCCATACCGACCGGTGCGATTACGTTATGATATGGCAGGGGCAACTGTGTCCGGCCATAGACATAACTCAGCGAAAAATCAATACTGCTGAGATATCCCCCGAATTTCAGGCCGTAAGTCGAATTCCCGCGTAAGTTCAGGGCAGGCATGGCCAGGCTGTCGGAAAAATTCGCAAGGTAAAATCCGGCGGGGACCGGGATAGAAGTTGTCAGGGCGGAAGACCAATCGCCTAAAGGCAAGGTGGCCGGCCTGAACAGGGCAATATAGTCGCCTTCTATGTAAAAATCCTTGATGTAATAAGTGGCATGTATACCGTCCGAGCCATTATGCCGGCCGAAATCCCAGATATCCTCCAGGTCATATGAATTCAGATTATCCGTTGGATTCAGCCGGTCGGCAGTGCCCCAGGCAATCCGCTGCCTTCCGATCTTGACATCCAGGTTCTTACTGAGAAAACCGTATAATTCCACATAGGCTTCACGTATATCAATATTATAAGGTGAAGTTAGATCCTTGTTGAACAATTGATCCGTATTCGTTATCAAAGGAAAACCAAATGACCTCAGCCAGACTTCACTGTGGAATTTAGCCTTATCGGTAAATTTTTTCTCCAGTTGAAGGTCCAGGCGGTTTTCATTCCATGACCATTGCCCGTCATTCAGCCTGAAACGATTGTCGGTATAAATCTCTCCATAGAGTTTTATTGGATTTTCCTGTGCCTGCAAACGGGTAAAAGGAAGCAAGGAAATAAGGATCAAGCCGGCCAAAATTCTTCGTTTTAAACTTCTTCTTTTCATTTTAACCTGGAATATTCAATTTCTTATTGTTTTAATTTTCTTACACTAAAATCGTCGTCCGGGATATTCGTGTCAAATTTGATATCCGTCGTGATCATCTCTGTTTTATGGTCTTTTGCCATGTCAGTCATCAGCATATCGGTGGCTGTCCAATAATTTCCAATCTTTTCAATTTTGGTATTCAGCAGTTCTTTCACTTTCCTCCCTCCTCTGTCATAATAATCCACTTTGCGGAAATAGTAATTATCTTTTCCTATGGTAATGATCTGTTTTGAATAATCCGAAGCGGAAGGATCTTTGGGTGTAAGTTCCAGAACATAAGTATCCGGATTGTCTTCCAAAAGTTTGGGATTAAACTTTTCCGACATAGGCTTGGATTCCATATCGTCATAAGAAAAATCTGTTCCGGCAAAATTCTGGTTTTTGATGGATGATGCTATCCTCCTTTCTTTTCCATAAGCCGGAAGATAGAGGTACATCACATTATCGGGAAGGGAGAGAAAAGCGATTCCCGCCTGGGATGCAGGAGCCGTAAAACGAAAGAGGCGCATTTCATTCCCTTTCTGGATAAATTCAGCCTCCCTGCTTTGCTGATTTCCTTTTTTATCTGTTATGATAATTTTTATACTTGCCCTCTGGTCTTTCGGGGCATAAGTCACATCATCGGTTTTTTTCAGGATCTGTGAGGCATCCTGGGAATATGTGTTGCCACTTAGCATCAAAATAAAAATGCTTGTTATTATAAATGATATACTTTTCATAATTTAAATTTTAAGAATTACTATTCCTATTTTTAGATTTAATTTTATTAAGACTGATGAGTAAAGCCGGGAGTAATGTAAGTGCAGCAGCGCCTGAGCCAAACATGGTCACAGCCACCAATAATCCAAATCGTTGCAGAGGGACCAGGCTGGAAAATATCAACACCAGGAATCCCAATGCCACCGAGAGCACATTGATGCTAATGGATTTACCGCTGAGAGTGAGTGCATCACTTATTGCGCCCTCAATATCTTTACCCTGTTTCATTTCATGATCAATATGTGTAATCATATGGATAGCATAGTCAACGCCAATACCTATGGAAACGCTTCCTACAAGGACTGTTGCGATATCGAGAGGAATACCGGTGAGGCCCATGAAGCCGAACAATATTACCAGGGTTGCCAATATTGGGACAATGGCATTTACTCCGCGCCTGAATGATTTCAAAATAAGGGCAACAAGCAAAAAGACCAGCAGTGTTGCATATGCAAGCGACTGCATCTGGCTGTTCAAAAGACTTTGGTCTATCCGGATATAAAGCGATGGGAAACCGGTAAAGCTGATTTTGTAATCAGGGCTTTGGTGATGATCAATATAATCCTGCATTTCCCTGGTAAAATTTTTCATCACATCCAGGTCACCCGATTTAAAAGTGGCATTAATCAATCCTTCCTTTAAATCGAAACTCACGAGCTGATCCATTACATCCTGTCCATCCAGCAAAAACCATAGCTGTTCGATCTTGGCCTTTTCGTCCGGGATGACTTTCCCTTCACCCATCACATCATTCATTTCCTCAATCAGGTCAGCAACTGACTGTGCATTGGTCACATCTTTGGACTTTTTCATGAAATCCGCGACATCAAGCATTGCATTTAACACTTCCGGGTTTTGCATATCACCTTTCACAACAACATAAACCGGCATAGTTCCCCCAAACTTTTCCCGGAATATTTTTTCTGAAATATGGATCGGATCGTCTTTTTTGAAGTAATCGATCACATCGACTTTACGCTGAACACGGAAAATGCCGCCGATTGCCACTATAATTATGAGGGCCCATACCACCAACACTCTCCTGGGATGATGAAAGACCAGGTTTTTAATACCGCTCAGGGGCTTTTCAAGAAAGAAGCGCCGGGGATGACTGTCTCCATTATTTTGGGGGGGTTTTTCAGGCATGACAGCCATCAGTGCCGGTGCGAATGTAAGGCTCAATATCAGGGCAAATGCCACCCCTATAGCCATGAAGATACCAAAGGTACTGATCATGGTCAGGTAGGATCCGAAAATAAAGGAGATGAATCCTGCCATGGTAGTGACTGCCGCCAGGGATACCGGGACCATGATATAGGAGAGGGATTTGGCAAAGGGTTCAGGCCCGTTGAGTCGATTTATAACATGGATCGTATAAGCGCTTCCGACTGCCAGGAGGATCACTGGGATTACATCCGAGATAATTGAAATTTTGATCCCCAAAGCCCCCATCAGGCCGATAGTCCATATAATGCTGATGAGGACTGTAAGGAGTGGGAGAATTACCCCCCGCCAGGATCTGAAGCTCAGGAAGAGTATGATGATTATCACCAGAGCAGCCAGCGGGCCAAGGAATATTAAGTCGCTCATGATGATTTCACCAAGACTTTCCATGGAAAAAGGCATCCCGCCGTAATACACTTTTTCATCCAGGTGCATGGCCTCCACTTTCTGTTTGATGGCTTTAGCCACCTGAATTTTATCCACCCCATCGGAGATTTTCACCATAATGGCAGTGAAAGTGGCATCATCTGAAACCAGTGAGCCGCGGTACATATCTTTGGAAAGGGTATAATCCTTTAGTTTCTTAAGTTCTTCGGGAGTTTGGGGAAGATTATATTCATCCACCAGCTTCCCTATATCAATTCCCCAGTCGCTGCCTTTGATATCGATAATGTTGGTGAGACTGGTAACAGATCCCACTCCAGGCAAATATTGCAGGGAATCCGTGATCTGTCTGACATCTTCAAGAGTTTTCAGGTTGAAAACATCCGCTGCTTCAAGCCCTATCACCCCAATATAATTTCCGCCATATTTATCCCCTACTTCCCTGAAAAGTTGCGCTTTCGGATCGTCTGCCGGGAGATAATCGAAAACATCCGGATCTACTTTCAGATCTTTCAGAAAATAAGCCATGAATACTGTCAGCAAGGCGGTGAAAATGATGATCCAGATTCTTTTGTTTATTATCCAGTCTGCGAGATGTTTCATTAAATATTATTTTGACTTATTATGTTTTATAGTCAAAGATGGATTTAAAAAAAATACCTACTTTACTTAGTTCCAATGAAAAAAAGTTCCGGATAAGTACTTTTCATGACTATTTTAGCCTCATCGTTCATCTTTTATAATTTCAATTCCAAAAAATGATCATTCAAAAATATAATATGATGTATTTGACCAATTACGTTTTTTGGTCAACAAATGTACATTAAATTATAAATAATCCGGTTTTTTTTAAGAAATTTTTAATGATTTTTAAAATAATGAAAGGAAATTCCAAATGACAAATCCCAAAAAACAAACAAATCCCAAAAACCAAATTCCAAAGAAATTCTTTGTAAAAGCTCGGAGCTTTTAGGCCTTCGTGGCTGAATTATTTGCCTGCTAATTCCATTGTTTTAGCCACAGTGACTCCAAGGCACTAAAAAAACACCAAATATTCAGTATACCATTAACCATTAACCAATAACCATTAACCAATAACCATTAACCAATAACCATTATCCAATAACCATTAACCATTAATAATTATCCTATTTAAAGTACCACCCTTTTATCCGAATATTATCTTTGTACAAAACTTTGCATATAAATTGATCAGCAGGCAAACCATAGCGAACATACTTGAGACGGCCCGGATTGAGGAGGTCATCGGGGAATTTGTAAAACTCAAAAAGAGCGGGCAGAATTACAAAGGCCTGAGTCCCTTTACTGATGAGAAAACCCCTTCATTCGTGGTATCGCCTGCAAAAAGCATTTTCAAATGCTTTAGTTCCGGGAAAGGGGGGAATGTTGTGAATTTCCTGATGGAACACGAACATCTTAATTATCCCGAAGCCCTCAAATGGCTGGCAAAAAAATATAACATTCTGATAGAAGAGGATCAGGCGAGTCCGGAGGACACTCAGGCCCAGAGTGAAAGGGAGAGTTTGTTCCAGGTATCGGCTTTCGCCCAGAAATACTTTTCTGAACAATTATTTGAGACTGAAAAAGGGAAAGCTATCGGATTGCAGTATTTCAAGGGTCGGGACATGAGTATGGAAACTATCAAAAAGTTCCAGCTTGGCTATAGTCCTGATGAGTGGGATGCTTTCACAAAATATGCCCTGGACCAGGGTTATAATAAGGATTATTTAGAGAAGACCGGGCTCAGTATTGTCAAGGAAAGCAGGGCCTATGACCGTTTCCGGGGAAGGGTAATTTTCCCCATCCACAATATTTCGGGCCGGGTGCTTGGATTCGGTGGAAGAACGCTTTTAAGCGATGCGAACATCCCCAAATATGTCAATTCGCCCGAGTCGGAGATATATAATAAAAGCCAGATCCTGTATGGCTTATATTTTGCCAAGAATGCCATCATCAGGCTGGATAGCTGCTTACTCGTGGAAGGTTATACCGATGTGATCTCCCTGCAACAGGCGGGGATTGAAAACGTAGTAGCTTCATCCGGGACTTCCCTCACAACCGAACAGATCAAGCTCATCCGCAGGTACACCAACAATATCACAATTTTGTATGACGGCGACCCGGCAGGTATCAAAGCTTCTTTCCGGGGCATTGATATGGTGCTGGAGGAAGGAATGAATGTCAGGATAGTGCTGCTGCCGGATAATGAGGATCCCGATTCTTTTGCACGGAAACACCGCAGGACGGAAGTAGAAGAATTCATCAGCCGGGAAGCCCGGGATTTTATCCGCTTTAAAACCAGTTTGCTCTTGGATGAGGCATCGGATGACCCGATCAAGAGGGCTGGCCTCATAAAGGAGATAGTCGGGAGCATTGCTTTGATTCCCGATGGAATATACCGTTCAGTTTATATACGTGAATGTTCAGCCCTTATGGATATGGCAGAACAGACCCTTATCAATGAACTGAACAAGGTCCTGCGACAAAAAAGCCGGAAAAAATCTGATCCTGTGCAGTCGATGCCGGAGCAGGATTTAACAGAATCCACTGCCCCTGAACAAACTGTAACGGATGTTGCGAATATAGATTATCAGGAAAAGGCCCTTATAAGGATCATGATGATGTATGCTAACAATGATTTGGTATTCATAGTTAAACCCGAAGAGGGGCCTGCTGAAGAGCATCGGATCAGCGTTGCAGCCTATCTTTTGGAGGAGATCCGTAATGATGGGATCACTTTCCGGAACCCGGTTTATCAGAAAATATTTGATGAGTTTGCTGTTATTTTGGATAAAGGGGAAAGTCCTGACGAACATTTCTTTGTCAGACATCAGGATGATGAAGTGGTGAAAGCTGCCATGGATCTTTTATTGAGCCGTTATGAACTGAGCGAAAACTGGCTCAAAAATAAAATTCCAGTCACTACTGAAGTGGATATACTACAGCAGACTGTAGAACATACCTTACTGGCATTCAAAGCCAGGACCATTGACAGGATGATCCTTGAATTGCAGAAGGAATTGAAGGTATCCCAATCAGATGAAGACATGATGATATCCTTATCCAGGATGAAGGAATTGAAGGAGATCAGTAAGAAGATCAATGCTGAATTGGGAAGAGTGATAATCAGGTAATTATCGCTTTCATTACGCTGATAATTTAAACAATAATGTACTAAAACATAACGAGGACCGAACTTGTTCAGTAAGGTCCTCGTTCACTTTCGGTTGCCGAAGCTTCCGTTTTGTGTCAGGTTACTGTTATTATGGCTAATCCTTTTGAATCTGGTTCCTCGCGGTCCCTTCTCTCCGGATCGGGGTTCGGACCTACGCTACCTTGCGGTTTTGTTTCGCCTTACCTCAACTCTCCCCGGCCTATCTGTTTTTGCTTTGCCTTTCAGCGCTGCTCAGACTCCCTCTCCTTGATCCGCCACAGGGGCTCACTTGGTTCGGGTGGGTTTTGTCGCTGTCTCGTCATTTCTGGCTTAACGTTGACGCCTTCCCGCCGGCTTGAGCCAGTCTTTTATCGCTGGCCTGATGAATCAAATATACATCAAAAAATTCCCTCAAATCAAGTTTTTTGGCCTATAACTACACACAATGTATTCACCAACGTTATTAACAATTGTTAATAAGTATGTGGCTTGCATGTGAATTTCTATTTTATTGATTTTTAATTATTTAATTGGATGGGGGCATGGCCCAAAAATACGATTCACCTATATCAACAATTCTCTATATTTGTAATTCAATTAAATAACATGGAAAGAAAGGTAAAAACATTCACCCTCGAAGAACTTTTAAAGGTTCTTAGGGAGTATGATACGGAATCCACTTTTGAAAAAGTCAATATTATTCCGCACAGCGATGACCTGTACGCGGCCATTGATGAATTTATAGATGTCAAATCCTTTAAAAAAGTATCAGTCCTGGGAATCGATATTTACCGTTATGGTTTTTACAAACATACCGAGCAGGTACTGATCCCACCGCTCTTCAAGATATTGTATGACAAAGCTATCCGCCTCTGTCTTGAAAACAACCAGTTTGTTTTTCAGAAGTATACTAAAGAAAGGATAGAAAAAGCATTTATCAGCACAGGCGACGGTGGATTTATAATATTCGACACCCCCTTACACGCCCTCTTTTTCGCAATAAATTTTGAAGTGGTTGTGAGGGCTTATAATTCCTACCATCTATTCCCGAAACTGAGGAATATTATTGGGAGCATCAGCTTGCGCTACGCCATTACATATGACAGCATTTTCAATTTTGAATCAAACTATTTCGGGAGTGCTATCATAAATAATGCCCGTATTCTGGGTAGGGATACCTTGAATCGTTGCCTGATTGATCAGCAAACCTACGATTGGTTCCTGATTAATATTGACGGAATAGAAAATCTTCAGATACTCAGCATCCGGAATATTGCCAATATCTATCATTTTCTTGATTATGACAAAAGCCTTATCCGAAACGGTCAAAATGAGATCATTGACTCAAGGATTTCCAGGTATTCAGGAATTATTAATTCGGACATTCTGAAAATCGGGCAGATACAGGCTAAGGAGTCGGTAATAAATATTTTCAACCTGCATATACAAGCTTCAATGCGTATTTATTCAGACAAGAATAAAGATATGAAACGAACCATTACAGTCAGCCTCGGAAACCTGAACACAAGTGGTATTTAGCCGGCCTTGCTGAAGACCAGTCTGCGGAGTTGCTGATTTTCCCATGCATGGATCAGTTCCAGCAAGAGAGGATAGTCGGCTGGTTCGATCACATCTTTGGAAAGATAGAGATAACGGTTCACTGTCAAATTCTGATCTTTTTGCTTAAAACCAATAAAAACCGATCCAACATTATTTTTGAATTCAATATTGGTAATAGGATTGACCAAAGAATATCCATGTGGCATTCCAATAGTGAACTCGTAGGATTCCTCGATTGAGATCGGAAGCTTCAATGGCAGGTCGCGCTTTTCACTGAGCATCCCCGGGTTCCAGTCGTCAGTTCCGTTTGAGCAATAGGGTAATTCAAGGAAAATAAATTCATCCTTGCCCTTCATCTCTCCCTTACCTTTAAAATTAAATGAAGTAGTGGATTGTTGTTGTGTAAGTTTATTTATTTCAAAGGAAGTCACATTCCCAGCGTTTAATCCACCCGTGAGAAGGTTTTTAATCGCTGAAGCATTTTGTTTCAACTTAAAATAGGGATTTTTATAGCCTTTCAGCTCCAGTGTCAAGTTACCGTTCAAATCAGCACTGTCGCTTATATTAATGGTTCCTGAAAGTCTGATTATATTGGGCTCCGGCTTTTCCTCAAAAGTTCTGACACTTTCAGCAGCTGCATTCAGCTCTACAATTTTATCATCTCCCAGATTATAAATATAATTCTGTTCATTCATGCGGGTGACCGACAAGTAAAGTCTTCCAAGTTTTTTGGGATTTACCTGAACAAGAAAGCCGCGAATAGCGAGAAGATCCCCAAGTGATTTGTCATAATAATTTTTAGGGATGAGGGCTACAGGAAAAGCATTAATATTGGCTTTCAGGAGTAAATCAGAGAACAGGATGGCTTTCTCTATATTAGTACCATATGCACTATTCCATATTTCTATGGGAGTCCTTACCCTGAAACCATTGGCAGAGGCGGGTAAACCAACATATCGAAGATCATTTACCACCAATTTCTGAAGAGCAAAAATAATATCCAGCTCATCCTTGTTTTCCTTCTGTATCTCTTCAACTTTTTTACTCATCTCCGGACTGAGCTCATGCTGGAAAGCCGCTTGATGCACGAATGAATAATAAGTTGAGGCAAAATCTTTAGCCGAGGAGAAAAGAATTAGCGGCTTATTTTCCGGCACCTGATAAGGTTCATGTGAATTTGCTTTAAGATCCCTGAAAGTCCAGGTGTAGGAGGCTTGCCCGGAGGCATCGACAAATTCAGGGGCGGTCCGGTCATTCAGGGTTTTATAAACCAATGTTTTCCCGGACGGTACCCTCACAATGACTTTCATTTCCTGCACAGGCATAGCTTCCCCTATATATTCCATCCCCATCATTGCAGGGCTAAATGAAGCTGCTGTGTGAATTGTATAATCGAGCGTTATGACTGCATCTCTTTCAAGCCCGGTATGGGTTATGACCATTTCACGCAAATTATTGTAGGCGGCAGCATCCCGGGCTTTTGACGGAAGGACTTCATTAAAGGCATTTCCAGGTGTTTCAACTTTCTTCCCATCAGCCATGGTAGTATAGGCTTGGTTGATAGTCAACTTCTGGTAATCCGGATCAAACTCGACAAAGGTCTCCCCGTAAAGATGCTGGAAGGAATAAAATGTGAGCAATTTAAGGTCTTTATGAAAATGAAAATCATAGCTTCCGTCTTCATGCAAAATGTATTCTTTAGTGAGATTAAGATAAATGGCATCGGTATTCTCTTCCTGAGCATGTATCAGAATGGAAGTAAAACTGAAAAGAATTGTCAGGATGAGTGTTCTGATCATTATCCGGCTTATATTTCTGAATATTTTCATTTTTCTCTGTTTAAATCGATCATTGATTTTTCTTTTTGAAAGACATTCCCTATTTCCCCGCTTCTTCCGGTTTCACAGTCAGAATAACCGGTTCATTTATAAATCTCTCCTGGTCTTTAACCGCCCTGGCATAAGAAGGCCATTCGTCAGCCTGATAAATCCGCTTATTGAAGATGGCAAGCTGGTTCATACGCAAGGTTTTTCCGGCCAGGCTCAGCTGATAATTCCCATCAAAAGTGGCGGTGGAATCGATAAATTTGTCTTTCTCAGGCGCATATGCCAATTCAAAAATTCCGGGAAGTTTAATTGCCTCACTTAACTCAACAAGACGTGAACAGCGATCCCTGAAAGGATAAATGCGATTTTGAAGGTCTGTATCCATGTACAATTCCGCCATGGCCCTTTTAAGAAAACCGGAAGCAATGAATGATTTCAGGATGATATGATTATCGCTCATGAGGGCATAGCCAGGAATGCGGTATTTGAGGCTGATCCGGATAGGCCCCTTCATATAATCATAGGGGTCGTCATATGTTGTTTCGATCAGTTGAGCTGCCGGATTAACTCTTTTCAGTTCGGCTTCGATTACATTATTCCAGTTATCCTTATAGGAAGAAGTAAACATCCTTCTAACCGCAGCATCCGACTGCCCCTCGGCCCGGATAATAATCTCTCCGCTAAGAGTTCCGTCAACAGATAATTCAGCATTTCCAAACATTCGGATGAAATGTTTTTCAGGAGGAGAAACCGGGGTAATCCCAAGGTCAGCGCCTTCAGGCAGACCCATCAGGTAATTCTGCTGTTGCTCGGCACTTGACCAAAGTTCCCTTACAAAGGGCACCCAGGTTGGATCCAGCAAATGGTACTTCCCATCGGAAAGTTTTACGACGGTAACACTGTGATTGAACTGATCTGCCGGGATATAATCTATCCTGGAACCTGCCATAGTCATAGCCGGATAGGACTTAAAGCCCGCAGCCCGCAACATGGTGACGAGCATTCCGGCTTTATCTTTACAAACGCCGCAACGATCGGTAAAAGTCATCTCCCCTTTATGCAGGGTATATCCTTCTCCGCATCCCATCGAAATACCTGAATAACGGACTTCATCAGCAACCCAGTGAGTAAGCCTTGAAACCGAGTCCATCTCGGTTTTTGCACCTTTTAATATCTCATCTACCTTCGCTTTGATATCCGGACTAACATCAAAACTCCCAAAATCTTCGTTTACTTTATAAAACCAAATCGATTTGGCATACCAGTCGGGACTTGTAGACATGAGGAGTTTGGGCGCCACATCCGACATAGCCACCATATTGGGTTCATGCTTCATCGGCATAATGTCCTTCTTCGAAAAAGTATATATCATCCTGTCACCTTTCCGGATGGCGGATGACTGAGCCTCCCCGTTATAGAATTCATATTGAAGCGTTTTATCGGCTGGCAGGTTGGCTATGTAAACTTTCTCCAGAACAGGTTCATCACTCCAAAAAGGGACAATATCATAGAATTGACCTTTCATGGGAGGGATATATTTACTATCGTCATCATTTTCAGGATCTCCGAGAAGAGCATAAGTAAAGCCCTTTTTGAAGAGAAAAACCTCAACGGCATCCCCGGGATCCAAATGGCCAACCTGAATCATTTTCTCCCTGGCACCCCAATAAATCATCCTGGCGGGTGCCGGATAATCAAGTACTTTGGATGTATCAAGTACTTCGGTGTCGCCGTTTGCACGATAAATGACTACTTTCTGAATATCAACATAGGCCGAAAGCGGATCATAATCATATTTGACAACATCCAGCTGAAGTGCTCCTTCCGGGGTAAAGACTTTATAAAGCTTATGGGTATTCACAAAAGTCAGCCCTGATTCCTGCACATTAGAAAATGTACTGTCGAAGATCACAAGAAGATTAGCATTAGGGTAATCTGAAGGCTTCCCGGCATTTTTTATCTGGTCTTCCACCGGGCCGGCAAAGGCTATGGGAATTATAAAAGTAGCCAGAAATATCAAAAACAATTTTTTCAACATGATATATAGGATTTTAATTTCCTGAAAGATTTTTATTAAACCAATATTATCCGTTCAATTATTTTAATTAATTTTTAAACAATGCGAAATTACTAATCATTTAAAATCAATTTTGAAAAAAACGGACAAAATCCAAAAAGCTTATTATATAAGGTCTATTTATAGAGGATGGTGTTCCTTATTTCTTCAATTTGCCGGGAAGATAATCCTTCGGGCATAAAACCTGCGTTACGGCAGGTTAAAAATATCTTCGCTGCTTTTGCCAGTATATCAATACGATCGAAAGCCTGGCCTACATCATCTCCAATCGAAAGTACTCCATGTTTTTCCCATAGCACAACTTTATGACTACGAAGGGATTCAATGCTTGCATCGGCCATCTCCGAAGTTCCGGGTACACAAAAGGGCACATAGCCAATACCTTCAGGAATAAAAAAGAGCGTTTCAGTATGCATACTCCAAAGCAAACGGTTCAGGGCCTCTTCGCTTTTGTATTCAGGTATATGTGTGAGACTAATAAGCTCATGCGCATGTGTATGGAGAATTGCTTTTTCAGTTGAATTATTCAGGAGAAGCAGTTCATGGATGCCAAGGTGGGTAAGAAGCTCAGAAGACGCATCATGCGGGTTTTGAAGATCCTCGAATAGTAGCTGGAACATATCCCCGCTTTTATTGATCTTTACCAGACAAAAATTATTCCCGGGCTCATCCGGAAAATCCCTCATACGCGCCCCTTTGCGGGTAATCATGATGAACTGTCCGGCTAAAGCCGGATAAGGCCTGTGAAGCGGGAGCAGTGGAAATGTGCGGAAATCCATCTGTATGCCGGAATAGTATTCGGACACATTCACAGATATGTTACCTGCACCTGCTTCAGCCCATCCTCTTTCCCAGAGGAAGCCCGCGACGCGGGCTATTTCATGTGCAAGAATCCTGGCTCCTTCATTGGTTTTGGTAAGCTGCATATCTATCTCTTCCTTTTAAAAAATTCTTTTAAAATTACTGAACATTCCTCTTCCAGCACACCCGACTGAAGAATAGTTTTCGGGTGCAAAATATTTATATCCAGATTTGTAAAGCCTCTTTTTTCATCCCTTGCTCCGTAAACAATTTTTCCTATTTGTGTCCAGAACGCAGCACCCGCGCACATTATACAGGGTTCCAGGGTAACATACAGGGTACAATCTTCAAGGTATTTGGCTCCCAGATAGTTGGAAGCAGAGGTAAAAGACTGCATCTCGGCATGGGCAGTCACATCGTTCAGGCGTTCGGTCAGGTTATGTCCGCGGGCTATGATACGTTCGTTGCACACTATTACGGCGCCTATCGGTACCTCATCCAATTCCAGGGCTTTATGTGCCTCCTTCAGGGCTTCATTCATAAAATATTCGTCGGACAGGAAATTAATGTTCATCGGCTTAAATCTGTATATAAGACGCTAAATTAATGCTTTATGCCTTAACTTTTTGTAAGGGAGCAAATTCAAAAGAGGGACCGGGGCCCCTCTTTATAAGTCTGAAAATAAACTACCCAGCCGCAAGCAGCGGGGTATCTTAAGGAAATATCTCTTATTCGTCTCAAGAGACGGGGAATTTAGTCCCATCAGATCCCGAATAAGACTTCGTCTTTTCGGGATCAATTCGACTAACAATTTTTTCTTCGCTTCGCTTGAAAAAATTGAGTCTCATTGATAAATGTTTTATTATTTCTGAAGAATGATCTTTTCAGTCCTGATGCCTTCAGAAGATTCGATTTTCAAAATATACTCCCCTGAAGGATGGGCACTAAGATCTACCTTCATGCTGCGAGCATTAACAGCCTGGTCAAATAGTTTTTGCCCTCTTGTATTGAAAACACTCACCCGGGCATTTTCATTCAATTTCTTAGCAAAATCCAAAACAAATTCTCCCCTGGTAGGATTCGGATAAATCTTAAGCGAAGGCCCCTGAGCCAGTTCATTAAGGCCTGTTGAAATATCCCAGAAAGTTGTGGCAAGGCCCCGGCCATGGGTTGCTGCTATGACAGTATTGTCGCTGGTCCTCATCTTCAGCATATCCACTCTCACGTTAGCGAGGCCGTCATTGGCAGGCGTCCAGCTAACATCGGGCTGATCCAGGTTAGAGCTAGTCCAAATACCCATTTCGGTTGCCAGCATGGCATATTTTCCGTTTGTCGGATAATACAGGGCCCAGCGTATGGGCATATCCGGAAGATTCCCTTCAACATCGGTCCAGCTGTTTCCGCCATCATAGGTCTGCCATACTGAAGTCACCCCGTAATTGGAGAAAGTGACCAGGAGTGTATCCTCTGAACCGCCGATAGCAACGCAGGATATATTTCCCAGCGGGAAATCATTTCCGGTAATGTCGGTAGTGATCGGTGTTCCCTGTGCGTTCTCCACCTTGAAGAGGTTTCCTGAAGCGCTGCCCAGGAAAAGTGTTGACTTATTCACCGGTGAATACCGGGAATAGGTAAGTGCCGAGAACCAGGTGTCAAGCCCTGTATTTACCGGGATAAAGGAGCCGTTAATGGAATTGGGAATCCCCGAAATCTTCAAAATCTTATTTATATCAGTCCCTACATAATCACATGCATTATTATACAAGATCTTCAGGTTGTCGTCATAATCCGCCGGGTTCACGAATATCCCGCTCTGCCAGTCATTCATTGATTGATAATAATTACCGTTTCTCCATAAAGTATACTGATTATAATAAACTGAAGTAATCATATACTGCGGATCCTTCTGATCGATAAAGCAATATGCCCCGTCACCACCGTCTATCATATCATTCAATCCAAAAGGAGTTCCTGTATAATAAACTGTTCCATTATCCTGCAATCCGCCGAGATATTCAGAAACCCCTGCATTTGGATTGATAGCACAGGAATAGAACTGTAAAGATCCGTATTGCTGGTTCCTTTGCTGGAAAGCTGGTGTATTTTGACTTGCCTCATTGGTATAGAATATTCCTCCATCGCTTGTAACAAGCATTTCATTAGAAGAACCCGGTTTAAATAAGATGTCATGAATATCAGCATGCGTATATTGGTCTCCACCACCGTAATACATCAGGACCCAGTCAGAAGCCTGTTGCCAGCTCTGGCCTCCATTGCTTGAACCATAAACATCCAGACCCCCGATAAAAACATGATCTGCATTGTTCGGGTCAACAGCTGCTTTGAGAGCATGCCAGGCAATCGTTGCCCAGAAATAATAACCCCCTGAAGGAATGGGTCTTGAATTCCATGTAACTCCGCCATCATCGGTCCGGGCAATATAACGGCCCTGGGAATATACAAATCCATCACTACTATCCACATATCCTGCTCCGAAAAGTGCATAGGCTACATTCGGATCGGAAGGGGCCGCAGCCAGCATTACCCTGTCGGGAAGGGGAAAATTGGAATTATTTTCAATGATACTCACATAATCATCAAATATGGTCCAGGTGCCTGCTATTCCCTGATCAGAATAAAGTATGGTAGCGCCTCCATCCCCGTCAATGTTGGGCATAGTACCGATGAGGATACGGCCTGAGGCGGTAATTTCAATATCTGCCGGGGAATAAGCCCTGGTGCTGCCCGGTATGAGCGGCAATACCTGATCCCAGTTTTGTCCGCCGTCAATTGAACGGTATAAACCATCATTGGGCTGGCTGAGATGCGTCCCGTGATAATTTCCGGAAACCACGCCGGCATATATTACGCTGGTTCCGTTTTCATCTCTGATCTTGATATCTGTTACATATTTGAATCCGCTGGTTGAAGCCAGGAGGTCCCAGCTTTGTCCTCCATCCAAAGATTTAAAAATACCCATTCCCAGTCCGGAGGATTCCCGGTAACCGATACGTGCAGTAAATGCTTCACCGGTTCCAATATACATGGTCTGGGTATTGTTCGGATCAAAGGTAATTGCGCTGATTGCCAGATCCGGCAGGAAATCACCTACGGGGACCCAAAGCGATAAAGCACTTGTTATATTATCATTATACCAGAGTCCTCCGGTAACTGATCCGGCCCAGACTTTATTCCCGCTGGAAGCATTCGGGTCATAGGTAACACAACGGGTACGGCCACCCATATTTGATGAAACTATGTTCCAGACAGGTGGTTCAGGTGAATCGGATTTCAAACGGGCCGATTGTTCGAGTTCCCGGGTTATTTTCCTTGCATTGATCAGCCTTTCGGACGGGACCCTTCCGTCCTTCGGGTCCAGGGTCATAAAATAATCCTGCAGGGCCGCCATTTCCGGCTGATCTGCTTTGGCGGGACCTTCCTTTTCCTTTTCCTGAGGTTTGAATTTCAGGTACTCGCTGCGGAGCATCATGTCATATTTTTTCCTTTGATTTGCTTTGCTGTTTTTGCCTTGATTCAGTCCTGCAAAAATCATCAGTAAGGCCAGGAAGATGATAGGGAAAAGGGTAAAAACGTTGAATTTCTTCATTTTAAAATATTTTGAACGTTTGCAAATTTTGCTTATTCCTATAGAGGAAAAGCAAATTTACATTTAATGTTCTTTGATATTTGGAAATAGGTGAGAAATTTGGGGCGAACAATTTGCTATCCCTCCCGGCAATGTTTCCTGTTCTTCCGCTTGCGGATGAGAAGTTTAAGCCAGACTATAGTACCAGAGATCAACAGTATAATTGCAAATATCCCAAAAACAGGTATTAGTAAAATGTAGAAATCCCCGATAAGAAAATGAAATATCCTCCCGGTATGGACCTCCAGGGCAAAGTTCCACCATGATATAGGACTTTTCCGGATAATTTGGTCAGGCATGGAACTAAATGCAGTATTGCTATTCAGCGGAACAGCCCCGAGATTATAATCAAAATAATATTCCCGGCCCTGATCATCTTTCAGGTACGCCGTTACCATATGATCGCTAATCGGACGGCCACTTGTGACTGTAGTTGGAACATCGCCCGTAAAAAAATCATATACTGCCACTTTCATGGGTGACCAGAGATAAAGCCCGCTGAAGGAACCAACAAGATAGGTCCCGGGGGCATATTTGCGAAAAACATTAATGCCCATTACTGAAACCGGTGGCTGAGCATGCATCAGGGCCGGGGGACCTGAAAAGGCTGTATCCTCCATGTAAATACCTTCAGAAGTGGCCAGCAGGAAGGCTTTCATATCTTCATCATAAAGAATGTCCCGCATCTTATCCTCCCAGGCATTCGGGCTGTCGAGCAGGGTTCCCGGAATCTTTTTAACCTGCGAGTCTGCAATAGTAATAAGGAAAGGAGGCCTGAGGAAGGTGCCTGTCAAAGTATTCAGCAATAATAATAAAACAATGTAAATCCCGATGCGATTGTGCCATTTCGATGAAAAACGTTTTATGCGGGAATATTTCAGAAGGCTTTTCCCGGCTTTTTTTCTCCTTTTTAATATAGATGGAATGAAAAAATGCAGTATGCCTGTTATGGTCAGGAAAATGACGATAAATCCGACCAGGTCCACTATAAGTCTTCCGACCTTGCCATAAATCTCCCCGCTATGTATGACCCAGATAGTCCGAAACAGGCTGACTGTATTGTCATAGCCCAGGGGGGCCGGGACCACGATGATAAGCGGATTGAAATTCCCCGGATCGTCATCTGCTTTAATGACTTCAGATCGCGTCAGAATATATATTTTCCCATCATTTTCTGTGAGTCCTGTAATTCTTTCTTCCTTGCCGGGGATGGGAATTTTTTTCCAAATATTTTTTTCTTTTGAATGATAATAAAGGCCGAAAAAAGTAGCTGCGTAAAGGTTTCCCCTGCGACTATGAAGTACAGAACTCACCTTGCGATTATCAATCCCCCTTGGAAACCCATCATTAAAATCTCTGAAACCACTATAATTTCCATCAGTCAGCCAGGTCCCTATATTCCCGTATATGATGACACTGTCATTGCCAATAACTACGGATCCCTTTACGGCGGAATTGTTCCATTTATAATAGCGGTACTCCGCCGGAAGGTTCTTTCGCGGAATATCGCTGGAAGACAGAAGCTTCCGATGGTTCATCACTATGCCCGACATGGCCCAGAGTACAAACAGTAAACCGAAAATCAGACCGGGCCAGCGATGCCATTTTTTAAAGAGATTCAGGAAACGATTGTTCTTATTCTTTTTCGCTTTAACATTCATTATTTTTTCAGGAAATAATTGAAAAAACATTCTTCTGATTCCTTGGAAGTCCAGTTTTCAAAACCCTGGGCTACTACCTTGTCAATGAGTGGCGTCGGCATGAAGGGGGTGATCAGTTCAAAGATATCACCCGCTTCCAGTCCGCGGACTTCCTGCAGCACTTCTCCAACAGGATGCCCACCTTCTTCGATGATAGGCCGGGCATCGAGGCTTTTCCTGATTTTGGACTTATCAAACCAGGAAGGTTGAATATCCGGTGATTTGGCTCCGTCATCCAGGCCGTCCAGTTCTTCCTGTCCGGCTTTTTTTCTGAGAGCATTTACGAGCGTATGAACGGGGATTTCTCCTACTGATGCAGCTTGTTGAAGGGATGTGATCCTTGCGATTGTATTCCTCAGGAAAGGATTTTTTAATTTTTTAAATGCCGGCGCCAGATCAACGAGGGTCTCCTCCAATTCGGGATAAGCATTGAGCAGTTCGGCTATTTTTGTTTTGGGGGTGATAATCATTCCAGGACTATTCATTTCTTTATTCTTTAATTTCCGTAAGATAAAATTCTCTGTTCGCCTTCAAGGGCTCTTTTTGCCGTGAGATCCTGGGATACTTCAAGCGTTCCGAGGAATTCACCCTTTTCATCCCTGAGGGCAAAATATTCAATATGTATAAATTTATCATGCATTTGTATCCAGAATGGAGCGCTCTCCTGTTTCCCGTTCCGGAAATCATCCAGGATCTTTTCCACTACACCGACACTGGATGGAGGATGGCATAATTTCACATCCCTGTTCAGGATAGCCCGTGTCCGATGGAAAATCCGTTCTTTTCCCTGGCTGAAATAGCGGACTTTTTCATTCTTATCCACAAAGGTCAGGTCAAGCGGCAGGGCATTCAATATGGCCTGTAATTCGGTTTTAGTAAAATTCCCGCTGGGTAATTGCACGATCTCAGGGTCGCCCTGATGGACCTCAGCTTCGCCGATGTCCTGCGGCTTCCATTCTATATCCGGGTCATAAAGGCAGAAACCTATATCCAGGGTTTGCCTGTAAACATCATACCACTCCATCTCGCTAAGCTTGTCCATCGACATAGGAAACAGTATCTCTTCTTCTTTCATTATCATATCTGCTACTGCGGAAGCTGCCGGCATTAGAATGAAATCTATAGTGCTTTGCACATCTTCAGGATTGATCTCTTCGGGATGGCTCAGTATTTCATTGGCTCCTTTCAGGAGTTCCCGGGTCTGATCGTGCTTTCCCCACATAACCTTGGGCGGACCAGTTATTCCATGTTTTTCGAGATAAGGGAAAAGCAGGTTTTCCTTCCGTAGATAATGCTTATCCACATCAGCAAGGGAATTGAACAGCGTTTTCATCTCCATGAAAAAATTCCTGACATCATCAGTCGTCTTAATTCCGGAGATTTTCCCAAAAAGATCCTCAACTTTATCCACTACCTTTAAAAGCTCCTTGTTCTCTCTTTTGAAGGTATCTACCGGGTGGCCCGGGGGAACTATCAACATACCTGACAGGTCGATATGGCCTTCCAGGGCCTGGGTATGCAAATCACAAAATTTCAGAACTTCTTTATCGGTAAGACTTCCCTCGGAGATGAGCTGTTGTTCAACTTCCACCACTTCGCCATAAGGAATTTTCGACATCAGGTTCACCAGTCTGCCCCGGATCTCTTCGGGCGCTTCACCTGCATGTAACTGAAGAATCATATGCTTCAGAAGTTCTTTTCTCTTATTTGAATTATTAATTAACTCACTCATTTTTATTTTTTTAATGTTGAAATGTCCGTATCTGCTTTTTTTTCTTCAGCTCGAATTTTTACCTGATCATCGTCAGCAGCATTTTAAATTTTTCTATTGCATTCACTGCATGCGGAATATTAGCGGGCATAATGATGGACTGTCCTTTTTCCAATATGTAGGGCTTACGATCGATTTGTATTTCTACTTTACCATCAAGAACCTGCACCACCGCATCAAAGGGGGCAGAATGTTCGCTCAGTTTCTGGTCTTTATCAAAAGCGAAGAGGGTAATGTTCCCGCTCTCTTTTTGAATAACTTTTTTACTCACTATTCCTTCCGGTGAATATTCAACTTTGGAAGCAAAGTCTAAAATTTGTGAATGTGCAAATAATTGATTTTCCATGGTTTGTATTTTTAAATGTTTTTAATTCCTGTATAATCATTAACTTATAATTCTTCTTCCAATAAGGCCTCCCCTTTGATGCTGATAACCGTCCGTCGTATGGGGATTTCCCTGGCGGCGCCTTCGGAGGCCAGGCGGGCTATATGCATCAGTCCGCTGCAACAGGGAACTTCCATCACCACCACATGAAGGGAACGGATCCCGGCCTGATCGATCATTGAACGGATCTTCTCCACGTATATTTCTTTCCCCTGATCGAGCTTGGGACAGGCGATGGCAAGGCTGTTTCCTTTCAGGTATTTCGTATGAAAATTTCCCATTGAAAAAGCTACGCAATCAGCTGCTAAAACGACATCCGCATCTCTGAAATAAGGGGCTGTGGGATTGATAAGGTGCATCTGTACCGGCCATTGACGAAGTTCGGAGGCTGGTTCAATTTGTGCAGTCCTTTCATGATTTTCATCCAAAATACTAAGATCAACCGGGAAAACTTTCATAGCTGATCCGGGGCATCCGCCGGAAGCACAAGTTCCACTAATGAGTTCCTGTTCATGTACCTTAACAAGCATTGCATCCATGTCAAAAGAAAGATCCTCCCGGATATTATCCATGTATTCAATAGCTTCATCAAAACAGATGATTTCATTGTGATCAATAAGGTGCTTTAAATGGGCAATGGTGGTATTTTCCCCTTTCTTCAGAATTTCCTTTATTACTGATGTTTCACTGTAAGGAACGGCTTCCCTTTCTTCAATTTTAATAGCCCCTTCAGGACATTCCCCTATACAAGCCCCCAGTCCGTCGCACATCAGATCACTCACAAGCCGGGCCTTGCCATCGATAATTTGCAGGGCGCCTTCAGGACAGGAAGGAATGCATATTCCACATCCATTGCACAATTCTTCATCAATTTTGATAATCTCCCGTTTCATTTTTCCTTATTAATATTTATGATTTCGATTATTATGAAACAAAATTAGATTAGCCCTTCCAACTAAATTGTACCATATGTTACAGTCTCGGAAATATTCCATTAATTAATAATATATAACTCATTTTTAGCTTCTTACATCATTGGAATAAATATGAATACCTTTACACTTCCAATATCATCCAAAAAAATAAAAATCAGAATTATCCTAAAACAAAGCTTCATGTTTGAAATTTTATCCACCTGTCCGGTGTTCAGGAATATAGAGGCACAAAAGCTGGAGAAGATTTTCGGGAATGTGCATTATTTCATTAGAAGTTTCGATGTGGGCGAACTAATAGCTTTCAGCGGTGATCAGATCAATTTCCTGATGCTTGTGTTGCAGGGAAGTGTAAAGGGCGAAATGGTTGATTTTTCAGGGAAGGTAATTAAGATAGATGATATTCCCGCACCCCAGGTACTGGCTGCCGCATTTCTCTTCGGAAAAGAGAACCGTTTTCCTGTGAATATTATTGCAAATGAAAAAACATCTATATTTTATATCCCAACAGTTGAGTTTGTAAAATTACTCCAGTCAGAGATGCAGATCCTGCTGAATTACCTTGAGGTGATCTCCAATATTGCCCGATTTTTATCTGAAAAGATCAAATTTCTTTCTTTCAAAACCATTAAAGGAAAAATCGCACAGTATATTTTGAAACTGGCAGGGGAAAATCTTGATAAAATAGAATTACCTGTTCCACAGCAAATCCTCGCGGAGATGTTCGGAGTTACGAGGCCTTCTCTGGCCCGGGGATTAGGGGAGCTGGTCCAGGAGGGAATCATTCAGGTTGAACGCCGGGATATCCACATTCTCGACAGACAGAAGCTGATGGATCTACTTGGATAAATTACCTCCGGAGGAGAAATTATAATACTTTAACTAAAGTCTAAATAAAAATTATAGTCAGAATACTGCATTCATAGCATACTCCTGATTTATAAGCTTATTCAATTTAATCTTTCATAAAATAAACTTGTATATTTGAAAAACCTTATATATTTTTATTGAGGTGGATTGAATATTCTAACTTCAAAATTAAAGGGCTAATACTGTGAAGAAACTACTACTACTCATTACTATTTTAATCATTACCCAAATTGCCGGGGCCCAGAAACAGGCCAATTTCTGGTATTTTGGGCGCTATGCAGGATTAAACTTCGGCCTGGGCATACCCGTTGCAATGACTAACGGACAACTCACGACAGGTGAAGGATGCTCCAGTATTTCGGATGCAAACGGATCTTTGGTGTTTTATACTGACGGAAGATATGTATGGAACAGGAACAATGTATTGATGCCAAACGGAAGCGGGCTTTATGGGCATTCTTCCAGCACCCAGTCGGGGATCATAGTGCCTAAACCTGGTAGTACCACCGAATACTACATTTTTACAGTTGACGCAATTGAAAATAACCTTGCGCATGGCTTATGCTATTCACTGGTTGACATGACGCTTAACGGGGGTTTGGGTGATGTAGTACCTTCTGAAAAAAATGTTTCCCTCCTGCCCTATTCGCTCGAAAAAGTTACGGCTGTCGGCCACAGCAATGGCCTTTCTACCTGGGTCATCACCCACCAGTGGAATTCCAATGCCTATTATGCATACCTGGTTACAACGAGCGGAGTGAACATGACTCCCGTAATTACCAATATAGGAGATAATATTACAGGTAATATGGAATGGGCCAAAGGTTATATAAAAGTATCCCCTGACGGAAAGACCATGGCAATTGCCTTTAACGAAAAACGTTCTATAGATATCCTGGATTTTAACAATTCGACCGGGGTACTTTCGAACGACTTAGAAGACAATAATTTTCAAGTATACTCTTCCGGAGGACCCTACGGTGTCGAATTTTCTCCAAACGGTAAACTGCTCTATATTTCAGAATGGAAAGATGGGCATAAAATATTTCAGTACAATCTCAAGGCCGGTTCTCCCCAGGCTATCCTCGATTCACGTGTAATTGTGGGGACTGTCGGGCAAAATGATGACCCTATCGGAGCAATACAATTAGCTCCTGATAACCGTTTATATATTGCGCGTCAAAACCACGATTACCTTTCCCGGATAAATTCCCCCAATACCATTGGTGTAAATTGCGGTTTCCAGGCCGATGCCATGAATCTTGCCGGCAGGCAATCAACTTACGGACTGCCTCCCTTCGTTCAATCATTCTTTTTCATGAATCTGGACTACTATTATGATTCCCCGATTTGTTACGGTAATACGACCAATTTTTTCACCAGTGCAGGAGATGATCCGGATGCAGTTTTATGGGATTTCGGGGATATTCCTTCGGGAATTAATAATACTTCCACCGAATTAAACCCTAGCCATGATTTTACTTCTTCCGGAATCTTCCTTGTGAAACTCAAGGTCTTTATCTCTATTTATACGGATAGTATATATCATCTAGTCCTTGTTAATAAACGCCCGCAGATCGATGAGTCGGGAATGACAATAACTGACGCCGACTTTGGCATAAACAACGGTTCCATAACCGGGATCACTTTTACTGGTACAGATTCCCTTTCATACACATGGTTTGATGAAAGCAATACAATCATTAGCAACAGCCTGGATCTGACTTCTGTGGGTACCGGCAATTATACCCTCCTTACGGAAGATGCAAATGCTTGCGATACCCTCACCGGTCCCTATTTTATAGATCAGATTGGGGGTCCGGTTGGTGTGAGTGCTTTTGCCGAGCCCGGGGAAATCTGCATAGGCGAAAGTGTGCAATTAATTGCCCAGGCCTTTGGTGGAGTTTTGCCCTATACTTATACATGGACTTCCGACCCATCCGGTTTTAATTCGGAAATCTACAATCCACTTGTCATGCCAACCGTGACAACAAAATACCATATACTGATTCATGATTATTATGATGGTATCATAGAAGATTCCGTCACTGTCAATGTCAACCAGCTTCCTGTAGCCAATGCCGGAACGGATATCACAGTTTCAAACGGGACCACTGCCAGCCTTTCCGGTTCAGCCTCCGGCGGAAGCGGAAATTATTCCTATTCCTGGCAACCTTCAACATATCTAAACAGCGAGGAAGGCGACGATATTTCCGGCGCCCGCCTCGAATTTGAAAGACGGGGTTTGAGGTGCGGGCATGTTGGTCGTCCCGTTGGCAAGGTCTTCATACACATTTAGGCTGCCCCTCAAATACAGGAAGGCAAGGCTGTGCATGCGCGAATGACCTTACGCTTCATCGAATTGCCCTCCCAAGTAACAAACGAATGCAAATTTCGGGCCCCAAACCGATGGTCGTGCCATGCCCATCATTCGTTCGCTTTCAAACGTTGACGCTGTAAGTGGTATACGGAGTCTACTCTCGGGGGGGAGGGGTTGTCAAGGAAATAAATCGATATGTATTTGACTATGCAGCCGGCCGCCGCCCCGGCGCGGGCGATGGCGAGGATTTCCTCGTGGCTCAGATAGGCGCGCTGCCCCTTCCGCGGCGGATGGGCAAAGGTGCAGTAGTGGCACACATCGCGGCAGAGCTGCGTCAGCGGGACGAACACCTTGCGGGAATAGGTCACGGTGCCGGGATACGCCGCATCGCGCAGCGCGGCAGCCTGCGCCATCAACGCGTCCACGTCGCTCGCTTCCGCCCAGCCCAGCGCGGTGTCGCGATCGATCATGCCGCGGATTTCCCCGGTTGGCAGGCGGTCGGCAATGCCGCGCTCGCGCAGCCAGCGCTGGGCACGGCTTTCCCCCGGCATCTCGACCAGCTCCGCCAGATCGTCCGGCCGGTCGATATCGAGGCCGATCCCGGCCAGACGCAAAATGACTGGAGTAACACCCTGTTGTGCCGCTTCGTTCAGATGCGGCTTGAAGCTGTCATTGCCGAAGCGGAAGGGGATCAGTCCCGGCGGCGAGCAGGCGATGCAATTCGATCCCCGCTCATCCTGTGCCGGAACGATGGTCATCGCGGGTGCCGTACGATGGGCGGCCAACACCTGGGCGATTTCCGAGGCCGGCACCA
>CAWBCI010000027.1:0-23438 GCA_963787195.1 uncultured Bacteroidales bacterium
ACCGGTACTCAGGTTTTTCAAGGCATTCTTTCGGGAGCGCCTGCCGGGGATATATATATTAAACGGTTCTTATATTAGCAGCGACAGCGCAGAAGTAACGCTCGATTTTCAAGGAACAGGATTTCAATTTAGTTACGGATACCTTACAGGTGGAGGAACATTTATTATCCCGGATGGCGCTTTATTTGTGTTACCGGGTGACATTATGCAGGTCTGTTTGGTGGAACCACCCTCCAGAATCAGGGGACGATCAGAATGGAGGGCGAAAATGCATTCGTCATAAATGGAAACGCAATTGTAGACAATCAATCACTTTTTGATGTTATGTCTGATGCTGATTTTACAGGTTCACAGATCAGTGGCGGCACATTCCTTAATACCGGGACTTTACGCAAGAGTGGCGGGGATGGCATTACTCAATGCAACCTTTGGTGGGATTTTCATAATAACGCTGGCGGAATAATCGATGTTCAAACCGGAGAAATAGAGTTTACAAGCAGCCAGAAATTTGAAAATGCTCAGGGAGGCATCATTGAAGGTATCGCCAGTATTAAAGTTCCTTCCGATTTTTCAAATGACGGAATTATTTCACCCGGCAATTCTCCTGGCAGATTATACCACATTGGGGATTATTCACCCTCCGAAACTGCAGTATTCAAGGTTGAACTTGGTGGTTTGACCCCAGGCACTGAACATGACCAGTTGGCGGTGACCGGAAATGCCACACTTAATGGGTCAATTGATGTCTCAATAGTGAATGACTTCCATCCTGTGGTGGGTGATAGTTTTGTAGTACTAACAGCAAGCGGAGCAGTAAGTAATGAATTTACGACCGTTAATACACCTCCGGATTTGTCAGTAAGCGTTCTTGTCAACCCCAACGATGTAACTATTCGTTATTGACAGCGTTGGCTCTTCTTTTGGAGTGGAAGAATTATCCGCAAATAAGGGATTTGAACTTCGGCAAAACTATCCAAATCCATTCAATGGGAATACAAGAATAGGTTATACAATTCAGAAAAAAGCATTCGTCGAACTGAAAGTATACGATATAACAGGAAGAGAAAAAGCTACCCTGGTTAATGAAGAAAAACCAGCTGGGGATTATACGGTAAACTTTGAATCCTCCGGACTTTCAGGCGGAATCTATTTTTATAAGATGAGTGTCGGAAACTTCACAGATACCAAAAGACTCATCCTACTTAATTAAGCATTTGCTTATTCGGTTTTAAACCGGTTTAGTTTGTTTGTTTCACTGTCAATCCAATTTCTGTAAATTTGCCATTATTATTCTTAAAAAGAAATAATGGATTTGGGATTGACCAAGCCGGTAAACACATACGAACAGAATGAAAAGCTTAAAGCTATTGGCCTGAATGAGAATAAGGCGATTGAACAACTATACATTGCTATTTTTCCGAAAGTGAAAGTCTATATTCTACAAAACAATGGAGATGAAGATCAGGCAAAAGATATTTTTCAGGAAGCCTTTCTGTCCTTATGGAAGAATATTAAAGAGTCAAAGTTTAGCCCTGGGCAGGACGATAATATTGAAGCTTATTTATTTACGATAGCCAAAAATAAATGGATCGATTATTTGCGCTCATTTCAATACCGGAACAAAATATCTATACACGAAGTGGAAGAAATGATTGTAGATTCAGATGATAGGGATGGAGTGGCAGCAGAAGAGTTAAATAGAGATAAGGCTTCTATTGCACGTGAGGCTGTAAACAGGCTTGGAGAAAGCTGTAAGCGGCTTTTAAAGATGTTTTATTTTGAACGAAAATCAATGGAAATGATTGCAAAAAGACTAAAAATCTCGACCTCTACTGCCCGGAATAAAAAATACAGATGCATGCAACAATTACGCGAATATGTAAAAGAATATCAGAGCGATGAACAACAATAAAGATCATATATCGCAGGAACTTTTTGAAACCATTGACCGCTACCTTAGCGGAGAAATGACTGAAGAGGAACGCGTCTTATTTGAGGATCGCATTCAGGCAGATGAGGCCTTGAAATCGAATGTGGAGGAACAGCGGAAGTTGATTTGGGCGGTGGAAGAATCCGCTATACGGGAAAGGCTCAACAGCATTCATCGCCGGTTTTTTGGAGATGGGAAACAAGCAAATCGAAGAGGTTTTTTTTCGTTTCCAGCTAAGACTTTTTTTCGTGCAGCCATAATCATACTGTTTCTTGCTATTGGAAGTTATTTCTTGTTCTTTCATAAAAGTTTTAATGAGCGACTTTATGCTACTTACTTTAAGCCAGATCCAGGTTTGCCAACAGTAATGGGCACAAGCGAAAATTTTGCTTTTTATGATGCCATGGTCGATTATAAACGGGGGGAATACGATAAAGCCATCCAAAAATGGGAAAAGCAACAAATACAAAAACCCGCGAACGATACGCTAAACTATTTTCTGGGTCTTGCTTTTCTTGCCAATGACAATCCGGAAAAAGCCATTCCATATTTAGAAGCGGCAGTTAAAACCAGGAAATTCATTTTCATTGATGATGCCAATTATTACCTGGGCATGGCATACCTAAAAATGGGCAATATTGAAAAATCCCGCAATTACTTCTCTCTGAGTGGTTCAAAAAAAGCTAAAGAATTGATCAATAAAATTGACAATTAAACGGTAATGTGTTTGTTTAATCGAGCGGTTTGTACTTTATTTTTGTGTTGTCTGGTTCTTCATATGGTTGCACAGGACAAGCCGGACAAACTGGCTGGGACAAGTCGCATTGACAGCCTGATGGCTGCTTCGGACTGGGAAACGGCCAAAGCCGAGCTCCATAAACAAATATGCTTTCTATACCTCTGAACTACATTACGATAGCCTGATTAATTACATCCGTTTTGTTGGCAGTCCACAATTATCTAACAATAATTGGGAAGTGGCCATTCAGCAAGCGAAAGATTATGTTGCCACACTTTTAAATGACAATAACCCGATTATCAGCAAAAACGCTAATCTCGAGTTGGCAGCACTATACGACAAAAAAGGGGATCCCGATCAAGCCTATGCCATAACTCTAAAAGCATTGAAAGCTGCTGAAAGGATTAAGGACCAGAAAGAGGCCAACCTGGAAGGGATTTACTACCGATTGGGACGTCGGGCTTTTGATATGGGGAATATCGCCCTTTCGAAAAAATACCAGTTAAAAAACCTGGACCTGAGAAAGAAAAATAATGATGAGAACTATGAAATGTACTATCTGACTTACAATACGATGGGGCGCTTGATGTGGTATTCCGGCCAGCCTGACAGCGCCTTGTATTATTTCAAAGAATCCATCAAATCCATTCAGCACCTCAGTGATACTCCATGGAACCGCAATTACCGGCCTGCCCTGGTCAATGGGAATATGGCGATAATACTCCAATCGGAAGGCAAAACGGAAGAAGCAATTGAAGTAACCGAAAACGCTATAAATCAATTAAACACATTTTACCGTCTTTCTGACGACGAAACAAAAAAACAGGATGCCCTGAGACAAAAATTGCTGTCTATCGATAATTTGGGCTCTTATTATAACAATATTGGTGAATTTAGCCAGGCCGAAAAACTAATTGACTATTCTTATTCTCAAAAGAAAAAGTATTTTAACAAAGACGATATCAACATTACTATTTCTCAAATTTTATTAGGGCAGGCAAAAATCAGCACCCGGAAACTGTATGAAGCGAAACAACTTCTTTTAAAGGCGATTGAACGACTGGACACTTTCAAAAGTACAAATATTTATTACCGGGGTTTTGCATATACTTCCCTGGGAAACATTTACAAAGCTTTTGCACAAAATGATTCGGCAGCCTTTTACTTTTCGAAAGGGGAAAAAGAATTCAGGGCCTCCATGAAGGGCGATTACACCAAAGATTTTTTGGATGTTTTGGCGAACATGGCCTTGTTTTATTCCAAGACTGGAAAAGGGGAAAAAGCACTGCATTTGACTAATGAAGCCTGGAACTTCACGCAACACGGAGATTTTAAAAACAGCCTGCAAAGTTACCTTCAATTGCTGAACCGGGCCGAGGTAAACTACAATTTGGAGAAATATCAGGTGGCATTGGGCTTATCCAAAGAAGGATTGAACTTTCTGAATACAAAATTGGGGAAAGTGTCCCACTTAGATTCAATTCAAATTCAATATAGAAAACCAAGAAACCTGCTATTGTTAGCGAAAAGCAAGTATCATCTACAGAAAAATAAAGATGAAGCTTTCTATCTGGAATTGCTTCAGCTTATGCAGGAAGGCCTGGACGTTTTAGATCAGCGAAAAACGACTTTAAATTCCTACGAGGATTTAAGCAGCCTGATCGAAGAGAACGACGAAATCTTTCAATTCTACATGAAACTTTGTCAGGAATTGTATTTCAAAACAAACAACAAGGATTATTTAAACCAGCTTATAACGCTTCATGAATCTTCAATTTATACGCGGATCCGGACCCGGCTTAATTTTAAGGACATTGCTTTTGCCAATGTGAGCAGGCCTGTTTTAGAAAGAGAAAAGCAATTAAAGAACGATTTAAGGATGTCTTTAAAAGAAGGCAGTTCCAACGGAATGGACGATTTTTTCGAAGCACAAAAAAAATGGGCTTTGTTTTTAGATACCTTAAAGCAACAGTTCCCTAAATATTACAACATGCGGTATGCAAGGATTACCGGGTCTCTGGATAAATTGCAGCAAAACATTCCGGAGAAAACAACTGTTGTCAGGTACCTTTTTATAGGTGACAGTTTATTTGCTTATGTTGTTGATAGAAAACAAAGTGAACTGCTTGCCCTGAATTTTCAGCCTGTTCAAAATCAAATTTCTGTTTTGCAGGATTCCCGAAGCGATATTCAAAAATTGAGCGAGGCAGCCCATCAATTATACCTAAAATTATGGCAGCCTTTAGAAGAAAAGGTTCATACTTCCAAAGTGATCATTTTTCCTGACAGGGATTTATTCAATTTGAATTTCGAAATGCTTACACCGGTGAAAATTAATTCCTATGAAGATTTTCTGACGAATAGCTTGCTTGCCCGGTATATCTTTTCATACAATTACAGCTTGTTTCTTTTAAACCGAAATACAAAAACGATTGCGTTTGAAGATGATTTTATAGCCTATGCACCGGTATTTGACGAACAAATGAAAGACGACTACAAATTGGCTATTACAGATTCCATGAACCTGGACAAGACTTACCTCACGCTAATCCCTCAACCATTTAGCGCCGATTTAATTCGAAAATTCTCCAATGAGTTTGATGGAAATTCATTTTTGGACAATAATGCCTCAAAACAAATATTTACGAAGACCGCACACGAACATAAAATCATACACATCGGGACCCATGCCGAATCCAATAATGTAAGTCCGGAACTATCCCGCCTGGTTTTTGCTAAAAATATATCCGACAGCACCCATATCAACGATAACAGCCTTTATACGTACGAAATTTATAATTGCAACCTGACTTCGAAACTAGCTATTCTTACCGCCTGCGAAACGGGGAAACCAGGTTATCAGGCAGGTGAAGGAATGATTTCCTTAGCCCATGCCTTTAATTATGCAGGAAGTGAAAGCATACTGACCAGTTTATGGAAAATCGACGAACAATCCAGTGCGGAAATAGTTGGCTTGTTTTATAATTATCTGTCACAAGGAGTTCCCAAAGATGAAGCCTTGCACAAAGCAAAATTGGATTACCTTTCTTCGGAAGAAGGAAGAAGATTGCAGCCACAATACTGGGCCGGTTTAATTCTCATGGGAAATACCGATGCTATTTCAATATCTTCCCATTCTTATAGGGTCTATTTAATTATACTTGTTTTTACCCTGTTTATGGTCCTTCTTTTTGTTTTTTACAGGAAACGAAAAAAACAGTGAAGTCGCTGACTTTGAGAAGACAGCCTTTCTATGTCTGATCGCATCAAAGTTTATTGAATTTATCGAACACAAAAAATCCTTCAAAATCAGTGAATTGAAGGATTTTAAAATTTTGTGATCCCGGAGGGATTCGAACCCCCAACCCTCAGAACCGGAATCTGATATTCTATCCAATTGAACTACGGGACCGGTTTTTAAGAAATATTACTTTATCAAATGCGAAGATGCCTTAAAAATCAGGAGTGCAAAAATAATGTTTTTTAAGGATATTTAACCATAATGTTTATCATTCTCTTACTGTTCCCCTGATCATTTTTATAACTTTGTCAGGCCAAATAATTAGTCTTCATTTAAAAATTAATAATATGTCAGAGAAAATTTTCGACCATATAAAATCCGGAGTGGTTACCGGTGATGATGTACAGAAGGTCTTTGAGATCGCCAAACGAAACAATTTTGCCCTGCCGGCAGTCAATGTCGTTAGCACCGACTCGGTGAATGCAGCCCTGGAAACCGCGAAAAAGGTCAATTCCCCTTTAATTATTCAGTTCTCGAACGGGGGCGCTGCTTTTTACGCCGGAAAAGGCATTTCAAATGAAAATGAGCAGGCTGCCATTGCAGGAGCAGTTTCAGGAGCCACCCACATACATCAGCTTGCAAAAATTTACGGAGTGGCAGTAATCGTCCATACCGACCATGCCGCAAAAAAGCTATTGCCATGGATAGACGGCCTGTTGGATGCAGGTGAGAAATATTATGAGAAGCACGGAGTCCCTCTTTTTAGCTCCCATATGCTTGATTTGTCGGAAGAGCCCATAAAAGAGAACATCGCCATTTGTAAAAAATATCTTGAAAGAATGAGTAAAATGGGGATGACCCTGGAGATAGAGCTGGGTGTTACCGGTGGGGAAGAAGATGGAGTGGACAATAGCGGGATTGACAGCTCACGTTTATATTCACAGCCTGAAGATGTTGCCTATGCTTATGAAGAATTGGGAAAGGTCAGTAAAAGATTTACTATAGCAGCTGCTTTCGGAAATGTACACGGGGTATATAAACCCGGGAATGTCAAGCTTCAGCCTGTCATCCTGAATAATTCCCAGAAATATATTGAGAAGAAATTCAATACGGCTCCTAAGCCCATTGATTTTGTTTTCCACGGAGGATCCGGATCAAGCCGGGAGGAAATCAGGGAAGCGGTTTCATATGGTGTAATCAAGATGAATATTGATACCGACACCCAATGGGCTTTCTGGGAAGGCGTCCTGGAATATTATAAGAAAAACCAGGCATATCTCCAGGGCCAGATTGGAAACCCGGAAGGGGAAGACAAGCCCAATAAAAAGCATTATGACCCACGTAAATGGTTGAGGGAAGGTGAAAATTCGATGGTTAAGCGTTTACAGCTTGCAATGGAAGATCTGAACTGCCTCGACAGGAACTGATCAGCGGGACAGTGAAACCATAGATTCTTTCGGGTGGATACTCAGCACAGGAAATGGTGAATGATTAACCATTTGCTGTGCATAGGGGCCCATCCACAAGTTTTTCGCCTTCTTTTCCTGTTCTGTCATTATAGAGATCAGGTTGGCATCCACTTTTTTGGCGTAATCAATGGTGGTTTCTGTGACATTCTCAGCATACGCTGATTCCAATACAAAGCGGATATTTTCCTCAGCGAGATGTTTCATGACCTGTTCCGAATAACTGTCGACACGACGTTTGATCGCGGCAACTTTAGAAGCATATACGGATAATATATGGACTTCAGCATTGAAAATGCGGGCAAACTGTGCTGTGAAGGGAACTTTCTGACGGGTTTCCTGGGTACTGTCAATCGGGAGCACTATTTTCTCAAGGCCACGGCGTATGCTGATCCCGCCTCTTATTGTTATTACAGGTTTTACAGAGGCACTAACAATGCGGTAAGCATTGGATCCGATCCAGAACTCTTCGAAACCGGATGCCCCATGGGTGCCGGCGACCAGCAGGTAGATATCCGGATTTTCTGCTTCCCGGAGGATCTGGTCATAGATCTTTCCTTCACGTATAACATAGCTAAGCTTTTTGGCCCCCATCTGGGGCTGGTATTTCAGCAATAATTCTTCAAATTTATCAGCAACCATGGCAGATAAAGTTTGTGGACCCTCGGTAAAAATATCGCGGGATGTTTCCGGCCTGATCACGAAAATCATCTCGAGATCACTTCCGGCTTTAGAAGCAATAGTGATGGCATGTTCCAGTGCATTGATGGAACAATCTGAAAAGTCGATGGCTACTAATATTTTTTTCATGTGGTTTAATATTGGTTCAAATTGGGAAAATTGATCTCATCTTTTATAACCCAGGCATTCGGATAATCTTTAACAATAGCCTGCAAATACTTTTCAGCTTCCAACCGGGTCCTGAAATCTCCAACCCTCAGTCTGTAATTGGGGGCTTTCCATGTAATGTAAGCCGGTATATTTTCATATTTCTCTTCAAATTTCTTTTCCACATCCTTTGCGCGATCGCTGGAATTCGCTCCCGAATCAAAAAAGATCTGGATACGATATCCGGGGATAGCTTTATTGTCAGGAGTGTCCATAAGCTTCATTCTCAGGATTTCATATTTGTTTAATAATGAATCAAGCTGACTGTCTTGAGAAAGAATGATTTTGCCTTCCATGGCTCCCTGGGCCAAAGAAACATTTGCCAAAAAAATGATAAAAAATATATTCAGTAGAAGCTTCATAAACTTATTTATTTGTAATCTCCACCAGTTCTTTAGAACGCATACTCAGCACTGGTATTGTGGAATGATTCACCATTTGCTGGGCGTAGGGTCCTAAAAAAATATTGGCAGTTGTAGTCTCCTGCTCTGTCATAATAGCGATCAGTTCAGCATTCACTGATTCGGCATAGTCGATCGTACTCCGGGTAATATTCTCGGATTCCCAGGTTTGACTAATGAATCGTATATCCCGTTCTGACAGGTAATTTTCAACTTGCTGAGCATAATTGTCGACCCTGCGTCTCACTGCTTTGACAGTGGTTGAGTAAAGGGAAAGTATGTGGACTTCGGCATCGAAAAGCTGGGCCAGTTGAGAGGCTACCGGTATCTTCTGCCGGGTTTCCTGTGAACTGTCTATAGGAATTACAATCTTTTTAATGTCCCTAACCTTGAAATCAAAGCGAAGTGTTATAACGGGACAAGGGGCACTGGTGACGATACGATAGGCGTTACTCCCTATCCAGAACTCCTCAAAGCCCGATACGCCGTGTGTTCCTGTCAGGATGATATCTGCATCGATACTTTTGGCAAGCTGGGCTATTTCAATATAAACTTTCCCTTTCCTGACTTTATAATCCAATATTCCCGGTTTGAGTGATTTGGAATGCTTTTCCTTCAGTTCTTTCAGCAAGGCAACATTCTCGGCCCTTTCTTCATTTGCAAAGCCGTCAAAAGCTACTTCATCACTTGTCGTATTATCTACCCAGACCATCTGAACGCTGGCGCCGGCCTTGTTCGCGATGAATATTCCATATTCTAGCGCGTTCAGAGAAGTTTTGGAAAAATCAATGGCTACTAAAACTTGTTTCATACCTGGCATTTTAAAAGATGAAATCCAGTAGTAAAAATAAGAAAAATTGCCGTCCTTTAGCAAATCCGGCGGAAATTAAATGTTTCAGAGATACTGAATGTCACTGCGGTCATTTTAGGAGAATGACCAAGTCTATTATTTTCATACTTTTGTGATGCAATATAAATGCACAATTAATGAACGAAAACCTTGATGCCACGGGCATGAATTTAACAGCAGCCGAGAAAGAGATCGAAATGGTATTGAGGCCATCTGCTTTCGAAAGCTTTGCCGGTCAGGAAAAAATCAAGGATAACCTGAAAATATTCGTACAGGCAGCCAAAATGAGGGGAGAAGCCCTGGATCATGTGCTCTTGCATGGCCCTCCGGGACTGGGCAAAACCACTCTGTCTTATATTATAGCCAATGAACTTGGAGTAAATATTAAGGTATCATCAGGCCCTGTCCTTGACAAACCTGGCGATCTGGCCGGTTTGCTCACCAGCCTGGAGGTAAATGATGTATTGTTCATCGATGAAATCCATCGCCTGAGTCCCCTGGTTGAAGAATATCTATATTCGGCTATGGAAGATTACCGGATCGATATTATGATCGAGACCGGGCCAAATGCAAGGAGCGTACAGATTAAACTGAATCCCTTCACCCTGATTGGGGCCACTACCCGCTCAGGCTTACTCACTGCCCCGCTGCGTTCCCGCTTCGGTATAAATTCCAGACTTTCCTATTATGAAGCTGAGACCCTGGAGAAAATACTTTTCAGGTCAGCCAAAATTTTAGGAGTACCTATCATTCCCGAAGCAGCGGCCGAAATAGCAAGACGTAGCCGTGGTACGCCCAGAATAGCCAATCTCTTACTTCGAAGAGTAAGGGATTTTGCGCAAATCAAGGGTAATGGTACTATTACTATGGAGATTTCGCAAATAGCCCTGAAAGCCCTGAATGTCGACCTGCATGGCCTGGATGAAATGGATAACCGCATACTGGTAACGATCATTGAGAAATTCAAAGGTGGCCCGGTGGGACTGAACACTATCTCAACAGCCGTAAGTGAAGATGCCGGTACAATTGAGGAAGTTTATGAGCCTTTTCTCATTCAGGAAGGCTATTTGATGCGCACTCCCAGAGGCCGGGAAGTTACGGACCTGGCATATCTGCACATGGGCTTTAAAAGAAATCCCGAACATCCAAAATTGTTCTGAATTCAAGCATTTTCAGATTATTCCTAAGTCATGAGAATGAAATATTGTGAAGGCTGATGATAAATACCGCATCTCTGTCCTGATCCGGGAAAAAGCCCTGGATCTTGGTTTTATGGCCTGCGGATTTTCAGCAGCAAATTATCTTGAAGAAGAGTCGCCACGCCTTGCTGATTGGCTGGAAAAGAAATTCCAGGGAGGGATGTCCTATATGGAACGAAACAGGGAAAAAAGACTGGATCCCCGCATGCTGGTTGAAGGTGCTGCTTCTGTAATTTCTGTCCTTTATAATTATTATCCGGAAAAAAACCTCCCCGACGAAGATAATTACCAGTATCTCTAAATATGCATACGGCAAAGACTATCATACTATTATCCGGGATAAACTGCATTTATTGGCGGATTTCATCCGCCAGGAAGCTGGTCAGGTCAGGATGCGGGTTTTCAGCGATTCAGCCCCTGTCCTGGACCGTGCCTGGGCCCGTAAATCAGGATTGGGATGGATAGGCAAGAATACATGTCTGATCCACCCTAAATTCGGTTCATTCTTTTTTATTGGGGAAATCATCACGGAACTGGAACTGGCTTATGATAATACAAAGGTCAATGACCTTTGCGGGGGCTGCAACCGCTGTATAGAACATTGCCCAACAGGAGCCATTACCGCCCCCAGGGTGCTGGATGCGAACAAATGCATTTCTTATCATACCATAGAAAACAAAGGACAGCTCCCGGATGAAATCCGGGATAAATTCGGTGACTGGATATTCGGTTGTGATATATGCCAGGATGTCTGTCCCTGGAATCGCATGTCAAAACCTCACATTGAAGAGTCTTTCATGGCTTCCGGAGATTTGCTGAATATGCATAAAAAGAATTGGGAGGAATTAAGTGAAGATAAGTTTGACCTACTTTTCAGGGATTCGGCTCTCAGCAGGGCGGGCTACAATGGGTTGAAAAGAAATATAGCTTTTGTAAAAGGTAATGACTGACAGAATGCAAACATTTTATGTTCTGCAGTGTTTATTTTAAAAAATATAGAGATATGTCAGCTACAGAAACCAAACAGATAGACCTGGGCTTCAAAGCCCCTGAATTCACACTTCCGGATACTGTCACCGGCCTTAATATCAGCCTGAAGGAAGCTGCCGGTGAGAAAGCGACCATCATTATGTTCATTTGCAATCATTGCCCTTATGTGCAGCATGTTATTCACGGTATTGTGAAACTTGCGGAGGATTATATCCCCAAAGGTGTTGCCTTCCTGGCCATCAGCTCAAATGATGTGAATGCTTATCCTGAGGACCATCCCGACCGCATGAAAGAACTGGCACATAATATGAAATTCCCTTTCCCCTATTTATATGATGAGACTCAGAAAGTTGCCGAAGATTATCATGCAGCCTGTACACCTGATTTTAATATATTTGACGGGGATTTAAAATGTATATACAGGGGCCAGATGGACGGAGCCCGTCCCGGAAACGGTATCCCGGTGAGCGGGAAGGACATCAGGGCTGCCCTGGATGCTGCCCTGGCAGGTCTGCCGGTGAGTAAAGAACAGGTTCCCAGCATCGGTTGCAGCATCAAATGGAAAACAAATTAAAATAATCAGATGAAACTCAGGTACCTGCTCATTCTCGGCTTTGTACTTTCTTTCCAACTTTCAGGAATAAGCGGTAGTATTTATGCCCCAGATTATCTTACTGACACCATCCCACCTTATCCGCCACCCCGGCCGGATTCTCTCATTGGAACTTCCTCGGCCTGCGTTGGAGATAACGGTACCTACTACATTGCGGCGATGGTTGGCGTATACTGCCAATGGCTGGTCGATGGGACCCTTCAAACTACCACTGATAATATATTTAACTATACATGGACTGTTGCAGGTCTCCATACAGTGGCCGTATATTTTACAGATAACAGCGGATGGTTAAGCGGACTTTTCAGCATGGATGTGGAAGTGAGCGGGGTGCCAAATCAACCGGGAACCATTATGGGAGACAATACAGTTTGTGAGAATACTTATCACACATATACAACAAGCATTGGGCCCTTCGAATGGTGTCAATGGAAGGTGAACGGCATGATACAATCTTCCACGACGCCCACGATGACTTACCTCTTCGGGGGGGCCGGCAATTACCTTATTGAGGTGACGGCTTACAGCGATTGCGGTGTCAGCTCACCCAGAAACCTTGAAGTCCTGGCACAGGGCACGGCCCCGGCTCCTCCTGGCCCCATTCAGGGGCCTGAAGAATCCTGCCCTGCTAATTCAGAAACCTATACAACAACAGTCGCTCCCGGACTTGATTGCGCATGGTATATCGATGGTGTCCTGCAAGCTTCAACTACTACAACTATGCAGGTAACCTGGGGAGATCCGGGAGATTATGATATCGAAGTGAGAGCAGTATCGGATTGCGGAACCGGAAATCCAAGCAGCCTCGGCGTCACTGTTTATTACTTCCCTGATGTAAATCTCGGAAACGATACCACTCTTATGGAAGGTCAATCACTTGTTCTGGATGCCGGAAATCCGGGATGCAGTTATATATGGTCAAACGGGGCAAATACCCAGACTATCACAGTAAATCAAAGTGGTAATTATTGGGTCGAGGCAAGCAATTTTTGCGGGGATAGCAGGGATACCATCCAGGTCTCGGTGATCACTGGCATTTCTTCATATTCTGAAAATTTTAAGGGCAAGATATATTTCGACGGGAGCCGCATCCATATTGATCCGGCGGGCACCCAAATTCAAATTAAGCGGATGAAATTAACGGATATCAGCGGGCGGATTCTTTACCAAGGTGCTTTTAAAGATAATTTCATTCCCGAAGGAAAAGGCCTGCTGATCCTGATTCTGGAAACAGATCAAAAAGTTTATTATAAAAAGATTTTGGTGTATTAGAGCATTCAGAGTGATAAGGTGATAAGGTTATTTTTAACAATTCTACCTGTTCGATTTTCAATGATCAATGATCAATGATCAATGTTCCGTGTTCAATGTTCAATGTTCAATGAATTTCATGCTTTATTATAAACCTTAAAAATCCCTTCACGTAACATTCTTCCGGTATCGGACAATATGAAAGATATAGCTTCGGCGATATTCCCGGCCGGCACCCATTTTGAAAAATCAGCATCCGGCATGGACTTCCGGTTTGCGGGAGTATCGATGGTTGAAGGAACTATCACGCTTGCTGTGATATTCTTTCCTTTACCTTCCGCATTGATGAATTCGGCCAGTTTAAAGATCATGGATTTGCTTAGAGAATAGCCGAAGAACTTAGTTCCCTGTGATGCATCCAGGCCGGGTTTGGATCCGATAAGGATAATTTGTCCGCCCTCTGACCTTCGCTGGAAATGCGATAGGAGAGGCCGCACAATATTATATGCTGTGTAAAAATTCAGACTGATCATCTTGTCCAGCTCAGATCTGCCTGTCTCTTCAATGCTTCCCATGGCAAAACCTCCGACCAGCAGCACAGCAGCCTGCAAATCATTCGTTTCATCCATGAGTTGATCTATAAATTCCCCGGCAGCAAATTCATCCAGCAGATCGAGTTGTACATTCTTCAATTGGGCATCCCTGGGTAAAATCCCTGCAGCATTTTTCCCTGAAACTGTAAGCACATCATAATGTTCCTTCAGCAAATGATCAACCACAGCCAGGCCGAGGTTTCCGTTGGCGCCGGTAACGAGTATAGTCGACATAAATAAATTTTTTAAGATCTGAAAATAATTGTCAAAATTAAAAGGGATACATATTCTTAACATTCATTGGGCTGAAGTGTTCAGAAGAAAACAGGGAGAATAAATAGATTTCAGACTTAAATAATAATAGCAGGATTATTTAGCCGCTGATCCGAATTGAACCAAAAGGCTTAGTACGAGGCTGTCATTATACTGACCGTAATCGAAAAACCTGTGTACATCTCCGGTAACATTATGGCTCCGGATATTTAAGAAAGAATTATTTGTCCTGAGATCGACTTTCAGATTTTTTGTGATCGATACACATATACCCAGGTTGATCTGATAGGATAATTTAGCCGGAGGATTAATGGGAGCACGCTCATTATAGTCAACTTCTTCAAAGTATCCCAGGCGATATCCGATGGAAGGGCCTGCTTCTACTTTTACGTATTCATTAAATACAAACTGATAGAGCAAGGGGAGTTCTACATAATTTACCCGAAAAAGATACTGCGCGTAATCATCCTTTTTAGGGTTCGGGTTTTTCCGGCTGCCTTTCTGAAAGTATTCCAGTTCCATCTGTAATATTGAACGTGGTGAAACCTGCAGGTTTACAAATGCACCGGCATAAATCCCGGCCTTATTATAGCCCGTATAGGTATCCCCGGCAACCTGGCTGGCCGCAACTCCTGCCAGTATTCCTCCATTGAACTTCTGGGCAGAGCTGTATAATGTTGTAAGCAAGAATACAATAAAGAGTAAATATTTGAATTTCATATCATTATTTTTAAATGAAGATTAATTTTGAAAGTATAAAATTAGGAAAACATTCTTATTCGAATTCAGAATAAAACCCAAAGGGATAAATTATTACCTTCGTCCCATCAAAATAACCAAGTTAATCCTTTAATAGAATGGCAGATAACTTTCGCATTTTGCTGGTAGATGACGAAGCTGATGTACTTGAATTCCTGGGTTATAATCTCCGGAAGGAAGGTTATCAGGTGACGGTCAGCAGTAACGGAAAAGATGCCCTGGCAAAGGCAAAGGCCGAATTGCCGCATTTGATCATTCTGGATGTGATGATGCCCGAAATGGATGGCATAGAAACCTGTACCGAAATACGTCAGGTGCCGGAACTGAAAAACAGCATTATTATTTTTCTGACGGCACGTGGCGAGGATTATTCCCAGATTGCCGGTTTTGACGCGGGTGCAGATGATTACGTCACCAAACCCATCAAGCCGAAAGTCCTGGTTAGCCGCGTGAAAGCCCTCCTGAGAAGGTATAAGGATGAACCGGAGGATTCGAGGGAAGGTATCATTCAAATGAATGAGTTTGTGATAGATCGTGAAAGATATGTTGTAATCAAGGACGGAATAGAAATGAACCTGCCCAGGAAAGAGTTCGAACTTTTGAGCTTACTTGTATCAAGGCCCAATAAGGTTTTTTCAAGGGATGAAATCCTTTCGAGCGTCTGGGGAAACGACATTATCGTGGGAGACCGTACTATTGACGTGCATGTCAGGAAGATCCGTGAGAAACTCGAAACCAGGCAGATCAAAACCATCAAAGGGGTTGGCTATAAATATGAGAACTGATAGAACCCGTTGAGCCGGGAATTACTGATTCACTCATGCATTATGAACTATTCCGATCCAAAAAATCTGGCCATCGGGAACGCGGTGCTAATCACCTTGTTTTTCGCGATTGTTTATTCCCTGTTCAGCTTTTTTCTCTTTCCTTTTTCAGTAATGAAAATGCTGTTGCTGGCATTGCTGATATTCGTCTTTGCATTTTTAATCATACGTTACACACTGAATCGCTTTATCTACGAGAGGATCAGGCTCATCTACAAGACCATTCATAACTTAAAACTTACCAAAGAGAAGGACAAGAAGCAATTCATCGACAGGAATACAATAGAAGAAGTAAACCGGCAGGTATTGGAATGGGGTGAAGACCAGAAGAAAGAGATCGAACAATTAAAGGAAATGGCCCGTTACCGCCGGGAATTCATCGGGAATGTTTCGCACGAACTGAAAACCCCCATTTTCAATATACAGGGATATGTTCTAACCCTTCTTGACGGGGGTTTGGATGATCCGGCCATCAACAAGGAATACCTGATAAAAACCGAGTTGAGTATCGAAAGGATGATCGCGATCGTGGAAGACCTGGAAGAAATTTCACGCCTTGAATCCGGGGAACTGACCCTGCATTATTCGCGTTTCGACCTTGTGGAACTCTCAAAGGAGGTGATGGAGTTTTTGGAGATTAAAGCTAAAAAGAAAAAAATCCGGATATATTTCGCCAAAAGTCAGGATAAACCAATCATGGTTGATGCTGATAAAAAAGGCATCCGGCAGGTTTTTATTAATTTGATCGAAAATGCTATAAAATATGGCCCGGAGGAAAACGGGAAAATAAAGATCAGTTTTTTCGATATGGATGAAAATATTCTGGCTGAGGTTACCGATAATGGTGCAGGTATAGAACAGAAAGATCTGCCGCGTTTGTTTGAACGCTTCTACCGGACCGATAAGGCACGTTCACGTGAACAGGGTGGGAGCGGACTGGGCCTGGCCATCGTGAAACACCTGATAGAAGCCCACGGGCAGGTGATCAATGTGAGGAGTACAGTCGGGGTGGGAACTACCTTTGCCTTTACACTTAAAAAAGCCTGATCCCGAAGCGTATTTATTTATTTCTTTCCGTCGTGAAAATAACCAGGTTTTCGAGTGAGGTTCTGGAATCATTAAGCGGGAAAGTGCGCAGAATGTCTATAGCGCTGGTCCGGTATTCCATCATTTTCTCCCGGGCATATTCAATGCCACCGCTATGATTTACCTGATGGATAACTTCCTTCACGCTTTCAGGATCGGAATGATGATTTTTGATTGTGCGGATAACTTTACGCTTGGCTGACCAGGACATATTATTCAGCATATAAATCAGGGGAAGAGTCATTTTTTGCTCTTTAATATCGATTCCGATCGGTTTTCCGGTTTCATTTCCTTCTGAAAAATCAAATAAATCGTCCTTGATCTGAAAGGCGATTCCAACCAATTCCCCGAAATGGTGCATCTTTTGAATAATTTCTTCGGAAGCTCCCGTGGATGCTGCGCCACAAGCGCAGCAGGATGCAATCAGGGAAGCTGTTTTCTTGCGGATGATATCAAAATAAACCGATTCCTCTATATCCAGCCGGCGGGCCTTTTCTATCTGCAGCAATTCCCCTTCACTCATTTCCTTCACCGCGTTGGATACGATCTGAAGTAAATTATAATCCTTTCCTTCTATTGCCAGAAGAAGGCCCCTTGACAGGAGGAAATCCCCGACCAGCACGGCAATCTTATTCTTCCATAAGGCATTAATTGAAAAGAAACCCCTTCTTTCATTGGAATCATCTACCACATCATCGTGGACCAGGGTAGCCGTATGCAAAAGTTCTATAAGCGATGCTGCACGGTAAGTCGAATCTGTAATCCCGCCCGTCACATCAGCTGAAAAAAAGACGAACATGGGCCTCATCTGTTTTCCTTTACGCTTGTAAATATATCTGGTTATAGTATCGAGCAGAGGTACCGAACTCTTCATAGAGGTCCTGAATTTCTTTTCGAATTCCAGAATATGGGGCCTGATTGGTTTGCTAATTTCGTCCAGTGAGATCATTCATGATCTTATTATTTTTCAAAAATAACATAATTCCAGTTATTCTCAGGACTGATATTGAACAACGCGCAAAGAAAAGAAATTCAATTCTTTGCAGCAGAAAATGATTAAAGTCTTCATTTTAAATAAATTCAATGTATTCAATGTAAAAAAGTAAATTCTTACCTTTACACCTGACTTTCTTTTATAGTCGTCAAAGAACAAGTGCTATGTCAATATTATTTCATGATATTATTTTCGGTCCGGTAAAAAGCCGGCGTCTGGGTGTTTCACTCGGTATTAACCTTCTTCCGGCAGATCATAAATACTGCAACTTCGATTGTATTTATTGTGAGTGCGGGTGGACAGAGAAGAAGACGCTCAGGCACAAACTACCTAAAAGGGAAGCCGTGAGCCGCTTGCTTGGAGCCCGGCTTGCAGATCTGAAAGAAATTGGCCCATACCCCGATGCCATAACCTTTGCCGGCAATGGAGAACCTACTATACATCCAGATTTTCCAGGGATCCTTGATGATACGCTGGAACTGAGGAATCAATACTTTCCTGAAGCCGTGGTCACAGTATTGTCGAATGCTTCGACACTGAATAAGCCCCAGATATTTCAGGCACTTCAAAAAGCTGATAATAATGTCCTTAAACTGGATGCAGGAACCGAAGAAACATTCAGGGCCATCAATAATCCCCGTTCAAAGATCACACTGGCTACTGTTGTAAAGCATCTGAAAGCCTTTGATGGAAATCTGATCATACAATCGCTTTTCGTTAGAGGTGAAAATAAGGGGGAAATAATTGACAATACTACCGAGAAGGAATTTACTGCCTGGCTGAAACTTATAAATGAGATACGGCCCAGATATGTAATGATCTATCCCATCGACAGGGCAACTCCCGGTGGAAAACTTGAAAAGCTTTCCTTTGAAGAACTTCTCCGCATTTCCGAAAAAGTGGAGGCAAGCGGCATCAAAACACAGGTTTTTGGATAAGATTGTACGGATTTCAATAAAGAAGTGAAACTAACGTTATGGAATAGAGTTCGAATTAATTTCCTATGTTAGATTATCCTGCCGAAATATTGCTTGCTTTTGGAGAAGCTGTCAGGGGAGACGATAGTTTCTTCCACTGGCTTCTGAAGAATGGTTACCCTGAATTAGCCGCCCTTTCAAAATCTATCCGCGGATCGGATGAAGCCCTCCAATGGTTGATGAAAAATAAATACCCTCACCTGGGTGCTTTGGATTCTGCAATCGATGGTAGTGAGAAAGCCTACATATGGTTGAGAGATAATGATTTTCATTTCCTGATAGTCTTTGCCGATGCCTGTAAAGGTCAAACAGCAGCATTCAAATGGCTGAAGGAAAATAATCTTGAATTATTCATCCGCCTGGCATTGATAGTTAAGCAGCTGCGAGATAATCAGCAATGGGATTACCATAAGATGCATTTTTAGTCAATGAGACTCAAATTTTTCAAGCGAAGCGAAGAAAAATTTCTTAGTCGAATTGATCCCGAAAAGACGAAGTCTTATTCGGGAACGGCCTTGAGGTAAATCCCAAATTCCAAATTCCAAAAGACAAATAAATTTCAAAAAACAAATTCCAAAAGGGAAGTTTGTTGTGGGGAGGTAAGGATTTAGCTTTCTTTTTATTTACCGCAGAGGTAACAGAGTAGACTCAGAGAACCCAGAGGAATTAAAGATGCTTATTGATGGCATTCGTCCGGAAGTCTTAAAAAACTAATTTTTCACTTACATAAGATAGCATAATGCTCTGCACCCTCCCTGTCCTCTGCGCCTCCTCCGGGTTCTCCGGGGTTAATTTACCTTTATTTAGCCGCAGGGAAGTTTGTTGTGGGGAGGTAAGGATTTAGCTTTCTTTTTATAAAAACCACTCAGGCACTTAGGGCACTAAGGAACACTAAGATTCTCTATTTGCACCTTTCCCCTTAGTGACCCTAAGTGTTCTTAGTGTCTGAGTGGTAATCATCTGATAAGCTGACAAATAAGCTAAATAAGGTTGGATTTTTCAGGAGGAATTCCGGCTATTAAGGTTTAAGGAAGAAGAATAAGGTTTTTATCCGGAAGTCACCTCACATTTCTACTCTAATAATAATTTTCCTGAACATATAATATTATCGAAATTAATGGAATAGAAATACATACCTCTGGCTACCTGGCCACAATTCCAAACTGCATTTCCATCTTCTAATTCAGTCCGGTAAACTTCTCTTCCATAAACATCAAAAAGAGTTACAAATGCTGCTTCTCCTGGCTTTTGATATTGATTTTTTAAAGATGTGAGTTCAAACCTGACAATATTTTCAGCCGGATTGGGATAAACGGAAAAAGCATGAAGCAACCTATTCTCCCCGACTGAATACAATTTGTTTTTGTTGAATTTTAAAAGTCTTCCCTGCGCCCCTTCAGGATAAGAATAAAATCCTGCTACATAAAAATATTCATCATCCATCAAAAGAATGCAAGTTTCGAGGGAATCGTCAGCTATATAGGTTGAAATAACTTCTCCGCTATTATTGACTGTCATTACCTCACATTTTCCTTCATTAAAATTTAAAGCATAGATCAAGTCATCAACAGGATCCCTTACGACTGAATTAATAAAACTCCCGGATGAAACATTAGAATAATCAAGCACTCCATCGGAATCAAACCTGGCTATAACCGAATTAGTCGATGGGTTCTCCGTCCATCCAAAAGCCAGGAAACTGTTTTCATTCATTTGTAGAAGATTAATCAAATTGGCGCTTAATTCATCTTCATTAATTGTCCAGATCGATTGTCCCTGCATATTCATACGTACTATACTAGTACTGTATGGATTACTTTCATTTACAGTAGCTATCAATTCATCTCCCGCGATTAATTTCAAACCTTGTACCACCAGGAAAGGGGACGGAATCTTCTCCGTAATTTCCAAACTGGGTGAAATCCTTACCAGGTAGGTGCTATCAGGGTAAAAATAAGGATAGGTATCATAAAGGATATTTGTCGCAAGGAAGCCCGAATCATTCAATTCCAGGATATCCGAAAAATAGCCTACTTTAGAAGATGTTGACAGGAGACAACCAAGTGAATCTCCCTGCGGACTGAGCTCAAGTATTGCTGCATAATCCATATTAAAATTCATTGGCACCAGTATATTCCCGTCATGATTTTCAAGAAGATTGGCATACCAGGTCATATTGCCGTTGTAATAGTTGGTCCAGAGAGTTTCTCCCGATGTATTTATTTTCGTGATAAAAACTTTCAGGTTTGAGGAGTTGACCCCGGCCAGTAGAAGATTCCCATCCGAGGTCCAAATCATATCTACCACTTTATCCATATCATCACCCAGAGGAATATTAAATCCCGGGTTTTGTGATTTGGAAATTAATATTGAGGATATGAATACAATCCATAAAACTAAAATCTTTTTCATCTTATCTGGTTTTGGTTAATAACATGCTTTTGCTTCAATAATTTAAAAGCGAAATTTAAGTATTGCGGCAAATTGCTAATTACCTGGATAATAATCTAACTTCAAATAAATATAATTCATATTAACATATAAAACAATGCTCAATAAGATAATGGCAAGGTTCGATAAGTTTAAGGTTGGATTTCACGGGGGCGTTTTCCCCCTGATTTTATGTTTGAACTATCGCCTGAAGAATTTGCAGACTTGAGGAGCCATTTTGGCACCTCAAGCTGGGGAGGGCTCAGATACCCTCCAATGGCATTTACAGAACAGGGTATAGCAATGTTATCCAGTGTTTTAAATAGCGATAGAGCTATACAGGTCAACATTCGGATTATTCGAATTTTTAGTCGAATGAGTAAAATGTTCCTTGATAAGGTAAATGATCTCCGAGATGCTTTCCTGGATGGTATCGCATTTTACGATACCACCATATTGGAAAAGGAAATTTATTTTGAATTTAATGTTGGCCCTTTCTTTAAAACCACTCAGGCACTTAGGGCATTAAGGAACACTAAGATTCTCTATTTACACCTTTCCCCTTAGTGAACCTAAGTGTTCTTAGTGTCTAGGCGGTAATCATCTATCAGCTAAAGAAATAAGGTAAATAAGGTTGGAATTTCCAGGGGGATTTTTTGCTACTAAGGTTTAAGGAAGAAGAATAAGGTTTTTATATGATAACCTTATCACCTTTTCACCATATCACCTTATCACTTAAAAAAAATCAATCCTCCGAAAACTGTTTCAGGAGCTTACGGTAATTGGCGAAGACATTCGCCCGGGAGATGAAGCCTATATACTTCCCGTCCTTGAGTACCGGCAGGTTGTATTTATCATAATCGGCGAATTTCTGGGCCACCACCTCCATGGAATCATCCGGGTCGACATAGGTTGCGGGAGAAACCATCAGGGAGCTGACTATCGTCGAATCGTATAATTCAGGCTTAAAGATAATATGGCGCACATCGTCAAGACGGATAAAGCCTTTGAAGTCATTTTCCTCATCCACCACCGGATAAATATTCCGGTTCGATTCGGCTATGATATCCACAAGTTTCCGCAGGGTAGCATCAGGATGTATCAGGATAAAGTCCTTTTCAATGAGTCTCTGCACCCTTAGCATGGAAAGTATGGCCTTGTCTTTATGATGGGTGATAAGCTGTCCGCGGCGGGCCAACTGGTGATGATAAACAGAATTGGAAACGAATATTTTGGTGGTTGCATAAGAGATCGTTGAAACGATCATCAGGGGCATGAAAAGGCCGTAACCACCCGTCATTTCCGCTATCAGGAAAATTCCCGTCAAGGGCGCCAGCATAACCCCTGCTATCAGACCTGCCATCCCAACCATTGCGAAATTTGTTTCAGGCAGTATGGTGATGCCCGTATAATTGATGGCTTCTGCAAACAATAAACCGGAGAAAACCCCCAGAAACAGGGCGGGAGCAAAAATACCGCCTATACCGCCGGCTCCGAATGTGACGGAGGTGGCAATCACTTTGAAGAAGAGCACCATAATAAACAACAGGAATATCACACCCATATTATCCTTAAATGCATAAAAGGGGCTTTCGTTAAAAAGAGGGCTGTAATCCCCTTTGAGGCAGCTGTTGATGGAGTCATATCCTTCACCGTAAAGAGCCGGGAACAAAAAGATCAGTAAACCTAATATCGAAACGCCGATAAGCCATTTTACCCACCAATGTTTGAGTTTCGAAAAGAGGGTTTCAATATAAATATACATCTTGGAAAAATAAACTGAAATCAGCCCCGTGGCGACTCCCAGCAGGATATAATAAGGCACATGCCTCATATAAAAAGAACCCTGGATCTCAAAAGGAAACTGTACGGCATTTCCAAGGAAAAAATAAGAAACCAGAACTGCTGTGACCGAGGAAATGGCAATGACGAGG
>CAWBCI010000028.1:0-33448 GCA_963787195.1 uncultured Bacteroidales bacterium
TGCCAGTACATTTTTTTGTCCAAGGGGTGGGGCCATCAATAACTGACGCAAATTTTCGACAAATACCTTAATGGAATATTCATCTGCTTTTTCCTTGGCCAGGCCCCGGATCTCCGTTTCCATCGAAGGTTGCAGCAGGCGGGTATAAGAGTCTTTAACTGCTTCACGGATTTGATCAGCGGCCTCAGAGGAATATTGTTTAATAAATATGCCTTCCAGTATCTCCAGGGCCCTGTCTTTCGGGGGCTGGACTGAAACCCTCAGGAAGCCTTCATTCTCTCCCCGGATAATGGCAAGGTAGCGATGCGAAGGAACTTTCATGACGGCCTCCGAGCTCTCGAAATATTGCCGGTAATTCATACCTTCCAGTTCCTTGCCTTTGATTACCTTGCTGCTTATCAAAGCTTCCCTGAAAAATAAGTGGCGTATCCTGGAGCGGGCAAAACTGTTTTCGTTGATCCATTCGGCAATAATATCCCGGGCGCCTGCCAGGGCTTCCTCCACCGTATTTACACCTTTTTCTACATTAATAAATGAGGCAGCTCTTTGTTCCAGTCCGTTTTCTTTTTGGGCCATTATGATCTTTGCCAGGGGCTCGAGGCCCTTTTCCCTGGCTATGATAGCGCGGGTACGTTTTTTCGGTTTGTAGGGAAGATAGAGGTCTTCCAATTCACTCATAGTAAGGGCTTCATAGATTTTTCCTTTCAGATCTTCCGTGAGCAGTCCCTGTTCTTCAATAGACCTCAGGATGGCATCCCGCCGTTTATCCAGTTCCTTTAACTGATCCATACGGTCCCGTATTTGCGCAATCACTACTTCATCAAGGCTTCCGGTAAGCTCTTTACGGTAGCGGGATATAAAAGGTATTGTGGCTCCCGATTCAAGCAGTGAGATAGTGTTAATAACCTGTTCGGTAGAGATATTCAGCTCGGTGGCTATTTGAGAATAATATTGTTTATCCATTTTTTATGAAGGACTATTTATTTTGATGGAAGGAAATATGCAGAAAGTTTTTTTATCATTCATTTTCCTTCAACCAAAATTATTGAAAAAATTCAGAAAAAGCACCTAAAGTGGCATTGAATTAATGGATCATAAGATATGAAGTGAAGAAGATTATTTTTTGACATTCTTTTAAACAATCATATAGACTATGCCACTCATAAAAAAAGCCTGAAAATAACAGGCTTTTTTAATATCTTATTCATCTCAGGGAGACAAAATCCTTAATAAACTACCCCGCCGCAAGCAGCGGGGTATCTTAAGGAAAAATCTCTTATTCGTCTCAAGATACGGGGAATTTAGTCCCATCAGATCCCGAATAAGACTTCGTCTTTTCGGGATCAATTCGACTAACAATTTTTTCTTCGCTTCGCTTGAAAAAGTTGAGTCTCATTGATTAACGAAGCAGTACCACATTCCCCTTATAGGTGATCTTTTCAGTGCCATTTTCGCGGTCAACCAGGTAGTTGATAAGCCAAACATATACATCACCCGGCGCCGGATTCCCTTTAACAGTGCCATCCCAGCCATCTGCGATATCATTGGATTGGAATATTTGCTGACCCCAACGGTTATATATGAACATGGAGAAATTATTGATGGCTTTGTTGGAAGTAGGAACAGCTTTGAAGACACTGTTTACGCCACCCGGACGGAAAGCATTGGGGACCAAAACATCGAAATACATGACCCTCACTGAATCCGTATTGAAACAACACCTTTCATTCTGGACAGTTACATAATACATACCCGGCAGATAGGCTGTGATGACAGAAGTGTTTTCACCTGTGCTCCATTCATATGAGGTAAAGCCTTCTCCGGCTTGCAGCAAAATGGGTGAACCGGGGTACATATATAAAGTATCAGGTAAACTGGCCACGGGCAATTCGTTCACAATAATATCTTCCTTATAAGGCCCATAAGTATTGCCATTATATGTCTCAGTCACAGTCACTTGATATGTACCTGCAGCAGGAAATGAATGGAATACAGTATTGCCGGTAGAATTACCACTACCATCACCAAAATCCCAGCTAGCTGTTGTCACATTGGCATCATTTGTAAGCTTCAGAATAGTCGTATCGCTGAAACAAATATTTTCCACATCAAAATGAGGGGTGTCAAAATAATTCTGGATGAAGTTGGGGAGACCATAACCGCTAGCCTTTCCACCAAGAATAAAGGGAGTGGGGTTACCATTCAGAAGATTGAAATTACATTCCGTTCCGCCTCTTTTAGGGTTATAAATAACTCCCAAAACTAAATTTGAATTAGGTGAGCGGGCAACATAAATTCTGCCGTCAGTAGCCAGTTGCAGGTCGGCAAAGTAAGAATTTGTCGAATCTTTAGCCACTACAACAGGACTATTGAAAATATTAGCCCCCTGGGAAATATCCCATTGGTACAGATAAGATGTATCCGGAATACCACTTGGATTTGACTGTGCTTTAGCGGTGCTGGAATAAAAATATTTAGTATCAGGAGAGAAGGCTACGCCATAAGCACCATCAAATGTAGCCGGGGAAGTTATCACACTGCTTACCTGTCCTGTAGAATTATCAAAGTTGTATATTTCAAATAAATCCAGACCCTGGATAGCAAGGGCAAGTTTACTTCCGTCAGGGCTTATTTTCATATAACCCACAGAATTCAGATCCGGATCACCCAGTGGACCAGACTGTTGTGTACCCAGACTGGTGGTGACGGGACTAGTATTCACTCCACCAGCAGTTACCAGGTATGAGTCGAACTCATTTGAATTCCATTTGTGGGCTACCACCCAAATATCAGTACCATTACTGGCATAAGTTGCAGTAAGCTTTTGTGAAACTTCAGGAAGGAGTAAAATATTTTTTTCTATACTATCCACATCTCCCAGACCATTATTCAAGTTTATATCAATAGCTGAATACCTGAGACCTTTACCCGGTCGGCCATTGGCACTAACGAGATCGATAGTAAAAACATAGAATTTCGAATCATCGCCTGGTTTAGGAATTACGATTGATGACTGAGTTACCCCAATATAACCATCCAAATCACTCCCGTTGGGCATGATTTGTTGAGTGCGGCCCCAAACTTTAATACCATTACTCACGCAAATCAAATTACCCAGACTGTCACACAACATGGACTGACTTTGCAACCTAGGCATAGTCAGGGCATGATTTTCAAGAGATGGAACAGCTACATCATCTCTAAAATCAATACCAGCTCCTTCCCCGAAAAACCATAAATCAGCCTGCTTATGTGAAACAGGGCAATTGGTGCTTCTAACCTGGGCTTTCAGGTAGGATTGAGCAGATAGAAAACTGCTGTGCGACATAAAAGCTGATAGCAGTAATACGGTTAAAAGCCGTCTGAATTTACGGATAGAAAAATTTTGGTTTATTCTCATATAAACAGAAGATAAAATAGCACAGCAGCGCGATTATAAAAGCTCCAAAGATAGTATTTTCCTAAAAAATCCCAAGTCTCCGGAGATTATTTACTACATTCCTGATTCTTAATTATTTAAAACAATTTTCTCAGTCCTTATCCGTCCCTTATTTCCTTTCAGGCTCAAAAAATACATCCCGGATGGATATGATGACAGATCCAGACTAAGCATATCATTACCCACCGAAGATTTAATCTTTCTCTCTATCAGGTTCCTCCCAAACATATCAGTCAGGCCTACATTTACTTCCCCCCTGTAGTCTTTCATGTCGATATTAATGTTTCCACTGGTCGGGTTTGGATAAACATGTATCTTATTTAAAGGATCATTTTCACTAATTCCACTACATGAGGAAAAATCAAATACCACGGTGACAACACTGTTCTGCTCACATCCATATGCTGTAGTAACAGAAAGCGTATAGCTTTTACTATCAAAACCTATACCCGTAGTTCCCACTTTGATACTTGGCGCTTCAGATCCGTTTGACCATAAATAACCCGCACTCGAGTAAAATTGATCAGGGACAAGTGTAACAGAATCATAAGGGCAAGCGATTATAGTAGGGCCACCAGTAATTTGGAATTCGGGGGATTGCATAACCGTGACATTCAAAGTGTCATAATAAGGATTAAAATGATCATAAATCTTCACTATATATTGATACACACCTGCCATTGACGGTGAAACAGACATTGATGAAGTTGCAGCGGTGTCAATCTTTAAAGTATCATTATTAAATAACCAGTAATAAATATAATCGGGTTCATTTCCACCTGATCCAATAGCATTCAGAATTGTGGACTCTCCTTCACAAATACTGTCTTTTTGGGTCAATAAAGAAACGCCAAGCGGACCGCCCGTCAGATTCACCGTAACAAAGTCTTTAGCGCTGACACAACCGGTTTCCTGGTCAGTTATGGTTAATTCAAATTGTGTTGTCTGGTAAAGGTTATGAGTTGTTGGATTCGCAACATAAGGATTATTCAGGCTCACAGCCGGTTCCCAATGGTATTCATAATTTCCGCTGCCCCCAGTGGCAGAGCCATGCAATGTTGCGGTAGTGCCGTATGGAATTGGCACATCCGTACCGGCATTTGCGATCGGGAGCTGATCGACTGTCACAACAACCGAAGAATTGCTTGTGCTAAAACCGTCATTTACGCTTAAATTATAAGTAGTGGTCTGATCTGGTATAACGGTAGGCTCGGGAAGATCAGAATTAAAACCTGCAGGATTTGATGTCCAGTTATAGGTGTAATTTCCAGAGCCTCCACCGGCATTGGCATTAAGTTGGGTGGATTCTCCAAAGCAAATCTCTGAAGGAGAGGCAACAGGGTTAATTGCCAGCGGACCTCCCGTGATAGTCACCTGCATGGTGCTGGTTCCCTGACATCCGCCACTATCATCAGTCACAGTAAGGGTGAATGTTGTCGTTGCACTAAGTAGCACAGTAGTAGGCTGAGCTATGTTAGGATCTACCAGCAGGTTTGCAGGTTCCCAATGGAATTGATAAGTACCTGATCCTCCTGTTGCCTGGCCTGACAACTGTGTTGAAGTACCATAGGGGACAGTTTGATCGGCTCCTGCATTGGCTGAGGGCGAAGGCATGACAGTTATCAATGCATCGCCTGTTAATTCCGCAGAACAATTTGCATCCTCTACCAGGCTCATCTCATAATTAGTGGTTGTGGTTGGACTCACATTAAGAATAAATGGGGAACTGTTAGCGGTGACAGTCTGAGGGTTGGATCCGTTTTGGGTATAAGTTATGTCCCATGGGGCAGTTCCTTGCAAAGTGAAAGTCAGGGCTGCTTGTTCCCCGGCACAAATATCCGCAGCTCCGCTAAGTTGAGCTGTAGTATAGGGATAAGTATCCACATACTGATCTACTCCAAAGAAATTCTTGGAACAGAAATTATCGGCTACCGAATTAATGGTATAGGTTGTAGCTTGCGTAGGATTTACAAAAATAGTATCTACCGGAGCATTAAGCCCATATGCAGTGTGCGGTCCGTTATTATCGGTATAGGCAATTGAATAGGGCCCAAAACCTGTAAAATGGAATATCAGATAAGCCGGGGAGCCAATACATACAATTGTATCATTGCTAGTAAGCGTTGCCTGCGGCAGGGCATGGATAACGACAGTTGTAACTGCCGGATCGCTGCTCTGCCCGTTCACCGTAATGGTACAGGCATAATCCCCACCATTTGCCAGGGTCACATTTGGAATGCTCGGATTTTGGAGGGTTGAGAGAAAGCCGTTCGGTCCGCTCCACCAATATGAAGCACCCGTTATATCAGCAGCCTGAAGATTCAAGGTTTGTCCAACACATAAAGGTCCGTTATTGCTCACCGGAGGGGGAAGAATGGTACAGTCTGTCGTACCATTTCCACCGGTTTGTGAAAATGTGATATTACAGGGTTGTTGAGAATAGTTGGTGATCAGCAGTATATAATATTGTCCGGTTTGTGCATTGGGTATATAACAGGTTTCCTGTGGTGCCGTTGAATAACTACAGGAAACAACCTTATTTTGAGTTAATCCGGCCACACAAGGTGAGTAAGGATCACTGAAAGGTCCCCAGCAAATGAAATCAATATCATAAAGAGGTGTACTATACATGTATATACTTATGGAACCGGGCTGGTCAACAAGCATGTGATACCATGCAGGAGCCGGCTGAGTATTGAGGCAGCCATAATAAGCGCCGGGTTGGGCCTGGCCTGTTGTTCCGGCAGGAAAAGTATATATACTCCCTGTACAGAATGGTTCGGATGTCTGGCATGTTAAGCCCTGGGAGTATATGTTAACAGTTAACAGGAATAGTATTAAGCCCGGTAAAATTCTCTTGATCATCATTGCAATGATTATTTATTGTTTTTTAGCGTATTTATCATTTGTTTTAAGCCAGGCAGTCTTTTCAGCCCCACTTAACTTGCTGGCAGCCTGATCGGTTTGCTTTTTCAAATCATCCATCAGGCAGGTGATATCATTTTCAGGATTTTGTATGGACGATTTAAACCATAGCTGGGTATTATCTATCTCAGCATCTATATTCACGATCTTGTCATTCGTAAATACCAGGTTTAAGAAGTAGATTTTTTCATAGCGGCCGGCAAATTTTTCCATATTGATGACATAATAATTATAATCAGCATCATTGTCGGCTGCGACGCAGAAACGGTCGCCGAAATCTTTTTGATCGAAATGAAATTTTACGGATTGATCAGACGAATTATCATTCTGTTGTCCATAACCACTGTATGTGGCTATTGTAAATATCAACAGTATAAAAGCAGAGAAACTTTTCATCGAAATAAATATTATATAAAATTGTTTACCAGTTATTTACAACTAATATTCCGACTAAAGATTCTCAAACGAATGGCGGCACAATATACAATTTTTTTTATTGTACACTGAAATGAAGGAAGATAATTCCCTCAAAAATCAGCTACCTCAGAATTAATTTCTGAAAACTTATGAAAGTATCATTCGTAGCTTTCAAAATATAAATTCCTTTTGGAAGGTTTATGAGATTGATTACAATCTCATTTTTCCCCATGCGTAGATCATGCAATTCCCTGGCGTATATTACCTGACCTTGAGGATTAATAATTTCCAGATCACGGTAATTGGTCCCATCCTCAATACTAACTGTAAATAATCCCGGACTTGGATTCGGGTATATCTTTATTGAATTGTATTTGTTGTTTTCATTAATCCCGCTACACTGGGCGAAATCGAAATACACCGTAACATCGCTGGTGTACTGACAATTATCAGATGTTTCAAGAGTCAGTGAATAAGATTTGCTGTCAAATCCTATACCCGTAGTTCCCACTTTGATACTTTGCGCTTCAGATCCGTTTGACCAGTAGTAATGAACTCCGGGGTATATAGGATCAGGTGCCAGGACAACACTATCATATGGGCAGGCAACTATTTCAGACCCTCCTGTAAACTGGAACTGTGGAGATTGTGTTACAATAACATTCACAGTATCATAAAAAGGATTGAAGTGATCAAATATTTCTACTACATAAGAATATATTCCAGCAGCACCAGGTGTTACTGTGAATAGCGAAGTAGTCGCCGTATCCTTTTGGACGATATTCTGATTATAGTACCATGTATAAATGTAATTAGGTTCATTACCACCTGACCCAAAAGCTTGCAGGGTAATAGGTTCACCTTCACATGTGCTCCCATTATCAGGAGATACGGTCACGCCGAGCGGACCCCCGGTTATAACAACTGTTACCGAATCCTCTATACTGATACAGCCACTTTCCAGGTCGGTGACAACTAGCCAAAACTTGGTAGTGGAAAAAATATTCTTGGTAGGTGCATTTTGTGTATAAGGGTTGATTAGCTGCACTTCCGGTTTCCATGCATAGCTGTAATTGCTGCTGCCCCCGGAGGCGCTGCCAAAGAGTGTGGTGCTTGTCCCATAAGGGATGGTATCATCAATGCCTGCATTGGCAAGTGGCAGCGGATTTACATTCACTGTTACATCGGCACTGGAATTGGTATAGCCATCATTAATCTCCACATGATAGATAGTATTCACAAGCGGGTAAACTACCGGGGAAGAAAGATCGGAAGAAAAGCTTCCCGGGGTAGATGTCCAGAGATAGGTATAATTACCGGTTCCACCATTCCCGGTGGCTGTTAAGTGTGAGCTTTCTCCTATGCATATATCCTGGGGGCTGGCGCTTGCCAAAGCTACAAGTGGTCCGCCGGTCTCAGGGACAAAATAGGGACCGGTAATGGTATCGCAATCATTCCCATCGACAGCCTGAAGGGTATAATAACCTGTATATACGGATGTGAGGTCAAGACTGTTTCCGATGACATTCCCCAGGTCGTCATACCAGGTATAAACCAGCGGTGGCGTTCCTGTAAAGCTAATACCAGTGATAGAACCGTTGTTAGCGCCAACTGTAGCGGAAATGATATTCATCGCAGATTCATCAACCTGGGGCGCTCCGGTCTGATCAACGAAATAAGGGCCGCTACTAGCTGCACAGGTATTATTGTCGCTAACCAGGAAATAATAATTTCCTGTACCGACATTTGCAAGGTCCAGGGCTGTTCCGACAATATCACCGGCTTCATTCGTCCATTGGTATTGATAAGGAGGAGTACCGGTAATGCTGAGTCCGGAAACAGCTCCGTTCGTCAAACCGCAGGTTGCCGGTGTGATATTGATATTTGCCGGATTTATTACAGGTGCACCCAGGCTCACGGCAAATGTCATAGTATTCCCCAGGGCATAATTTTCACAGGCATCATTGATAAAAGACAAGGGAATCAGCTGCAGTGAATAGTCGCCGTCTTCATTAATACCATGATCCAGGAAAAGCGTATAATTTTTTTCCCAGTCAGCCCCTACCATGCAGGCATCACCTTGCACATCAAGGATGGTATAAGGTCCGCCGGGTCCGGAAAGAACAAAATCGGTCGGATCTACAGATTCGCAAGCCACATTCTCCGAAAATTCAATGTTGATTTGAGTTGCACCACAGGTAATTTCATCAGCGTTAATGGTTAGTAATGTGGGGCGTACGTTGTCATAGATCACAGCATCCGATGCGGAAAAGTCAAGGGTATAACCACCCTGTGGGCTTTGGCTCCAATTTTCGATGAGCAATACATAAGTCCGGCCGGCAGTGACAGGTAAATCGGCATTCCACTTACTGGTACCTGCGTCACCGCAATGATTACAATTACCCGATCCTCCCTGAAGAGTGCTGATGCCGGTATTCCCATTAGTAGAAGTAGAGCCGTATGCATTACAACTCTTTTGCATCAGGGGATAACTGCTGTAAATATCACCACAACGCAGGTTAGTAATATCATAAACAGCCCAGTCGTAATCATCCACCTGAAAGAATGGAGCAATAGTGAGCCTCAGATTCCCTCCCTGCTGAACTGTAAAAATATACCACACACTGTTTTTTTCGCCATCCAGGCAAGATCCCGGGCAATCAAGGGTACAATCACCGGATGGGTTATAAACTTCATTCGGGTAATTTCCCGAACCCAAATAAGATGTTTGTTGAGTATAGGTATCCTGGCATACCGGAATCGCCCCCAGGCAATCCTGTACTGTTGGAACCTGAGCGTAAGAAGTTGAGAATCCGAGTAACAGACTGATAAACAGACCTGCTATTATTATATTAAAAGTTTTGAGAGTAAATATTTTTGACATTAGAGTAGTATTTGAATTCCTGAATCAGGGGCTAAATATAAATCATCTGTTTAACGGGATGTTAAAATTAATCAATTTTTATAAAAATTATTCTTAAATATTCATTAAAACCCATATGAAACAAAATAGAAGGCTTGATGATGGATTATTATGGCTATCGCATTTTCACTCCCTATTCTTCGGATTCTATATAAGGTTTGAATCTCTCAAAAAGAAAATGGTGCCAGACATTTGCCACAAGTTCCGGCACGCCTTTCTCCACTTCTCCTGCACCATGAACTGAAAGTTTCAGGCTGGTAGAATCATCGCCCTTTTCTAAAAAAGTATAAGTACATACCAATTGAAGGGCTTTCCCTGAAAGTCCCAGCGGACCTTCGAAGCGGAGCAGTTTACCACGGTCCGCATAAATGACGGTGGCATGTTTAACCCCGTCACCCTGCTCATTGAATATTTCATAAAAACCTCCACCCGGTTTAGCCTCAATATATAATTTATATGGCTTTTCTGAAAAAGAATGATCCCACCAGGCACTTATATCTCCTGTTATGGCATCATAAATATCCACTGGCTTGCCAGGCAAACTTAATTCCTGATCAAAAGAAAAAACATCGTAAAGGGGCTTTTCAGCCTGGGCTTTTATATCATTCAAAATGAGTAACAAAAATGATATAAGAATGATGTTTATTTGAAAGGGTAGATTTTTTTTCATATCTATGTGAATATTATTATTAGTGAAGAAAAGAATTTAATTCCACTTTCAAATATAAATACTTTGCTTTATTTTCACATAACTAAATATAAATCTCCTGAAATCAGATAAAGTTGCCTGAAGATCCAATTTTTTATCCGCCAAATCGGTAAATCCGGCATTTTTCACTGGAGCATAAGGTGATCAGGCATAAACCAGGTTGAATTTTTTGGGATGAAGAGTTTTTTGGCAGAAAAAGAAAGAAGGTCATTATGCCTACTTTTGTATAAATTTTCACATGGGATATAAAATCATAAATCTGAAAATGCCCACGGGCTATACGGATGAAATTCTGAAACAAAGGATTTCAAAAGAATTGCATTTGAAGGATTTTACTTTTAAAATCGAAAATAAAAGCCTGGATGCCCGAAAAAAAGCTAATATTTTTTGGTTATTGAGGGTAGTAGTGAGTTCCCCGGCAATTCAAAGTGCTGATCCTGAAAAAGCCCTCAGTTTAAACATCCCTTATAAAAAGAGGAATCATAAAGTGCTTGTTACAGGGAGCGGACCGGCCGGATTTTTTGCTGCCTATGTACTTCAATCCGCCGGTTTTGATACTATTTTGATCGAAAGAGGCGCTGATGTCTTTCACAGGGAAGAAGGAATCCTGGACTTTGAACGCAATGGAAACTTCAGTTCCACCGCCAATTATTCCTTTGGGGAAGGAGGAGCCGGGACCTTTTCAGATGGTAAGCTAACTTCCCGTTCGAAGCATATTACAGCCGAAAGGGAATTCATTATTTCCTGTTATATCGGTGCCGGGGCGCCTGAGGAGATCCGTTATATGGCTTATCCTCATTTAGGCAGCGACAATCTCAAGCATATAGTAAAAAACCTCCGAAAAGATTATACCCGCCTGGGAGGAGAAATGCGCTTCGAAACACAATTACTGGACCTTATCATCGAAAACCGGAAAGTAAAGGAGGCAGTCACCAATAAGGGCAATATCCCGGCCGACTTATTCATCATTGCACCGGGCCATTCAGCTTTTGAAACCTATCGTATGCTGATGAAAGCCGGTATAGAATTCAGAACTAAGAATTTCGCAATCGGGACAAGGGTGGAACATCGCCAGGATTTGATAAACCTTGCCCAGTGGGGGACAGAAGAGCTTCCCGGAGTGAAAGCAGCAGAGTACAGGCTCACGTCGGATGGAGACGGTTCACACCCGGTTTATACCTTTTGCATGTGTCCCGGAGGAATGGTCGTTCCAGCTTCGGCTTATGAACATATAAATATTGTAAACGGCATGAGTAATTACCGCCGCAACGGGCGCTTTGCCAATGCGGCCTGCGTGGCCGGGATACACCCGGATCAGCTTGCCGGACATAAACTCAGGGCCTCCGAGGCTCTCGACTGGCTGGAAAAACTGGAAGCTTCTTTTTTCGATTTTTCAGGTGGCTATAAGGCCCCTTACTGCTCCATAGAAGATTTCCTTATGGAAAAAGATCCGGCAATGAAACATGAAAGCAGCTATCCACTTGGACTCAAACCCGCCCGTTTATGGGAAATGCTCCCTCCCCCGGTCAGCGCCGCGCTGAAGGCTGGTCTCAAGGATTTTACCCACAAGATTAAAGGTTACGAGAAGGGCATCATGCTGGGACTTGAAAGCAAGACATCTTCTCCCATCCAGGTCTTAAGGGAAAAAAACGGCTTGTGTGAGGGTACTGAAAACCTCTTTTTAGTTGGTGAAGGAAGCGGTTACGCCGGAGGAATCATTTCGAGCGGGGCAGATGGTATCAGGGCGGCGATTAGCATTGTTGGGACTTAGTTATCCCTAAAATTATAAGAACCCAATTTCGAAAGAATCTTACCTTGCATCAATATAGTCCTGTTCTGTGAAAGTATATTTAAATTCCCACTCACGTCGAAATTTTGATACATCTTTTAATATTGTAAGATAATTTGATCCATTATAAATATTTCGCTTTGAGTTGAATGAATAGCTATTCGGATTAGATCCAGAAAAGTTCGATGTATAATGTGTTATAGAGTACAGACTATCAAATGTAACCACGATAGAGTCACTCCCTCCGCCGCAGAAACATATTCCTTCACCTATACCTCCATTTATTGTTTGAAAAACTAACTTTTCAGAATTCCCATTTAATGTAAATGAAGAAACATCAAGAACCTGGCCATCCCTAAAAGCCTGCACATTTATCATATGATCACTTGAATTAAAAAAATAATTACTGCTTTCAGTCATTGATTCCTTTATACATGAAGTAAATACTATGGATAAAAAGATCAGATAATAAACAGGTTTCATTTTAGAAGAAGTATTAAATTAAATAATTTTTCTGATAATCGGTAACTAAGTGCCATTATAAAACATTATAGTTTACAACAAAGCAACGCCGGTAAATCCAAGCAATTAATAAAAGTAATATTAAATTGAATTATTTATAAAAATTCTAAGTAAATTGAATAGTCAAATGTAAATTCTTTTTTTAATATAATAAGTTAAAATATTCATTTATACTAAAAGTCAATATGACCTCAAATTAGTAAAGTGCATGTGCTAAATGCAAAAAGTTTTAACTTATTATTTTTCAAGACCTCTGATAATTTTGGATATATTTTTCACTTCAAAAAAGGCCACGAACTTACAAGCAAATCCGAGCAGCTTACCCGGAGGGGCTTTTATCACCTGACCAAGCCTGGCGATCATTTTGTCAACCTCTTCTTCCCTGGTCTTTTTCAAATCTTCTTCCGTATGTGCCAGCTTTTCCGCGAAATCCCAGGCCTGTTCCCGGGCTTTTACCATACTGAAATTAATGATCGCTTCATCTTTATCCCCTCCTATCCAATCAAAAATGACCATCAGGCGGGAAACCCTCCCGAGCCTCCTTTGCATTTCATTGATGAGGCCGTTCAGGATATCATTTACCTTCATAAAATCGGTTTTCAAATCCTCCAGCTCTTTAGCCCGGGAGATCTCATAAGCAGTCATCCCCAGGTCATAATTGATATGGGCATTCATTCCCAGGAGTATATGCTGCAAAATGGTAAGCCTTTCTGATTTAACCCGGAAAGCTATCTCCCAGGATTTCGGGACACTCATTCCGGATTGAAAATTATAATAGGCCTGCAGGTACTTACTGGCAAAGCGTATATCGAATCTTTCCATCCTGTCATTATCCTCAAAGTCCTGATTCTGTATGGCTTGCTTTATTTGTGCCGTAGTCCGCCTGTATACATAGGCAAAAATGCCAAGATGGTCATTGTCCTTTACCGAATCCTGAATAATGCTGTCCAGTTGTTCCAGGACCTGGTCTATGCTTGTCGGAAGGGTATTCATAATTGTTTCATTTGCCCGAACTCTTTATTTCATCCGGATTGTAAATTCCACTATCTCCGGCCGATTACCAAGCCTTACAGGTGGCCCCCAGGTACCGAATCCGGAAGAAACATAATAATAAGTGCCGTTCTTTTTCATCAATCCATAATCCAATTCAAAAATAGCATGCGTGATATAGTTAAGAGGCCACATCTGCCCCCTGTGGGTGTGACCGGAAACAAGCAGGTCAACCCCTGCAGCAGATGCCTGATTATAACTGTTGGGCTGATGGTCCATCAGGATGAGCGGCAAAGAGAGATCGGCACCTTCCAGGATTTTATTCAAAGGCTTGCGGGCTTTACCCGTCATACGGGATTTTTCCCTGTCATCCCGCCCGGCTAACAGGAGTATGTTATCAATGTTCACCATTGTATCCTGAAGGTAGGTAATCCCTGATTTCTCCATATATTCAATACTTTTCAAATAATCACCATAGAATTCATGATTCCCCGTAATGGCATAGACACCTAAGGGAGGATGCAAGCGTGTAAAGTGCTTTCCCATCTGCTTTTTATAAACCGGAAGTGGATGCTGGTCGACCAGATCACCTCCGAAAAGCACCAGGTCAGGATTTAATTCGTTGATCCTGTCAATCATCCGGCTGATCCTCCTGTTCCCGATGATACCTCCCATATGCAAGGTCAGTCGCAAGCACCACTTTCAATTCTTTCTTCAGTCCCGCTTTCTTGTCGAGATCAATCTGAATGCGGTGTATGCGGGGATTTGCAGCATTTATATATCCAGCCAGGACTAAGAGGATTGAAACTGAAAATACAGCTGAAAATAACCATCGGCCGGAAAGTATGCCTGCCGACCAGGATGTAGGAAAAAAGTGCAGCCAGTGATCTGCCAGTCTTACTATATCCGTCAAAAATGTAAAAAGAAGGAGATAGAAAAACAATCCAAGCCAGAGGGAACCGGCGTAGTTTACTATATTCCCAATAATTGTGGGGTTTCCCCTTTCCAGAATCTGTCCTGCAATAAATGAAAGTGCAAGTATCCAGAATACCCATGGAAAAGCCTGTCTGAATGAAGTTCCTTCCAGGGCTGTCATCCCACGACGGAAAATATACCAATGCAATAAGAGGTAAAGTCCGAAAAAGATAGAGAAAAAGATTACAAAAAAGAAGTTTTTCATCGATTTACCGGATCTGAGTTGGATTAAGATTTAATTTGAAGAATGATAACGGAATTTTAGCCAATGATGTATTTGTAGAGGTAAAAACAATTAAAGCTGCCAAGTGTTCAGCAAAGCCCTTCAGTCCTCTCAACCCAAACCGAAAATCAAAAATGGAGAATTTAAAATCCAAATCTGAATTCTGAAATCTGAAATCTTACAAATCCCGCGGCTTCTTCCCTTCCCTCCAGTGACGTTCAATCTGTTCAAGCGATACACCTTTGGTCTCGGGAAGGTAAAAATAACCCCAGATCAGACCCAGGATACCAATAATTGCATAGAGCCAGAAAGCTCCGGCCGGATTACCATTATCTTTGATTTGTGTGATGAAAGTGTTGCTTGCAGGATCATATAGTTTCTCATTTGTAAAGATGCTTGTTCCGGGCATGGTAAATAAGCCGGATAATTTTAAAGAAGGTAAAAGCCACCACCCCGTTGAAAAACCAGTTGGACAGGGAACCGATGGAAGTACCAACTCCCCGTACACGGATGGGGAAGACTTCGGAAATGATAAGCCAGCCAAGGGGTCCAAGACTGATGGCAAAGAACGCGATATATACCAGAACTAAAGCAATGGCGAACCATTTACCCATTGAGCCCAGGGATGTATGAAAGGCGAAGATCATTCCGAGGGCAAGCAGCGAGAAAACAATTCCACTCAGACCGATAAAGTAAAGTTTCCGGCGCCCAATTTTATCGATCAGAAACAGAGAAAGCACGGTAAACAGCACATTGACCACTCCCACGCTGACGGCTCCCCATATTCCGGCCCGGGCGCCTTCAAATCCAACAATCATGAATATCTTGGGGCTGTAATAAATAACCGTGTTGATCCCGACAAATTGCTGGATAAACATGATACCGACTGCAATTATCAAGGCATTCCGCAGCCAGGGCTTGAAAACTTCACTTATTCCGGCCTGCTTCTTGTCTTTTTCAATTTCATCTTTCATCCTTTGAATAGAAGCTTCGACCAGGCTGGGTTCCTCCACCATTTTAAGGACCCTTCTGCCCTCGTCTTCCCGGCCTTTGGTCATCAGCCAGCGGGGTGTTTCGGGAAGGAAGATCATCCCGATCAGTAAAATCATAGCCGGCACCACACCTATATAAAACATGGGTCGCCAGGAGGCCATATTTTCTTCATTGGCAAAGGCCAGGTCGCTCATATATGAAACAAGGATCCCAATGGTAATCAGCAACTGGAAAAGTGATACCAGGCTTCCCCTTATTCGGGTGGGAGATATTTCCGCAATATATAATGGAACTGAAAAGGATGAAACTCCAATGGCAAGACCTATAAACAAGCGGGCATACATGAGCATGTGAGGGTTGGTGGAAAGGCCGGACCAGAGAGCGCCAATGGCGAAAATTACAGCAGAGGCAAGGATTACTTTTTTTCGGCCGAAGATATCAGAAATGCGGCCAGTGAGCATGGCACCTATAACAGCGCCAACCAATCCTGCAGTGGTGATATTTTCCACCATACTGTTGTCGATCTGGAAATCCTGCTGAAAAAATGGGATAGCTCCTGAGATAACACCTGTATCAAATCCAAACAGTAGTCCGCCTGTGGCGGCAACTGAAGCTATGACTACAACTAATTTCTTGTTGTATTTTCTCTCCTTTTTTGCCATGATTATTGAATTATTTTAAAAAAACGTAAGAAGCAAGTCCGAAGGTAATAAGGAAATACTAAAAAATCGAATCTTGTCGTAAATTTAAACCTGATAATTTCATTTCTAAACTGTAAAAGAATATCTCTTGATAAATTTGTAACTTTCGCACTTTAATCGGAATTGAAAATGAGAAAGCTTGCAGCCATCATGTTTACTGATATAGTCGGCTACTCTGCTCTAATGTCAGGGAATGAAAAGCAGGCCATGCAAATCTTGTCTGAGAACAGGGAATTGCATAAGAAACTCATTCATCAGCATGAAGGTGAGTTTGTAAAAGAAATCGGTGACGGCACATTGTCCATCTTCGGAAGTGCCTGGGATGCGGTGAGTTGTGCGCTGGACTTACAGAAAGCTATTACAAATTCCGGCGCATGGACTATCCGGGCCGGAATCCATATCGGGGATGTGATGGTTTCTGAAAATGATGTCTTTGGAGATGGGGTAAATATTGCTGCCCGTTTGCAGGGAATATGTGAACCCGGCCGGATATATATTTCCGAGAGCGTCTATGAAGATGTGAAAAATAAAATAGGTCAGGATTTCGAGTTCATCGGATCCAGGAGCCTGAAAAATATAAGCCATCCACTTAAAGTTTATGCACTTTCTGTACCGGGATCTCTAATTTCAACCCATCAGGGCGACGAGAAGCTTTCGAAACACCCTATGGCAAAAGTTTTAAATCAGAAAAAAACATTATTTTTCCTGCTTATCATCATAATACTCACAATACTCTTTTTCATTCTTAAACCATTAATTATAAAAGCTATAACACCCGGGGAACCGACCCCGATCGCAGTGATCAGCTTTGAAAATCAGACCGGTGATACCGCTTATAATTACTTACAGAAAGCTATACCCAATCTTCTAATAACCAATCTGGAACAGTCAAAACTATTCAGGGTAATGACCTGGGAAAGGATGCAGGATGTGCTTACGCAGATGGGAGACACGAATGTGAAGCAGATAAATGCCAATATGGGTTTTGAGATTTGCCGGAAGGAAGACTGTCCAATTATAGTGATCGGAAGTTTCGTAAAAGCAGGAGATGTATTCGTGACCGATGCAAAGGTACTGGATGTCGGAACCAAACAGATCCTGGAAAGTGTCAGTTCACGTGGAATGGGTGTTGGCAGTATACTTGAGAGCCAGATCGACGACCTCAGCAGGTCCATTTCACGCAGTCTTGGGATTTCATCCTTTAAAGTGGAGCAGGCTTCCATGCATATCCTGGATGTGACGACCAGTTCTATGGAAGCATATAATTATTTTCTGAAAGGCCGGGATGCAATGGATAAGATGTATTATGAAGATGCCAGGAAGTACCTTGAAAAAGCTGTCGGGATAGATCCGCATTTTGCAGAGGCCTGGCTCTATCTGGCAACTGCCTATAATTCTCTGCTGAACTACCAGTTGCGGGATGATGCAATTAAAAAAGCTTATGCAAGCTCTTCCAAAGCTACCGAACCTGAGCAGCTAACCATCCGTGCCGTTTATGAAAGGGTGATCATGAACAACCTGGACGAGGAATACCGTCTCTTAAAAATGCTTTCGGAGAAATCTCCCAAGGATAAAAGAGTCCGTTATAATTTGGGCATGTGCCTTAGAGACAAAAATGAGATCAATAAAGCCATCGATCAGTTCAATATGGCTATAGCACTGGATCCGGACTATGGAGAAGCTTATAACCAGGCTGCTTATCTTTATGCGAAACAGGGGAATTACGAGAAGGCACTGGAGTATTTTAATACTTATTCCAGGCTGAACCCCCGGGATGCAAATCCAGTGGATTCCAAAGGAGACCTGCTATGGAGAATGGGCAGGCTGGATGAATCAATCAGCAGTTTTAAAAAAGCCCTGGAGCTTAAGCCCGACTTCTTTTATTCAGCGTCGAAAATCGCTTATATATATGGAATGAAAGAAGAGTACGCCAAAGCATATGAATGGATAGACAAGAATATTGAAATGTCGCCTTCATCCGGGACCCAGGGATTATCCTATTGGGCAAGGGCATACTTTGACATCTGGCTGGGAGACAATAAACAGGCAAATATTGACCTCGAAAAATCCAGACAAACCGGAATATCCGGGAATAATCCCCTTGTACTTCAACAGTATAGATTATTGAACAATATTATGAGGATACTTCCACCCTCCAATATCCTTTCAAACCCTCAGGATTACAAGGATATATTGAAGGAACAGCCGGATGGCTCCTTAAAGAATATTTCAGATTCAATGACAAATTATATAATCACATCCATCATTTATAAAAACCTGAATGAAATTGACTCGAGCCGTTTGCAATTAGCCGGATTAAAGGAATTATTATCCAGGATTCCGAATGATAACAGCAATCAGTTCCAAAACTGGTATAATTATATCAGTGCTGAAATATTCCTGAAAGAAGAACAATATACCAAGGTCATGGATATCTTAAAAGAACCTGTTATAGTGAGCCTGCCCGATTTTACATTCCCCGGGGTGCTAATTTATAATCTGCCATTTTTAAAGGACGGATTGGCAAAGGCTTATGCAAAATTGGGCAGAACATCCGAGGCGATTGAAGAATATGAAAAACTCATAAAATTTGATCCGGCTCAGCCTGAACGCATTCTTATACACCCGCTTTACCATTATTCACTCGGAAAACTATATGAATCTGCCGGAAGGAATAAGGAAGCTTCTGATCAATACCGGATTTTTCTGAAACTATGGAAAAATGCCGATTCCGTTTATCCCCAAACTTCTGATGCCAAAGCCCGGCTTGCAGTTCTGGAAAAAAAATAGGGCCAATGGCTTTTCTAAATCTCCGGTCGATCAGCCTTTGTGACAAACTTAAAGATCAGGCCCCTCGTATAGAAAGATTCAATTAATGATAGACTTTATTTTATTGTTTAATAATTTTTTTGTTAGATATAATGTTACCCTGTTTATTATGAATGGTGACCACGTATATACCAGGATGGAGTTTAGACATAGTAATTGTCCTGTTTCAATGATCTCCCACAAAGCGGTTCAAAGTCCCGGAACCGGATTATTATCAATAAAGAAGAATAGGAATATTCCATTTTTGAATGAGCTGAACTTTATCAAATTTAGTAATGGAGTAAAATCCTGATGCCTGAAGGTTTTCATGAGGAAGGATTATCAGCTTATAAGTTGATTAAAAGAAGATCTTTTCTTATGCTATAAATATACTAATTCCTATTTTTACGGTATTGCTCTGATCAATCCGAAGACTGGCCGGATTTCAGAGTAAATAGCATCAGAAACAATACGCTAAATGAAGAAAAAGCACATCAGAGTAATTGTCCTTTTTACAGCTCTTATCATACTGCCACTCCTTGCGCTGTTTCTAATTTCAAAAATGCAGCAGGGACCTCTGCGCCGGGAACTGACGGATTTAATAAAACGAAATGTCAAGGAGCAAGTAAAATTCGATGACTTTTCACTTTCCTATTTCCGTGACTTCCCAAAGCTGCATTTGCAGATAAAAAATGTTAGCGTTTCCAGTGAAGGTCAGACAAGTATCCGTATTGGATCAGTTGAATTACTGCTCAATCCGGCCGGACTCCTGAGAAATGAAATCAGGCTTGATAAACTTATACTTTCCGATGCCGCACTGTATTCTAAAATAGACAGCCTGGGCCATAAGACCCACATACTTACCCTGAAGGAAAATCCCGAGGGTGATTCCTATCATAAATTCAATATAAATTCACATGACATTGAGGTACATAAGGCAAATTTATCTTTCATAAATCAATTTAAGGGAAGCAATATAAAAGTGAATGTTGATGATGCCCGCTTGAATCTGGAAATGAAGGATAGCCTGCTGCTGATCAGTGGCGTGATACAAGGCTGTCTCGACACTCTGATCAGTTATAACAAGCTGCTCATTTCCGGCCAGGCCATGAAAGCGGTGGATATGACTTATTCCATCAACACCCTGAACGGATTAAATGAAATCCGCAGCGGCTATCTCATGGCACAGGAATTGAAAATCGATCCCAGTCTCAGGATCACCCCTATCGAAGACGGATACGACATCAATTTCCGCTTATCGGCTGAAGATAATTTCGATAAGTTCCTGAAACTATTTAAATTCCATGCCGGGATGAATTTCACTCAGGCTAATCCCGGGGCGAAACTGGATTTGTCAATGGACCTGTCAGGTTTTGTGAATCCGCGTATTCATCCGCTGATGAACCTGAATTTCAGCCTCATCAATGCGGAAATCATCAATAAAGATATCCCCTACCCTATAATTATCAGCACCTTAAAAGGGAAATACACGAACGGTGATAAACATTGCCTCAAATCCACGTCGATCTCGCTCGATACTATTCATGCCGAATTAAGCCAAAGCTATGTTGACGGAAGTATTTCCGTGTTCAACCTGGATGATCCGGATGTAAACGCTCATATCATTTCTTCCATAGACCTTAGTCACTTTTCCAAAGTAAGCGCAGACCTAAGCCTGAGCGGGCGTTTAGACCTGGATCTGACACTTGAAGGAAAGTTAAGTGAACTCAGGAAAATCCATAAAAAGGGGGAAGAAATTGCCCGGGGCCGGATAGAAGTCCACAATCTCCAGCTAATCAGGACTGACCAGGCTTACCATTTAAACAACATAAACGGCAAGAGTTTACTGAAGGATCACATCCTGGAAATTACCAGTCTTCGGGGAGCTTTCAACGAATCAGCCTTTCATTTTCAGGGTAAATTTGATAAGCTGGATGAATTTATTATGGACAGAAAAAAAGTCCCCGGCGGCGAAATTGAGCTTGATTTTGACAAGATAGATCTTCGTAAAATCAAGTTCAGCAGCCAAAAAACCCCGGATACTGCCAAAGTTTTTTCTTTTCCCTTTCCGATAGGTAAAATTGAATTCAAACTAAAGGGCAAAAAAATCCTTACAGATCAGGGAATAATAGAAAATCTACTTATGAAGGGAAATCTAAGTCCTTCAAAGCTGAAGATATCTTCTGCCGGATTCAGGTTCCAGGATGGAGTTCTTGACGCATCGGGGGAGGTGGCCTATGGCAATAATGGCATAATGTATGCAAATGCCAATGTCAGGGGGGATTTCCAATATCTCAGGCTGGACATTCCGGAGAAAAAAGTTCCCTCAGAAAATCCTTTTTTCAGCATTCCCGCCTGGCTGAATGCTCAGATCGATTTACACGTTGCCAAAGGAAAGCTGCAGAATATTGATTATACAAACATGGATCTGGCGACTGAGATCAATGGGCTGGAAATCAAGATAAAAAAACTCGGACTGAACAGCTTCAATGGCAGGGCCGAATTAAGCGGCCTGTTAAGCTTTAAAGAGAAAGGTCCCGTCAAGGCAGTACTGGACGGTTCCATGGTTTTTAATCATCTGGATCTTGATGAAATTCAAAGGGTTTTCACCGCTAAACATCCTGAAAATCCTAAGGCAGAAAAAGCAAAACTTCCGCCCGATTTAAATCTCCATATTGATATCAGGGCAAATGAAATGACGTACAAGGATGTTTTGCTCTCCGATTTCAGTACCAAACTCCTGGCAGATTCCCATTCGTTCCAAATCGAAGCTTTGAATGCCGGATTGCCCTTCGGGAAGATTGACATGGATCTGCAAGCCGGTCATTTATTCAGCGATAGTTTATATTTTTCGGGCAATGCCAATATTAATATCGATACACTTGTTCTGGAAAATGTCATGAGATATAAACTTTTTGAAGGGAATATTGAAAAGAAGTCTGAACCGGCAGGCTTTATGAACGAATTATCACCTGTAGAAATCCTTAGCCGGGCAGGCACAAATCTGAATATTCAAGTCCATGCCAATCATATTTCTTATATGGATTCAGCCTATGACAGTCTTAATCTGAAGCTGCACTTCATCCCTGAAAAAGTCTGGCTGGAAGAACTTCGTTTCAATCTTCCGGAAGGCATTGCCCGTTTACAAGCTTACCTCCTCTTGAATCAAGGGAAAGAAGCTTTTCCGGGATTTCTTTCCATGGAAGCAAATAACATTGAGATAAGCGATTTCCTCAGGTCCTTCGGGAATTTTGATCAGGATGTCTTTACTTCTGAGAATACTTCCGGAAAATTATCCTGGAATCTTGATTACTATTTTAAACTGGGGCCTGATTTCATTCCGATAAGGGATCAAAATGCAATGATGTTGAATATGAGAATAAAGCATGCTGAATTGAATAATGTGGAACCACTTGAACATGCCTTATTCTTCATCGGTCATAAAACAAAAGATAATTTTCTGATAAGTGAACTAACATTAAGCGCCTATCTCTTTAAAGAGAATTTTTATTTCAAGGATCTTTATATGAATGATAATATTGCACGGCTTGAAATTTTCGGAAAGTACGATCACCCTCTTACAGATATGAGCCTGGGAATGGCCGTGAGCCTGAGCGATTTGTTTTTCAGGTCGAAAGGAAACAGGATCTTAGAGACTGAAGAGGGAATTGTAAAAGTAGGAAAAGATGCACGGGTTTTCCTGAAACTGAAGGGGCCCTTGAAAGGCTACAAGATCAGCCTGAGTTCAGGAAAGAAATTTAATGACTTCCGGGAACAAATGCTGGAAGAACTTTTTAGGGCACAACAGGAATTTAAGAACCGGGACACGCTAAAGACAAACAATAGTAAAATCAGACAGGACTAAATTTTGAAAATGCTATGTATAGTTGTTTTGTTTTATCGGCCGAATTCAGGCCGCCGGGTGCCATATTTTCAGCTTTAAGTGCAGCTTTCAACAATTAATAATAAATTTGCAGTTGAGTCGCATTTCTTTAACCCTTCAGGAGCTATGAAAGTTGACATATTTATCCCTTGTTTTATAGATCAGATTTATCCCCAGACTGCTTTCAACATGATTAAGATTTTGGAGAAACTGGATGTGGAAGTCAACTATAATGAGAACCAGACCTGTTGTGGGCAAATATCATTCAACAGTGGTTTTTGGGATGATGCGAAAAAAATCGGGGAGAAATTTATCAAGGATTTCAACACAGGCCGGACGGTAGTAACCCCATCGGCTTCCTGCGGGGGTTATGTGAAAAATTATTACGGGGAGTTATTCCATAATACAGGCCTGCATTTGGAATTCCGTCAACTTCAAAAGAATATGATGGAGTTCACTGATTTCCTGGTGAATGTAATGCATGTCACGAATCTGGGAGCTACATTTGAACATAAAGTCACTTACCACGATTCATGTGCCGCATTAAGAGAATATAAACTGAAAGACGAACCCCGCACTCTACTGCAGAATGTTAAAGGGCTGGAGTTAATAGAGATGGCTGAAAGAGAAACCTGTTGCGGTTTCGGCGGAACATTCTCTGTAAAAAACCAGGCCATTTCATCAGCCATGGCTGAACAGAAAGTACAGAATGCAATGGAAACGGGGGCTGAATATATAATTTCCACAGATTCTTCCTGCCTGATGCACCAGGCAGGATATATCTCAAAGCACAAACTTCCTATCAAAGTCCTTCACATAATAGACGTACTGGCAAGTGGTTGGTAGTCATTGATTAAATGACTAAATGGTCACTCCTACTGATTTCATCTGATCCCAGAATCCCGGGTATGACTTATCAACAACGCCTGGTTGCATAATTTTCACTTTATAACCTGCAAATGCAGGTATGGCAAATGACATAGCCATACGATGGTCCTCGTAAATGTCGATGCTAATCTCTTTCTTCGAAACGTTTCTTGGGGTGAGGTTCCAATATCCTTTAGCCACTTCATTCAGGGAAGCTCCTATCTTCTGAAGTTCAGTACGCAGGGCTTCCAGACGGTCAGTTTCCTTCAAACGGAGGTTTTCAAGGCCGGTGAACACTCCGTTAATGCCCTTCAAAGCGGCAGTTACAATTACCGGTTGGGCCAGGTCCGGAAAATCCCTAAAGTCGAAGTCCAGATGTGTGGCAACAGGACCAGCCTTCCTGATCCGTACGCCGCCTTCTTCCTGTATACCTATAACACCAAATGCATGGGAAATTTCTTCTATATATTCATCTCCCTGCATACCCGACATTTTTAAACCTTTCAACAATAAGTCCCCTTCCTTAGCCACGGCCATCATACCATACCAGAAGGCTGCCGAGCTCCAGTCTGCTTCAACACTCAGATCTTTTTCAGGAACTTGCTTATTATAAACCCTGATCAGATTTTCCTGCCATACAGTAGACAAACCTGCTTCTTCCATAATTCTAAGCGTAAGTCTAATAAACGGACTTGAAGAAGGAGCTCCCTTCAGGTTCATAGTAATACCGTCAGGCAGAAAAGGTGCTATCAGCAACAGGGCTGAAATAAACTGGCTGCTCACGGAAGCGTCAACAGTAATATCCCGGCTATATAGATTGCGTCCCTTGATAAGCAATGGCAAATAATTGACTCTTTCCATATGTTGTATATCGGCCCCCAATTCCCTTAGCGCATCTACAAGGATACCCACCGGCCGGTTCAACATACGCTTGTCTCCAGTCAGCAGCCAGGTTCCCCTGGTCATTGAAAGCAGAGCAGTCAAAAAACGCATTACCGTACCTGCATTCCGGGTATCTATCCGTGTAATCTGTTCATTTCCGGAAATCATGTGGTTCCGTATCATATCCAGGCTGGTCGAAAGCAGAACGGTATCATCCGCCCTCGACAAATCCCTGATCCTGATACTTGAACCTGACAAAAACTGCAGTATGAGCAAACGGTTTGATATACTTTTCGAAGTTGGTAAACTAACTTCCCCGAATAACTGCTTATCTTTTTTTGATATATTAATAATGTCCATAATTAAATTTTCCTGTAAATATTTAATGAATCTTTGATCAAATCTATGGAGGCCGGCTGGCCAATCAATGGTTTTCCTATATCTTCCAAAAGGCTGAAAAGGATACTCCCACCTATATTTTTTTTATCTTGTTCCATATAGCCTGATATCTCATCTAAATCCTTTTCCTCTAAATGATAAACCCCAAATTTCTCAACAAGAAACTGACTGACTTGTTCATAGATACGGGGAGATAAGGCTGCAACTTTTTGGGACAGCCAGGTCTCACAAATCAGTCCGGCAGCCACTGCTTCGCCATGCAAAAGATGAAGCCTTCCATTTTTCTGGGAAAAGCTTTCCAGGGCATGTCCGACGGTATGGCCGAAATTCAGGGCCTTCCTCTTGCCTTTATCATTGGGGTCATCCTTTACATAGCTGAGTTTAACCAGAATCGATTTCAGGATCAGTTCCGGATGTGACTGTATCTCTTCTACTTTAAAATTCAGTATATCTTCCCAGGAACTCTCATCTTTAAGTAAAGCATGTTTTATCATCTCCGCATAAGCAGAACGGAGCTGAACATCGGGAAGGCTGGTCAAAAAACCCGGCCAGATGAGGACTGCTTCAGGAGGATAGAAGAATCCGATATGGTTCTTTAAGCCGTTGAAATTCAGCCCTACCTTTCCGCCTATGGATGCATCTACCATTGCCAGGAGGGATGTAGGTAAATTGATATAGCGCATCCCCCTTTTATAAGCGGCTGCCACAAATCCACCCAGATCTGTTATGAGTCCTCCTCCCAGGCAGATCAGCATGCTATCTCTTCCGGCCTTGTGCTCTGTAAGCCAATTCCAGATCAGGGAGGCTACTTCCAGGTTTTTGCCGCTTTCACCGGCCGGAATAATATATTCCTTCATATTCTCAGGCATATGAATTTTTTCATGGAGCCTGGGAAGACAATAATGGGCCGTATTCTGATCGGCCAGTAAAAATACATTTGTTCCGGACAATTCAATTTCCTCAAGGATCTTTTCCAATTCGCTCAGGGCCTGTTCTCCAATATGAACAGGATAAGCGCCAGCATCGATAATTGCGGAATAATTAGTCATAAACCTTTGAGGGTGGGAAGAATTTATTAATGAAAAGCAGCCATCAGCAGGTCTAAATCCTGTGATGGTAGCATGTATAGATCACTGATATTTTTGTTGGTTAAGATTCCTTTGTAAAGATAGACACCTTTGGCAAGACCACGGTCACGACGGATCATGTTATCGACCCCTCCTTCAATCGCAGCGTTCAGCAAAACAGGAGTAAAGAAATTACTCAGGGCAAAGGAGGCCGTATGTGGAACAATGGATGCTATATTCGGCACACAATAGTGGATCACATCATATTTCTTAAAAACAGGATTTAAATGGGTGGTAGGCCGGGATGTTTCGACGCAACCTCCCTGATCAATACTGACATCAATGATGACTGATCCACCTTTCATTTCCTTGACCATTTCTTCAGTTACAACACATGGAGTTTTCCCTTTAACAGCATGGATAGCACCGATCACCACATCGGCTGTCTGTAATGCTTTTAGCAGAACCTTAGGCTGAATGATAGAAGTATAAAGCCTTGTATGAATATAGTTTTGCATCCGCCGCAAACGGTAGATGGAATCGTCAAAAACCTTTACCATTGCTCCCATTCCAAGTGCCACCCTTGCAGCATTTTCCCCTACAGTACCGGCTCCGAGTATAACTACTTCCGTGGGGGTGATCCCGGTAAAACCGCCCAGCATATTGCCCTTTCCGTATTCCGAATCGCTCAGATAACGGGCAGCCATCATAATAGCTGCATTCCCTACGATTTCACTTATAGAACGACGTAAAGGGAAGGAATCGAAAGCATCCTGAATGTATTCATATGCAAAGGCCGTAATCTTCTTCCGGATCAGGTCCCTGAAATAAGTCACATCCTGGTTGGATAAATTCACTGCTGAAATGAGCACCTGCTTATCCTTCATGATTTCAATTTCTTCAAGCGAAGGAGGCGCAACCTTGAGTATGATATCCGCCTGGTAAACTTCCCGGGGGCTTATGACAATTTCAGCTCCGGCTTCACTATATTCATGGTCAGGGAAACGGGCACCAGCACCTGCGTTGGTTTCTACCAATACCCTATGCCCGTTCTGAACCAGCAGTCCGCTTGCTTCCGGAACAAGAGCAACCCTTCTCTCCTGATGCGAAATCTCACGTGGGATACCAATAACCAGTTGGCTCTTCTGCACCCCGGTTTCAAGCATCTCTTCCTTGGGCATCAGGCTTTCGGAATATGAAAACTTGAAATAACTTTTCTGATTTGAATCCATCACTGCGAAGCTATATTAATTTCATCTTTGAACCAGGCCGTAACGGATGAGCCTTTCTTCATCCATAGCAGCTTTTTCCATGGAAATGTATACGTAACGTTCCGGTAAAAGTTCCTGGATTTTTTCAGCCCATTCCATAAAACAATAATCCCCGCTGTATACATATTCTTCATATCCTATATCCATTACTTCCTGTGGTTTTAAGATGCGATAGAAATCAAAATGATATATGATTTCCCCTCTTTCCGACAAATAGACATTAATAATTGAAAAAGATGGACTGGTAACTACATCGTTCACATCCAAAATCTTACAAAATGTTTTGATAAAAGTCGTTTTACCGGCACCCAATTCTCCTGATAAAGCAAAAATTCGCTCCTGTGGAAAAGCATCCAGAATTTCGTGGGCAGCCCCTGACAGGTCCTTTTCCGAATTTAGTCTGATCTCTTTCAATGCTTTAATTATTGCCGATCAAAGATAGTAATAATTAGCGGCTGGTACAACTGGGTTTTGCACTTCAATCCCTAATAGCGGTAACTTATGTAAATTATTGACTGCTGGAAAATTCAGTCTGTTTTTCAAAATCTATTTCGCCTTCAGGTAAACAACTGGTATCATCATTTCTTCCATGGAAATACCACCATGCTGAAATGTATTCTTATAATAATTCACATAATAATTATAATTATTAGGATAAGCGAAAAAGTCATCCTTTTTGCAAAAGATATAAGCCGAACTCACATTGGTACGGGGCAGGAAGGCATCGGCTGGATTTTTCACCTCAAATACCTCTTTTGCACTGTAATTCAAACTTTTACCAATCTTATAACGGAGATTAGTATTGGTATTACGGTCGCCTATTACTTTTACAGGATTGGTTGTCCTGACAGAGCCATGGTCAGTAGTGATAACCAAATTCAGATTTTTATCGGCAAGGTAACGAATGATCTCAAACAGGGTTGAATTAGTAAACCAGGACAGCATCAGAGAACGGTAAGCTTTTTCATCATCGGCCAGTTCCCGGATGATCTCCATTTCAGTACGGGCATGTGAAAGCATATCAACAAAATTATAGACTATCACGTTCAACTTATTTCCAATCAGGTTAGGCAGGCTTTCCAGAAGTTTTTTCCCGGCATTCAGGTTCAGAATCTTGGTATAGGAATACTTCACATCTTTACCATAACGCTTGAGTAGTTCCCCTAAAAGTTCGCCCTCATATTGATTTTTGCTGCCTTCCTCTTCTTCCCCAACCCAGTATTTGGAATACAGGCGTTGAATCTCAGAGGGCATTAAACCGGAGAAGATTGAATTCCGGGCATATTGAGTCGTGGTAGGCAAAATGCTGTAATAAATCTCCTCTTTCTCTACCCTGTAATATTCTTCGATCAAAGGCTGAATCGCTTTCCACTGGTCAATCCGGAGATTATCGACGATGATCACAAACAGATTTTCTTTGGATTCAAGCAAGGGGAATATTTTTTCCCGGATCAAATTGGGCGACTGCACCGGGCGTTCCTTTACATTGCCATTCACCCAATCCAGATAATTATTTTCAACATATTTGGAAAACACCTGGTTGGCTTCACTTTTCTGCATTTCAAGGATTTCCTGTATGCCTTCATCATTTGATTTTTCCAGTTCCAGCTCCCATCTCACCAAATTTTTATAAATATCAACCCAACCATTGAAGTCAGGATTATCCGAAATATCCATGCTGATCTTGCGAAACTCCTGCTGGTAAGAATAGGCTGCTTTCTCACTCATCAGTTTCTTATTATCCAGGTTTTTTTTCAGACTCAGCAAGATCTGATTGGGTTTGACCGGTTTAATCAGGAAATCGGAAATGTTCGAACCTATGGCATCTTCCATGATCGACTCCTCTTCACTCTTGGTTATCATCACAACCGGCAGGTTGGGATAAACGGTCTTTATTTTCTCCAGAGTTTCTATGCCTGTAAGTCCGGGCATATTTTCATCCAGAAAAATGATGTCATAAGGTTTTGAAAAGATGAGATCCAGTGCGTCATCCCCGTTATTGGAGGTGTCCACATCATATCCTTTTTGTTCCAGAAAAATTATATGCGGTTTTAAAAGATCAATCTCGTCATCAACCCATAGTATCCTTACTTTTTCCATAATTTCAATTTGTTAGCGCTAAGTTCCTGTAGAAATGATTTGTATTAATGAAATGATAAAGGCAAGGGTTTTATTGTGCATTTAAGGAATTTTATGATTTCCCGGCAGGTGAATGAGTGATGTTCCGGTCTTCTACAAAAAGGACTTACCTTTGTGTTTTAAAATACCGGTAAGCAATCCGGTAGTTCAGATCAAAAATAAGCAATTTCCTTGAAAAATCCCGGTACGGATAAGCGAAAGATTTTCAATGACCCGGTTTACGGATTCATTACCATTCCGAATGAACTCAGTTTTGATTTAATCGAACATCCTTTTTTTCAGCGTCTGAGGCGGATAAAGCAATTAGGCATGACACACCTGGTTTACCCCGGTGCACTTCATACCCGCTTTCAGCATTCTATAGGCGCCATGCATCTTATGAGCCAGGCAATTGCTTCCCTGCGCTCCAAAGGACATGAAATTTCGAAAATAGAAGAAAGCGATGCTGAAATCGCAATTCTATTGCATGACATCGGGCATGGCCCTTTTTCACATGCACTGGAAAATTCGCTCATAAGAGGAGTTTCACACGAAGATATTTCATTGCTGTATATGACATTGCTGGATGAACAGTACCAGGGCAAGCTTGGCAGGGCCATCGAAATTTTCAAGGGCAGTTATGACAGGGAATTCCTTCATCAACTGGTTAGCGGACAGCTTGATATGGATCGGCTTGATTATCTGAAACGAGATAGTTTTTTTTGCGGGGTAGCCGAAGGCATCGTCAATAACGATCGCATTATCCGGACCCTGAACCTGAGGGATAACAGCCTTGTAATTGATGTAAAAGGCATCTATTCGGTTGAAAATTTTATCATTGCCAGGAGGCTGATGTACTGGCAGGTTTATTTGCACAAAACAGTCATAGCTGCAGAATCCCTGCTCATTCAAATACTCAGAAGGGCCAGGAAATTAATTAAAGAAGGAGAAAAATTATTTGCTTCTCCTTCCCTGGAATATTTCCTTAAAAACAATCCTGATAAAGAAGCATTTTTAATGGATCCGGATGTAATCCTGCACTTTTCACAACTCGACGATTTTGATATCTATTCAGCAATTAAAGTTTGGGCCAATAGCCCTGACAAGGTCCTGGCCATACTGAGCAATGCTTTAGTTAACAGGCAATTATTTCGTATAGAAATGCAGAACGATGATTTTGATGAAGAGTATGTCCAAAACATTCGCAAAGCTGTTCAGAATAAACTTCGAATTCCGGAAGAGGATCTGGAATATTTCGTCTTTAGGGATACAACCTCCAATTATGCTGTAAATCCTGTGGAACCCCATATCAACGTGCTTTTAAAAGACGGACGCCGGGTGGATTTCACAGAAGCATCGGAACAATTAGACGTGACTCATTTGTCACAGGCAGTCACCAAACATCTTTTAGCTTATCCTAAAAAAATTGAAATTGTTAATAATTGATAAGCAATCGGGATAAGCAGGTAGTATAAATTTAATATTTTAGCGGGAATTTTTTACGCAGAAATATAAACAAAATCACATCGAATGGAGTTCACAGCCAGGCAGATAGCTGACGTCACAAAGGGAATTATTGAGGGTAATCCTGAAATCAGAGTCAACCGTTTGTCAAAAATTGAAGATGGAGAACCCGGATCATTATCCTTCCTGGCAAATCCTAAATATACCCAATTCATATATACCTCAAAGGCCTCGATTATTTTGGTCAATAAGGAATTTAATTCTGAAATGCCAATAGAAGCCACCCTCATCCGGGTGGATGATGCCTATACTGCTTTCGCAAGTCTTCTGGAAGTTTATAATAAAATAAAGAATGATAAACAGGGTATTTCCGCCGCAGCTTTCGTTTCTCCGGGTGCAAGCCTTGGCAAAAACGTATATGTAGGGGAATTTGCTTATGTTGGTGAAAATGTCAGTGTAGGAGATAATTCTAAGATTTATCCCCAGGTTTATCTGGGTGACAATGTTAAAATCGGGGATAATACCACCCTTTATCCGGGGGTAAAGGTATATTCCGATAATATAATCGGAAACAATTGCACCCTGCATGCCGGAGTAGTAATAGGAAGTGATGGCTTTGGTTTTGCCCTTCAGGAAGACCGCAATTATAAGAAAGTTGCACAGATAGGTAATGTAATGATTGAGGATGATGTTGAAATAGGGGCCAATACCACTATAGACAGGGCCACCCTGGGCTCAACACTCATACATAAGGGAGTAAAACTGGATAACCTCATACAGGTTGCCCATAATGTGGAAATAGGGGAAAATACCGCTATTGCCGCCCAGGCGGGCATATCCGGCTCTACCAAGATCGGCAAAAATTGTCTGATTGCAGGTCAGGCCGGGATCATCGGACATCTGAATATTGGTAATAATGTGATCATAGGGGCCCAATCAGGTATCTCTACAAACCTGAAAGACGGGAGTGTTATGTTAGGCTCTCCTGCTTTCGAAATCAGCAAATACCGCAAAGCTTATGTATTGTTCCGTAACCTCCCTGACCTAGCCAAGAGGTTGAATTTTATTGAAAAATTGCTAAAGGATAAAGAGACCGGAACCTGATTATTGGCCAGGGATTAAAGCAGGCTTTTTATCACCGGTTTGTAAATTCCAAAATCGCCTTTATCTCTCTCTTTCAGCTTATTTGATTGAAGGGAAATATTTTTTCGCCTTTGCTTATTTTTATATCTTTGTTGCCCATTATGCCCGATAATCAACACACCATAAAAAAATCTGTGAGCCTCAAAGGAGTAGGACTTCATACAGGAAATGAGGTTCATCTTACTTTCCGGCCAGCTCCAATTAATTTTGGAAGAAGATTTATAAGGGTTGACCTCGAAGGAAAACCTGAAATTGAAGCCATCGTTGAAAATGTATATGTAACTGACCGAGGTACCAGCCTACAGAAAAACGGAGTCGATGTTAGGACCGTAGAACATTTACTGGCCGCTGCCGCCGGGCTGGAAATCGACAATCTGATTATAGAAGTCGACAGTCCTGAAATGCCAATCATGGACGGAAGCTCCAGGTTTTTCATGGAAGCAATGCTGGAAGGTGGAATTACTGAGCAGCCTGCCATTCGGGAATATCTGGAACTACGTAGTCCCGTTTTCTTTGAAGATCCGGACAATAAGGTTGAAATGGTCGCGATGCCTTACCCTCGTTTTAAGGTCACTACCATGATCAATTTCGAATCCAAAGTCCTTGGGACCCAGTATGCTGTCATGGAGAAAATGGAGGATTTCAGGGAAGAGATAGCAAACTGCCGTACCTTTGTCTTTCTTCATGAACTGGAATATCTTCTGCAAAATGATCTGATAAGAGGCGGAGACCTGAGCAATGCCATCGTCTTTGTTAACCGTGTCATTTCCCAGGAAGAACTTGACAGACTGGCCCTCCTGTTCAATAAACCCTCAGTCAGGGTTTTAAATGAAGGTATATTGAATAATCTTGAGTTGCATTTCGAAAATGAGCCGGCAAGACATAAATTGCTGGACATTATCGGTGACCTGTCGCTCATTGGAAAGCCTTTAAAAGCTCA
>CAWBCI010000029.1:0-38749 GCA_963787195.1 uncultured Bacteroidales bacterium
AACGATATCACGAAATGTCGAAATTTCGAATTAAATGGGAAATGTGAAATCGGAAATCGAAAATGACATCGACAATCGACAATGCAGAATGCCGAATCGACAATTTCCCCGGCCCTGGGGGCTCACCTCTCCACTACAAATTTCCCTTGTGAAACAATCGTGGTATTGGATTTCAAGGATAGCTATATAAATTCCGGGGGAGAGAATATTTACGTCTATATTGACTTCTGCAGCGCCGGCCGGAATCTCTATTTTATATACCTGCCTGCCGAAGGTATCGTAAACGGTCAAATTCATCTTGCGGGCAGGGAATTTACCGGGTTTCGGACATCGGAAATGAACCGAGCTTCGGGCCGGGTTCGGCCAGATCCAGGATAAATCATCCTGAGATGAAGGCATTTGTCCGTATTCTTCGCCGGTACCGACTATCAAACCACAGCCTGTGGGGCTAATTGTATCCGATTTGATAATTCCCTGGCAAAGGCTGTCATAAACAAAGGGGGTAGTATAAACAGTGTCTTGCTGAAAATCTTCATTCAGCTTTATCAGATATGCATCGAATTGACCAGTTAAGTATGTATCTATAAAATAAAGTATTTTATGATCGGAGGTGACGGATGTTTGGGCCAGGAAAATATCATTAAAAAGGGTCAATGAGTCTGTTATATGCCCGAGGGTATCAAACTTAATTGCTCTTGAATTGGGTTCGTCATCATAGTTTCTCCATGAAGCACTTCCAACCATGGTAGAATCGTTTAAGAAATCAAATGTCATGAGTTTGCCAAGATCATAAATTCCTGTTACCAAATTATATACTCCTAGCACATTGCCTTGGAGGTCGAATTTTACTATTGCAGGTAAAGTAGTATAAAGTGTGTCGGAAGTGTAATAATGGCTTATACAGGAATAATAGCAAGTACTGTCGGGATTCAGTAAAGTCATAAACGCCTCTCCGCCTATATCCCCGGTTTCTTTATGCAGAATGATTTCCCACTGGAAGTTTCCCAGTGAATCTACTTTCACATAATAAGGGTGTAACCAACTGTATGGGTTTTCAGGATCAGGGTAGCCACATGTTCCTGTAAGTAAAAAGCCCTGGTCTGGAGCTAAAATGAGGTTCGTGAGGTCCTCATTGTTAACTCCCGGGTCAGGACTTTGATAGTACTGCTGCCAAAGGAGTTCACCATCGGATGAAAACCTCAAAAGGCCGTTTCGATTGATGTAAAGTGGTCTAAACGCCTCATTAATAATAGTCGCACATCCATCATCTTTAGTCATTGTAATACTTGATAGAAAGTCATTATTACTAGTATTAGAAATGGAATAGCACCATTGTTTATTCCCGCAAGCGTCTAATTTAATAATTAAGGGATCAACTTGATCGTTATTTGAGAAACCTCCACATAGATATATTTCACCAGATGAATTTTGGGCGAAGTTATCTAAAACAGTCCAGCCATAATTCCTTCCAAGAAACTTTTTCCAAAGTATCTGGCCATTGATATCGGTTTTAATCAGCCAGCTGTAATGTGGAGAATTAGGCGTAACCCATCCTGAGAGCAAATATCCATTGTCATAAGAAACATCCAGGCCTAAACCGGGAGCGTCCATTTGATCCAGGTACTGCACCATCCATCGGGACTGTGCATTAGTACCGTGAATACAAATGAAGAAAAGCAATATGTAAAGGCCTGGATGTTTCAGTAGAGAGGAAGTATAGTTGATTTTCATTTGCGATATAATTAGATAAAATTCTATTCAGACCGGCGGATTTATGGTTTGTAATAGGCTAAGGTACGGTTTGTGTAGAAATCGACAATCCACGAATGACAATTCCACTCCCGGCCCCATCCCCCGGCCCCTTCCCCAAACAAATGAAGTGGGAGATAAATTTGATGTAGCGACGTAACGATATCACGAAATGTCGAAATTTCGAATTAAATGGGAAATGTGAAATGGGAAATCGAAAATGACATCGACAATCGACAATGCCGAATGCCGAATCGACAATTCCCCCGGCCCCGGGGGCTCATCTCTCCACTACAAACTTCCCTTGTGATACAATCGTGGTGTTATTTCGAAGGATGGCTATATAAATACCTGGGGAGAGAGTATTTACGTCTAAATTGACTTCTGCAGCGCCGGCCGGGATCTTTATTTCACGTACCTGCCTGCCGAAGGTATCGTAAACGGTCAAATTCATCTTCCGGGGAGGGAATTTACCGGGTTTCGGACATCGGAAATGAACCGAGCTCCGGGCCGGGTTCGGCCAGATCCAGGGTAAATCATCCTGAGGTGAAGGCATTTGTCCGTATTCTTCGCCGATACCGACTATCAAACCACAACCTGTTGGATTAATTGTATCTGATTTGATAATTCCCTGGCAAAGGCTATCGTAGATAAAGGGAGTGTTATAAATAGTATCTTGCTGGAGTTCGTTGTTTAATTTAATTAAGTAAGTATCATATTCTCCAGTAAGATAAATCGAAATGAAAAAAAGAATTTTGTTATCGAAAGTAACGGATGTTTGCGCTAAAAAATTATCGTTAAACAGAATCAGGGAATCCCTGATGTGGCCAAGAGTATCAAAAATAATAGCTCTGGATTTTGGTTCATCTTCATATTTTCCCCACCCGGCACTGCCTACCATAAGAGAATCATTTAAGAAAGCGAAAGTCATAAGTTTACCATAATCAAAAATTCCTTCCTTTAAATTGTAGATACCTAGTATATTTCCTTGTAAGTCGAATTTAACAATAGCAGGCAGAATGGTATACAGAGTGTCCGAATGATAAGAATGACTAAAACAGGAATAGTAGCAATTACTATCGGGGTTGAGCAAAGACATAAATGCTTGCCCGCCAACATTTCCCGTTTCTTTTTGTAGAATGATTTCCCATTGTAAATTACCTAAGGAATCTACCTTGACATAATAAGGATGATGCCAGCTAATTGAAGGAGTCTCTGGATCAGGGTATCCGCAAGTACCTGTTAGTAAATAGCCCTGATCTGGAGTCAGGATGAGATTCGTAAGATCCTCATTATTAACTCCTGGATCAGGGCTTTGATAATATTGCTGCCAAAGGAGTTCTCCGTCGGGCGAGAACTTTAGTAAACCATTACGCCTTATATATAACGGAAAGTATGTGTTATATACCAATGCCGCACAGCCACCATCTCCAGTAGTTGTGATGTCAAAGAAAAAATCTCTGTCGCTTGTAGTAGATAAAGTGTAGCACCACTGTTTTTCACCGCAAGCATCCATCTTTATAATTAAAGGATCAACATCCGTGTTATCTGATATTGCACCGCAAAGGTAAATTTCACCAACCGCATTTTGAGTAAATTTTTCCAAAACAGTCCATCCAAAATTTCTTCCAATATACTTTTTCCATAATAGCTGACCGTTGAGATCAGTTTTTATCAGCCAAGTGTAACGAGGATAATTTGGTGCTACCCAACCTGAAAGCAAGTATCCATTATCATAAGAAACATCCAGGCCTAAACCGGGAGCGTCCATTTGATCCAGGTACTGCACCATCCAGCGGGATTGTGCATTAATAGCGTGAATACAAATGAAGATAGAGTAAAATGCTAATGCCAGAGTGTTTCAGTAGAAGGAAGATATTTAGCTTAATTTTCATTTAAAGAATAATTTGATAAAAAATTAATCAGACAGGCGGATTTATGGTTTGTAATCTGCAGGCTAAGGTAAGGTTTGTGTAGAAATAAACAAATGAAGTGGAAGATAAATTTGATGTAGCGATGTAACGATATCACGAAATGTCGAAATGTCGAATTAAATGGGAAATGAGAAATCGGAAATCGAAAATGACATCGACAATCGACAATGCCGAATGCCGAATCGACAATTCCCACCCCCGGCCCCCATCCCCCGGCCCCTTCCCCCAACCGGGTGAAGGGGAGGAGATTGATGTAGCGATGTAACGATATCACGAAATGTCGAAATGTCGAATTAAATGGGAAATGGGAAATCGAAAATTACATCGACAATCGACAATCGACCGAATGCCGAATCGACAATTCCCACCTCCCGGCCCCCATCCCCCGGCCCCTTCCCCCAACCGGGTGAAGGGGAGGAGATTGATGTAGCGACGTAACGATATCACGAAATGTCGAAATGTCGAATTAAATGGGAAATGAATGGAAATCGAAAATGACATCGACAATCGACAATGCGGAATGCCGAATCGACAATTCCCCCGGCCCTGAAGAGTCGGGAAATTTTGATATCTAAAACCTGATATTCTGATTAAAAAAAATCCGCATTCCGACAGGTATAATCTCATTTTAATATTGATTAACAGCATAAAAGGGAGCTGGCATATTTCGCACTCCCAATCTTCAATTCTTTTACTTAAATATTAGTTATGAATGAAATGAATTTGACCTTGATCCCGGAGGAAGTTATTATGAGTAAGATATACCTGATCAGAGGATTGAAAGTAATGCTTGACATGGATTTGGCAGAATTATATGCTGTGCCGACCAAGCAACTTAAAAGATCTGTCAGGAGGAATTTGAATCGTTTCCCGGAGGATTTTATGTTGGAACTCTCAGATTCCGAATTATCGGATTGGAGGAGCCAATTTGGCACCTCCAACAGGGAAAAAATGGGATTGCGAATACCTCCCTTTGCATTTACCGAATATGGAGTACTGATGCTTGCAAGTGTTCTAAACAGTGAGAGAGCTATACAGGTGAACATACGAATTGTCAGAATTTTTTCGAAAATGAGGGAAATGATGATTTATAATAAGGAATTTGCAGAGAAATTCCGGCAACTAGAAATGAAACTCAGTGAACATGATGACAAAATCCTCTTGATTTCTGAATATTTAAGCCAGCTTGAGCAGGATAATCAACAAGCGGAAGAACAAGCAAAAAGGAAAAGAATAGGATTCCGTCAGGATAATTAGATTTTATTTTGAAATACAAGTCAGGAATAAATTAAAAGTGATATGTTGATATAGTGATAAGGTGGATTTAATTTTATTTGGGATTTGTTTTATATGATTTGTTATTTCCCTTCGAAAATCATACAATCGCCTGCATTGCTCAGTCCGGCTTTGATACCCGATATCCGATATTCGATATCCGATTGCGCGAAGTAGGCGATTGAACGATAGAGCGACATATATGATTTAAACCCTTCGAATATCGAATATCGTGCAATCGTTACGTCGTTACATCAAACTCCTCCCCTTCCCCTAATTTGGGGGAAGGGGCCGGGGGATGGGGGCCGTTTGCTACCAAAAAATAATATACAGCGCCGCCACCAGTGCGCATAAAATGATGGCTCCGGTATTAAAGGCTGTATCGGTATGGAAGAGTTTGCGGCTGAGGGAAATGCCTTTCGGGAAGTCTGTCTTGCGCTCCAGCAGGCTCCATACTACCATGATGGCGGTCAAAATCAGGAAGACATATCCCATGCGGTCGAGGAAAGGTACGGTGGCTAATAGTACCTTGAAGAGAAAGGACAAGGGAATTGTCAGGATAGCCGCAGTCAGGGCGGCGTTTGGTGTTGCTCTTTTCCAGAACAAGCCAAGGCCGAATATAGCCACCACGCCCGGGGTTACGAAGCCGGTGAATTCCTGTATATACTGAAAAGCCTGGTCGAGGCTGCCTAAAAGAGGCCGGGCAGTCAGGACGGCTATGAATAAAGCAGCCAGACTGGTCAGCCTTCCTACCCTTACCATTCTTGTTTCCGTAACATCCTTATTGATAAATCTTTGATAAATATCTATGGTGAAAATGGTGGAAACCGAATTGATCATGGATGCCAGGGAAGAAACGATGGCAGCGGCCAGGGCAGCAAAGGCAATACCCTTTACGCCGGTTGGTATAAATGCGTGCAGGAGCCAGGGATAGGCCTTATCTGAGGGTTCCAGGGTAATTCCTTCTTTCTGGGTGATAACATAGGCGACGATCCCGGGTATCACGACAATCAAGGGGATTAAAAGTTTCAGGAAGCCGGCAAAGATCACGCCCCACTGGGCATGACGGATGCTTTTGGCGGCCAGTCCCCGCTGAATGATATACTGGTTAAATCCCCAGTAGGACATGTTCGCGATCCACATCCCTCCTACCAGAACTCCTATGCCCGGCAGATCCTGGTAAGCATCCTTCAGTCCGCCCTTGCCGTCGGGTATCATCATTTGTCCCTGGTGAAGTATCATATGGAACTTATCGGGGGCCTGTTTCACCAGGTCCAGGAAACCACGCAGGATGCCATCATCCCCGGAAACGGCATCCAGGGCAAGGAAAGTAGTCAGCAAGCCTCCCGCAACCAGGAAGATGACCTGAATTACATCGGTCCAGGCTACAGCCGTAAGTCCGCCCCAGACCGAGTAAACGGCTGCAAAGAGTGCAAGTCCTATCAATCCGTAAAACAGCGGGACTCCCATGATGGTTTGAAGTGCCAGGGCTCCCAGGTATAAGAACTGAAGTGAGGTTCACAAAAACATAAACAAGCAGCCAAAAAGTGGCCATGGCGGTCCGCACCCGGGTGTCGTAGCGTACTTCCAGGAATTGCGGCATGGTATAGATCTTCTTTTCCAGGAAAACAGGCAGGAAAAATTTTCCTACGATTATGAGGGTGATGGCAGCCATCCACTCGTAGGTGGCTATACTCAGTCCGATGGCAAATCCCGATCCGGACATTCCGATAAACTGCTCGGCGGAAATGTTGGAGGCAATCAGGGAAGCCCCAATCGCCCACCAGGGCAAGTGATTTGCTTGCCAGGAAGTAATCGGTGGAAGTCTTTTCCTGTCCTTTCTTCTTTCTTGAAACCCATAAACCCACACCTATAATCAACAGGCCGTATAAAATAAATACAGCATAATCAAGCGCCGAAAACCCCGGATTTACCATAGTATTATTTATTATCAGATTCTGGAAAAATATTGCAAGATATAAAATTTACTTTTCGGCAATGGCCCAAATCATCCTCTGCTGCATTTTTGTATATTAGCGCTTATCAAACATAAGACACTTATGAGAATTTCAAGATTCCCCCTGATTCCGGCAATTATCATGATCATCACATTAATATTCATGAACATTTCATGCCTTAATTCATCCCAAAAAAAACTAACAAAAATGAATGTCACCAAGGAAGTATTCGGTAAAGTTGAGGGTAAGGATGTTTATCTCTATACACTTTCCAATAATGAAGGCATGACGGTTAAGATCACGAATTACGGTGGAATAGTCACTTCCATAGATGTTCCGGATAAAAATGGAAAGACAGCGGATGTAACCCTGGGATTCGACAGCCTGCAGCCTTACCTTGACGGATGTCCATATTTCGGGGCACTCATTGGCAGGTATGGCAACCGGATTGCAAAGGGCCGCTTTGATCTGGACGGGAAGACTTATGAACTGGCGGTGAATAACGGGCCGAATCATCTTCATGGCGGTATCAAAGGATTTGACAAGGTATTATGGAGTCCGGAAGAATTTATTAAGGATGATGAATGTGGCCTGGAACTCAGTTATCTCAGCCCGGACGGGGAAGAAGGCTATCCGGGAAATCTTTCGGTTCGTATTATTTATTCGCTAAAAAACGGAAACCGTTTCAGTATAGAATATTTCGCAGAAAGCGACAAGCCAACACCTATCAATCTGACTTACCATGGTTATTTCAACCTGAAAGGCGCCGGAAACGGCGATATCCTTGATCATTTCCTGATGATAGATGCGAATCGTTACACGCTGTCGATTCCACGCTAATTCCCTACCGGAGAATTATCTGAAGTGAGCCGGCACTGCCTTCGATTTTCGATTGCTAAAATGATTGGGCTGGATATTGACCAAAGTCCCGGGTGGTTATGACCATAACTTTGTGTTGAATAATGATGGGAAATTTCAGAAAGTGGCAGAACTAAGCGAAGCGAATTCGGGTCGAAAAATGGAAGTTTATACTGATCAGCCGGGATTGCAGTTTTATTCCGGAAATTTTTTGGATGGAAGTATTACGGGAAAAGGATGGTAAGGTTTATAAACAACATTATGGCTTATGCCTGGAAACCCAGCATTTCCCTGATTCGCCCAATCATCCTGAATTCCCGAATACCATCCTGAAACCTGACGAAGAATATCATTACACGACCGTTTATAAATTCGGCATCATGGAATAAGAAGCAAATATTGGGAGGCCATCATTTTAATTTCATTAATAAATAAAAATATTACGGCCCTTTTACAGGCTTCCTTTCATTTAAAGTAATTTTGACATTCCTTAAAACTATTAAGATGAAAAAGACAATTCATATCACTATCTTATCTATTCTACTCATTACTATAAGTTTATACAGCAGTGCTCAGAAAAGTTCCAATTTTTACAAGCACATGGAAGGCGTGGTCGGAGAAAATATTTACATCATTGCTGAACTGAACCGAATTGATAATTCCCTCAGTGGCTATTATTACTATTATTTTGATGAAACTGAAGGAGAAGAAAACTGGGTCCATTTCGGAAAATCCATGCCGGTAAGCGGCACTATCGACAATGATAATAATGTAAAATTCAGCGAATTCGGTTCAGATATAAGCGGAGCTACCTTCAAGGGTAAATTCACCGGGAAAGCAATTACAGGAGTTTGGACCAGCTCCGACGGGAAGAAGACCCTGCCTTTTGAACTGATTGAAATATATCCAAAGGGTACCGCCGCATTTACAGTTTATCATTTGCAAAGTGAAAGCAAATTAGTCGATAAAAAAGATTCCCCCATCGCCAAACAGGACCTGACACTTCTTCTGCCGGCCGCTTCCAATGATGCCACTGTCGCGGATTCGGTAAAATCTATTATCCTAAAGAATTTCTTCAGCTTTAAAGAAGCCCAGGCTGATCCTGACAAAATGCTGCAAACGGAAGGCGATCTTTATTTCAACAATTATAAAAATTCCAATGCTGATATTTATAAGGATAATGCCGCCTCTTTCAACTGGGAAAAGAATAAATCGGTGAAGGTCCAGTATAATCAGAATTATATACTTTCTATCGAATGTTATGATTATGGATATACAGGAGGTGCCCACGGTTTGTCCGTTTCCAGATTCAGTGTTGTGGACCTGCATGATGGACATCTTTTTAGCCTGGATGATATTTTCCGCCCTGATTATCTGAATGATCTGAGGGATATCATAAATACCCAACTCCGTTCAAAATACAAACTACAAAAGGACCAGAGCATGAAAGATGCAGGATTCTTTTACGATTTCGTTGAGCCCAGCACTAATTTTTATGTAAACAAGGACGGAATAGGGTTTTACTATAATCAATATGAAGTTGCTCCCTTTGCTATGGGACCAATTGATATTTTTGTTCCTTTCAGATTTCTAAAAAGAATTTTGAAAGAGAATAGTCCATTGCTGCCCCTTTTAGGAAATGACTAAAGAACCGCGGGTAATTATTGAATTAAAAAACATATGTACAGGATAATCATTTCCCTTTATTATCTATTTATAAACTGATGTTGGGATTAGGGTGACAACAAGCGCGATCATATTTAAAATCCTTACCATAGTCGGCTCCCTGGGCGTCTTTCTTTTCGGCATGAAACTCATGAGCGAATCGCTCCAGAAGTTTGCCGGAGGAGGCCTTCGAAATATACTCTCGAAAATCACCGCGAACAAATGGAGAGGTGTACTGACGGGTCTGCTGGTCACCGGGCTGATACAGTCTTCATCAGCTGTGACCGTTATGGTGGTAAGTTTTGTAAATGCCGGCATACTTACCCTGTCGGAATCTTTCGGGCTGATCATGGGGGCCAATATAGGTACAACGGTGACTGCCTGGATCATAAGTGTGCTGGGCTTTGGCAAGACTTTTACAATAAGCAGCATCACACTTCCCCTGATTGCTCTTGCCCTTCCTTTTTTCTTTTCTTCCAACAGCCGGCATCGTTCTTTTTCGGAATTCATCTTTGGCTTTGGTATCCTGTTTTTCGGTCTCAGTTTGCTCAAAGAGCAAGTTCCTATGGTGGACCAAAGTGCCGATTTCCTGAGAAGCCTCATTGAATTTAATGCCTCCTCACATTTTATTTCTGTCCTGATTTTCGTGGGATTAGGTATAGCTCTCACTATAATATTTCAATCCTCCAGTGCAACTATTGCACTTACAACCGTGATGGCTACCGGTGGATGGATCCCTTTTGACCTCGCAGCCGGCATGGTCTTAGGTGAAAATATCGGAACCACTTCAACGGCCATCTTTGCCTCCCTGGTAGCCAATGCCGCGGCAAAAAGAGCTGCCATGACACACCTGATATTCAATATACTGGGCGTGACCTGGGCACTTCTGTTTTTCAGGTTCCTGACACTTGGTGTCGATCATATTATGAACTATGTCACGGGCTTATCACCCTATACTGATATGTTGGCAATACCGGCATCGCTGGCGATCTTTCATACCGGGTTCAACATCCTGAATACACTGCTATTAATGGGATTTTCCGACAAGATTATCCGCCTGACCTATTATATCATTCCAACTAAAAATAAAAAAAAGGAAAAATTCCGTCTCACCTATCTGGATTCGCGATTTCTTTCCACATCCGAACTATCGCTTGTACAAGCCAAGAAAGAAGTGGCCATGATGGGGAAAGATGTGCTTTCGATGTTTAATACCATACCTTATTTATTAATAGAGAAAGATTCGCAGGGTTATGATAAATTATTAAAAAAGATAGAAAAATTCGAAAAACAGATGGATAAGCGGGAAAAAGAGATAGCCATTTACCTGTCGCATATTTCGGAAGGGCAGCTGAGTTCCAAAGGGACGCTGCATCTGCAGGCTATGCTCAGGATTATTGATGAGATAGAGGCGATCGGGGATTCCTGCTACAAGATGTCACTCACTATAAAGAACAAGAACGAGTTGAACCTTTATTTTATCCAGGACCTGCGTGACCGGCTGAATAGTTTGTTTGCATGGGTAAGGGAAGCCCTGGAAGTCATGTGCGCTCATCTCAGCTCCGATTTCGAGAAAATCCGCCTGGATGAACCAAAGCGCCTTGAATACAAGATCAATAAACTGAGGGACAAGCTGCAAAAAGAGCATTTGCAAAGCCAAAAGGAAGAAAAATACAATTACCGCACCGGCCTGGTCTATTCCGATCTGATCACACAGGCAGAAAAAATCGGGGATTATGCATTAAATGTCTCTGAAAGTATTGAGAACACTCAACATCCTGACTAATTCACCATTCCTGAACCACTCAGCAGGGTCCAGCCCGAAAGCCAGTCATAGGTATAAAAGGCCCCTTTATAAATTGTAGGGTCAAACCAATCCAGAGGAAGTTGTGCATGATCTCCATAAACATCCCCCTGCGGAATGACATTATAGTGTTCAGGGTTGATTACGAAGCCCGGATCTCCAAAAGTATTCAATGCCTGACTGAAATAAGCAGTCAATGTATCCTGTTCCTGACTGATATCCACTCCGGGAGCAGACTGTACCCTGAAAATACTATCCGGATTGTCCGAAGCGGAATGGAAAAATATATTACTCTTCAGTTGTAGTTGTCCATCAAGAAATTGCTCGAAGCTGGATTCACTTCCCTGGACATATTCAATAAAAATTCCATGAGCCTGGTTGGCGAAAATGGAGTTGGCAATAATCCCTCCGGCATTCCGGCCGAATGTAGCCAGTTTTTCAGTATGCTCTTCTCCCCTCCCAATAAAGGTTCCATTGTAGATCAAGGGCATAGAAAAGGGGCTTCCTGTAATCGGGTCGGTTCCGCCGTCCCCCTCAATGAGTTTGTCGCCATCTCCGGGTTCCTGTATGGCGAGCACAAACTGCAAATACCCTCTGTATCCAAGGTCAAAATCGATGGCATCATCCCCGCAAAAGGCAACTGAAACATATTTCAGCCTGGCAGTTCCGCCAAACATTTCGATTCCGTCATCCGCATTGGAGATTATTTCGATATGGTCGATCAGTGTTCCCTTGCCGACCCCGCCCAAAGTTAAGCCGTTAATCTCATTTCCATCACCGATATTGGTTCCACCATGCCGTATAGAGATATAACTCAGTACACCGGAATTGTCCTGGTCATTCAGTCCACCGAAAACGCCACGGCTTTCATATAGGGGGATACCTTCAATATGGTCTTCTCCGGAAGAAATATTGATGACCGCATTTCCCAAAATGATAAGTCCGCCCCACAAGCCTTTGGAATAAATCGGGACGGATCCCGCCAGGTCGTCCCCGTCGGAAGTAAATATTATTGGTTTGTCGGAAGTTCCCTGCGCAATGATCTGTCCTCCGCGGGCCACGATCAATGCACTGGCAGCAGAACCCTGACCGGCTTTAGCCCTTATCACCGTTCCAGCCTCAATAGTTAGTACCTGTCCGTCATTTACAAAAATTAAACCCTCCAGAAGGTAAGATTTGTCAGCACTCCAGGTAACAGTACCGGTGCCTCCCCCATTATCCCTCACAGTTTCAACCGCTTCATTAACCAGGTAATTACTTTTCCTGCAGGAAAACAAAATGAAGAGACCCACTAGCAGAAAAACCGAAAATTTCAGGGTCTGGATTACATTCAGAAAAAATATTTTCATACTCCGATCAAAGTTTCGCCTCCAGATTAAGGTAGACATAAGTTTCATTCGTCATATTTTTAGCATAGGGGAACCAATCCCTGTAATTGAGCGCTATCCTGACATATTTCAAAGGTGAATACTGTATGCCCGCAATGACAGAGCTTCCATCATCCGTTAAACTCCAGGGGGCTTCATCATCCTTTAAAATATTCGAAATAATATAATCATAACGGGCAAATAACTCTAAATTCCGGGGAAGGTAAAAAGTGCCATAAAATGAGTATCCATAACGGTCCCGGCCCGTTTCATAGTCGGAATTGAATTTCCGGTTATACTCTCCTGCGATTTTAAAAAAATCCCTGAACTTATATCCTACAAAGGTTGCCAGGGTGGTTTCAGTATTATTTTTATTCATGAAATCAGCATAAAATCTCATCAGCAGACCATCGAATAATTTCAGGTTCGTACCGATGCCTCCTTTAAAAGTATTATCGCGCTGCAAATTCGAATAGCCTTCCCCGTTCATCATTTCCAAATCGACAGAAATAAAATTGTTTAGTTTGATAATAGCATCCATTCCCAGGTCGGCTGAGGGGCCAAAACGAAAGCGGTCTGAAAATGATTTTTCTATATAACGATATCCCCAAAATTCCTCCTGCAATTTAAAATGTTGCATATCAATCAGTCCGAAATCAATTTTAAGAAAGCCCTTACTATATTGAAGAGCAGCATTTTTAAAATATGCATAGCGGCGGATACGGGAAAATTCGGATATGTCATCCGGGCTGCCTATATCGAGGTTCACCTTTATATTAAATTCCCGGCTAAGCTGATATTTGAAGCCAAGATAAGCCCTCTCCACTTCAAAGGCCGACTGATTATCGGCATTTGACAAGCCACTATGCAGATTGGCAAAGACTTTCAGAATAGGTTCAGCTTTAGGTTTAAAGGTGGTAGTATCCTGAGCTTCAGAGGTTATGAATGTGAAAAGAAAGAAAAATCCAAAATAAAATGTTAAAAAGGTCGAAGGATGTTTCATATTTTCGAATGGAATAATTAAATTTACCTTCTTTAGAAGATCGCGCCGCAATAATAAGAAAAATTTAACATTCATTTAATATTGGACTTTAGTCTGATAAGCCTAGTTTCCTAATTTTGCCTCACATAAAAACCCGTAGATGGAAACATTTTACCTGATCATTGTCATACTGTTAGGAATCCTTGCCGTATCTGATTTAGTTGTAGGAGTATCCAATGATGCCGTTAATTTCCTGAATTCTGCCATAGGTTCAAAAGCCGCTCCACTGAAGATCATTCTTATTATAGCAAGTCTTGGGGTTGTTATAGGGGCCACTTTTTCAAGCGGATTGATGGAGGTAGCCAGAAAAGGGATCTTCCATCCCGACCAGTTCCATTTCTATGAGATCATGATCATCTTTCTGGCAGTGATGGTAACCGATATCATTCTGCTGGATCTATTCAACACAATAGCACTCCCAACATCGACCACTGTTTCCATTGTTTTCGAACTACTTGGAGCGGCCGTTGCCATATCCCTGGTTAAAATCGGCCATACCAACGGAGAGTCGATCCTGGACCTGGGCAAATATATCAATTCTGCCAAAGCCCTGGCTATTATAACGGGGATCCTTATCTCAGTCTTTATTGCCTTTTTCACCGGAACCATCATACAATATATTACACGCTTCATATTCACCTTTAATTTCCGGAAAAAGCTGAAGTACCTGGGTTCCATATACGGAGGACTTGCCATTACTGCCATCACCTATTTCATCCTGATCAAAGGGGCCAAAGGAGCCTCCTTTCTATCGGATGAGCAAGTGGACTGGCTGATGAACAATACAATGCTGATCATGTTGTACTCTGTGATAGGCTGGACATTATTTTTACAGCTTTTACTCTGGTTATTTAAGATAGATGTCCTGAAAGTCATCGTTCTGGTTGGTACTTTTGCACTTGCTATGGCTTTCGCCGGGAACGACCTGGTGAACTTTATCGGGGTGCCGCTCGCGGGACTTTCCTCCTATCAGGAATACATCAGGCAGGGAAATGATCAATTCATGATGGGCGCCCTGACCCAATCGGTAAAAGCTCCCACACTCCTGCTTTTATTTGCTGGAATAGTGATGGTTCTGACCCTTTTCATGTCCAAAAAAGCCAAGTCGGTGACTGCCACTGAAGTAAATCTCGGAAGACAGCATGAAGGAGAGGAAAGATTTGGTTCTACAGCATTTTCAAGAACACTGGTAAGGGCCGTAATGACTCTCGGAAGTGGTTTACGTTTTATATTGCCGGAGCGGATCCGGCAGAATGTGGAGGAAAGATTCACGAAAGGCGCGGATGTTATCAGAGCTGAAAAATCGGAAGATGCTCCTTCATTTGATCTTTTAAGAGCCTCCGTCAACCTGGTTTTATCCAGTATCCTGATCGCATTCGGGACCTCCCTTAAACTTCCCCTCTCAACTACTTATGTCACCTTCATGGTCGCCATGGGAACATCTCTTTCCGACAGGGCCTGGGGAAGGGAGAGTGCAGTTTACCGTGTAACAGGAGTTTTTACAGTCATCGGTGGATGGTTCATAACAGCCCTGACTGCCTTTACCGTCGCGGCAATTTTTGCCTATATCATCCATCTGACAGGTTCCATTGGTGTCGTACTGCTGGTGGTTCTGGCCATCATTTTTGTAATCAGGACCCATAAATTATTTCATCGTAAAGCTTCCGAAAAAGCTGAGAGGGATGCCCAGATCATCACTGAAGAAACCCTTGATGGTCAAAGCATTATTGATAAATGTTCACTGACGGTTGCAGATATATTGAAGATCATCCCGGGAACCCTGACTAAGATCATGGAATATTTTGCTACTGAAGATCTCAGGGGCCTCAGGCGAATCAACCGGGAAATCCGGGTGGTCAACCAAAATGTAAAATTCCTTCAGACAAATATCAACAATACGATCGTAAAGCTTCAGGAAGATTCTGTTGAATCGGGACATTATTATGTTCAGGTTCTGGATTACCTCCGGGAAATGGCTCACTGTCTCACTTTCATTGTGAAACCTGTACAGGATCACGTCGACAATCATCACAAGGGGATGAATGAGGCCCAGAAAGAAGATATGGAGCAATTACTCCTGAATATCACGCACTTCTATAATAATATCATGAAAGTCTTTGAGACCGGGAAGTACACTGATATTGAAGGAATCATCAAAGAGCAGCAAGAGATACTGGTACAGATTGAAAAATTCAAAAAACGCCAGGTAAAAAGGATCAAACAAGGTGAATCGGGAACCAGGAATAGTTTGCTTTATCTGAGTATACTGGAAGAGATCAAGAACCTCCTGCTTTATACCGGTAATCTCCTGAAGTCACAACGCGATTTTATCAGATTCCACAAGATTTACAAGGATAATCTCCCGGAAGGAAAATAAACCGGAAGTAACAAATGGGATCCTGACAGAGGTCCCTTTCACTTAGTCATTAAAATGTTTGGTATTTCCTATTCAGGAAACCCTCCGGGCTTTTATCATCCGGTCTTTTCCCTGCATATCCTTTTTCAATAAAACATCCTTAAATCCAAATTCGCTGAAAAGCTCAAGTGTTTCAGCCCCCAGATTTTCATTGATCTCGACATAAACTATTCCTCCTTCTGCAAGGTGCCTGGCTGCGAAAGCCGCGATCGCCCTGTAAAATATCAGGGGATCTTCATCCTTCACAAACAAAGCCTGAACCGGTTCGTAATCCAGCACATTCGGCTGCATGGCCAGCTTTTCAGATTCCCGTACATAAGGCGGATTGCTGACAATTATATCAAAAATATCAGGTTTTGTCTTCAATTCCGGATTTAAAATATCAGCCCTGAAAGTTTTGATATCGGCTTTCAGTTTAGAAGCATTCAGGGCGGCAACTTCAAGGGCCTCAGGGGCAAAATCAAGTGCAAGAACTTCCGGTCCGGACAAGTTCAAAGCCAATGTGATCGCAATACAAGCACTGCCGGTGCCGATATCCAGGATTCTAAGCCCATTCCTTTCTTTTTGTTCACTGATTATCCATTGTACCAACTCTTCCGTTTCCCTTCTTGGAATCAGTACTTTTTCATTCACGATAAATTTCAGGTCGTAAAACCAGGCAAATCCGGTCACGTATTGAAGTGGCTTATGCTTCATGATAGAAGCAACAGCCTCCATTAAATGCTTTTGTGCAGCTACCTCCATTTTCCGGTCGGGATAAAGTGTGATATCTTTCCTTTGAATTCCCGCTATATCTTCAAAGAGCCTGTAAGTAATTGCCTGGCTTTCCTGGTATTCGTATATAGCCTGGATTTCTTTTATAATATAGTCCCGAAGTTCACTTAGGCCGGGATTATTATTACTTTTTTTATCAGATGAGAGTAAATTCATGGACTTTAATTCAGCTTCTAATTGAATAATCTCAAAATTAGGATAGTTTTATAGTTATGGAACTTCCGGGTGCTTAAAATCGGGAAAAAAATGTATTTTCGTTTTAATAATCAGTAGGAATTTATCGAATCATCTTACATATTATTGATTTATATGTATTTGGGATGATTTAAAAAATAATTAATGATTTTATAATATGAAAGGTGATGTACTGATAATAGGTGAACGCCACCGGAATGCGGCCAGACAAATAATTTCCTTCATCCTTCCCGATATAAATCACAGGAAAGGTCGGTATATTATCACAGTTGCAGGGGAATCCGGCGCCGGAAAATCGGAAGTAGCCGCATCTATGGCTGAATTACTGAATGCGGAAAACATACGGACTTACCTGTTTCAACAGGATGATTTTTTCTACCTTCCTCCCAAAACAAATGCCAGAGCAAGGCTTGAAGATATTGATCATGTGGGCATTACAGAAGTCCGTATGGAATTATTAAATGAAATTGTTGAAAAGTTGAAACAGGGTATGAATGTGGTGGAAAAACCCCTGGTTTTATTTGATGAAGATAAGGTAACCACGGAAATGGCTGATCTTACGAATTATAAAGTGGTGATCATTGAAGGCACTTACACTACCAGCTTACATAATATAGACTGCCGGATCTTCATTGACCGGGACCTGAATGATACCCGGGCTGATCGCCTGACCCGTAACCGTGAAATACAGGATGAATATCTGGAAAAAATCCTGCAAATAGAACATCAAATCATATCAGCCCAAAAAAGCCAGGCTGATATTATCATCAGCAAGGAATTCAATGCATCAAAAAATAACTTCAGGGATGAAGAATGAAATAAAAAGAATTGCCATGCTCAGCACGCATGGATATTTTGACCCGGTTCCCGTGCTGGGACAAACCGATACGGGCGGCCAGGTGGTCTATGTCCTGGAACTTGCAAAATCATTGAGCGAAAATGGAGTGAAGGTTGACATATTTACCCGTTGGTTTGATCAGTCAAAAAAACAGCTTGAGCCGGTGCCCGGTCATGAAAATGTGAGGGTGATCCGTATACCCTGTGGACCCTGGGAATTTATTCCAAAGGAATATATCTATGAGTTTTTACCTGAACTGAGCCGCAACATGGTTAGCTTTATCAGGGAAAACAATCTTGATTATGATCTCTTTCACGGGCATTATGTAGATGCAGGCATAGTTACCATTGATGTGGCTGCACAATTAAAAAAGCCCTCATTTTTCACAGCCCATTCTCTTGGCGCCTGGAAGAGAGAACAAATGGGGGGTGATGCGGGTGATATGGAAGAGAAGTTTAAATTCAATCACAGGATAAATGAAGAGATCCGGATCTTCGAAACAGTCAATGCACATACAGTGACCTCACAGTTGCAGCTGGAAAAAATAAGGGAATTGTATGGATATCTTTCCAACAATGTGGAAGTTATCAACCCAGGGGTGAATGTTCACAAATATCATCCCCCTGTCCCAACTGAATCTTTGATAAAAACCGGGCTTCCTGAAAAATACATCTATACATTAAGCCGGATCGACAGTAATAAGGGTTATGATATGCTTCTGAAGGCTTTTGATATAGTCAGAAAACAGAAGCCTGAGGTCAGGCTGGTAATCGGTGGTGGATCACCTGACCCCAAACCTCGTGAAATGGAAGTATTCAAGATGATGCGGGACATTATACGGGAAAGGGGCATGGAGAAATCGGTTGACCTTAAGGGATATATCCCGGAAAACATGATGGTTCCCTATTACCAGCAGGCCCTTTTCTTTGTGCTGCCCAGCCTTTTCGAACCTTTCGGGATGACAACCCAGGAAGCCATGGCATGCGGCAAACCGGTAGTAGCCTCCCGTTACGGAGGAATCCGTACTGTTATTACCAACAACGAAGATGGCATCCTGGTCGATCCGAAAAATGAAACTGAATTTTCGGATGTCATGATGAAGTTATTAAATGACCATGATTTTCGTGAAAAGATTGGGCATGCGGCATACCTGCTGATCCAGGACCACTTCAGCTGGGAGGTAATTGCAGGTAAGCACCTTGACTTTTACCGGAAATATGCCTGAAGGCAAACCTGATTAAAAAAAATCAAAACTTCAATCCGGTAAGATATGGTATATATCATATTGTCAGTCATAGGATCAACGCTGATATTCATAGCCTTACGTTTGTTTATACGATTCCGGATTGACAACTGGCAAGCCATTACCATCAATTATCTGATTGCAGCATTATTAAGCTTTGCTTTAAATGGGCAATTCGTAAGTCCCCAACATATTGTAAGCAGCCATTGGTTTGCTTTCGCCCTCTTGCTGGGAGCACTCTTCACAGCCACCTTTTTTTTCTTTGCCCTTTCATCTCAGAAAGTGGGTGTTGCGGTAACATCGGTTACCAGTAAAATGTCAGTGGTTATTCCGGTCAGCTTAGGTGTAATTCTGTTGAATGAAAATCTAAGCATGGGGCGGCTCGGCGGCATTTTATTGGCTTTACTTGCCTTTTACCTGGTTTTTCGAACCAGGGAAGGCACTAAGATCGAGGCCCGCTGGGCATTGCTGCCCCTGCTGGTATTTTTGGGCAACGGCCTGGTAGACTCAACCATGAAATATACAGAGCAAAATTATGCCCGGAATGATTTACTCCTTTTTCTTGCCTCAGCTTTTTTTACCAGCTTCATATTGGGAACCCTGATCCTAACGCTAAGATTTATACTTGGAAAGGCAGAATTTGCCTGGAGAAATGTTGTTGGGGGTATAATCCTGGGTCTGCTAAATTTCGGTTCTACCTATTATATATTAAGGGCGATGGCAAATTATGAAAGTTCGGTAGTTTTTCCTTTGTCGAATGCTGCCATTGTAGGGCTCTCCTCCATAGCCGGTTTTTTTGGTTTCCGGGAAAAGCTTACATTTATAAATTGGGCCGGGATATTGCTGGCCATCATCTCCATCCTGATAATAGCGAATGCATAATGGAACTTGAGCAAGATGAATACCGGACTTTGAGTGGAGAAAGCAGCGGGCTTTATAAAGAGAAGGGCAGTAAATTCATTGCCATTGCCCTTCATGTTGAGACACAAGAGGATATAAAAAGTCAGCTCGACAGGCTGAGAAAAGAATATCATGATGCCCGCCACCATTGTTATGCCTATCGCCTGGGGCCCGAACCATATGAATACCGGCAGAACGATGACGGAGAACCTTCCGGTACAGCGGGTAAACCAATTTACGGACAAATACAATCATTCGAAATAAGTGATACTCTTATCGTAGTAATCAGGTATTTCGGAGGGATTAAGCTGGGAGTGGGAGGATTAATTAATGCTTATCGCTCGGCAAGCCGGGATGCCCTGGAAAATGCCAATATTATTGTCAAAACCCTGATGTCTGAGGTGGAGGTGGATTTTGATTATGAACAGATGAATAATGTTATGAGAACTATTAAAGAGGAAAACCTCAGCATTATCAGTCAGGATTTTGGTTTGAAATGCCGGGTAAAGATTCTGGTCAGGTTAAAAGATCTGGAAAAGGTCCTGGGAAAATTAAACGGATTTGAAAATATTCGTGCAAATTTTATAAAATAATTAATCATAAGATATCCAACAGGTGTTAAATGACTAGTTTTAAAACATCTTAGCCCAATGAAACATAGATATTTTATATGCATATCATTGATTTACTGCTCCTTAATATGCTTTTTTAAAATGCTAATTTAGATTCATTTTAATCCGAATTAAGGTTCATTGTGTATATTAATTTTGTATTTTTTGAAAATCAAAATATAAAAATTAGAAGCATGGATAATCAAGGGGTTATAAAAATGAAATTTTAATGCTGTAAAATTCTTCATATAAGCTAAAAAAATATTGAAATCAAGTCATTTTAAATTTTTTTTTTAACTTTTTTTATCACACTTTTGTTAATCACAAAAATGCACCACCGACCAGATTGATTCCAACTGGTATTGAGTACCAAGTCACTTAAAATTTAATATTTTGAGAGATATTTTTGTCCAAAACATTACAATAGGGGTTAAAGAATGAAAAAGACATGTACCGAAGTCTGGGATAATTGTCTGAAAATAATAAAAGATAACATTCATTATCAAAGCTTCAAAACCTGGTTTGTTCCGATTAAGGCAGTAAAACTGGAAAATAGCATTCTGACGATTCAAGTTCCAAGTCAGTTTTTCTATGAATGGCTTGAAGAACACTACATTGCCCTGCTTAAGAAAACCATTAAGAAGGAATTGGGATCTGAAGGCAGACTGGAGTATTCTATTCTGATGGAAAATGCATATGATAATAAAGAAGCATTTTCAATTAAAGTACCTACTTCAAATAAAAAATCTCTCAGTAATCCGGCTGTATCCATGCCTATTGATCTAAACAGGGGTAATAGTAAGGAGATACCCAATCCTTTCGTAATCCCCGGATTAAAAAAGATAAAGGTTAATTCCCAATTGGTTGGAAGTTATTCCTTTGAGAATTTTATTGAAGGTGACTGCAACCGTCTGGCCCGTTCAGCCGGTTTTGCCGTGGCCGAGAATCCTGGAAAAACTGCTTTCAACCCTCTTTACCTGTATTCAAATGTCGGACTTGGAAAAACTCACCTGGCCCATGCCATCGGGATACAGGTGAAGAACAATTACCCGGAACAAACCGTCTTATATGTTACTACTGAGCAACTTACCGGCCAGTATATCGAATCGGTCCGGAACAATAACCAGAACGACTTTATACATTTTTACCAGATGATCGATGTGTTGATTGTGGACGACATACAATTCCTTTCAGGTAAAGAAAAAACCCAGGATGTCTTCTTCCATATTTTCAACCAACTACATCAGAATTCCAAACAAATTATCCTCACTTCCGACAAGCCACCGGTTGAGATGAAAGGCATTGAGCCCCGCTTACTTTCTCGTTTCAAATGGGGCCTGGCTGCTGATCTTCAGCCACCTGACCTGGAAACCCGCATCGCCATCCTCCAAAAGAGGTTGTATAACGACGGCATCGAAATGCCTGAGGAAGTCATCGAATACCTGGCTTACAGCATAAATACCAATGTCAGGGAACTGGAAGGAGCACTTATCTCCATACTTGCTCAGTCTTCACTGAACAAGAAGGCCATTACCCTTGACCTGGCCAAGCAGATGATCGACAAATTCGTAAAGAGTACTTCCCGGGAAATATCCATCGATTACATACAGAAAGTCGTATGCGATTATTTCAACCTTCCCCTGGATGCCATCAATTCCAAAACCCGTAAAAGGGAGATAGTTCAGGCAAGGCAGCTGGCAATGTATTTCGCCAAGAAGCATACCAAAGCATCCCTGGCAAGTATAGGACTGAATTGTGGAAACAAGGATCATGCTACCGTACTCCATGCCTGCCGTACGGTGAATAACCTGATCGATACCGACAAGCAATTCAGGACTTATGTGGAAGAACTCGATAAAAAGATCAAAATGCAGTAATTTACACCAACTTAACTTCATAAAATTTCCTTTGTTTTGACTAATTTTGGCGGATGAAAATACTTTTCGTGTGCCTGGGCAATATTTGCCGTTCCCCTTTGGCAAAAGGGATTATGAGGGAGAAGATCAAGCTGGGAAAACTGGATGCTTCAGTTGATTCGGCAGGCTTTGAACAATTTCATAACGGAGATCCCGCCGATACACGCTCAGTAATGACGGCTGCCAAACATGGAATAGATATCACCGATCATGAAGCCCGAATGTTCCGAACCGAAGATTACGACCGCTTTGACCGGATTTATGTGATGGATTCCCTGAATTATTCGGATGTAATGAGCAAGGCGCGGAATGAGAAAGACCGTCGGAAAGTGGATTATATCCTGAACCTAAGCTCCCCCGGAAAAAATAAATCAGTCCCCGATCCTTATTACGGAGGCCCCGATGGGTTTGAAAATGTCTATACTATGCTTGATAAGGCTTGTACAATACTTGCAGAAGAGTTGAGAGGATAGGTATTAGATTGGGTATTGGGTATTGGGTACTGGGTATTAGGTATTAGGTATTAGGTATTGGGTATTAGTTAATGGGGAGAAGTGAGAAGAAATGATAGACATTTGATTGACTAAAGACTAAAAAATGATACCGGATTTAAAAACTATACAAGAAGCTTCGGAGCGTATCAGGCCTTACATTCACCGGACTCCGGTTTTGCATTCACTGAGTATCAATGATATATTACAGGCTGAAGTTTATTTTAAATGTGAAAACCTGCAGAAAGCCGGGGCTTTTAAATCGAGGGGTGCCTGTAATGTGGTTTTTTCTTTAAGTGAAGATGAAATTAAAAAAGGGGTTGCCACCCATTCCTCCGGTAATCATGCTCAGGCCCTTGCCCGTGCCGCAGCCCTGAGGAATACCAAAGCATATATTGTTATGCCGGAAACCGCCCCGGCTGTGAAAGTTGCGGCTGTAAAAAGCTACGGCGGGGAGATTACTTTCTGCAAACCGAACCTGGCAGCCAGGGAAGAGACACTGAAAGCAGTAATTGAAAGAACCGGCGCAACCGAAGTACATCCATATAACGATTACAGGATAATTGCAGGTCAGGCTACGGCTGCAATGGAATTGCTTGAAGAGATCCGGGAACCTGATATAATAATGGCACCTGTCGGCGGAGGTGGTTTACTTAGCGGCACAGCCCTGGCGAGCCATTATTTATCCCCGGAGACCCTGGTTATTGCCGCAGAACCTGAAAGAGCCGATGATGCATTCCGTTCCTTCCATCAAAAGAAACTGATACCTTCAGTAAACCCGGATACCATTGCCGATGGCCTTCTGACTTCCCTGGGATCACTTACATTTCCCATCATCCTCCAATATGTGGATGATATCATTACTGCAAGCGAAGGATCGATTATTGAAGCCATGCGTTTGGTGTGGGAAAGAATGAAGATCATCATTGAACCTTCATCCGCCCTTCCCCTTGCAGTCATCCTTGAAAACAAAGAAAAATTTCTACATAAAAAAATTGCAATTATCTTATCAGGGGGAAATATTGATTTGAATAAACTGCCCTGGAATAAAGTCTGAAATAATGAGCGGAACCTTATACCTTATCCCGACAACCCTGGGTGACACGAGTATTGAAGCCAGTCTCCCTTCGCATAACCTGGAGATTATTCTTGGATTGAAGGTTTTCATTGTGGAAGAATTAAGGACTGCACGCAGATTTCTCAGAAAAGTAAGTAAGAGCTTTCCCATCGATCAGACACAATTCTTTATTTTAAACGAACATAGCCTGGCTGAAGAACTTCCGGAGATGATGAATTCACTGAGAGAAGGCATTGATGTTGGGTTGCTGTCGGAAGCCGGTCTACCCTGTGTAGCCGATCCGGGAGCTCAGTTGGTGAAACTGGCGCAAGCGGCCAATATAAAAGTTATCCCTTTGCCCGGCCCTTCTTCTATTTTCCTGGCACTGATGGCATCGGGATTCAACGGGCAAAACTTTGCTTTTCTTGGCTACCTTCCGCTCGACAAACATGAAAAAATTAAAAGCCTGAAGGAGATGGAGAAGAATATCTTTCAAAACGGGCAAACCCAGATATTTATAGAAACCCCTTATCGGAACAATCAATTATTGGAATTTTTACTGCAGAATTGCAGCCAGGAAACAATGATCTGTATCGCCGCTGATATTACTCTGGAATCGGAATACATCAGGACAGGCCCGGTCAGTGGCTGGAAAAAAGAAAAGCCTGATCTGAATAAAAGACCCGCAGTATTTCTGCTTTACAGGTAAGGATTAATGTGCATGGTCGTGATCGCCATGAACGTGGCCATGAGCCAGCTCTTCCTCTGTGGCATCCCTGACATCCACAATCTTTCCTTCAAAATAAAGATCCATTCCTGCAAGCGGATGATTAAAATCTACAAGCACTGTATCCTTTTCAATTGAGAGCACCTTTCCGCTTAAAGGATAACCATCTTCATCTTCCATAGGAACAATTTCCCCAACCCGGATTGATTTTTCATCAAATTTTCCGTCTACAAAAAAGATTTCCTTGGGCAGTTCTATAACATTCTTTTCAGATGCTACCCCGTAAGCATCATCTTTTCCAAGAAGAAATGAAAAATCATCTCCTTTCTTCAAGCCGATCAGATTAGCTTTAAAGGCCGGGATCAACCCTCCCATTCCAAAGAGATATACGAATGGTCTGTCGGAAGTGACTTCCTGTATAAGCATCCCTTCAGCATCCTTTTCCCTTAAGATATAGGTCATCGAAACAACCTTGTTCTCTCCTACTTTCATATTGGTTTCTTTAATAATTTCGTTAATCCAAAACAAATATACGATTAGTTTCGGAGCTACAAAAAATCCGGAAATATTTACTTCAGGCTGTAATATTCCGGCTGAAGTATCGTCTGATATATTTAAAAACCTTATATCTTTACCCTGTGAAAGATATCATACTCTCAATTAAAGATTTATCTAAACGCTATGGATCTATCCGGGCTTTGGACCACCTTGACCTGGAAGTGGAACAAGGTTCTGTTTTCGGAATACTTGGTCCTAACGGAAGCGGAAAAACCACCACACTCGGAATTTTACTCGATATTTTAAAACCCGACAGCGGAAGTTTTTCCTGGTTTGGAAAAGTATCTGATAAAGAAAGCCGCAAGAAAATCGGGGCCATCCTCGAAGTTCCGGTTTTCTATCCTTATCTCACTGCTTATCAGAACTTGCAACTGCTTGCTAAAATCAAAGAATTGCCGGGAGATGATATAGAACAGGCTTTGCAAACTGTTGGTCTGGCCGAGCGGAAATTCAGCAAATACAAGACCTATTCACTCGGGATGAAGCAAAGGCTGGCCATCGCTGCCACTTTGCTGGGAAATCCGGAAGTGATGATCCTGGATGAGCCTACCAACGGCCTTGATCCGCGAGGAATTGCCGATATCCGGAATATCATCCTGGATATTGCTTCCAGAGGGATCACCATAATTATTGCGAGCCATATACTTGACGAAGTACAGAAAATATGCAGCCACGTTGCTGTTCTCGAAAAAGGAAAAAAGCTTTATGCAGGTAAGGTGAGCGAAGTGCTGGGTGAATCCCAATGGGTTGAACTGGCAGCGGAAGATATGCAGAAACTCCTGTTCAGCCTCAGGAAATTTCCCGACATAGGTTCCATACAGGAAGAAGGCGACCGATATATCGTCAAACTGGCCGACCATATGCTACCCTCTGAGCTAAACCGCTACCTCTTTGATAATGGGATTGTACTGACCCATCTTGCTTCCCGTAAAAAATCCCTGGAAAAATATTTTCTTGATTTACTTGATAAAAAATGATCAGATTATTAAATATAGAATTGAGAAAAATCATGCCTTACCGGGTATTCTGGATAATGGCAATCCTGTATCTTGCTTCGGTTGCCTTTATTTTTTACGGCTTCCCAAGCCTGATCGATTATTTCTCCATGAAGTCCAACGCACCGGAAGTTAAACTGCTGAAAAATTTTATCTATAACTTCCCGGATATCTGGCAAAATCTCACCTGGGTAATCAGTATCCGCTTTTTTATCAAGGTATTCCTGGGAATTATCGTAATTGTCCTGATAACCAATGAATACTCCTATGGCACCATCCGGCAGAATATCATGAGCGGGCTCAGCCGGACCGAATTCCTCCTTGCGAAGATTTACATTATTCTCTTCATTGCACTGATAGTCACACTTTTCGTCATGGCTTCAGGGCTCATACTTGGATTGCTCTTTTCCTCCAGCACCAGTTTTCATGCTATCACAGGTAAAATTGCCTTCCTGGGGGCCTACTTTTTGGAGATCACAGGCTATATGATCTTTGCCTTCATGATAGGACTGCTGGTAAAAAGGACAGGAATTGCAATCAGTCTTTTATTTGTTTATCCCATCATCGAAATCATTATTCAGCAGCAACTCGCGGAACAGTACCGGCCCTACCTGCCCCTGAATGCCCTGAACCACATAATCCGGACTCCCAACACCTCGCTCATACAATATAGTTCACCTGATTTCAATATAGATCTTCAGACCCATATTGCGGCAGGCGACGTTTTGGTTTGCTTAGGCTATACCCTGCTTTTCATCCTGGTTTCATATCTTGTTATCCGCAGAAAAGATCTTTAGGTTTTATTTTAAAGAGGATGATTTTAAAATAATCATTTAGTGATTCTTTGAGCTTTAGTGCTTTTGTGGCTAATAATTTCTCGTAGCCCGACTATAGTCGGGCTACGAGAATGTGCTATCCGCTTGCCAATACTATAAGATCATCCAATCTAAGACGCTGAATGTAAATCCTTTGAATTTTTCGCCTTTATAATTATTAAATTTACAGGAGAATGAAATCCTATGAAAAACAGGATTTACATATTATTTATACTTCTGCTAATTGTTTTCATTGGCATATCCTGTTCCCGGAAGATTTTCAGGGATGTTTACCCTGCTTTAAACGACGGCCGCTACGACAGTGAATTCCCTTACCGGAACAGTTCTGAGCAACTCGACCATATAGCCCGTTCGACAGTGAGAATTTATTGCCTGGCCGATTATAAAACATATCTTCTGAAAGCTGACAGTAAATGTGAGCCCGAAATGCTGGACCAGGAAAATCTGCTGACATACACTGAAAAAACCAGCAAAACCAATGAAGCAGCCAGCGGCACTGCCACTATCATCTACCTTGAAAATAAAAGAATAGCACTTCTAAGCTGTGCCCATATTTTCAACTTCCCGGATACGATTTTTACTTATTTTGATGATAATGACCCCTATACAAAAGATTATCTGCAGGGAGTTTCAATTAAAACGAATCAGCGGAATTTTTTCAGAGGATATCCGGAAGGAAACGGACTTAAAATCCTCGCAAGCGACCGGGACCTGGACATCGCAATTTTGGGAAGGATAACGGAAAGTAATTCGGAGGAGCTTCTCCCCTTCCCATACCCTCTGGGTAATTCAGATGAACTTGAATGGGGAAGTTTCGTTTACGTGATGGGCTTCCCATTGGGTTACCAGATGATCACAAGGGGTATTGTGAGTAAGCCCATAACATTTTCAGATGATGCTTTCCTGATAGATGCCATCTTCAACGAAGGTTTCAGTGGCAGCGTAGTGCTGGCTATCCGGGATGGGGTCCCTAATTTTGAAATGGTAGGGCTGGGAAAAGCAGCTTCAGTATCCTATGATAATATACTGGTTCCGGCTAAACAGAACCAGGAGATGATCTATAATCCGAATGTGCCTTATGAAGGGGATGTTTTTGTAAGTCAGAAAAAAGAAAAAAATTATGGAATTACTTACGCCATAAGCACCAAATCCATCCGGAAATTTTATAAAGATCATAAAGATGAACTTGATCGCAATGGCTATTACCTGGATAAATTTTTTGTAGAGAAGGATAAAAAATCCGGGCCTGAATAGCGCTTAAACTACTCATTCAACCATTTCCTGAAATCACCCGACCTTTCAATACTGGGGGCAGTTGCCTCTTGTCGAAAAAAAACAAAAATCAATTTCAAGGAAATTCCACGCCTCAAGCATATGGATATCTAAGGAATCTATCTATTGTTCGTATAAAGAGACGGAGAATTTAAATAGATGTGCATAAACATATCGACGAAGGAGATGTTATATAAAAATTGAAAATCATATTAATATTCATAAATTACAGAGAAAATGAAATACAAGGAATTTGGTAAAACCGGAGTGTTGGTGTCGGAACTTTGCCTGGGAGCCATGACATTTGGCGGCAGAGGATTCTGGAAAGCCATAGGGGAACTCCCTCAGGAAGAAGTAAATGAATTAGTGAAGACTTCCTTCGACCATGAGATTAATTTTATAGATACTGCGAATGTTTATTCGGAAGGACTTTCAGAGCTTTTACTCGGAAAGGCCATCAAGGGTCTTGGCCTGGAGAGGCAGAAACTGGTAATAGCTACCAAATTACGTGGACGTGTTGGTTCAGGTGTCAACCAGACTGGCTTGTCGAGGCTGCATATTGCGGATGCCATCAACGACAGTCTGAAAAGGCTTGACATGGATTATGTGGACCTTTTATACATCCATGGGGTAGACATGATCACCCCATTAGAAGAGACAATGAGGGGTCTGGAAGATGTTGTCCGTTCGGGAAAAGTCCGCTATCTTGGGATCAGCAACCATCCTGCCTGGATGGTGGTGAAGGCCAACGGCATTGCAGAAAAGCAGGGCTGGACTAAATTTGATGCACTGCAGAATTATTACAGCATCGCATCAAGAGATCTGGAGCGTGAGATCATTCCCATGGCCCTCAGCGAGGGCCTGGCGCTAATGCCCTGGAGCCCTCTGGCAGGCGGCTTCCTCTCGGGCAAATATACCCGCGACACCCAAAAAGCCGGCGACAGCCGGCGGGATGAATTCGATTTTCCTCCGGTAGATAAAGAAAAAGCTTATGACATCATCGACCTGATGCAACAGATAGGCAAAGATCACGGCGTATCTGTGGCAAGGGTAGCTCTGGCATGGCTGCTGCATAAAAAGGCCGTCACCAGCGTGATAATAGGCGCCAAGCATAAAGAGCAATTGCTGGATAATATTGCTGCTACTGAATTGCAGCTTTCAACAGATGAAATGCAAAAGCTCGATGCTATTTCCGAACTCAAACCCGAATACCCCGGCTGGATGCTCGAAAGACAGAATTCAGACCGTATCCCCGGAAAATAATATTTCCAGGAGTTTTATCTATGGTACTAGGTATTGGGTATTGGGTAATTGTAGGAAAAGTGATAAAGTGATAAGGTGGAAAAAATATTGATTACTATACTACCAATCGCTAACAGATCCCGATATTCATTGGGATGACGGTGAATCTTGCATAAAAGAAAAGCGGCGCGGCACACATTATAAATCTTCATGGTGTGCCGCGCCGCTTTTTCTGAACTACTCTTATGCTCGTCATCCCGGCGCAGGCCGGGAAACGTCATCCCGGCGCAGGCCGGGATCCGACAGCGGGAAGCAGTTAAAGATTACAAGACTAAAGACGCTGACTGCTGACTGAAGACTGACGACTGACGACTCTCCCTTTCCTCCCACTTCATTTACGCTTATAGAACTCCGCCACTCTGCCAATCGCCTCTTCCTGGCTGTATTTCGGCTTATAGCCGAAATCCCGGGCGGCTTTGTCGGCTGAGAAGGTGAACTCGGTGCAGGTGTATGTCACGGCGAAGCGGCTGAGCTTGGGATTGTAATGCTTGATGGGACGGAACATGAAGGCAGCCATTTCTGAAATGGCGCCTATGGAATAGGCCAGGCCCCGTGGTATCCAAATGTTCTTCGGCCTTATCCTGTAACCGGCTCTTTCAACTATATGATCGAAAAATTTAAAGAAATTCGATCCGGGACTATCGGTGATGAAATAGTACTTCCCGGCTATCTCATGGTTACCGTTGAGCATGGCTTCGGCACATTTAACATGGGCATAAGCCATATTGCCCGAATATACATGCTGAGTTTTGGCCTTGCCATTTCCCAGTCTCACATAAAAACCGCTTTTTGCCATATTGATCAGGGATTCTACATGAAAAGGATCGCCTTCCCCGTAGATATCCGCCGGGCGCAGTGAACAGGTCTTTAATCCATTCCCGTTTTCCTTATTTACCAGCTCCTCTGCATGATGCTTGCTGGTGCAGTACATATTGGCATGCACCGGGGCATATTCCTGGTTTTCATCGATATTTACCAAAGGCTTTCCGGTGAATACAACATCCAGTGAGCTGGTATAAATCAATGCGCCAACATTGTTCTGCCGGCAGGCTTTTATCACATTTTCAGTCCCTTTATAATTCACCGCATAAACATGCTCCTCAGGATGCGTACCCCAATCGACGATAGCAGCTGAATGTATTACCAGATCGATACCTTCGCAGGCTTTATCTAGTGCAGACTGGTCAAGGATATCACCAATGATATGAATTAATCTTGGATCGTCGGCTCCTTCTGCTTTCTTTAAATCAAAAACCCTCAGCTCGGAGGGCCGGACAAGTGAATCTTCAGAAAGGAATTCCCTGACGATGGCTTTGCCCAAAAAGCCGGCCCCGCCAGTTATCAGGATTTTTGGATTATTTTTGGTAGATGTTTTTTCCATGAAATATAAATAGATTTGCAATTTTAAGAAATTTATGACAAACCTGCAGAATTATTAGCAAGGCAGGACTAATAGCCACAAAGGCACTAATTGCACAAAGAAGTCACCAAGGCTTGGCTGAATATTTCCCGGAATTTGTGTAAGCTCAGTGTTTTCGTGATTTTGTGGCTAAAAAACCAAAAGATGAAAAAGACTATTTACATTATACGCGGAACAAAAGCTGAAAAGTACGAAGATTTCAGGGCCAGGATATTTGAAGCTGTTAATAATCTTAAGGATAAAGAAGGCATTCATGCCCTGAAGCTGACACTTAGCACAAAAAAACCTCCTGCCCTGTCCGTCATTCCTTTCCGTAAATCCAAAGTAGCTGTGGTTTCCATACATGAAAATGAAAACAGGCTGCATGAGAATTTATTAAAAGAGAAAGGCTTTTCAGGAGCTTATGCCGTGACGGAAGCCATTCCCCGCGCTTATCGGAAGGACTGGGAAGATAATACGCTCACTCCGGGTATCTGTCTTTTAACCCTCTTCCAAAAAAAGAAAAACCTGGACCATGCCACCTTCCTGTATCGCTGGCATAACAGCCACACTCCCCTATCTTTAAAAATCCATCCACTATGGAATTATAACCGCAATGTGGTAGAGGAACATTTGACGGAAGATACCGAAGAACAGCATGGTATAGTTGAAGAGCATTTCCGGAAAACGTCGCACTTGCTGAATCCCTTCATTTTCTTCGGAAACCCATTCACAATGTGGGTGAATATGATAAGGGTCTATGCGGATACCAAATCTTTCCTTGATTATCCGAAAATAGAACCCTATTTAGCAGAGGAATATCATTTCAAAAGCCGATAAAATTAATTTACTTTTTTTATTACACTGAGATCCACTGAGATTTGCACTGAGGTCCACTGAGAAATAATAATTTTATTTCCGACAGGTATAAATCTGATTTAAATGGATAAACATGGAAAACTAAATTCAATTCCATGGAAAATTCATACCTATCAAAAGAAATAATTGGCTGTGCAATTGAAGTGCATCGGTCGATTGGCCCGGGGATGCTCGAATCAGCTTATGAGGAATGCCTGGCATACGAATTAATGAAGAAAGGATTAAAAATTGAACGGCAAAAGCCTATTCCTATTGTATATAAGGATATCAAACTTGAATGTGGTTATCGGCTTGATCTATTAGTAGAAGATACATTTATTCTGGAGCTTAAATCGGTAGACGAAATTGCGCCTGTACATCAGGCACAAATCCTGACCTATATGAGATTTGCTAAAATACGATACGGTTTGATTATAAATTTCAATGTAACAGTATTAAAGAATGGTATCAGGAGATATGTCCTTGGATATTAACTTTCTCTGTGGAACTCCTTTTTCCCTCAGTGGAACTCAGTGAAATAATACAGAGCTTCTATTTCGATTATAAGTATTTAATATTACTGCTGGAAAATTTTCAAAGAATTTAAAAGGGAAGCATAATGACAGAATTATCAAATATTTCCTTTGAGAATCCATAAATTCTCCCTAACTTTTTGCTCTTCAAATATTAATCAACCAAACATTTCCTTTATGGCAAAAATTGTGGTTTTGGGCGCCGGCATCTCGGGTCATACCGCCGCCGCATTCATGAAGAAGAAACTGGGGAAAAGCCACCAGGTCGTGGTTATCAGCCCCAACAGTTATTACCAGTGGGTCCCCTCCAATATATGGGTTGGCGTTGGAAGGATGAAGGTCGACCAGGTCAGGTTCCCGCTTCGAAAGGTTTACGATCGCTGGAAAATCGACTACAAACAAGCAAAAGCCATGAGTTTTCACCCTGATGGGGACGATATATCTGCCAAAGGATTTGTAAGAATAGAATATACGGCTCCTGAGCGGAAAGGCGAGACGGAGAAAGTGGATTATGATTACCTGGTGAATGCAACAGGCCCAAAGCTGAATTTCGATGCCACGCCGGGCCTCGGACCCCACGGGGGCTTCACCGAATCGGTTTGTTCTTATGATCATGCCGAGCATTGCTGGGGGACATTGCAGGAATCCCTGGAAAAGATGAAAAAGGGGGAAAGGCAGCGTTTCCTGGTCGGTACAGGGCATCCGATGGCCACCTGCCAGGGTGCCGCTTTTGAGTATATCCTGAATGTGGCCTATGAAATCCGAAAAAGGGGACTTAGCCATATGGCCGACATCACCTGGATCACTAATGAATATGAACTGGGCGATTTCGGCATGGGCGGCGCTTTCATAAAAAAAGGCGGCTATATTGTCTCCACAAAGGTCTTCGCTGAGTCTTTCTTTATCGAGCGGAATATACACTGGATCAAAAGGGCCGGGGTGAAGAAGATAGAGCCGGGTTTGGTGCATTACGAGAACCTGAACGGGGAAGAGAAGACCGAGCCTTATGATTTTGCCATGCTGATCCCGGCTTTCAAGGGACAGGATTTTAAGGCATTTGATAAAAACGGAGAAGATATTACCGCGAAACTATTCGCGCCCAACGGTTTCCTGAAAGTGGATGCCGATTACAGCGGAAAGGCCTATGATGACTGGAAGGCTTCCGACTGGCCGGAGATTTACCAGAGCCCGCTCTATGAAAATATTTTTGCCACGGGAATAGCTTTCGCCCCACCCCACTCCATCTCCAAACCGCAGAAAAGCCCGAATGGAACGGCCATATTCCCTGCCCCGCCGCGGACCGGCATGCCTTCCGGTGTTACCGGAAAAATAGTAGCCCTGAACATAGTGGAAAGGATCAAAGGGCGGAAGGAATTCAGGCACCGGGCCTCCCTGTCGAAGATGGGAGCGGCCTGTATAGTCTCGGCGGGTTACGGCATGCGGACGGGCGCGGCGGCCACCATGACCGTCTTCCCCATCGTACCCGACTGGGACAAATATCCCGAATACGGCCGCAGCATGCGGTTTACCATGGGTGAGCCCGGCCTGGCCGGGCACTGGATGAAGCTCTTCATGCATTATATGTTCCTGCACAAAGCCAAGGGCTATCCTTTCTGGTATCTCCTTCCCGAATAAAAAGCTGTTGATAACCTTAAAAAGCAAAACAATGAAAGACAATAAAATATCCCGTAAAGGCACCGACGACATGGTTTACGCCTCCACCCCCACCTTCTGGACCCGCCACTGGCGGGTCAATATCTTCTGGCAGGCATGGCGCTTTGTAGTCCTGAACCTGAAGATCATCCGGATAGTGACGATGGGACATTCATAGTACTGGGGTTCAGGGAAAGTGACGGGTGACGAGTGACGGGTAACGTAGATATTTAAATGCACATTACAAAAAAAAGGGATGGATAATATTAAAAGTCCATTAGATAATTTGGATATATAAAAAAAGTCTCCTAAATTTAATGCTAGTTAAAAAAGCCAGGTTATGTACAAATCTACCAAATCAAATTTTAAAGGTTCCTTTAGCCCATGAGAACTTAGGGCTAAGTCTACCTTTATAGACTGACAAGGAAGATATATATTTACCTGGTAGACACATACAAACGTTAGCGGCAAGTATAAGTGCGACACGAAGCTGTCCAAATAACTATTAAACGTTCTTTTTTTAGATTGATTTAATCTCATGTTCCATCATGAGTAGCCTACCGGCACATGCGTCAATGGCAACGTTGGGGTGTGAAGCTGCCGGGAAAAGGTTCCCTGACAGATAACAACATGCTAGCAGGTGCCGGCTTGGGTGGTATGGTGAATAGAAGTGAACTGTCGTTGACGTACCGTCATGCGCGAAAATGTGAAAGTTGTTGATACACATTGGCCAAAATGGCAAGAAGACAGGATGTGAGCACGTTAGATGTAAGCACATGGATGTAGTTCTTCCGGTATATAGGCAGCACCTAACCCATCCTGTTATTTGGACGGAACGTGGTAAGCCTGTATAGCTCCTTATGCAGAGGGTAGGTCCGTCGTGAGATGAACACAATGCAATACAGGTATGGGAAGGTGGATAAAGCCAAAGCCTTTTTGTAATGAAGAGGATATGCTGACTTCCATCTGGTTCTCTTTTGCAAGAACATTATAATAAGACCTCAATTCAGGAAAGCAAATGAAGTCCGATCAAAAGGATTGTGCACCCGAAACCATTGTCAAACACTGGAAATCCATTAACTGGAGGTCCGCTAAACAATCGGTAAGGTCATTACAATCACGTATTGCAAAGGCAACAAGGGAAGGCAAACATAATAAGGTCAAGGCTCTACAATGGATGCTTACCCACTCGTTTGCTGCAAAACTCTTAGCAGTAAAACGGGTTACAGAAAATTCAGGAAAACGAACACCGGGAGTTGACGGTGTTATGTGGAAAACCCCAACTCATAAATTCCGTGCAGCCTTATCTTTAGTCAGGAAGGGCTACAAAGCCCTGCCCTTGCGCCGTCTGTTCATACTTAAAAAGAACGGTAAGAAACGCCCTTTGGGAATTCCCACCATGAAAGACCGGGCATTTCAGGCTTTACACCTTCTGGCTCTTGAACCCGTATCCGAAACGCTGGCTGACAAAGGCTCTTATGGCTTTCGTCAAAAACGAAGTTGCCATGATGCCATTGAAAGGTGTTACATTCACCTGTCGAGAAAGGACAGCGCAACCTGGGTAATGGAAGGAGACATCAAAGGATGTTTTGATCATATTAACCACCAATGGTTAGAACAAAATATCCCGATGGACAAAAAGATACTGCAACAATGGCTTAATGCAGGGTTTATTGAAAATAGCCAATTATTTCCCACAACCGAAGGGACTCCGCAAGGAGGTATTATTTCTCCGACACTTGCCAATATGACACTCGATGGTCTGGAAGCTTGTATAGATAAAGCTTTCGGGATCACAATCAGACCGGACGGTTGCCGCAAGAACAACCACTTTAAAATCCACCTTATCCGGTATGCTGATGATTTTATCGTCACAGCGTCCGAAAAGGAAATCCTGGAGAATAAAGTCAAGCCACTGATCGAAGAATTTCTTTTTCTTAGAGGTCTTCAACTATCGCAGGAGAAAACAAGTATTACCCACATCACCCAAGGCTTCAACTTCCTTGGCCAGAACATAAGAATGTATCTCCGAGGGAAACTCCTTATCCGGCCAACGAAAGTTGCAATTAAATCGGTGAAAGAAAAGTTGAAGGGAATCATTGTTAAACATAGGGGTTCACAAGCAGCAATCTTAATCCGTAACCTGAACCCGGTAATCACCGGATGGGGGAACTATCACAGACACATCTGTTCTAAGAAAACATTTTACAAATTAGACAGGATACTGTGGCGCAACATCTGGCTCTGGGCAAGGCGAAGGCACAACAACCTGGGTTACAGGAAAATCGTTTCGCTTTATTTTATGAGTTGTGGCAATCGAAAATGGCAGTTCTTCGGCAAATTCAACGATGGTAAAATCATCTTACTCCGTATGTTTGCCTGCTTTCATATTAAACGTCATAAACTCATCAACGGAAACGCTAATCCTTTTGATTCATCCTGGGATAATTATTTCGTCAACAGGTTATGGTATAGATAAATGTACTGATTATTTTGTAAATTGCCGGGTTGTTTAATCCGCCTTTAGGGAGCCTGAGCCGTATGAATCGAAAGGTTCAAGTACGGTTCTTAGGGGACAAGGGCGGGGTAACCCGCTGCGTTACCCGACAAAATAGTAGACATGAACTTTAAAAGTTTTGTTACATACTTTTTACTTTTTTTTATTATCTTTTCAATAATTGGATTTATTAATGGAAGGCGTGATGTTAGAGAAAAAGGTTTTTTAAAACAATATGTATCTCAAAAAATCTCAATTGAAGAAATAAATGGAATAAACTATCTAGCTTATAAAAGAGAAAATAATAATATATATCTGTTTAATACAGATAGTGATACTTTATCTTTAATTGATATAGAGGCCATTTTAAGAAATGATACTTCAACTATAAAAGATAGAAATCTACTTAATTTTCTTAGTTCTTCTACCATTGCTGCATTGGGGACGGGTTTTCTCGGATATAAAATAAAGGATGGCTTTAAGTACTCAAATAGTCTCAGAAAATCTCTGAAAAATTCAAGAGGAAGAGGAAATATCATTGCTTCAATATTTGGAACTATATCAGGATACAGCTTAGGTTATTGGATTTCATATCGAACATGTATTCCATCTGAGAATTCTAAAGATTATGTAAATACTTTAATGGAAACCGATTTTTGGAAATATTCCGAGAAAAAACTTTATGTTGAAAAAATAGATAAAGTAAGGATTATCATAAAAACCATAGAGGACAGTACTTTAAGATTAAAGTTTAATAAAGAAATACATTCCTTAATAAAAGGATTACCATCTTATTATCAGGATGGTATTCATGAAATAAAAGTCAAATCAAAACATTTCAAAATATTATTAGATATTGAGAAAAAGCTTAAACAATTCGACCTTGAAGCACCATCTGAACCGTCAATCATCAAGATAGTGCTAATTTATATTATTGACAGTCTTTATATAATAGGTATAATACTTTTAATATTTGTATTCGGTGCTTTTGTATTTTTTATACTATATAGAAAGCACTTTTTTTTAAAAGATCATTAATAGATAATTAAATAGGCATCTGATAATTAAAGATATAAACTTGATCACAAAAGTTCACATCATAAATAGATAAAAACACTAAAATAAATACCAGCCGCTAACAGCAAATCATAGCCCATAGCCGCTTTAGTGCTATCAAGACAAATGAGTAGAAGCATATAAATACGAGTAATTAATAAACAAACTGCAAATGAACGGCTACGGGCCATATTTGCAACACGTTGGGCTACATTTAAAAGCTGCAATTGGAATTTTAATAAATATCAAGATTATGAAAAATGTATTTCAAATATTTATTCTCTTTCTAACTGTTACCTCATTATTTGGACAAGAAGTTGTTAATATAAAGGGTGATTATTTTGGTCAGTCTGTACCAGGTGAAATTCCCCAAGTATTTGCCCGTGGAATTATTTCGTCAGATTATAAAGAGCATGGGGCTCCAACATTTTCTGCTGATGGTAAGGAGGTATTTTGGTGGTCAATACAAATAGATACAAATAACCAGTGGCTTAATTTTTATAAGACGATGAGGCGTGTTGGAGATACATGGACAGAGCCAGAAGTATCGCCATTTAATGAAGGGGTAGTATTTTCTACTGATGGCAAGCGACTCTATTTTGCTAGCAAAGGAAGTGGTCAAAATCCTTATTTTGTGGAGAAAAAGGGAGAAGGCTGGAGCGAACCAACATTTATAAACTTGGTTACTCGTTTCCCTGAAATAAAATATGTTTATTTTCCTACTATAACTAGCAAGAATACACTCTATTTCTTAGGCTACCTTGAAGAGCAGTGGGCCAATATTGGGATCTACCGATCAGAGTTTATTGATGGAGAGTATGCAAAACCGGAACTACTGCCCGCAAGTATAAATACCAAAGGGAATATGCGCAATTGGACTCCCTATATTGCTCCTGACGAGAGCTATTTAATTTTCAGTTCAACACGCGATCTTCCTAAATCTGACCAGGGCGATTTGTACATTTGTTTC
>CAWBCI010000030.1:0-7870 GCA_963787195.1 uncultured Bacteroidales bacterium
CTCACGACTCACGATTCACGACTGACGACTGACGACTGACGACTGAAGACTGGCTCTACTCCGGCTTCACATACTCATAGGCTCCCAAATCCGGCAAAGGCGCTGCGGTTGACTTCCAAAATATCCCGGCTGAGGTCAAATACGGAAGTAGATAAAACTTCCTTACTGCCATAATCAATGGCAGGGGAGAGACTGTCGAGTTCGTAGTTATCATTTATATAATCCACAAACAGGGGATCTTTATTTTTCAGGCAGGTATTGTAATGGGCAGGGTCTGAAATATCATAGGTGGTTTGCAGCAGGCAATGATCAAAAAGATAATCAAAAGTATCCCCGTCATTTGAATCCACGAGCAATTCATCATCATTTCTTCCCCAAATAATATTATTCCCGAAATAAGCCTGTAAAGGGAAAGGATAAGCCACATTATTTGTGTCGCTATAGTAATTATTCAGGACAAGTGAAGGCGTGGTCCTCACAGCTTCCGACCATAAATTCCCGAAAGTACACTGGCGGACATCGTAATTTCCTCCGAGGGTGAAGGCAGCCAGGTATTGGCCGCAGTTCACCACCACATCATTATAGGCGGTTATATTGTAATAACGGGTGAAGATACCGAAGCCGCTCATATTTTCAATCCGGGTATTCGAAAGTATGCATTCATTGCCCATCTGTTCCTGAAGGGTTTCGAGCTGAAGGCCTATAAATCCGTTCCGGATTACGGCATAATTAATTTCGTTGTTCACACTTCCTTCATTGATCCAGATCCTGTCCCATTGTCCCGGCAAGTCTTTGTAAAAGGCATCCAGGCGGTCGCCCTGGAAAAACACCGGGGCATCCACTGTGCCATTGACTTTTATTGATCCGCCTTTGTAAACCCATAAACCTGACTTGTCATGGAAATGTACGCTGACTCCCCGGTCAATCTCAAGCCTGCCCGTTGAATCAACCACGGCAAAACCATATATCACATAGGGTTTATCGGCAGTCCAATGGGTGACTTCATTTTCATGGGCTATGATCTTATATTTCGGATAGCCGGGAACATAGGTATCGGCAAGGATGTAATGGGCATTTTGTCCCCAAGAGACCAGTTGAACTTTCTGCTCATTCCCGTTCAGGTCGAAAAGTATGGAATCGGCCACCACGAAGGGATTGTTCTGATTATTCGGGTCTATGGTCACCCGGATCAGGATATACAAACTATCTGAGGCTCCTATTTCCACATCAGTTGCGTTTAAGGTTGCCTCCCCGTCAATATTCAGCCGGTAAAAGGAAGCATTTCCTCCCGCAAGCCTTATAGAAGAAAGTTTAACTTTCTGTTTTTCATTATTGTGGACCGTCAGGTAATATGTTGTGGAGCCTATGCTGGTAAACACCGTATCAAAGTAAACCGTATCGGTCGAAAAACTCAATCTTACACTGGAATTCGTGTTTATAAGGTCCTTTTTACAGGAATAAACAAGGAAGAATAAAGGGATTAAATAAATAAGCCATTTGAATGGGCCCGGTGTTTTCCAATGGGGGATCTTCATAAATTTTCTTTGTCGGATGGCAAAGTTAAATATTTCGCTATTTAATACGTTCTTAATTCATATTTATTGCATCCGGCCAGCCCTAAAATGCAGGCATATATGTTTTATGTTATTTTTGTAAATGATTTATTAATGATTTTTTTATGAAGATTAAGAATATCGTTAAAAGCCTGGTAATTATGGCACTGCTGCTCTTAATCATGAGTGCCCCGGCATTTTCACAACAAATAAAAAATCCGAAGAAATTTAAGGAGCCCTTCTGGAGCCGGGTTTATTTCGGAGGTAACTTCGGCTTGCAATTCGGCACCTATACTTATATAAATGTATCTCCGGAGGCCGCCTATAAGGTCACCGATCACTTTTTTGCCGGACTGGGCCTGACTTACCAGTATTTTAAAGATAAAACCTATGATCCTGCCTATACTTCCAATGCATACGGCGGGAAAATCTTTGCCCGCTATTATGTATGGAAGGACCTCTTTGCCCAGGTTGAGTACGATCCTCTCTACCTTGATTATAGATATGTTTTAGATAATGTCGGAAATCCCATCGCCCGGACAAAACAAGGAACCTGGGTGAACGATATACTATTAGGCGGAGGATACAGGCAATGGATCAGCGGAAAAGCCTATGTTTCACTCGAAGTGCTCTTCAATATCAATGAGACTATCTATTCGCCCTATAGTAATCCGATTATCCGGATTGGGTTCGGGGTGGGATTGTGAAAAAAGTCGATAGTCGATAGTCGATAGTCGTTAGTCGATAGTCGATAGTCGTTAGTCGTTAGTCGTTAGTCGTTAGTCGTTAGTCAATTGGGGAAGCTAAATTACATAGTAAAGACATTCTTCACGTTCATCTAAAAAGAAATTTCCATCTGCAATTCGCGTAAAGATCCTGACTTTCGTCAGGATGACGGTAAATCATACTTAAAATAAAGCGCCGCTTTATCTAAAATGTCAACATGATCGTCATTCCGGAGCGGACCGCGATCCCTCAGCGTAATGAAGGGAAATATACAATCTCTCTATCCCATTATTGAAAAAACAAAATGGAATTATTTATTGGTATACAGTCAGTTTAAACATGCACTGTTTCCAGACTGAAATACTCTACCAAATTTGAACTCTATACTTGTTCAATGTTCAATGCATTGATGTTCAATGTTCAATGTGTCGATGCGTTGATGTTCAATGTTCAATGTGTCGATGCGTCGATGTTCAATGTTCAATGTGTCGATGCGTCGGTGTTCAATGTTCAATGATCACAGTTCCTTCGCCCTCTGCAGCACATCCAGCAAGCAGCTTCCAGAATTTCTCCGTGCTTTTGATCTCCAGCCTTTCATCGGGTGAATGTGGGCTCCGCGTATGGTCGGGCCAAAGCTGATCATGTCCATTCCGGGATATTTGTCGCCGATCAGGCCACATTCGAATCCGGCGTGAATGGCCCTTACAACCGGTTTGTTGCCAAAGAGGCTTTCGTAGGATTTTACACTTAGGTCTACGATGGCAGATTTGGGATTGGGCGTCCAGCCGGGGTAGCCGGCCGAATGCTCCACTTTTCCGCCTGCCAGCTTAAAGGTGGCTTCAACCATATCCGCTATATCGTCCTTTTCTGATTCCACCGAAGAGCGCTGGCTGGTAGCTATGCGGATGATATTATCTTGCATCTTCACGGAAGCCAGGTTGGTGGAGGTTTCCACGAAGTTGGGTATTTCCATCGACCAGGCTATAACCCCATGAGGGCAGGCATAAAGTGAATTCAGCAGATTCTCCTGGGTCTTTTCATCAATCAAATATTCCGGAAGATCAGCATGTTCTGCTTTCACCTTCAGCCCGGTTTCGGTAACCCTGAATTCATTCCTTGCAATCACTTCATAATCCGAAACAAATTTCAGGAATTCATCATGATGTTCTTTTGGAACACAAACTTTTGCAACAGCTTCCCTGGCTATGGCATTTCGCAAATTACCTCCGTCGAAGGAAGCCAGTCTTAGCCCGAATTTTTTGGAAGCATTCCATAAAAGGCGGTTCAGGATTTTATTTGCATTTCCGCGGCCTTTCTGAATATCATCGCCTGAATGGCCACCGCTAAGTCCCGATACATTTACGAAATAAGATGAAAAATGCACAGGCACCGGATCTTTCTCAAATTTGAGTTCGATGACAGTATCTTTACCACCAGCACAGCCAATAAAAAATTCTCCTTCATCTTCCGAATCCAGGTTCAGGAGAATATTGCTTTTCAGGAAGCCGGGTTCCAGTCCGAAGGCGCCGGTCAGTCCGGTTTCTTCGTCTATTGTAAAAAGGCATTCTATGGGGCCGTGAGGAATGTCGTCGGAAGCCAGCACTGCAAGCTGGGCTGCAACTCCAATACCGTCATCGGCGCCTAAGGTTGTTCCTGTGGCTTTCACCCATTCGCCGTCTATCCTTGTTTTGATCGGATCTTTGTCGAAATCGTGCACTGTATCGGTATTCTTCTCACATACCATATCCAGGTGACTTTGCAGGGCGATCCAGGGAAGATTTTCCATCCCTTTGGTGGCTGCCTTGCGGATCAGCACATTGCCGATATTATCACGCAGGGTTTCCAGCCCTTGTTTTTTGCCGAATTCTACGACGTATTCTATGATCTTTTCTTCTTTTTTGGAAGGACGGGGGATCTGATTGATCTCTCCGAAATAATGCCAGAGATTTTCCGGCCATAGTCCGTTGAAATTATTTGCCATTTTTATATAGATTTTAAAAATTGATCAAAGATAAATAAACAAGGGCGGTTCCAGCTTTGTTCAGTGGAACAGCTTAAATAGAATGACTTTTAAGAACGGATTGATTTCAATTCTGCGATGGTAACAGAAGGATTTTCAGAAGCGAAGACCGTATGCCCGGCCACCAGTACCTGAGCGCCGGTTTCTAAAAGTTTCGCTGCATTTTCCAGGGTAACTCCTCCGTCAACCTCTATCAATGCTGAAGATTTTTTTTGAAGGATGAGTTCTTTTAATCTTGAGATCTTCTCATAGGTATTTTCAATAAAACTCTGCCCTCCGAATCCGGGGTTTACCGACATGATGAGGACCAGGTCAAGGTCTGCAATAATATTTTCAAGAAGTGCAACGGGAGTATGCGGATTCAGTGCCACACCCGCCATGGCGCCGGTTTTATTTATAGCCTGGACAGTACGGTTTAGATGCGTACAGGCTTCGTAATGGACTGTAATAATATCAGCGCCGGCATCCCTGAAACGATCCAGGTAACGATCCGGATCAACGATCATAAGGTGCACATCCATAGGTTTTTTGACATGCTTTTTGATCTGCTTCATCACAGGGAAGCCAAAGGAGATATTCGGAACATACAAGCCGTCCATAATGTCGATATGAAACCAGTCGGCTTCACTATTATTGATCATTTCAATATCCCTTTGCAGATTCCCGAAATCTGCTGAGAGCAGCGAAGGCGCCACCCAGGGAAAAGGACGGTTTGTATTTGTTATCATATGATTTTGTTTTTATGTTCTGTTCAGACTTTTTGACCTCACCCCCGTCCCCTCTCCGCAACGGAGAGGGGTGACTTAATAGGAAGGTCCTCATTAAATTTCCCTATTCACTTCTCACGACTCACTTCTCACGACTCACTTCCCTGACCTCACCCCCTAACCCTCCCGCAAAAAGCGGGACAGGCTCTCTCCGCACCGGAGAGGGGGAATAATCCTCTCATGTTAATACACTTCTCACGGCTCACTTCTCACGGCTCACTTCTCACGGCTCACTTCTCACGGCTCACTTCTCACGGCTCACTTCTCACGGCTCACTTCCCTGACCTCATCCTGACGAAGGTCAGGATCTGTTTGCTATTAGCATCTCCACTTCCCCCAACTCTACACTCTACACCCTACACCCTACACTCTACACCCTACACTCTACACTGTTTTTTTGGTAAAATTAAAAAAGCGGGCCTAATAACCCGCTTTTACCGCAATATTTTTTAAGAATTCCTCAATGAGCCCTTCATTTATCCAAGGTAAGATTTTAGGATCTTGCTCCTGGATGTATGTTTCAGACGGCGGATCGCTTTTTCTTTGATCTGCCTTACGCGTTCCCGGGTGAGGTCAAATTTCTCACCGATTTCTTCAAGGGTCATAGGGTGTTTGCTGTTCAACCCGAAATAGAGCCGGATAACATCGGATTCTCTAGGGGTGAGGGTAGAGATGGCCCGGTCGATCTCTTTCCTGAGCGACTCGGTCATCAGTTCTTTCTCCGGCGTGTTGGTATCATCGCTCCTCAGAACATCGTAGAGGGTATTGTCTTCATCCTGAATAAGAGGGGCGTCCATTGAAATATGACGGCCTGAATTCCGCATGGATTCTTTCACCTCTGTTTCGGGAATGTCGAGCATATCAGCGATTTCACCGGCATCCGGTTCGCGTTCGTTCTCCTGTTCCAGCTTAGCATAGGCCTTGTTGATTTTGTTGATGGAGCCTATCTTATTAAGTGGCAGACGTACTATCCTGGATTGTTCGGCCAATGCCTGGAGGATGGACTGACGTATCCACCATACGGCATAGGAGATAAATTTAAATCCCCTGGTTTCATCGAACCGCTGCGCTGCTTTAATCAATCCCAGGTTGCCTTCGTTGATAAGATCGGGAAGGCTAAGTCCCTGGTTCTGATATTGCTTGGATACAGAAACAACAAAGCGAAGGTTAGCCTTGGTAAGTTTTTCCAGTGCATCCCTGTCGCCCTGCTTGATCCTTCTAGCCAGTTCTACTTCTTCTTCAGCAGTTATGAGTTCTACCTTGCCAATTTCCTGCAAGTACTTGTCTAAGGAGGCGGTTTCCCTGTTGGTAACCTGTTTGGTAATTTTTAACTGGCGCATAATTTGGTTTTATGGACTGCAAAACTAAGTAAAATTGTACGAACGCAGACTCATAAAGTTTCAAAAAAATTAATTGCTCTTTGGAGGCTGGGGCAATAAAACTTTACGTGAAAGCTTCAATTTTCCAGTACTTTGGTCAACGCCTATCAGTTTTACTTCAATTTCCTGACCTACTTTCATATACTGTTCAATATCATTGACTCTTTTCCAATCAATTTCAGAGACATGCAACAAGCCTTCTTTTCCTGGAAGGATCTCGATGAAAGCTCCGAAATTAACTATACTCTTAACTTTTCCTTTGTAAATTTCCCCTACTTCAGGAACGGCCACAATACGACGTATCCTTTCCTTGGCAGCTTCAATAGAAGACTTGTTATTGGAGAATATATCTATCATGCCAAATTCGCCGACTTCCTCAATAATAATTGTGGATTCGGTATCCTTCTGGATTTCCTGGATGATCTTTCCTCCCGGTCCTATGATAGCGCCGATAAATTCCTTGGCAACCATCATCTTTTCGATTCTGGGCACATGAGGTTTGTAATCAGCACGCGGTTCAGAAATGGTCTTCATCATTTCTCCCAGGATAAATAATCTCCCCTGGCGGGCTTGTTCCAATGCTTGTTCAAGGATTTCAAAAGTCAGACCGTCGACTTTGATGTCCATCTGGCAGGCAGTTACGCCGTCTTTGGTACCAGTCACTTTAAAGTCCATATCGCCCAGGTGGTCTTCATCTCCCAGGATGTCAGACAGTATGGCATATTTTCCGGTTTCCATATTGGTGATCAATCCCATTGCTATGCCGGATACCGGTTTAAGTATTTTCACACCTGCATCCATGAGGGCCAATGTGCCTCCACAAACGGTTGCCATGGATGATGAGCCGTTAGATTCTAATATATCGGAGACTATCCTGATAGTATAAGGATTTATTTCATCGCTGGGAATGATGGGTTTCAATGCCCTGAGGGCCAGGTTACCATGGCCTATCTCACGACGGCTGGTTCCCCTGATAGGTTTCGCTTCACCGGTAGCAAAACCGGGGAAGTTATAATGCAATAGGAAATTGCTTTTGCCTTCGATAACAGCTCCGTCGAGGACCTGCTGGTCGAGCTTGGTTCCCAGGGTGGCAGTTACCAGGGCTTGTGTTTCTCCACGGGTGAAGATAGCTGAACCATGCGCTGAGGGCAGGTAGTCCACTTCGCTCCATATCGGGCGGATTTGATCCAGAGCACGTCCGTCAATACGTTTTCTTTCATTCAAGACAAAATCCCTGATAGCATCTTTTTCTACATCATGAAAATAACGACTGATAAATGGTTTTAATTCATCCATTTCCTCTTCAGGGATAGTTTCGTCATATGCTTTACGGATAGCATCCAGTTTTTCTTTCCTGAGTTTCTTATTGGCAATGCCTTCACCTACTACGGCATAAACCTTATCATAAGCAAATCGCCCGAATGT
>CAWBCI010000031.1:0-281381 GCA_963787195.1 uncultured Bacteroidales bacterium
GCAAGCTGAAAAAGCAGTCACCCGGCACTTATAAGGGTATTATTCCTGTTGATTTCGCCGGCTATCCGATCGATCTTGAGGAACTCAGAAAAATTGCAGATAAATACGGGCTTTGGATCCTGGAAGATTCCTGTCATGCCCCCGGCGGAAGTTTCATTACTTCCAGGAATGAAGTATCCAATTGTGGAAGTTGTGAATATAGCGAACTGGCCATTTTTTCATTTCATCCGGTTAAACATATTACTACCGGCGAAGGAGGAATGGTGACTACAAATGATCAAGAACTTTACACTAAACTGAAGCTTTTCCGTACACATGGTATTACTAAGCAGGAGGACCTCCTTTCACAGAATCCCGGGGGATGGTATTACGAAATGCTTGAACTGGGTTATAATTACCGGATGACCGATATTCAGGCTGCTTTGGGGATAAGCCAGTTGAAACGGGCTGAGCAAAACATACAAAGGCGAATAGAAATCGCAGTAAGGTATGACAGGGAATTTGCAGGTAGTTCATTGAGATTACAAAATCGTCGTCCCGGGTTTAAGAATGCATTCCATTTATATGTTATACAGGTTGACGACCGCAAAGGACTTTATAATTTTCTACAGGAGAAGCAAATTTTTTCGCAGGTGCATTATATTCCGGTCCACCTCTTGCCTTATTATCAGCGTTTGGGTTGGAAAAAAGGTGATTTCCCGATAGCCGAGGAATATTACGAGCACTGCCTGAGCCTTCCCATGTACCCTACACTTACGGATGATGAGCAAAGCTATGTTATTGACAGTGTAAAAGAATTCCTGCAGCGATGAAAAAGATAGCCATAATCCCGGCCAGGGGGGGAAGTAAAAGAATCCCCAATAAAAACATCCGCTTGTTTTTAGGAAAACCTATTATATCTTACCCTATCCGGGCTGCTCTCAATTCAGGGCTCTTCGAGGAGGTTATGGTATCTACCGATTCGGTACTTATTGCTGATGTCGCCAAAGAGTATGGGGCAAAAGTGCCCTTTACAAGAAGTCCTGAAAATGCAACTGACCTTGCTCCTCTTAAAGATGTTATTCTGGAAGTTTTAAATAATTATTCAAGCAAAGGAACTAAGTTCGATTATTTCTGCTGCCTGCTCCCGGCCTCCCCATTGATCAAAGCAGAAAGGCTGACTGAATCCTTCCAATCCTTGATCGATAATAATTCCAGCTCCCTGATCCCGGTCGTAAAATATTCACATCCTGTACAGAGGGCATTCAGGATCAATGAATCAGGCATTCTTGAGATGATGTGGCCGGAGAATTCATTAAAACGTACCCAGGACCTGGAAAGTACTTATCATGATTCAGGATCTTTTTACTGGGCACTGACGAATTCCTTTGAAAAGGAGAATACTTTTTTCACCACGAATTGTATGCCTATGGTACTGCCGGAATCTGAAGTACAGGATATTGATGATGAACAAGACTGGCTGATGGCAGAAATGAAATTTCAGCAGCTGTTCTCCAGATGAGTCAAAAGAAAAAAATAATTTTTCGTGCCAACTCCAGTCCCGAAACAGGAATGGGTCATATCAGCCGATGCCTGGCTTTGGCTGAAATGCTCAATGAAAAATATACTTGTTCCCTGGTTAGTAATACTCATCCGGCAACTTTATCAGAAGAAGTAAATTCTGTTTTTAGTAATACAATGTATTTTGAACAAAGCGGGGAAAATGATCAGGACTTCCAGGAATCTTTGACGGAAAATGATATAGTGGTCCTGGATGGATATAATTTCGATACAAATTATCAGAAAAACATAAAAGCAAAAGGAGCACTTCTTGTCTGTATCGATGATCTGGCTGAAATGCATTTCGTTGCAGACGCAGTGATCAATCATGCCGGTATCGCGAATATGGCAATGTATTCCACTGAACCCTATACCCGACTTTACCTGGGTTTAGATTATGCTATTATCAGAAAAGCTTTCCTGGAAAATAATAATGACTCATCTGAAAAAGAATATGATATTCTGGTCTTGCTAGGAGCTAGTCAGCAAGATGGATTACTGAACAAAATTTTAAATTCCGCATTAAATTCAGGTCCGGATTATAAAATAGCTGTAGTCAGCAATAGTCAAACTAGTCAGGCACTCTGGAAGAATGTTACAAATGTGGAATTTTTCAGCCGACTTAATGCTGCCCAGGTCAGCAGACTAATGCTAAGGTCACGAATTGGTATACTGCCTTCAAGTACAGTTTCAATTGAAGCCGTGGCTTGTCGACTGCCATTTATAAGTGGTTATCTTGTAGACAATCAATTTTATATCTATAAAAGCCTGGAAAGCAAAGGTCTGGCCAAATGTATTGGGGACCTGAGAACATTGGAAAGAGGAGAATTATTGTCGGGAATAGCTGATTTGCTTTCTAATGAAAGCTCCAGTCACAATATTATTAGTAATCAGGAAAAGGCTTTGGATAAAAGGTCAGCAAACAGACTAATTGAAGTTTTTGATGATCTTTCAGGGATGATGGATATAAAATTAAGAAAAGCCGGACCGGCCGACATGGACTTGATCTATAGCTGGAATAATGAACCTTCTGTCAGGGCAAATTCCTTTAATACTGATCCAATTAGCCCAGAGGAACACAGGCAATGGTTCCACAGAAAAATGGCTGATCCTGCTTTCTTTTTATATATTTTTGAAGATAATCGTCAAAATATAGGCCTGGTTAAAATTGATAAAGGCCCAAATACCATTATTGGGGTAACCATTCCTGAAGAGCAGCGGGGTAAGGGTTATAGCGCCAAGATTCTCAGGCTGGCTATTAATGAATTCTGGAAGTATCATGATGAAGATATCCTGGCATACATTAAAACGGAAAATCTAATTTCCATCAAGACATTTACCCGATGTGGTTTTGTTTTTTTAAGAAAAGAAAAATTCAAAGACCAGGAATCTGTAATATTAAAGATCTCAAAATATGAAAATCGGACATCACGATCTTGATAAAGATGGTTGCCTTATAATAGGGGAATTATCGGCCAATCATCATCAGGATTTGCAAATTGCAATTAATTCCATTCGTGCAATAGCAAAAACCGGTGCAAATGCTGTTAAATTACAGACTTACACTCCCGATACCATCACGATAGAATGTGACAATGATTTTTTTCGTATTGGCAGCGGCACTATTTGGGATGGCCGAACCCTTTATGATCTCTATAAAGAAGCTTATACTCCATGGGAATGGCACGAAGATCTTTTCAGGGTTGCCAGGGAGGAAGGGCTATTATGCTTTTCTACTCCATTTGATAATAGTGCTGTTGATTTCCTCGAAAAGTTTAAGCCGCCTGCATACAAAATTGCTTCGTTTGAAATTACAGATACAGCTCTGATAAGTTATGTGGCATTAAAAGGCAAACCAATTATAATATCGACAGGCATTGCCGAAAAAGAAGATATTGAACTGGCTATTAAAGTTTGCCGGGAAGCCGGTAACAATGAAATTGTATTACTTAAATGTACTTCATCTTATCCCGCACCCATTGAAGAGGCCAACCTACTGACCATGAAGGATATGAATAAAACCTTCGGAGTCATTACAGGATTATCCGACCATACTATGGGAATTACAGCCCCAATAGTTGCAGCTACTCTCGGTGCAAAAGTCATAGAGAAACACTTCATCCTCGACAGGTCAATCGGTGGACCGGATGCGGCTTTTTCCCTTGAGCCAACTGAGTTTTCAAATATGGTCCAAGGTGTCAGGGAAGCTGAAAAAGCTTTGGGAGAGGTCACTTACGCCCTGACTGAAAAAAGCCGGTCAGGAAGGGTTTTTGCCCGATCCCTTTTCGTTGTGAAAGATATCCGGAAAGGAGAGGAATTCTCTAGCGAAAATATCCGGTCTATAAGGCCTGGCTATGGACTTCTTCCCAGGTTTCTGGATGAGGTAATCGGGAAAACAGCTGAGAGGGACATTAAAAGAGGGACTCCCCTGAGTTGGGACATGATATCGGGAGAGAGATAAAATCAGGCTTAATACAATAAAAGGTATAAATTTGACATTGAATATGTGTCAAAGACTTTTCAGTATCAATTTACATCTATCAACACATTGGGAATAATCCAGCGACAAGCCATTAAAGGCACTATATATTTGTACATCGGGGTGATAATCGGTTTTGTCACCACCGCGCTGATATTTCCCCGTATTCTTACAAAGGAACAAATCGGTCTCCTTAGCCTGCTGATCTCCTACTCCGTTATATTTGCGCAATTTGCCAGTCTTGGTACAAGCCGGATCGTGATCATCATTTTTCCCTATTTTAAAAGCAAGGAACATAAACACCATGGTTTATTGTTCCTGATGCTGGCCATTACTGCAGCCGGATTTGTACTATCTATGCTGGGGTTTTTCCTGCTCAGGGATTATATAATTGAGCAGTCTAAGGAAAGTTCAGCTCTTTTCGTGCAATACTTTAATTATCTCCTGCCTCTGATCCTGTTCACCCTCCTGTTCATGATCCTCGACAGTTATTATAAAACCCTTCATAATGCTGTAAAGGGAATTATGCTGAAAGAGTTCATACAGCGGCTCCTCTTCCTGGCATTTATAGTCTTTTTCTACCTGGGCTACCTGAACTTCAGCCAGTACGTGCTCTTTTATGTGGTCTCCATTTGCATACCTACCGTAGTTCTTGTCATTTCCCTCATTAAAGACGGGGAATTCATCCTTAAACCCGATTTCAAATTCCTGAACAAGGACCTGAACAGGTTGATTTTAAGAGTTGGATTTTATGGTATACTGATAGGTTTTTCAGGTATGGTGATCACCAATTTAGACCGCATCATGGTAGAGCGTTTTGTTGGTCTCGGAGCTACCGGGGTTTATACTACAACAGCATATTTTGCAACCCTTATCATTATGCCTTCCAGGGCCCTTCTGAAAATAAGCGATCCAATTATATCCCAATCCTGGAAAAACAATGACCTGAAACATCTGCTTTTCATTTATGAGCGTACCAGCCTGACTCAACTGGTCATAGGATCTCTGCTGTTCATCGGGATATGGGCCAATGAAGGAAATGTTTTCCGGATTCTACCGGCTTCCTACATGGAGGGTCGCTGGGTAATTTTCTTCCTGGGTCTTGCATTTATGTTTGACATGATCAGCGGTGCGGCCGCCATGATACTTGCTAATTCGAAATTTTTCAAATACCAGGCCTATTTCATGTTATTGCTTATCGTTCTGGTAGTTATAAGCAATATTATTTTTATTCCGATGTATGGAATAACAGGTGCCGCCTTTGCCACCTGCCTCTCAAAACTGATAACCGATCTTGGTTTATTTCTCTTTCTGAGGATAAAATATAAATTACAACCCTATTCTTTGCGGCATCTCTGGATTATCCTGATTGCGGCTGTAGCATACATTGCAGGATATATCATTCCTGAAATCCATAATCTCTACCTCGACATTTTCATTAGAAGTTCAGTAATAACAATAATTTTTGTAGTACTGATGCTGAGAACCAGGATGCTCCTTGAATTGAATGAGAAATATGAATGGGCCATTGATAAATTCATCAGGCCAATTTTTAAAAAGTAGATAAAGAATGAAGATAAAACGTATACTATTCCGTTCTCTTGGAATTAAAAACTATCTGAAGCTGATAAGCAAAATATTTTTTATCTCATACAGAATGAATCTTCTCAGGAAGGACCGGGAGTATGAATGTCACTATTTTGTCAGGAATCTGATTAGTAACGGCGACCATATTATTGATATAGGGGCTAATCTTGGCTATTATTCGGTAATTTTTTCCAGACTTATCGGAAGAAAGGGAAAAGTATACTGCGTGGAACCAGTGAAGCTATTCCGAACCGTTCTTGCTAAGAATATCAGTAAATTTCCTCAGGCAGAGATCATACCCTATGCATTAGGTGCAGAAGATAACAAAGAGATACGTATGATCACACCCATTTCCGGTGAACATTTCAGGCATGGACTTACCAAGGTCATCGGGGATGAAAAACCTACTGATTACAATTTTTTCTCTACTGAAAAAATGTTCCGCCCCAACACTGTTTTCAAAAATATGGAAGCCTGTAATTATATTAAGTGTGATGTAGAGGGATATGAAAATTACATTATTCCATTGATGTCCGATATTTTCCAGAAGTTCAGGCCTATCCTGCAGGTTGAGACGAGTCCGGAAAACAAAAAAGTCATTGACAATTTATTATTGCCAATGACTTATAAGGTTTTCTATGTTTCAGGAAAGGATTTCATTCCACTTGAAAGTGAAAGTGAAGGCTTTTCAGGAGACCTTTTCTATGTGCCTGGCGAACAAATTTCCAGGATAGGGGCATATATCAAGTCCTCCTAAAAAAGTCGGCAAAAGCCATTTTTCATTTCCTATTTTTTCAGGTACTTGAAATCCCTGCCCGGATAGTATGCCGAAGTACCCAGTATTTCTTCTATCCGCAACAACTGATTATATTTGGATATACGGTCGGTACGGGAAGCCGATCCGGTTTTGATTAATCCAGTATTCAGGGCAACGGCCAGATCGGCTATGGTCGTATCTTCCGTTTCACCTGAACGGTGGCTGATCACCGAAGTATAAGCATTTGAACTGGCCAGGTTAACCGCGTTGATAGTCTCACTGAGAGTACCTATCTGGTTTACTTTTATGAGGATAGAATTGGCAATGCCCTTGTCAATACCTTCCTGCAGACGGCTGGTATTGGTGACAAAGATATCATCCCCAACCAGTTGTATCTTCTTTCCCATTTTATCAGTCATAAGTTTCCATCCATCCCAGTCATCTTCAGCCATTCCATCTTCAATGGAGATAATGGGATATTTTTTTACCCAGTCGGCCCAGAAATCAACCATCTGGGGAGCATTTAGCTTTTCACCGGTCGACCATTTGAGGTGATATACTTTTTCCTCAGGGATATAATATTCGGAAGCTGCCGGATCCAGAGCAATATAAACATCTTCACCGGGACGATACCCGGCTTTTTCAATAGCTTCAAGTATCACTTTGATAGCTTCTTCATTGGATGCAAGGTTAGGGGCAAAGCCACCTTCATCGCCCACATTGGTTGAATGACCTTTCTTTTTGAGGACGGCTTTCAGATTATGAAAAATTTCGGAACCCATCCGCAGGGCTTCAGCAAAAGTAGGAGCACCAACCGGCATGATCATGAATTCCTGAAAATCAATACTGTTATCAGCATGTGATCCGCCGTTCAGTATGTTCATCATGGGAATCGGAAGTGTATGGGCATTGACACCACCAACATATCGGTATAAATACTGACCTGTTTCCATGGCAGCAGCTTTTGCAACTGCAAGAGAAACTCCCAGTATGGCATTGGCCCCGAGTTTAGCCTTATTGGGAGTGCCATCAAGTTCAATTAGTTTCTGATCAAGTTCATATTGATCAAAGATTGAAAAACCTTCAAGTTCTTCCTTTATCACATTGTTCACATTATGAACAGCTTTGAGGACACCTTTTCCCATATAGGTGTCTTTATCCCCATCACGCAATTCCACTGCTTCATGGCTACCGGTGGAGGCTCCTGAAGGTATGGCAGCCCTTCCAATTGCCCCGCTATCGGAATAAACATCTACTTCGATTGTTGGATTGCCCCTTGAATCGAGTATCTGGCGGGCATGAATATCAATTATTGTACTCATAGTTAATTTTTTAAGTTGAATTTATACAAAAAAAGGATAAAGCCGATTTAACTTTATCCTTCATTATTTCGTTTGAGAATCCGTTATCAGGCTTCTTTTTCCGTATCCGGTTCAGTGGGTTCGGTATCCTGGACCGGAGGAGGAGTATCTGCTTTCGGGCTCGGATCTTCCTGAATATTTTCCGTGCTTTTGCTTTTTGCCGTTGATTCCTTTTTGACGGCAGCTGCAGTAGCTGTTGAGGATTCCAGTTCGTCTTTCTTCTTGGTGCCACCTCTTCTGCTTCTGCGGGTAGTTTTGGCTTTGGCTTCGGTTTTGCCCAGCAGATTATCATTATAGTCCACCAATTCTATCATGGCCATTTCAGCATTATCGCCAAGCCGTGTACCCAGTTTTAGTATACGGGTATATCCACCCGGGCGGTCAGCCACCTTGGTTGATATATCACGGAATAATTCCGTGACCGCTTCTTTACTTTGCAAATATCTGAAAACCATTCTCCTGGAGTGGGTAGAGTCCTCTTTTGAACGGGTGATTAATGGCTCCACATATACTCTGAGGGCCTTTGCTTTGGCAACTGTGGTCTTAATCCTTTTATAAAGGATAAGGGAAGTTGCCATGTTGGAAAGCATTGCATGTCTATGCGGACTTTTTCGCCCTAAATGATTAAACTTCTTCCTGTGTCTCATCGCGATTATTCCTTATCTAATTTGTATTTAGCTACATTCATTCCAAACTCCAGTCCTTTAGATTTCACCAGTTCTTCCAGTTCGGTCAGGGATTTCTTCCCGAAATTCCTGAATTTAAGCAGATCATTTTTATTAAACTGAACCAGGTCACCCAAAGTTTCCACATCAGCGGCTTTAAGGCAATTCAATGCCCTAACGCTGAGGTCCATATCCACCAATTTTGTTTTCAACAGCTGACGGATATGAAGGGAGCTTTCATCAAATTCCTCGGCCACTGCTTTTTCCTCTGCATCCAGGGTGATCTTTTCATCTGAAAAGAGCATAAAATGATGAATCAGGATTTTGGCAGCTTCTTTCAGAGCATCTTTAGGATGTACTGAGCCGTCGGTAGTGATTTCGAAGACTAATTTCTCGTAGTCGGTTTTCTGTTCTACCCTATAGTTATCAATAAAATATCTCACATTTATGATAGGTGTATGGATAGAGTCAATAGAGATGGTATTGATATCACTGGTAAGGCTTTTGTTTTCATCAGCCGGCACATAACCTCTTCCCTTATCAACCAGGATTTCCATAATAAGTTTTATGGATGGGTCCATATGGCAGATTTCCACTTCCGGGTTCAGTACCTGAAATACCGATAGAAACTTATTGATATCACCCGCTTTGAATACATCCTGGTCCCCGATAACCACGGTCACTTTTTCAGAGTTTTCCGTTTCAATCTGCCTTTTAAAGCGGATCTTTTTCAGGTTCAGGATGATTTCAGAGATATCTTCCACAACTCCTTTGACGGTGGAGAACTCATGTGCTACACCTTCAATTTTAATGGAAGTAATGGCAAACCCTTCCAGCGAGGAGAGAAGGATACGTCTAAGGGCATTACCGATGGTCACTCCGAAGCCTGGTTCCAGGGGTCTGAATTCAAATACTCCCTTGAAAGCATCTGCTTCGACCATAATAACCTTATCGGGTTTTTGAAATGCTAATATTGCCATATTATTTTAAAGCGTTATAGGTTGATTAATTAAAAATCAGAATTACTTGGAGTAAAGCTCAACGATGAGTTGTTCTTTAATATTCTCAGGAATTTCTTCCCTGGAAGGAAAATTCAGGAATTTACCATTCATTTTCTCATCATCCCATTCCAACCATGAATAGCGACTGGATCTTGACTCCATTGCATTCACGATAACCTCCAGGGATTTTGATTTTTCCCTTACTCCGATTATATCTCCTTCCTTAAGTGCATAAGAAGGAATATTTGCGACTGCTCCGTTTACGGTAATATGCCGGTGGGAAACGAGCTGACGTGCAGCTCTCCTGGTAGGTGCTATCCCAAGGCGGTATACTACATTATCCAGGCGGGCTTCGATAAGTTGCAACAGCACCTCACCTGTAATTCCCTTCTTCTGGCTTGCTTTTTTAAATATGTTCCGGAACTGACGTTCTAAAATACCATAGGTATATTTTGCTTTTTGCTTTTCAAGAAGCTGTATCCCGTATTCCGATTCTTTTCTCCGACGTTTGGTGTTCCCGTGCATGCCGGGAGGATAAGGCTTTTTGTCCAATGCCTTGTCAGCACCAAAAATTGGTTCTCTGAATCTCCTGGCTATCTTTGATCTCGGGCCTGTGTATCTTGCCATTTTCTATTTCAATTAAATTTATCTATTCGGGTATTATTAAACTCTTCTTCTTTTGGGAGGCCTGCAGCCATTGTGAGGTAGCGGGGTCACATCATGGATCTCCGTTACTTCGATCCCTGCTGTATGGATAGTCCGGATAGCAGATTCCCTTCCGGATCCCGGTCCTTTAACATAAACCTTCACTTTTCTGAGTCCCTGATCGAAAGCGATCTTGGAACATTCTTCAGAGGCTGTCTGGGCTGCATATGGAGTGTTCTTTTTGGAACCTCTGAAACCCATCTTTCCTGCTGATGACCAGGATATAACCTGACCTGATGCATTTGTCAGGGTTATGATAATATTATTAAAGGAGGCATGAATATATGCTCTGCCCACCGGTTCCACTTTAACAACACGCTTTTTAGCTGCTCTGGTTGTTTTTGCCATGATACTATACTATTATTATTAACCTTTAGGTGCTTTCTTTTTATTCGCGACGGTCTTTTTCTTTCCTTTACGGGTCCGGGCGTTGTTCTTGGTGCTCTGTCCCCTGACAGGGAGGCCGATACGATGGCGAATACCACGATATGAACCTATATCCATTAAGCGTTTGATATTCATCTGGGTCTCCGACCGGAGGGCCCCTTCTACCTTGAAATCATTATTGATAATGGTACGGATATTATTCTGGTCTTCATCCGTCCATTCCTCTACTTTCTTTTCAAACTCGACACCTGCTTTGGACAGGATTTTCCGGGCTGAACTTCTGCCGATACCATAAATGTACGTCAGGCTGATTTCGCCGTGTTTATTTTTAGGAATGTCAACTCCTGCAATTCTGGCCATATATTTAAATTTTTAAGATTAACCTTGCCTTTGTTTGAGTTTGGGATTCTTTTTGTTAATGATATAAAGTCTCCCCTTCCGCCTGACTATTTTACAGTCTGCTGTTCTCTTTTTAACTGATGCTCTGACTTTCATTTTATTTTCGATTATTATTTGTACCTGTAAGTAATTCTTCCTTTTGTCAGGTCATAAGGTGACATTTCCAGTTTCACCCTGTCGCCCGGTAATATCTTTATATAGTGCATCCTCATTTTACCTGAAATATGAGCTGTAATTACATGCCCGTTTTCAAGTTCAACACGGAACATTGCATTGCCCAATGATTCTATAACAGTTCCGTCTTGCTCTATTGAGGTTTGTTTAGCCATTCAATTCAAATTATCTGTAATCCACGTTTTTTTAATTCTTCTTCTGCAAAGTCAAAAGATGACAATATCTCCGCTTTTCCGGGCCGGATAGTCACCGTATGTTCAAAATGAGCCGATGGTCTCCTGTCCATGGTCCGGATGGTCCATCCATCCCTTTCCTGAACTACATTCCTCCCTCCAAGGTTGATCATCGGTTCAATGGCAATGACCATGCCTTCGCTCAGTTTAACACCTGTACCGCGTTTCCCGTAATTCGGGACCTCTGGTTTCTCGTGTAAATCCCTTCCGACGCCGTGTCCTACCAAATCCCGTACCACACTGTATCCGAACTGTTCCACGTAGGTTTGAACTGCATACCCAATATCTCCTACCCTATTTCCTTCCGCGGCAGCTTCAATACCCAGGTAAAGCGATTCTTTTGTGCGTTTCATCAGGAGCAGGGTTTCTTCCGCTACTTCTCCGATTGCGAATGTATAAGCTGAATCTCCGTAAAAATCATTTTTCAGCACTCCGCAATCAACTGAAACAATATCCCCATCCTGCAATTCGCGCTTCCCCGGAAAACCATGCACCACCTGTTCATTTGGTGAAATACAAAGTGTAAACGGAAAGCCGCCATATCCTTTGAAGGCGGGTATTGCCTTATGGTCCCTAATGAATTCCTCTGCTACCCGGTCCAGTTCACTGGTTTTTATTCCAGGACGTATTATCCGGGCAACTTCCCCAAGGGTCCTACCAACAAGTAAAGAACTTTCTCTGATTAACTCTATTTCTTCTTTTGACTTATAAATAATCATCCTTATTACATACTAAATGATGTCCGTCCTTTGATGCGGCCTGTTTTGGTCAGACCATCGTAATGCCGCATCAACAGGTGACTTTCAATCTGTGATAAAGTATCCAGGACAACTCCGACAAGGATCAGCAGTGATGTACCGCCGAAGAATTGTGCAAACTGGGAATTAACGCCCATATTTCTCACAAGCGCCGGCATAATGGCAACAAATCCAAGGAATATAGATCCCGGAAGTGTGATTTTCGACATCACGCTGTCAATAAATTCTGCAGTTTTCCTTCCTGGCTTTACACCCGGAATAAATCCGCCGTTCTTCTTCATATCTTCAGCCATTTGATTGGGATTCACTGTAATGGCTGTATAGAAATACGTAAAAACTATGATCAGAATAAAGTAAACAGTATTATACCAAATATTATTCGGGTCTGAAAAAGCAGCAGCAAATGACGACAGGCTTTCTGTTCTGGCAAATCCCGCAACTGTAATCGGGAGGAACATAATAGCCTGGGCAAAGATGATCGGCATAACCCCTGCAGCATTTACTTTCAACGGGATATACTGACGTACGCCTCCGTATTGTTTATTTCCGACTACCCTTTTTGCATATTGCACCGGGATCTTGCGGGTTCCCTGGACCAGCAAGATAGTTGCCAGGATAACAAATACCAGGGCCACAAGTTCTATGACGAAGTAAACAAGTCCGCCGCCTTGTTCTTCCATGCGGGAAACGAATTCACCAGCAAGGGCAAAAGGCAGACGGGCAATGATCCCGATCATAATGATAAGAGATATACCGTTTCCGATACCCTTATCTGTAATTTTTTCACCCAGCCACATGACGAACATTGTTCCGGCAACCAATATCAGGATTGATGAAAACCAGAAAAAAGTCGATGGTGAAGTGGCATTTGGATCAAAAGGGGCTATGGCTTCGGCGGGCAAATTAGCGATGATGATACCGCGAATATAACCGGGAGCCTGGAAAGCCGTGATCACTACGGTAAGATAACGGGTGATCTGGTTGATCTTTTTCCTTCCGCTCTCACCCTCCTTCTGCAATTTCTGGAAATATGGTATAGCCATACCCAGCAACTGAATAACGATAGAAGCGGAAATATAAGGCATGATCCCCAATGCAAAAATTGATGCCCTGGAAAATGCCCCGCCGGTGAACATACTCAATAAACCAAGCAGACCACCTTTGGTCGAGCTTTGAAGTTGGGAGAGCATATTCGGGTCAATACCCGGCAATACAACATAAGATCCGATTCTATATATAAGTATAATACCCAGGGTATAAAGTATCCTGGTCCGAAGATCTTCGATCTTATATATGTTTCTTATGGTCTCAATTAATTTTCTCATCCGTTTTTCAGATTACGCGGAATTTATATTACTGTTGCTACACCACCTTGAGCTTCGATAGATGCTTTAGCCTTAGCGGAAAAAGCATTAGCTGTCACTTCAAGTTTTGATTTTAATTCACCCCGGCCAAGAATTTTGATCAGGTCTTTTTTAGAGACCAGTCCATGGCTGATCAGAGTTGCCTGATCAATAACGGTGAGATTATTTTCTTCTGCCAGTTTCTGCAGGATATCCAGGTTAATTCCGTGATACTCCACCCTGTTAATATTGGTAAAGCCGAATTTGGGGACCCTTCTGTGAAGAGGCATCTGGCCACCTTCGAAACCAATCTTCCTGGAATATCCGGATCTGGACTTTGCGCCCTTATGCCCACGTGTGGAAGTTCCACCTTTTCCGGACCCTTGTCCGCGACCTATCCGCTTTCTGTTTTTGGTTGAGCCTTTTGCCGGTCTGAGATTACTTAAATCCATTTCCTTTAGGTGCTTAAGATTATTTAACTTCTTCTACTTTTAACAAATGTGCTAATTTTCTGACCATTCCCATGATCTGAGGAGTGGCATCTTTTTCAACAGTATGCCTGATCCTTTTTAATCCAAGTGCTTCAAGCGTTCTTTTCTGACGTTCGGGTCTTCCAACACCGCTTTTTACCTGGGTAATTCTGACTTTTTTCATGTTAAATTCAATTTTAGGATTAACCGTTAAAAACCATATCCAGGTCAACACCACGCAATTGGGCAATGGTATGCGGGTCACGCATCTGAACCAGGGCATTAATAGTGGCTTTAACCACTGAGTGTGGGTTGGAGGATCCTTTTGATTTAGCCAAAACGTCCTTGATTCCAACGCTTTCGAACACGGCACGCATTGCGCCGCCAGCAATCACACCAGTTCCGGGAGCAGCAGGTTTCACAAAAACCTCGGCGCCACTGTATTTACCGGTTTGTTCATGAGGCACAGTACCATGCAAGACCGGAACTTTTATCAGGTTCTTTTTTGCATCATCAATACCTTTGGCAATTGCAGCGGTAACTTCTTTGGCTTTTCCAAGACCATAGCCTACAACTCCGTTTTCATTTCCAACCACAACAATGGCTGAGAAACTGAAAGTACGGCCTCCTTTGGTTACTTTGGTGACCCTCTGTATGCTGACCAGCCTGTCTTTGAATTCGATCTCGCTGGATTTAACTCTTTTTACATTTACTTTTGCCATAATCAATTTAGAATTTTAATCCTCCTACTCTTGCTGCTTCAGCTAATGTTTTAACTCTTCCATGGTATAGATAACCGTTACGGTCAAAAACCACACCCTGGACGCCGGCTTCTTTTGCCCTTTCGGCAATCAGATTTCCAACCAGCTTGGCTTTTTCTGTTTTGTTGACTTTTTTCTCAACAATACCTTTTTCACGGGATGAAGCTGAGGCAACGGTATTGCCTGACAGGTCATCAATAACCTGGGCATAGATCTCATTGTTACTTCTGAAGACACTCAATCGGGGTATTTCAGGAGTCCCATTCACGATCTTTCTAATCCGCAGTTTGATCCTGGCTCTGCGATAGACTTTTCTGCCACTCTTTTTTGCACTTTTCAAATCCATATGCTTATCCTCCGGAATATTATTTAATATTATTTTTCAGCAGCTGCCTTACCGGCTTTTCTGCGAACATCTTCGCCCACAAAGCGGATACCTTTTCCTTTATAAGGCTCAGGTTTCCGGAATGACCGGATTTTCGCGGCCACCTGTCCCAATAATTGCTTATCAAATGATGTAAGTGTAATCCTTGGGTTTTTCCCACGTTCGGTAACAGCTTCCACCTTGATCTCATCAGGTAATTCCAACACTATATTGTGGGAATATCCGAGTGCCAGATCCAGCATTTGTCCATTAGCGACAGCCTTATAACCTACGCCTATAAGTTCCTGCTGAATTTTAAATCCTTCCGACACTCCTATAACCATATTGTTGATCAGTGAACGATAAAGACCATGCATTGATCTGTGCTGTATCCCATCGCTGGGTCTCGACAAATTAATCTTGCCATCGCTAACTTCCACTTTTATTTCCGGATTAACTGACTGGGTCAGTTCTCCGAGTTTACCTTTTACGGTTACCAGGTTGTCGTCAGATATGGTAATCTGTACGTCTGCCGGGATATCTATCGGTAATTTTCCAATTCGTGACATTCTGTTCAGTATTTTAACTTATGTAGCAAATAACTTCTCCGCCCACTTTCAGTTTGCGGGCTTCTTTATCGGTCATGACCCCCTGAGAGGTTGAGAGGATAGCCACTCCCAATCCGTTCAATACCCGAGGCAGCTTGTCTGCCCTGACATATTTCCGGAGACCGGGTTTACTGATCCTGTCAAGGCTGGTAATAGCCGGCTGCTTGGTTACAGGATGGTATTTCAAGGCGATCTTGATAAGTCCGGGTATGGAATCGTCTTCAAACTTATAGTTGAGGATATATCCTTTTTCAAACAAAATCTTAGTAAGATCTTTCTTAATATGAGAAGCAGGAATTTCCACGATCCGGTGGTTTGCCATCACTGCATTCCTGATTCTAGTCAAATAATCTGCAATAGGGTCTGTCATTGCTTATTTCTATTTAATATTTTACCAACTTGCTTTTTTAACCCCCGGGATCAAACCCTGGCTGGCCATTTCCCGGAAATTAATCCTGGAGATGCCGAATTGACGCATATATCCTTTAGGCCTGCCGGTCAGTTTGCAACGATTGTGCATCCGAACAGGCGAAGCGTTTTTAGGCAGTTTCTGTAAGCCGATGTAATCACCTGCATCTTTTAATGCAGCTCTTTTGGCAGCATACCGGTCGACCAGTTTACTCCTTTTGATTTCCCTGGCTTTCATTGATTCTTTTGCCATACAACTATCTTTTAATATTTATTTTTTAAATGGTAATCCGAATTCTTTCAACAAAGCATGAGCTTCCTTATCTGTAGGGGCGGTAGTCACAAGAGTGATGTCCATCCCGTTGATCTTACTGATCTTGTCAATATCGATTTCGGTAAAGATGATCTGCTCTGACACTCCGAAAGTATAGTTACCACGTCCGTCAAATCCCTTGTCACTGATCCCGCGGAAGTCACGTACACGTGGAACGGCCACCGAGATGAGGCGATCCAGGAATTCATACATCCTATCCCCGCGGAGAGTAACTCTCACCCCTATGGGCATATTTTTACGAAGCTTGAAGTTCGAGATATCCTTTTTTGATTTAGTGGCAACTGCCCGCTGTCCGGCAATATTTGACATCTCCTCGATACCTGTATCGATCAGTTTCTTATCCGCGATGGCATCTCCCAGTCCCTGGTTCAGCGATATTTTCACCAGTTTGGGGACCTGCATTTGATTACTGTATTGAAATTCCTTCATCAAGGCAGGTACGATCTCCTCGTGGTATTTCTGTTTAAGTCTAGGTGTGTATTGCATTACTTTATAACCTCCCCTGTCTTTTTAGAATAACGTACCAGTTTGTTAGATTTCTCACCGATCTTGCGTCCGATGCGGGTAGCTTTGCCCGAGCCATCGACGATCATCAGGTTGGAAATATGAATGGGCGCTTCTTTTTTAATTATTCCGCCTTTGGGATTATCATTGGTAGGTCTGGAATGCTTTGATACAAGGTTCACACCTTCCACAATAGCTTTCTGCTTATCGACATCCACCCTCAGGACTCTTCCCTGCTGGCCTTTGGAGTCACCGGCTACGACCATTACCGTATCGCCTTTTCTTATGTGCAGTTTCTTACGCATACTTCTTATAGATTATAATACTTCAGGAGCCAATGAAACGATTTTCATATATTGTTTATCCCTCAATTCTCTTGCGACGGGCCCAAAAATACGGGTACCCATCATTTCGCCGGTAGCATTGAGTAAAACACAGGCATTGTCATCGAAGCGGATATAGGATCCATCGTTCCTGCGAATTTCCTTTTTAGTGCGGACTACCACAGCTTTCACTACCGATCCTTTTTTAACATTACCGGAAGGAATGGCATTTTTAACGGTCACAACTATTTTGTCCCCGATCCTGGCATATCTTTTCCCGGTACCTCCGAGTACTCTGATTACCAGTACTTCCTTGGCACCGCTATTGTCCGCAACCGCTAATCTAGATTCTTGTTGTATCATGGTTACTTAGCTCTTTCAATTATTTCGACTAATCTCCAACATTTTCTTTTACTGAGCGGCCGGGTTTCAGCTATCCTGACCGTATCTCCGATATTACAATCGTTCTTATCGTCATGAGCAACCAGTTTGGTTGATTTTCTCACAAACTTGCCATAGATCGGGTGTTTTTCTTTTAATTCGATCTGCACCACGATAGATTTCTCCATCTTATTGCTGACGACCAGGCCAACGCGTTCTTTTCTTAATTTTCTTTCCATAGGGTGGATACGTTATTTTTTTTCGGCTTCAAGTTCCCTTTTCCTGAGCTCGGTTCTCATCCGGGCAATGGTCCTGCGGTAATCCGTGATTTTATTTGGATTTTCGAGTGGCGAAACGGCGTGATTCAGTTTCAGCTTTGTAAGCTGTTTCTGTTCATCTTCCAGGCGCTCTCTCAATTCCTCCGTGCTGAGTTCAGTTATTACTTCCTGTTTCATTTTATTTAATTTGAGGCTTCAACATCAATATCTCTCCTGACAATAAACTTTGTAATCACCGGAAGTTTCTGGGCTGCCAGGCGAAGGGCTTCTTTAGCCACAACCAAAGGCACGCCTTCCACTTCAAACAGTATCCGGCCGGGGGTTACTCTGGCGACAAAATATTCCGGAGCACCTTTTCCTTTACCCATACGGACTTCCGCCGGTTTCTTTGTGATAGGTTTATCCGGGAATATCCTGATCCAAATTTGCCCTTCACGTTTCATATGACGGGTCACAGCCTGACGGGCAGCTTCAATCTGCCTGCCGGTGATAAAATGTGTATCAAGGGTTTTGATCCCATAGGAGCCGAAAGCAAGCTGGTTTCCGCGTTGCGCAAAACCTTTCATTTTGCCTTTCTGTTGCTTCCTGTATTTTGTTTTCTTGGGCTGTAACATTTTATATTACGGTTTATCGCGTTATCAAATGATTATCTTCTTCTTCTCGGACCTTTTCTGGGAGCCTGTTTCTTGGTACTTTCGGTGGCTACAGATACCAACTCAGGTTTCCCATAGATTTCTCCTTTACATATCCATACTTTCAAACCGATCCTGCCATAGGTTGTATGCGCTTCGGTCCTGGCATAGTCAATGTCAGCCCGCAGGGTATGCAGTGGGGTACGACCCTCCTTGTAGAGCTCGCTCCGGGCCATTTCAGCGCCACCCAAACGACCTGATATCTGCACTTTAATACCTTCTGAACCCATCCGCATTGTGGAGGCTATAGCGGTTTTAATCGCACGACGGTATGAAATCCTGCCCTCTATCTGTCGGGCTATAGAACCAGCCACTATAACAGCATCCAGTTCCGGACGTTTCACCTCCGATATATTTATCTGGATTTCCTTCTTGGTAAGTTTTTTCAACTCTTCCTTCAGTTTGTCCACTTCCTGGCCGCCCTTTCCGATAATAATACCGGGTCTTGCAGTATAAATGGTTACGGTAACAAGCTTTAGGGTGCGTTCGATTACAATTTTTGAAATACCTGCTTTTGCTAGACGGGCATTCAAATACTGACGGATATGGAAATCTTCAGTCAGTTTCATGCTGAAATCTTTACCGCCAAACCAGTTGGAATCCCATCCTTTGATGATCCCCAGCCTAAAACCTATTGGATTTGTTTTCTGTCCCATTAATGAGGAAAATTATTGTGTTTCTAATTTATTAACTCTGTAATTCAGTTACTCTACTGGAAAGGGTGAGGACCACATGGTTTGACCTTTTCCTGACCCTGTATGCCCGTCCCTGCGGTGCCGGTTGAATTCTCCGGAGAGTTCTCGCACCGTCAACCATCACAGTTTTTATATATAGGCTGCTATCTTCAAGCCGTTTTCCTTCATTCTTATTTTGCCAGTTAGCAATGGCAGAAAGAAGTAACTTGCGAAGCCTTATGGCAGCTTCTTGAGGTGAGTGCTGAAGGATATGAAGGGCTAATTCCACATTCTCACCCCGGATAAGCTCGGCAACTTTCCGCATCTTCCGCGGAGAGGTCGGGCAATTCATCAGTTTAGCAAAGTACTCCGACTTTCTGGCTTCCTTTACTTTCTCTGCTCTTAAATGTTTACGTGCTCCCATTGTAATTAGTCTTTATTTTTTGCCTTTATCTTTCTGTCCGGCATGACCGCGGAAAATCCGTGTCGGTGCGAACTCACCCAGCTTGTGGCCTACCATGTTTTCAGTAACATATACCGGGATAAATTTATTTCCATTATGAACGGCTATGGTCTGTCCGACAAAATCGGGGGAGATCATAGAAGCGCGGGACCAGGTTTTGATGACAGATTTCTTTTTACTGTCCACAGCATCCAGCACTTTCTTTTCCAGCTTATAATGAATATAAGGTCCTTTTTTTAGCGATCGAGCCATTCTATAATTATTTAAATATTAATGACTATTTTTTTCTTTTTTCAATGATATACTTGCTGGAAGCCTTCTTAGGCGACCGGGTTTTCATACCTTTTGCATATAAGCCTTTCCTGGACCTGGGATGGCCTCCAGAAGCTCTTCCTTCTCCACCACCCATTGGGTGATCAACCGGGTTCATGACAACACCACGTACTCTCGGACGACGACCTTGCCAACGGCTACGACCGGCTTTACCTGATTTTTCAAGACTATGGTCCTGATTTGAAACCATTCCGATTGTGGCTTTACAAGTCTGTAATATCATGCGGGTTTCTCCGGAAGGAAGCTTTATAATCGCGTATTTTCCATCCCTTGAAAGAAACTGGGCATAAGATCCGGCACTCCTCGCCATTTTTGCTCCCTGGCCCGGGCGAAGCTCTATATTATGTATGATGGTTCCAAAGGGAACTTCACTCAGGTAAAGAGTATTTCCGATTTCCGGAGTTGCCCCAGGTCCCGCCATAACTTCCTGTCCAACTTTCAAACCTGTAGGAGCAACAATATATCTCTTTTCACCATCGGCATAATAGAGCAGGGCTATCCTGGCAGTCCGGTTCGGATCATATTCGATCGTCTTCACAGTCGCCGGAATTCCTTCTTTATCCCGTTTAAAGTCAATGACGCGGTATTGTTTCTTGTGACCTCCGCCAATGTAACGCATGGTCATTCTTCCCTGATTATTCCTCCCACCGGAGCTTTTTATCGGTTCCAGAAGGGATTTTTCAGGCTGGTCAGTTGTAATATCGTCAAACGCACTGATAAGCTTAAAACGTTGACCAGGGGTTGTCGGTTTATATTTCTTTAAAGCCATTTATCTAGATATTGCTGTAAAAATCAATTGATTCACCTGTAGCTATCGTAACTACGGCCTTTTTGTACGAACTGGTCCGGCCATAAATGATACCGGATTTCGTTCCGCGGGATTTGACCTTCCCTGTATGATTCATCGTATTGACAGACATAACGGTCACACCGTACAATTCTTCCACTGCCTTTTTGATCTGCAGCTTGTTGGCCTTTTTGTTTACGATGAACCCGTAGCGGCTCAACTTTTCACCAAGGTCTGTCATCTTCTCCGTAATGATTGGCTTCTGAATGATTTCCATTACTGTTTGCTTAAAAATTATTTACCTAAAATTTCTTCTATGATCGGCACCGAACTTTCAGCGATCAGCAGGTTGGTGGCATTCAGAATATCGTAAGTGTTCAGCACCTCGGCCCTCGACACTTTGGATTTCTTCAGGTTCCTGGATGAAAGCAGCAAATTCTTGTCGGTATTGGGAAGAACAAGCAATGTTTTTTTACCCTCCAGGTTGAATTTTTTCAACATGGCAATAAAATTTTTGGTTTTTGCTTCTTCAAATTGAAAATCTTCCAAAATAGTAATACTGTTTTCCTGAGCCTTATAAGTCAGGGCCGATTTCCTGGCCAGTCTTTTTAATTTTTTGTTAAGCTTGATCTCATAATCCCTTGGACGTGGACCGAAAACTCTTGCTCCGCCGTGAAACAAAGGAGACTTGATACTGCCGGCACGGGCTGTCCCTGTACCTTTCTGCCTCTTGATCTTGCGGGTACTTCCCGAGAGTTCACTTTTTTCCTTAGCTTTATGAGTTCCCTGGCGAAGGTTCCCCAGGTACTGCTTCACATCCAGCCAGATGGCATGATCGTTCGGGGTGATGCCGAAGATATCATCGTTCAGCGTGACCATTTTGTTGGTCTTATCACCGCTAATATTATATACTTCTAACTCCATCTTTCAACAATTACATATGAACCATTTGCACCCGGAACAGCACCCTTTACAATAATCAGGTTTTTTTCCGGTATTATTTTCACAATCTTCAGATTGATTTGTTTGACCCGTTCATTTCCCATACGACCGGCCATCCTCATTCCTTTAAATACTCTGGAAGGATAAGAAGATGCACCGATAGAACCAGGTGCCCTGCCACGGTTATGCTGTCCATGGGTAGCATCGTTCACTCCACCGAAATTATGTCTGCGCACGACTCCCTGGAATCCTTTTCCTTTTGAGGTCCCGATCACATCGATATACTCACCTTCCACAAAAATGTCAACGGTAAGTATATCCCCGAATTTCTTCTGGTGACCTGATTCAAACCTGGTGAATTCTTTTACGATCTTCTTAGGACTCACCCCGGCTTTCGCGAAGTGACCTTTCATGGCCTTATTTGTATGCTTGTCTTTCAATTCACCATAGGCCATCTGAATCGATTCGTACCCGTCCGTTTCTTTGGTCCGGACCTGGGTCACGACGCAAGGACCTGCTTCAATGAGCGTACAGGGAATATTTTTCCCGTTTTCGTCATAGACGCTGGTCATCCCAATCTTTTTTCCTATAATTCCCGACATAGAGCTTTATTTTTTCGCCGTTTTTAATCCTGATACTGCATTATACTTTGATTTCCACCTCAACTCCGCTGGGAAGTTCCAGTTTCATCAGGGCATCTATCGTTTTAGAGGTCGTACTGTAAATGTCCAAAAGCCTTTTATAGGTACTCAGTTCAAACTGTTCCCTTGCCTTCTTATTTACAAAGGTGGACCGGTTTACCGTATAGATCTTTTTATCTGTGGGTAGCGGTATCGGGCCGCTAACAACAGCTCCCGTAGATTTTACGGTCTTCACGATCTTCTCGGCTGACTTGTCGACCAGATTGTGATCGTAAGATTTTAACTTGATTCGAATCTTCTGACTCACTTTATTTATGATTTTAGAAGTTAATTACGTATCCTTTGATCTTATACAATATTTCTTCAATCAGGTCCCTGGGTACTGCCTGGTAATGGGAAAATTCCATACTGGAAGTAGCCCTGCCTGAAGTAATCGAACGCAAGGCGGTCACGTATCCGAACATTTCGGACAGGGGAACCTTTGCATATACAACCTGGCTTCCAACCATTGATGTCACATCTTCAAGGTGGCCCCGGCGTTTATTTATATCGCTTGCAACATCCCCGACATAATTCTCAGGGGTAGTCACCACAACTTTCATAATAGGTTCAAGCAGAACGCAATTTGCTTTCCTGCTGGCATTTTTAAATGCTTGTGAGGCTGCGATCTCAAATGAAAGTGCATCAGAATCGACCGGATGGGTAGCTCCATCAATCAGTCGAACTTTCAGGTTAATTAAGGGAAAACCCGCCAACACACCATTGTTGATTGCATTTCTGAAACCTTTTTCAGCAGCCTGTATAAATTCTTTTGGAATAACCCCGCCTTTGGTTTCATCAATAAACTGCAGACCCTTATATCCCTCTTCAGCAGGGCCAACAATCACGGTCATGTCAGCAAATTTTCCACGACCACCTGTCTGTTTCTTATATACTTCCCGGTACTCCACTTCAGATGTAACAGCTTCCCGGTAAGCAACCTGTGGTCTTCCCTGGTTGATTTGAATACCGAATTCCCGTCTCATGCGATCCACGATAACTTCCAGGTGCAGTTCACCCATGCCACGCATGATAGTCTGGCCGGTTTCCTCATCGTAATGCACATTGAAAGTAGGATCTTCTTCTTCAAGTTTACTCAGAGCTATATTCATTTTTTCCAGGTCATCCTGGGTCTTAGGCTCAACGGCCATATTAACCACCGGATCGGGAAAAGATATGTTCTCAAGCAAAAGAGGGTGCTTCAGATCAGTAAGAGTATCACCCGTCCGGATTTTTTTGAACCCGACTGCCACACCAATATCCCCTGCTTCTATCTTCTGTAATGGATTTCTTTTATTAGCATGCATCTGCAGAATACGGGCAAATCGTTCTTTTTTATCCGTATTGGCATTTAACACGACGGAGCCCGATTCAACAGATCCGGAATAAACCCTGAAAAAAGCGATTTTGCCAACGAAAGGATCGCTGGCAATTTTAAATGCGAGGGCTGTAAATGGCTCACTTTCGTCAGCATTTCTCCACTCGTTCTTTTCAGTATAGGGGTTGAAACCTTCCACAGGGGGAACATCCATTGGGGAAGGCAGGTAAAGCGCAATGGCATCAATAAGTTTCTGAACTCCTTTATTTTTGAAGGAAGAGCCGCATAGAACCGGGGTAATCCTACTATCAAGGGTAGCTTTCCGGATGGCCGCAATGATTTCTTCACTGGTCAATGATTCGGGATCGTGGAGATATTTATCCAATAAAATATCGCTTTCCTCGGCCACTCCTTCTATCAGTTTGTTGCGATATTCTTTGGCCAGTTCAAGCATATTCTCGGGAATTTCAATCTCGTTGAATTCAGCTCCCAGTGTTTCATCATCCCAGGAATAGGCCTTATTTTCGATCAGGTCAATTACGCCATAAAATTCGTCTTCATCTCCAAGGGGGAGTTGCAGTGGAATAGGGTTACTGTTCAGTTTATTCTTTATCTGATTGATCACCCTGAAAAAATCAGCCCCGGTACGGTCCATCTTATTGATGTAACTGATCCGGGGAATTTTATATTTATCGGCCTGGCGCCAAACGGTTTCAGATTGGGCTTCCACTCCACCGACTGCACAGAAGAGTGCGACAGCTCCGTCGAGGACCCTAAGTGAGCGTTCGACTTCAACGGTGAAGTCAACATGGCCCGGGGTATCGATAATATTGATTTTGTATTGCTGTCCGGCAAGCGTCCAGAATACGGTAGTAGCGGCTGAGGTGATAGTGATACCTCTTTCCTGCTCCTGGACCATCCAGTCCATAGTAGCGGTACCTTCGTGTACCTCGCCGATTTTATAATTGATACCGGTATAGTACAAAATACGCTCCGTCGTCGTGGTTTTACCCGCGTCGATGTGCGCCATAATGCCGATGTTCCTTGTATGTATTAACCTGTCTGACATCTCTTTGTACTATCCTTCTCTATTGTTCTAGAATCTAAAATGGGAGAATGCCTTGTTGGCGTCGGCCATACGGTGCATATCTTCCTTTTTCTTGAAGGCGCCGCCTTCTTCCTTATATGCTGATAAGATCTCGCCTGCCAGTTTTTCCTGCATCGATTTTTCGTGGCGTTTCCGGGCGAAACTGATCATATTTTTCATACCTATTGATAATTTCCGGTTGGCCCTGATTTCAGAAGGTATCTGAAAAGTAGCTCCCCCTATCCTGCGGCTTCTGACTTCGACTGCGGGGGTGACATTTGCCAGCCCTTTTTTCCATACATCCAGTCCGTTTTCCTTGGTACGAATAGCAACCTGTTCAATGGCGTCGTAGAAAATCTGCAGTGCCACACTCTTTTTTCCGCGGAGCATAAGGTTGTTCACGAATTTCGAAACCATCTCATCGTTGAATTTCGGATCCGGAAGAACAGTTCTCGGTTTAGCTTTACCCTTTCTCATGGTTCTCTATAGTATAATATTGTATTGACTATTTCTTGGGCCTCTTGGCACCGTACTTTGACCTTCTTTGCTTTCTGCCTTCCACTCCGCTCGTATCAAGCGCTCCACGAATAATGTGGTAACGCACACCCGGAAGATCTTTTACCCTTCCACCACGTATCAGTACGATGGAGTGTTCCTGGAGGTTATGCCCCTCACCAGGAATATATGCATTCACCTCTTTGCTGTTGGTCAACCTCACCCTGGCAACTTTCCTCATAGCAGAATTCGGTTTCTTTGGTGTTGTGGTATAAACCCTAACACAAACACCCCGTCTCTGCGGGCAGGAATCCAAAGCTGGCGACTTGCTCTTTTCAGTGGTTTTAGCACGTCCTTTTCTTACTAATTGCTGAATTGTTGGCATATATCAATTTTAAAAAAATGTTTTAACCGTCTGTTTTTTGAGCGCGCAAAGGTACAAAATCTTTTAAACAAAATACATTTGTTTCAATTATTTGTAACTAAGGACTGAAGTATTTAAGGAGATAGATAAAGGAAGGACTTTCAGAGACCTGCCAACCCTTTCCGGGGCTGTTCGGAACCTATTATGTCTCAACTTATCAGGTTCCTTAACTACTTCTAACGCTTTTCCAGGGTTTTACCCCACCAAAAACGGGCTGCAAAGGTAGAAAGAGTTATTTAATTATCCAAATGATATTCACAAATATTTTAATCTTTACAGGAATAAAGCGCTTATTCAAAGCTTAATTCCTGACTTGCTTCCATTTAGGAACTTTGGGGATGTTATAAAAGCCATGGGTAATGCTAAGGAGTCGGGCTCGGAATTAAATTAACCGCTAATCAGATTTCCAAATCTATTTCCAGCATCATTTAAAAAAAACCTCAAAATCCTTATCCGGCATGAAATCCAGCTTCTTCCATTTATAAAAGTGTATCGCCTGATAACTGTATGTGGTATCGGGAGGATAAGTAAGGGAATCAACTTTGATATCCTGCGGCATCTGAAGTTCATAGCTCACATTTTCGAGTGGTCGTCCCCAACTTGATGTACTGGTCAGGATATATTTAAAATGCCTTTCCTTCAATTTTTGATTAAAAAATACACGGTATTCCGATTGTCCATAGGCTTTTATGAAAATTTCAAAATAAATCCCTTTAAGGGCTTTGCGGAAAGGCAATTTAACATGTCCGGGCATAGTCTCAACCCTTAGCGTATCAATAAGATTAAAAGTACTGTCCGGAAAGGGATAGAATAGAACAGTCCTTAGATCATTTTTCCCAACATTACAGAAATAATAATGAGCATCTGTAGTTGCACCTTTAACATTTAGTTTGAATAGTATGTCTTCCCGGTAGAATTCCAAATTCTGGGCTCTGATTTCCGTGAAAATTACCAATAATCCCGAAATTAGAATTAGCAGTCTGAACGATTTCATCGACTAATGATCATTTTAGCAGATGCCTTACATTGATGTCCGATCTCAAGTTTACAGGGATAAACTCCGTTGGGCAAGGATTTGGCTGAAGTATCGTAGCTTATTTCCTGCTTGCCGGCTGTCATTTCTACCGGGATGATATCGACAATTATACCTTCATCATTATAAATCTTTATAACTCCTGCCTGATTATGATTTATTTGCGAAATTTCAATAATGAATTCAGTTAGATTTGAACAAGGATTGGGTGCATTCCTTATCAAAAAATGAGGCACAGTGCCCACGTTTTCATTGATCCCTGTGAGCAAAGTATCCAGTTTGAATTCAAAATAATTCAGAGAATCAGGTTCTATAACTATATTGGTATCGCTCAGTAATTGACCATCATGGTAAAATTTCATAGTATAATTCCTACAAAACATATATTCAGTATGAAAGTACCCTTGTGTATTCGTCATGATTACAGGAACTGAAGGAGTAGTGTAATAATGAAAATACTCCGGACAATATTCCAATTTTATATCAGGCAAAGGTTCATTTACACGGTCCAGCACATAGCCGCTGAAAGCAGCTCTTTTGTTTACGTCAAATGCGTAGGAACCAATGGAATTGGGTTTTTCCTTTACTATCCAGAAATCCCCCTCTCCACTGGAATCATAAAAATACTGGTAAGCTATCGATTCATCTCCAAGGGGGGCGCCTGTCATATGGAATTGACTGATATTACCAAAACCTATTCCCCAATAGTCAATATCTAACCATTCACCATTGTAAAAAGTCTGTAGATGCAAAAAATCACCTTCAGGGTTGATTGTGAAAGTTGAGGCAAAATCATCCTGTGTCACGTCAAAAGCTTCTCCTGCAGGACAGGTTCTGGCAAGGAATTGGGCTGTGTCATATAATCCAACCATCCTATAATTCGACAAATCCTGATCGTCATAAAAAATTTCCGCAAAATACAATTCAATTGACCATCCCCCGGGGCTAAAATAGATCTCCGTTATTATAGGAGGAGGCATAATAGGATTGCTATATGTTTTGATATTTAAATTAAAAATTAAAAAAATAATGAAAAATGACTTGAAAATCAATTTCAAGAAACTGATAGCTTTTATTGTTTTCATGGCTTGGTTAATTAGAATTCTATAAATATAGAAAATTCCAGGATATGTCAAGACTTTAGCCAATTTTTTTCCGTCCCAATCACCCTCGGGTGCTTCGCACGCCGAGGGGATTTCTCTTTTTCCCAAACCCGGCGGTGTCCGTAGGACCCGCCGGTGTTTCCTTGTTTGTTCCAATCACCCTCGGGTGCTTTGCACGCCGAGGGGATTTCTCTTTTTCCCAAACCCGGCGGTGTCCGTAGGACCCGCCGGTGTTTCCTTGTTTGTTCCAATCACCCTCGGGTGCTTCGCACGCCGAGGGGATTTCTCTTTTTCCCAAACCCGGCGGTGTCCGAAGGACCCGCCGGTGTTTCCTTGTTTGTTCCAATCACCCTCGGGCGCTTCGCACGCCGAAGGGATTTCTCTTTTTCCCAAACCCGGCGGTGTCCGAAGGACCCGCCGGTGTTTCCTTGTTTGTTCCAATCACCCTCGGGTGCTTCGCACGCCGAGGGGATTTCTCTTTTTCCCAAACCCGGCGGTGTCCGTAGGACCCGCCGGTGTTTCCTTGTTTGTTCCAATCACCCCCGGGTGCTTCGCACGCCGAGGGGATTTCTCTTTTTTCTCAAACCCGGCGGTGTCCGTAGGACCCGCCGGTGTTTCTTACAACCAAGTTAATAAAAATATCTGAAAAAAAAATTACTCTTTAATCCTTTTTCAAAATCTTTAAGCAATCAAAAAGTTGAAAATTCATACCTCACTTCCCACTTCCCTCCCATTTAAAAACTTACTTTTGTCGACTGATTTATACTAGCGAATGGATCCCTTGTTAAAAGACCTGAATGAAGCCCAGCGAAAGGCAGTGGAAGCGATGACCGGCCCCTCTATGGTGATAGCCGGAGCAGGCTCGGGAAAAACCCGTGTCCTTACCTATAAAGTTGCATACCTTATTAGTAAAGGTGTCGATCCGTTCAATATCCTGGCCCTTACATTTACCAATAAAGCTGCCCGGGAAATGAAAGAGCGCATTACCCAGCTTGTAGGCCCTGAAGCCAGAAATGTCTGGATGGGCACTTTCCATTCCATCTTTTCCCGTGTTCTGAGAATTGAAGGCCACCAAATCGGTTATACTTCCCAGTATTCCATTTATGATACCGAAGATTCTAAAAAACTTCTCAAATCCATCATCAAAGAGATGGACCAGGATCCGAAAGTTTATCCTCCTAACCAGGTCCTGAACAGGATATCCGCTGCCAAAACAAGCCTGATATCTGCCAAACAATATAATGAAGAAGCGGAATTAAAACTGGCCGACAAAATGGCCGGGAAACCGCTTATAGGTGAAATCTATTCGGCTTATTCCCGTAGGCTGAAGAAAGCAGATGCTATGGATTTCGATGACCTGCTCTTCAACATGAACATATTGCTTGAACATTTTCCCGATACACTCCTGAAATACCAACGGAAGTTTAAGTTTATCCTGGTTGATGAATATCAGGACACCAATCAGTCCCAATATCTCATAATCAAGAGGCTGGCGGCGCAAAACGAAAATATATGCGTAGTCGGGGATGATGCCCAGAGTATTTATGCTTTCAGGGGAGCAAATATTCAGAATATCCTGAACTTCAAACATGATTATCCGGATCATAAGGTATTCAAACTGGAGCAGAACTACCGGTCCACCAAGACAATAGTGAATGCTGCCAACAGTATTATCGCCAACAATAAAGACCAGATCTTCAAAAAAATATGGACCGATAATGATGAAGGTAAACTGATCCATCTTATCCGGGCTAAAAGCGACACTGAAGAAGGCACCCTGGTGGCAAATTCAATTTTTGAACTGAAGATGAACCAACAGCTTGGGAATGATTCCTTCGCCATACTCTACCGAACCAATGCACAGTCCCGTTCTTTTGAAGAATCCCTGAGAAGGCATAATATACCTTATAAAATTTACGGAGGGCTTTCCTTTTATCAGCGAAAAGAAATCAAGGACCTGCTTTCATATTTCAGGTTAAGCATAAACAACAAAGATGAAGAGGCCCTTGTGAGGATCATCAATTACCCAGGCCGGGGTATCGGTCAGACATCCATAGAGAAAATTATCGTAAAAGCCAGCGAAAAGAAAGTCAGTCTTTGGGAAGTTGTGGAAAAACCTGATTGGTTTGGCTTGCCGGTTAATTCAGGAACCCGCCTGAAGATGGAAGGATTTGTGACGATGATCAAGAGTTTTACTGCCCAGTTGAAAAGCAAAAATGCTTATGATCTGGCAAAACTGATCGCCCTTTCTTCCGGGATCATGAAAGATCTGACTTCGGACCAGTCACCGGAAGGAGTCAGCCGGGCTGAAAATATTGAGGAATTACTGAACGCCATCAAAGAATTTACTGAATCCGAAGCGCCTCTCTCTTTGGAAGAAAATGCAGAAACTAAAGAATTCCGCACCCTGGATGAATTCATGCAGGATGTGGCTTTGCTTACTGATGCTGACGATAAGGATAAAGATCAACGGGATCATGTTTCGCTAATGACGATCCATGCAGCAAAAGGACTGGAATTTCCACAAGTCTTCATAGTGGGTCTGGAAGAAAACCTTTTCCCATCAATACAGTCACTTAACAACCGAAGTGATTTGGAAGAGGAAAGGAGGCTGTTCTATGTGGCCCTCACAAGAGGTATGCATGGAGTCACAATTTCTTATGCCGAAAACCGTTACCGTTGGGGTGAGTTATTGCCGGCTGAACCCAGCCGTTTTATTGAGGAAGTTGATAGTAACTACATAGAGTTCCCAAGGAAATCGAACCTGTTTGACAGCGGAAAAGGATACAGCGGAAATTTTGGAAGGGACAGCCTGGAAGTAGCCCCTGCTTCTTCATTCAAAGGAAAAAACCTTAAAAAACTCAACAAACTGGTAAACGATACACTGCCTTCTTCAACCAGGCAAGATTCTAACGATGCTGATGCCATACAAACCGGAATGCAGGTCGAACACCAGATGTTCGGAAAGGGTAAAGTCATTAGTATTGAGGGTAATGGAAGCAATCGTAAGGCAACTGTTTATTTTGCTCAGGTAGGCCAGAAACAGCTCTTGTTGAAATTTGCCAAATTAAAAATTATAGATTCTGATTAAAATAATTCTTATATTTGCAAACTTAATTTACTCATTTTAAGTTTATCCTCTAACAAAAACCTTGAAGATATTTCCCGAGGAATCCCGAAATTAAGGAGCAGCATTACAAATGTATTTTTTTTCAAAACTATTTATTTAATGGAATATAATTCTCAAAGAGAAAAGCTGATCATTCCTGAATACGGCAGGAATGTGCAAAAGATGATCCAGCATTGCATGGAAATACCCGACAGGGTAAAAAGAACCCGTACAGCAGAATTGATTGTAAATGTAATGGCCCAGATGAATCCAAAGGTCAAGGAATCGGTCGATTACAAGCAGAAGATGTGGGACCATTTGTGTATCATTTCAGATTTCAAACTGGATGTAGATAACCCTTACCCTCCTCCCCCCAAGGATTTATTATATTCAAAGCCAAAACGTATTAATTATTCCGAAGGGCATATTCGTTTCCGGCATTATGGCAAGAATATTGAAAGAATCATTGAAAAAGCAATTTCATACCCTGAAGGCCAGGAGAAGGAAGCCCTCATCCGGATTATTGCAAATCATCTCAAAAAATCATACCTGAACTGGAACCGGAATTCCGTAGAGGATGATCTTATCCTGGAACACCTGAAAGTACTTTCGAACCACCGCCTGCAGGTTGGAGATGATTTTAAACTTAATAATACCAATGAAATTCTGGCTCGTAACAAGAAAAAATATGTAAAATCCGTCTCTTCTGGAGGGAGTAATTACAGTAACAATAAATACGGCGGAAGTAATAAAGGCAGAAAAAAACAGGGATGAGTTCCTTTGAAATTTACGGCGGAAAAAAATTAAAGGGAGAGATAGAGCCCCAGGGCGCTAAAAATGAAGCCTTACAGATTTTGTGCGCCGTATTACTCACTCCAGAAACTGTTGTCATTCAGAATATTCCTAACATCCGTGATGTAAATTTCCTGATCGAACTGCTTTCCGACATGGGGGTTAAGGTGAATAAAACCGGCCCTTCCGAATATACTTTCCAGGCTGACACTATTGACCTGGACTTTCTCAGGAGCGACCTATTCAAGGAAAAAGGAGCTAAACTCCGAGGTTCTATCATGATGCTGGGACCTTTGCTGGCTCGTTTCAAAAAAGGATACATACCTCAGCCTGGAGGCGATAAGATCGGCCGGCGCCGCATGGATACCCACTTTTTCGGTTTAGAGAAACTCGGGGCTGATTTCAGTTACGATGATAATGAAAAACTTTATAAGGTCGAGACCAGGGGGCTGAAAGGCGCTTACATGCTGCTCGATGAAGCCTCCGTCACCGGTACAGCCAATATTGTTATGGCCGCCGTAATGGCAAAAGGCCGTACCACCATTTTCAATGCAGCCTGTGAACCTTATCTTCTTCAACTTTGCCTGATGCTGAATAACATGGGGGCAAAAATTTCGGGTGTGGGTTCTAACCTCCTGACTATCGACGGAGTGGACTATCTTTCAGGCTGCTCTCATAAATTAATGCCGGATATGATAGAAATCGGGAGCTTCATCGGCCTGGCCGCCATGACCCGTTCCGCGATCACAATTAAAAATTCAAGCCTGGAAATCCTTGGGATCATCCCAACTATTTTCAGCAGATTAGGTATCCGGCTGGAACAAAGAGGTAGTGATATATTTGTGCCCGCAAACCATGAATATACCGTGGAAACTTTCATGGACGGATCTATAATGACCGTGGCAGATGCACCCTGGCCGGGATTTACCCCCGATCTGATCAGTATCATACTCGTAATTGCAACCCAGGCAAAAGGAAGTGTACTGGTCCATCAGAAAATGTTTGAAAGCAGGCTCTTCTTTGTTGATAAGCTGATCGATATGGGAGCCCAGATCATCCTCTGTGACCCCCACCGTGCCACAGTAATCGGACTGAACCGGGAACACCCACTGAAAGGCATAGAAATGACTTCACCCGATATCCGGGCAGGGGTTGCCCTGCTGATTGCTGCCCTTTCAGCCGAAGGCCGAAGTGTCATCCATAATATAGAACAGATTGACAGGGGATACCAGGAAATTGACCTTAGACTTCAGAAATTGGGCGCAGATATCAGGAGAATAAAGGGGAACTGATGTTCGCTTGCTAAAATCATTCCTGTTTAAAAAAACCATTAATTCAGCCCTTCCTTATCCATACAGTTTCATTTTTCTTCCAAACCGGGCAGATTTGCGATTGCATTTTTTAATTCCCTCACAGTCATTGGCTTGGCAAGGATCTTATCTGATTTATCCAGGAGTAGGTAAGTTGGTGTTGCATAAACATAATAATCCTGTACGATTTTCCCGTCCCAACCTTTTAACTGGGCAATATTGGTCCAGTCAAGTGAATGGATTTCAACTGTTTTCCGCCATGACTGCTCGTCGGTGTCAGCTGAAACAGCCACAAATTCAAGTTCAGGCCGGTAGCGATGATATAATTTCAACAATGCCGGAAGCGCTTCAGCACAATGAGGGCATTCGCTCGACCAGAAAAGTAGCACTTTGTACTTTGCAGGGATAGTAGATAATCTGACCTTTTTTCCGTTAATATCAAGAGTCTCAAAATCCGGTGCTGTGTTTCCTATAGCCAGTTTTTTGAACCCCTCTATCCTCTTTTGCATTTTAGAGCTTTCCTGTTCACTGACGCAGGTACTGTCGTTCATATAATTTTCAACCAGGTGAGTCAGTACCTTTTCCAAACCATAGGCCTGAAAACCATTCGTCATATAATTGATGAACATTTCCCTGATCCTTTGGTCGCCCCGGGTGAACATCATAAGGGTATCCACAGCATCGATAAATGATGCCTCCTGTTGATCACGGGAAGCCCCAGGGATAATATATAGTGACAGGTAATCAATTACTTTCACGGGAAGTAATGGAGTGTAGAGTATGAGGGTGTCAGTCAGATCAACACTGTCGAAATAATGAGATTTCAGGTAATCCCGTTCAGAAGGTTTAAGATCGCCGGGTTTGATATCCTTTAACTGATCGTAGCGGATAATAGTTCCCAGCAGATCGTGTGAGTGGGTATTCAGTAGCCCGGCTATAAGGGTGGTAAATGTGTTTTTAAGTGTAGTGACTTTAGATTCTATCTGGGCATAAAACGGATCATTTTCAGGGTAATAATAAAGCAAGGGGTTCAGCAGGTCATATCGCTCATGAAAATCTTTTTTACTTTTCATATAAGTCAGGAAATCCATATTCACTTTTGATTCTGAGAACCGGGCACTATCGATACTGAACGATTTGTCGATACTCAATGAGACATTTGTCTTCGTATACAAAAAGTCCATACCGTCTTTCTTATTCAGTTGTATCCTGTACATCCCTGAATTCCGATCACTTCCAAATAAAAATACACCTTGCCCTGAATGATCAGTGATCAGGGAATCAATCTTATATTGCTGCTCTCCATAGTAAGAAATGAGGTAAATATATTGGCTGTCCAAACCATAGATGTTCACTTTTATTCTGTAATCCTTCCCATAGCTTTCGTCAGTAATCAATGCCATAATCAGCAATAATACAAGGGAAGCAAATAATCCTAATCTTTTTCTCATATGTGTACAGCTTTTCTAAGAGTTTTCAAAGTTATAATAATTTAGAACTGGAAAATCTTTTGCAAAAGCCTGTTCTGGAGATAAGAAAATTGGATACCATTTAAATTCAAAACTGGAATAAGCAAAAAATTGGAATAGATTATCAAGCAATTAAAGAAATGATGACTGTTTACTTTCCTGTCAAATTGGCAAAAGTTTATAATTGGCAAATAATTTGATAAAATGCAAGGTTCCCAAAGTTGTTTAATTAATTTTGGAATCGCAAAATCAGAAAATGATATCTGAAAAATTCTTTTCATCCAGACCGAGGACTGGATAAAAGTGAAAAATGAATATTAATGACCGGATAATTTTAAATAAATGACCGAAGAAAATAAAAATAAATCACAGGAGCAAGATGAGGCCGATTCCATTGAGAATGAGAATAGTTCTGAATCCAGGGATAAGAAAAGCAAGAAGAAGGACCTCAGGAAAGACGAAGAAATCAAGGAGTTGACTTTAAAGGTTTCCGAATTGAATGATAAGTACTTAAGGCTATATTCAGAGTTTGATAATTACCGTAGGAGAACCTTGAAGGAAAGGATAGAATTGGGTAAAAATGCCTCTGAGGAGATTATAACTGCTCTTTTACCGGTACTGGATGATATGGAAAGAGCTATCAAAGCATCGGAAACAGTGAATAGCAAAGAACAACATGCCCTTCATGAAGGGCTCTTGCTGATATATAATAAATTCAAGCTTATACTTGAACAAAAAGGCCTTGAACCTATCAATTCTACCGGAGAAATATTTGATGTGGACTTTCACGATGCCCTGACCAATATTCCCGCACCAACGAAAAATTTGAAAGGCAAAGTGGTGGAGGAAATCGAAAAAGGATACAGCCTCAACGGCAAAGTTATCCGTTATGCTAAAGTTGTCGTGGGTATTTAGGGATAAGGAAAAGATATTTATGCATTTACACCTGAACCGGCTGCTTACACTTATTGGCAATTAAGCCTCGGGTAAAAGCTGGTTTTATATATGGAGGATAGACTATTTTATGACTAAGAGGGATTATTATGAAATACTGGAAATATCTAAGAATGCCACTCCCGAAGAAATAAAAAAGGCATATCGGAAAATGGCCCTGAAGTTTCATCCGGATAAAAATCCGAATGATCCTGAAGCAGAGAATAAATTCAAAGAATCGGCTGAGGCCTATGAAGTTCTGAGTAATCCGGAAAAAAGGCAGCGTTATGATCGATACGGCCATGATGGCGTAAAGGGCATGCCTGGTGGAGGAGCCGGATACGGTATGAGTATGGATGATATCTTCAGCAATTTCGGAGATATATTCGGAGGCGCTTTCGGGGAAGCTTTTGGCTTTAATGCAGGGCGCCGGGGTGGAAGAAGGAGAGTGAACCGGGGCACAAACCTTAGAGTCAAAGTGAAACTCAGCCTCGAGGAAATTGCCAGCGGAGCAGAAAAGAAAATCAAGGTTAATAAATATGTTACCTGTGATGTTTGCCATGGTAGTGGTGCTGAAAACGGTGCAGCCCCATCCACCTGTCCGACCTGCAATGGCCGGGGGCAGGTAACCAGGGTAACCAATACTTTCCTGGGGCAAATGCAGACTACTACCACATGCCCTACATGCGACGGAGAAGGAACTATTATAAGCAGAAAATGCGCAAAATGTGCCGGGCAGGGGATTATCAAAGGTGAAGAAATAATCGCTATCCGAATGCCTGCAGGAGTTTCTGACGGCATGCAATTGTCGATGAGTGGAAAGGGAAACACTGGGGCCAGAGGTGGAGTACCCGGAGATCTCATAATCCTGGTGGAAGAAATTGAACATCCGGATTTTAACAGGGATGGAAATAACCTGATATATGAGCATTTTATCAGTATACCGGATGCAACCCTGGGAACTACCGTTGACATACCCACCCTCGAAGGAAAAGCGCGTGTCAAAATAGAGCCGGGTACACAGAGTGGTAAAGTACTCCGCTTGAGAAACAAAGGTCTGCCTGATATGAATGGATATGGTAAAGGTGACCTGCTCGTCAATATCAACGTATGGACCCCTCGAATTCTATCCAAAGAAGAACAGGATATCATGGAAGAACTCAGGAAATCCGATAACTTTATTCCCAACCCTACAAAAAGAGATAAAAGCTTTTTCGACCGAATGAAAAACATCTTTCATTAAAACCAAATTCCAGGGATGAATCTTATTGAAGTCCAAAATGTAACAAAACGATTTTCAGGGCACACAGCTCTGGATGGAGTGACTTTATCGGTTCCTGAAAAGTCAATTTACGGCCTTTTGGGTCCGAACGGAGCCGGTAAAACCACCCTGATCCGGATTATCAATCAGATCACTGCTCCAGATGAAGGAAAGATTTTTTTCCAGGGGAAAGCTTTGCAGGCTGAAGATATTTTCCGCATAGGATATCTTCCTGAAGAAAGGGGTCTGTATAAAAAGATGAAAGTCGGAGAACAAGCTTTGTATCTGGCACAATTGAAAGGAATGGGGAAACAGCAAGCTCTCAAAAGTCTAAAAGAATGGTTTGAAAAATTTGAGATAGACGGATGGTGGAACAAGAAGGTAGAAGAACTTTCAAAAGGGATGCAGCAAAAAGTTCAATTCATCGTAACTGTAATCCATAAGCCGCCCTTGCTTATTTTTGATGAGCCTTTCAGTGGCTTTGACCCGATAAATGTAAATCTTCTGAAAAAAGAAATTCTCAGGCTCAAAAAAGAAGGCTCTACCATCATCTTTTCTACCCATAACATGTCCTCAGTAGAAGAACTTTGCGACAATATAGCCCTTCTTAATAAATCCAAAAAAATATTGGACGGCGATGTTCACCAAATCAAACAAACATATCGTTCCAATACATTCCAGATCGAATTCAAAGGCAGTGAAATCCAGCAGCATTTACTTCCAGTGGGTTTTGATCTCATCGGACAAAAAAGCATAAACGGATTTCAGGAAGCCATCATCCGTTTGCCCCAGAATCTCAAACCGAACGATCTTTTGCAAGTCCTGATCGGACAAGCTGAAATATACGGATTTCACGAAATCCTTCCCACCATGAACGATATTTTCATTGAAACCGTTAATAAGGCCAACTAATGAATAAGATCCTGCTGATAATCAAAAGAGAATACCTTACAAGGGTCAAGAAAAAATCGTTTATCATTATGACTTTCCTGGGGCCTATCCTGATGGCTTCCGTGTGGATAGTACCCATGATCCTGGCAACCAAATCAGAAGGAACCAAGGTTATAGAAGTACTGGATGAAACCGGTATCTTCTATGAAAAATTCAAAGAAAGCCCCGATCTGAAATTCGTATATATCAATACCGATCTTCGAACGGCAAAAGAAGAACTTACCAAAACGGGGGATTTTGCCATTTTGTATATCCCTAAGGGAGATTATTCAGTTCCCCGTTCAGCTTTTATGTATTCATACAAAAAACCGGGTTTGAGTCTCAAAATTTATCTCCAGGGGGAGTTAAACCAGACACTTGAAAACAGGAAATTACAGGATGTATACGGAATAGACGCGAAGACCATTGCATCGGTTAAGTCAAATGTGGCCCTGGTTGTGGAAGATATCGCTACCAATGAAAAATCATATACGGAAGTTAGCTGGGCACTGGGCTTTATTGGTGGTATGCTGATTTACTTCTTTATCTTTATGTACGGTTCGCAGGTAATGCGTGGAGTGATAGAAGAGAAAACGAGCCGTATAGTGGAAGTCATCGTTTCATCTGTGAAACCCATACAATTAATGCTGGGAAAGATAGTCGGAATTGCCATGGTGGGCTTGACACAATTCCTGCTTTGGATACTCCTGACACTTGGGATCGTGACTGCATTTACAAGCATTTACGCGGACCAGATCACAAAATACCAGATGAAGGAACAAATAGTGGAACCGGGTCAATTGTTTTCATCGCAACCTATGGGAGTTGAAAATGCACAGCCTGATTTGCAAAAACTCGGTACGGATGAAAACATTGCACAGGTTCTGGATATGTTCTTTTCGATTAATTACGGAGTGATTATCCTTTCGTTTCTTTTCTATTTTATTGCAGGTTACCTCTTATATGCAGCACTTTTCGCGGCAATCGGTTCGGCGGTCGACAGCGAGGCGGACACCCAGCAATTCATGCTACCCGTAACATTGCCATTGATTTTTTCAATAATCATCGGTCTGTCCTTTGTCCTGAATAATCCTGACGGTAAAATAGCCTATTGGCTTTCTATCATACCCTTCACATCCCCTATCATTATGATGATCAGGATACCCTTTGGGGTAAATATTTATTCGGAACTGATACCTTCCATGGTCTTACTCGTGATCGGATTTCTGATTACAACCTGGATAGCTGCAAAGATTTACCGGACCGGCATACTTATGTACGGAAAGAAAGTCTCTTACAAAGAGCTATGGAAATGGATAACTTACAGAAATTAAAAAAAGAGTCTATTATCTATCAAACAACTTCGACCATCTTTTAAATTCCCTCTTTTTCCAGTCACCTTTATGATAGGCATTGCTAATAATCAGCGGCAGCACTGATGTAGCTTCGGCAAAAACCATTTGTTCATAAACCGTATCCACCTTTCCCCAGGAAGAAGCTTCTTTAAGTGTAGAGCTGGAACAAGCCCCGTCACGCGGATCAGCTACGGTAATCTGAACGGCATATTTATGCATAGGAACCTCTTTCCCAAGTATTTCAGCACATATGACTGTATCTTGTGTGAAATTTTTCGGAACGCCCCCTCCTATCATGAACAGACCAGTAATTTCGGCAGCCATTTTAACCTGGGTAAGTTCCATGAAATCCTTCACCGAGTCGATGCTCACATGCTTATCAGGGCGTTCCCACTGATGTTTAACGAGTCCGAAACCCGCGCTGCTGTCGGTAAAAGCTGGGCAAAATATGGGGACATCATTTTCATAACAAGCTTGAACCAGAGAATCTTTCTTTTTGGAATGATCAACAAGGTATTTTCCCATTTCACGAATGAACTCACGGGACGAATAAGGTCTTGGCTCCAGCATATCAGCTATAATCTTGACGGTCATATCACATGCCTGAAGTTCTTCCTCATCAATATAAGTATCGTAGATACGATCAATATAATGTTCACGAAGCATTCTGTCGTCCACATTCGGTGTGCCTTTATAATGTTTAAAGCCCAGTGCTTCGAAAAAATCCATATCCACAATTGAAGCCCCGGTAGCTACAACAGCATCTATCATTTTATTTTTGACCATATCGACATACACCTGCATACAGCCGCCGGCACTTGTACTGCCTGCCAGGGTAAGGATAATGCTGCATTCCTTGTCTTTGATCATAAGTTCAAGAATATCGGCCGCATTGGCGGTCTCCCTGGAACTGAATGACATCTCCCGCATCGAATCAATGATGGATACAGCATTAAAAGATTTAATATCTATATGCTGTATGGTTTCTTTTAAAAGCTCGCTCTTTTTCATATTATCCTGGTTTTAGATCATTTACTTTTTGAATATTTCAGGCTGAGGATTTGATAAATAAGCTTGGATGCCAGAAAATCGGGGGCCCTGTTGGAGCCGCTTGGGCAGAGTTCTACTACATCCATCCCCACCAGGTTCTTCTTCATGATGACTTTGCGGATCAGGCCCAACACTTCATAATAAGCCAATCCGCCCGGTTCGGGTGTTCCTGTTGATGACATAATGGAAGGATCCAGTCCATCCAGATCAATGGTCAGGTAAACATTATTGTCAAGCTTTTCCAGAACTTCATCCATCCATCCCGGAGCTGCCCCCGCAATATCTTTGGCATAAAAGATCCGGTCTTTAATAATATATGGCTTTTCAACCGTATCCATACTTCTGATCCCAACCTGCACATAGGGGCACCACTCCCTGACCCTGGCCATAACACAGGCGTGATTGAAAGGGGAGCCCTCATATTCAGGCCTCAGATCGGTGTGGGCATCGATCTGAAGCACGCAGAGGCCTGGAATTTTTTCATTGAAAGCTTTCACTGCACCAATGCTGACCGAATGTTCACCGCCAAGCGTAACGATAAACTTTTTTTCATCAAGATGATGGACAACTCTTCTATATACGCTTTCCACCATATTATCCGGGGAAGACTTTTCAAGTACTGCCTCATCCGTAAATATTCCCTTAAGGAATACTTCTGAATCGGTCTCTATATCATAAAGTTCCATGTTAGCTGAGGCTTCGAGGATAGCATCCGGGCCTTTGTCAGCTCCTTTCACCCAGGTACTGGTTTCATCATATGGAACAGGGAGTATAACTATGTCAGATGATTCATAGCTTGAAAATTCTTCGGATAATCCTCCAAAATTCATTCCTGGCAAGTTTTAATGGTTTATATATGGCTGCAAAATTACAATTTATCTGTAGCGTACACTTAATATCCAAGTATTTTCATCATCGATTTATAACTTTGTTCCTTGGCAAACAAACGGGTATAATATTCCCCGTCCTCATCCCTGTCGATAATAATGTGTTTGGGCGCCGGAATCAGGCAATGCTGTATTCCGCCATAGCCCCCGATGGATTCCTGGTAAGCGCCGGTATGGAAAAGTCCTATATACTGAGGCACGCCCGGTTTGATCTTCGGAAGGAAAATTGCATTGGAATGCGCCTCGGAATTATAATAATCCTCGCTATCGCAAGTCAGTCCCCCCAGGAAAACCCTTTCATATTCCTGGTCCCAGTTATTAACGGATAAAAGAATGAAACGCTGGTTCAGGGCCCATGTATCAGGTAGTGTAGTCATGAACGAACTGTCAATCATATTCCATGCTTCACGGTCATTCTGCCGTTTCTGATCGATAATGGAATAAAGAACAGCACCGCTCTCCCCCACCGTAAAAGAACCGAATTCCGTGAAAATATCCGGTTCAGGGACATTGTTAAGAGTACAAATATTCTTAATCTGGGAAATAATCTCTTCAGCCATGTATTCATAATCATAATCAAATGAAAGCGAATTCATTACCGGAAAACCACCCCCTATATTCAAGGAATCCAGCTCCGGACATACTTTCTTTAGGTCACAGTATACATTCACACATTTAGAAAGTTCATTCCAGTAATAAGCTGAATCCCGGATTCCGGTGTTAATGAAAAAATGCAGCATTTTCAGCTCAAATTTGGAATTTCCCTTTATCCGGTTATTGTAAAACGGAACAATGTCATTATACCGGATTCCCAGACGGGAAGTATAGAATTCAAATTTTGGTTCCTCTTCAGATGCGATCCTTATGCCAATTTTGCTTTTAGTAGTAATGAATTTTTCGTATTTCTCCAGTTCGAATAAATTGTCCAGTACAGGGATCACATTCTGGTACCCGTTATTAATAAGGTTAACAATATTATCGATATACTGTGGTCTTTTAAAACCATTACAAATCAAAAATGTCTCCTTACTAATTTTACCGGTTTCAAAAAGATTTTCGACAATATTGATATCAAATGCAGAGGAAGTTTCAAGATGTATATCATTCTTGAGGGCTTCTTCAAGTATGAAAGAGAAATGTGAGCTCTTGGTACAGTAGCAATAGGTATAATTCCCATTATAATCCGCTTTTGCCATCGCAACATTAAACCATCTTTTGGCTTTTTGTATTTGTTGGCTTATCCTTGGCAAATAAGTAATTTTTAAAGGTGTTCCATATTGTTTGATGATATCCATAAGAGAAATTTCATGAAAGGAAAGTTCATTATTTACAACATCAAATTCCTCAGTTGGAAAATCAAAAGTCTGTTCAATGAGATCCGAATATTTTGTCTTCATAATATTATAGCATAAACTTTTTGAGAGTGCAAAACTAATTCAATTTGAAAAGACAGCCACATATTTTCGATCCATCTCAGTTAAATAATCAAAATATTAGCAATGTAAGTCAGCCGGATGTTAAAAATTCTACAAATCTGTCTTGAAAAACATTTAGAATTAGGGGCAATAATTTGGCAAAATAGATCAAATGCTCATATTCATACATTTACTATAAAAATGTAAAGATAAATGTCAGCTTTCCCTTATTATTATAATAAAATTTGAATCTTGATTGGTATATTAGAAATATTATTCTAATTTTGCACCCTTCAAAATCTGTCACACTGAAATATAAAAATCTGATAATATGCAGAGTAGAGGAGCTATAAAGGTTTTTGCCATTGCGTTTGCGTTGGTCTGCCTTTTCCAATTATCATTTACTTTCGTCAGTTCGAAGATCGAACGGGAAGCCAGAAGCTATGCCAGGAATGATGCAGCTAAAAAAGAAGCTGCAGATTTGGCAAATGGGAATCAATTGCGGGAGACTTTTGATTTGGATTCCATTGCCAGTAAAAGGGAGAATTTTTATCTGGATTCCATGAATAACGAGGTTGTGTATAATATCCTTGTTAGAAAGTATACCTATAAAGAAGTAAAGGAAAGAGAGATCAACCTCGGCCTTGACTTGAAAGGTGGGATGAACGTAATCCTGGAAGTATCCATAGGTGATATCGTTAAGGCGCTTGCAGGACCCAACGCAGTGAATCCTGTTTTCCAGAAAGCTTTGGCAACTGCCCATGAAAAGCAACGTAACAGCCAGAAGGATTTCGTAACCCTGTTCGGGGAATCCTGGCAGGAAATCGACCCAAATGCAAAGCTTGCTTCTATCTTCAACTCTGTTGAACTGAAAGATAAAATCAGTTATAATTCAACGAATGAAGAAGTCTTAAAAGTAATACGTGCAGAAACACAGAGTGCATTCGACCGTACATTCAACATTCTCAGAACCAGGATAGACCGTTTCGGTGTAACTCAGCCGAATGTTCAGAAACTTGCTGCTTCAGGCCGCATTCTCGTTGAATTACCCGGTATCAAAGATCCGGCTCGTGTGAGAAAACTTTTACAGGGAACAGCCAAGCTTGAATTCTGGGAGACATACCAATACAAAGACATATACAATTATTTTGCTGAGGCCAACAAGAAACTAAAAAGCATTCAGAATACCGAAGATCTTGAAGCCGGAGCAAGTGCTGACTCAACTTTAAAAGCAACTGAAACCGCTAAAGCTGCGCAGAAGGAAGTCACTCCAGAATCGAAATCAGATACCACCGGAAAATCTTCCCTGCTGGAACAAATTGAAAGTGATACGAGCAAAACTGCCGATCAGAAAAAATCATTTGAGCAATATGCCGAGGATAATCCTCTGAATGCTTATCTGACCCCTGCTTTCTTCCAGGGTGATGACGGGAATTATTATCCGAGCGACGGAGCTACTGTCGGCTTTTCGAAAATTCAGGACACCGCCAAGGTGAATGCGATGCTGAAAAAGGTCCAGAACGTATTTCCAAGGAACCTGAAACTTGACTGGACTGTCAAGCCCAGGACTGCCTCCTCGGATGTTCTCGAACTGATCGCCCTGAAAGTTACTTCAAGGGACGGAACAGCAGCCCTTGGTGGAGATGTAGTAGTGGATGCCCGGCAAGATTATGATCAGGTGGGAAACGTAGAAGTTACCCTCTCCATGAACAATGAAGGAGCGCGTATCTGGAAAAGATTAACGGCGGACAACATAGGAAAACAAGTCGCTATTGTGCTTGATGGCTATGTTTATTCTTCACCTTCGGTAAGGACCGAAATTCCAAATGGCCGTTCTTCCATCAGTGGCGGGAACATGTCCATAGAAGAAGCCCAGGACCTTGCAAATATCCTGAAAGCCGGAAAACTCCCGGCGCCTGCCCGGATTGTTGAAGAAGCAGTAGTAGGGCCTTCCCTTGGTAAGGAAGCTATAAACGCAGGTTTATGGTCCTTCGTCATCGCTTTTATGCTGGTACTTGTATATATGGTATTCTTTTACTCCCGTGCAGGTTTCATTGCTGACCTTGCCCTGATTGTCAATATCTTCTTTATCTTCGGTGTACTTGCCTCTCTTGGGGCGGTACTTACTTTGCCTGGTATAGCAGGTATAGTGCTGACACTTGGTATGGCTGTGGATGCGAACGTTATCATCTATGAGCGTATCCGGGAGGAGATACGAGCCGGAAAAGGCATGCGACTCGCGATCAGCGATGGATATAAGAATGCCTATTCAGCCATTATCGATGGGAACGTCACCACCCTGTTGACCGGTATTGTTTTGTACTCATTCGGTACAGGCCCTGTTCAGGGTTTTGCCACCACTCTTATTATTGGTATCCTGTCATCACTTTTCTCAGCTATCTTCATTTCACGTCTGATATTCAACTGGACTGTTGAGAAGAACAAGCCCCTCAGTTTTGACATTCCAATGACCAGGAATTTCCTCCAGAACACTAATATTGACTTCATAAGCGGCAGGAAAATTGCGTACATCATCTCAGGAACTCTTATTCTGATCGGAATTATTTCTCTTTCTACCAGGGGCCTGAACATGGGGATAGATTTTGCAGGGGGACGCACCTATATTATCCGTTTCGACCAGAATGTAAAAACCAACAATATCCGCTCGGCACTTACTACTCAGTTTGATAATGTCGCCCCCGAAGTAAAAACTTTCGGTCCCAGTACTCAGGTTAAAGTCACTACCAAATACCTTATTGATGATGAATCTACGGATGTGGATTCAATTATTCAGACCCGCTTATTTGCAGGTTTAAAGCCCTTCTATGCAAATGATAAAATCACATACCGGGATTTTTCGACTGATATAGAAACACAAGGTAAATTGCTTGGTATCTTAAGTTCACAAAAAGTCGGGCCGACTATAGCGGATGATATCCGGAACAAGGCGGTCCTGGCTATCGTAATAGCACTTATTGTGATCTTCATATATATAGCGATTCGTTTTAAACGATGGCAGTATGGTCTCGGAGGTGTCATCGCCCTTTTCCACGATACCATGATAACTATCGGGCTATTCTCCCTTCTATATTCTGTAATGCCCTTCAGTATGGAGATTGACCAGGCATTTATAGCGGCTATCCTGACTATTATCGGTTACTCTATTAATGATACGGTAATTATTTTTGACAGGATCAGGGAATATAATACTCTTTATCCCAAAAAAGATATTGGGGTCAATATGAATAATGGTCTGAACAGTACTTTGTCAAGAACTGTTAACACAGCTGGTACTACGATTGTGGTATTGTTTGCCATGTTCCTCTTCGGTGGGGAGATTATCCGTGGATTTACCTTCGCCCTGCTGATCGGTATTTTTGTAGGAACTTATTCTTCCATTTTCGTTGCTACCCCGATTGCATATGACTTGTTGAGCAGAATTAAAAAGAAAATTCCTGGAAAAACAAAATAAATTTTTCCGTTATAATAAATATTCAGGCTTCACTCATAGGAATTTTTTCTTCCGAATGGTGAAGCCTTTTTTATTATTTTTGTGACCCGTATAATTTTTGATTAAATGGGTCATTTACTTTTATTTTTCGATATAAGTTCCGGTGAGCTGCTGGTTATATTACTGGGAGCCTTTATCGTATTTGGTCCTGATAAAATACCTGAAATCGCACGAAAGATTGGCCGGGGCATGAACGAGATACGGAGGGCCTCTGATGAAATAAAACGGGAGATCACTAAGGAAGGAGATAAAATTAAAAAAGATCTTTCAATTGAAGAAAACATCATGGAAGATTTCCATAAAACTACCGATGACATTAATAAAGGGCTCCGGGATATAGGAAATGAAGCGAATAAAACTCTTAAAACTGAAAAGACATCCCCGGAGAAAACATCTGGTGAAAAAGCTTCCCCTGAAAATACCGTTTCGGACGAAGCCCCTCTTGATAAACCATCCCTTGATCAACCTTAAATGCCTATTCCTCCCTAATTTTTACCAATTATCTCAATAAAAGATTATATATACCGTTCTACAAATAATCATTAATTTAGTTGCTTACTTTTAGATATTATATGAATGCTTACAAATTAATCCTGGTTATGATGGGCTTTCTGGTCCTGACTCTGAATGCATCCGCCCAGAAACGTACATTTACCAGGGCAGCTGATGAAGCTTTTGATGATCAACGCTATGCTATTGCAATTGAGAAATATCAGAAGGCTTATACCAAATCAAGGAAAAACCCGGCTGAAAGAAACCGGATCATATACCGTATGGGTGAATGCTATCGTCTGACCGGCGAAAGCAAAAGAGCAAAGCTCCAATATAAAAGACTTATCAAGAATGGATATGACAGCAAGGAACCTTCCATTCTTTTAAAATATGCAGATGCTCTCAAAGAAAACGGAGAACTTGAGGATGCTAAAACATATTATGAAGCTTATATGCTCAAACAGCCGGATGACCCAAGAGGTAAATATGGTATTGAGTCTCTGGATTCCATACCTTACTGGCAGGAACATGAATCAAAGTATGAGGTAAATATTGTAAAAGGTCTCAACTCAAGGGAAGCAGATTTTGCGCCAACCTATGCCAATGATAATTATAATGCACTTATATTTACCTCTACCCGTGAAGGTGCCAAAGGGAAAAAAACGGATGAATGGACGGATCAGAATTTCAGCAGCCTCTTTACTTCCAGGATGGACCGTAAAGATGAATGGAGCACCCCAACACTTTTAGACGATCAGGATAAAGACGGGGTTAACACCGATGCAAATGAAGGGACACCCATGATGAACAGCGGTTTTAATGAACTTTATTTCACCCGGTGTCCTGTGGATGACAATAAAGAAAACGGCTGCCAGATCTATATGGCAAAACGGACCGGTAGATATTATAGCAAACCTGAACTGGTGGACCTGGGAATAGATTCATCCGAAGCAGTCGGTCATCCTACCCTGAGTGAAAGTGGACTCTTGCTTTATTTTTCTTCCAACCGACCGGGTGGTTTCGGGGGAAAGGATATATGGGTCTCTTATCGTGAAAGTCCAGCAAAGCCTTTCAGCCGACCCAAAAACCTTGGCCCGGTTGTGAATACACCCGGCAATGAAATGTTCCCTTTCCTGCTTTCCGATACTGTCTTGTATTTTGCTTCCGACGGTCATCCGGGTTTGGGTGGTCTTGATATATTTTGTACCCGCATTGATACTGCGGGGAAATGGGGCCAGCCGGTGAATATGGGAACACCCATAAACTCCTCAGCCGATGACTTCGCAATTATATTCCAGCCCGGCACCGAACAAGGCTTCTTTTCCTCCAACCGCAGCGGCCGCAAATCCAAGGAAGATATATATTCCTTTATCATACCCCCTGTTGAATTCACCCTCAGTGGAACTGTGAAAGATGAAAATACACTCCAGTTTGTAAGTGGAGCCAGGATTGATATAGTCGGTTCAGATGGTATTTCCATGACCGCCCGGACCAGTGATAAGGGCTCCTATAATTTTGGCAAAACCCAAATCATGCCTAATACCACTTATGAACTCACCGTAACTAAAGATAATTATTTCAGCTCCAGCGGAAAGGTCACCACAGTAGGCTTTGCCAAGAGCAAAGACCTCACCCGGGATTTTGTCATCCAGCCCATCCCGGAAGAACCTGTTGTTTTGCCTGAAATACTTTACGACCTGGCTAAATGGGACTTAAAACCCCAGTATCAGGACTCCTTGCAGGGGCTGATAACTACCCTGGATCAGAATCCGACCCTGGTGATCGAACTTGCTTCCCATACAGATACCAGGGATACTTACGAAAGAAATGATATACTTTCTCAAAAACGTGCCCAGTCGGTGGTTGATTACCTGGTTGAAAGGGGTATAGATCCTGACAGGCTGATAGCTAAAGGTTACGGTGAGAGAGTTCCAAGAAAACTTGATAAAGATGTTCTCAGAGATGGTTACCTTTTCAAGAAAGGAACTGTAATTACCGATGGTTTCATTGATTCTCTGCAGACAACGGCTGAAAAAGAAGCGGCCCACCAGCTGAACCGGCGGACTGAGTTCAGGGTTATCAGCAAAGATTTCGTCCCAAAACCAAAGAATGTACCTCTTGCTACATCAGTTCAGATCCAGGTCAATCCTGAAGATAATGTGCTTAAGTTTTCCACTGTGCCGAAAGTAGGACTTATTACCGCACCCTGCATCCTGAACGGTTATACGGTGAACTTCGTCCTGGATACTAAACTGAGGGCACAGATCTCTGTGACTGAGGCTATGAAATTGCTTAAAACCGGTGCTATCAGTAAAAATGATTTCAAAGGTGATGTGGAAAAGATCCTCGCAAACGGAACTATTGCGAACAGGGCCATTATTACTGTGAAAGACTTTACCATTGCCAATGAGACCATACATAATGTTGAGCTGATGGTCAATGATAATCTGGCTTATGGTCTGGTCATAGGAAATTCCATATTGAACCAGTTCGGTTCTTTCAATATCGATAACGAGAAACAACAGATCATCTTCAAAAAGAATAAATAGATGTCTGGCACAAAAGGCCCCGGGATGAACGGCGACAAAATGAAATACAACCTTCGCGGGGTTTCTGCTTCGAAAGAGGATGTTCATGCCGCTATCCAAAATGTTGATAAAGGTTTATTCCCAAAGGCATTCTGTAAAATAATCCCGGATATTTTGGCAGCTGACCCGGCCTATTGCAATATCATGCATGCCGACGGGGCCGGCACCAAATCCTCCCTGGCATATATTTACTGGAAAGAGACCGGTGATCTGTCAGTATGGAAAGGTATCGCACAGGATGCCGTGGTGATGAACCTGGATGATCTGCTCTGCGTTGGCGTTACTGACAATATCCTTCTTTCATCCACTATCGGAAGAAATAAAAACCTGGTCCCGGGCGAAGTTATCAAAGCTATCATAGAAGGTACCGAAGAATTTCTACAGCAAATACGGGATCTCGGGATAGGTATCTATTCTACGGGAGGAGAAACGGCGGATGTAGGCGATCTGGTCAGGACCATCATAGTGGATTCAACTGTCAGTGCACGCATTCCAAAAAAAGATATTATTTCGAATGATAAGATAGAGGCCGGGGATGTGATCGTCGGAATTGCTTCCTATGGTCAGGCCACTTATGAAAGCGATTATAACGGAGGGATGGGAAGCAATGGCCTCACTTCAGCCCGTCATGATGTACTGCATCACATTTATAAGGAAAAATACCCTGAAAGCCTGGACCCGTCTATGCCTGATGATCTTGCCTATTGCGGCAGTCTCAAGCTGACAGATCCGACTGAAGTGCCGGGTGTGGATGTTGGTAAACTCATACTCTCTCCTACCCGCACCTATGCTCCTTTGATTAAGGCCATCTTGCCAGAATTCAGGGATGAAATCCATGGCATGGTGCATTGCAGCGGAGGGGCCCAGACTAAGATTCTGCATTTTGTCGATAATCTCAGGATTATCAAAAATAATATGTTCCCTATTCCCCCTTTATTCCGGATGATACAGGAACAATCCGGAACAGGCTGGCAGGAGATGTACAAGGTTTTCAACATGGGACACCGCTTTGAAATTTACCTGCCGGAAAAATATGCCGGCGAGATTATCAATATCGCCCTGTCTTTCGGTATAGAAGCACAAATAGTCGGGCATTGCGAAGCCGGCGACAGTAAGAGTCTTATCATTCAATCTTCATACGGAGAATTTAGCTATTATTAGCTCCATCCGCCTGAACATTCCCATCCATCTTTATTTATACCTTTGCAAAAATTTTACATTGCTTTATTATGCGGGAAAAATTAGAAGAAATATGGAAGCACTTCATGCACCTGGAAGAACAAATGGGAGATCCTTCCATTACCAGCGATGTGAAGAAATTCATGAAACTGAACAAAGATTATAAAGAACTTCAACCCATTATAGTTCAATACAAAATCTATAAGAATATTCTTGACGGCATAGAAACAGCCAAAGATATCCTGGATACTGAAAAGGATGATGAAATGAGGACTTATGCCAAGGAAGAAATGAACGACCTGATTGAAAAAAAGGATGCTATAGAAGAAAAGATCCGCCTGATGCTGATCCCTGAAGATCCGGAAGACAAGAAGAATGCGGTAGTGGAGATCAGGGCCGGATCAGGTGGTGATGAGGCCAGCATATTCGCCGGTGACCTCTATCGCATGTATCTGAAATATTTTGAGTCGAAAGGCTGGAAAACTGAACAGGTAAGCGCCACTGAAGGTACTGTGGGCGGATATAAGGAAATCATTTTTGATGTGAACGGGAATGGGGTTTATGGCCAGATGAAATATGAATCGGGTGTGCACCGTGTGCAGAGGGTTCCAAAGACCGAAACCCAGGGAAGGGTGCATACTTCCGCCGCATCGGTTGTGGTACTTCCGGAAGCGGATGAATTTGATGTGGATATCAAACAGGAAGATATCCGTAAAGATACCTATTGCAGTTCGGGTCCCGGCGGACAGTCGGTGAATACAACTTATTCAGCCATCCGTCTGACCCACATTCCAACCGGCATAGTGGTAACCTGCCAGGACCAGAAATCCCAGCTGAAGAACCTCGAAAAGGCTATGACAGTGTTGCGGACCCGCATCTACGAAATGGAGTACAAGAAACATCTGGACAAAATATCCTCCAAAAGGAAGACCATGGTTTCAACCGGGGACCGTTCAGCCAAGATCCGCACCTATAATTTTCCGCAGGGAAGGGTAACAGATCACCGCATCGGCCTTACACTTTATAACCTTCAGGATACCATGAACGGAAACATACAGGAACTGATCGACCAGTTGCAATTAGCTGAAAATGCCGAACGGCTGAAAGAAGAAATTGAAATTTAAGCCATAATAATCTTAACAATCCTCCGATCATGAACAGGCAAGAGCTTATCCGGCAAATCAATAAAAAACAATCCTTTTTGTGTATAGGATTGGATACCGACATTCAAAAAATCCCGCAACATCTGCTGAAATTTGAAGACCCCGTTTTTGAATTCAACAAAGCTATTATTGATGCTACCCATGATCTGGCAATTGCTTACAAGCCAAACCTGGCCTTTTATGAGAGCAGGGGAACACAGGGCTGGATAAGCCTCGAAAAAACCATTGCCTACCTGAACCGGTTCAAAGATGAAATATTTACCATAGCCGACGCAAAAAGGGGTGATATTGGCAATACTTCCAAACAATACGCGAAGGCTTTCCTGGAAATCCTGGATTTTGATGCTATCACGGTAGCCCCATACATGGGCTCCGACTCGGTCCAGCCTTTCCTTTCCATCGAAAACAAATGGGTGATCCTGCTGGCCCTTACCTCCAACCAGGGTGCGGCCGATTTCCAGTATTTCGAATCTGAAGGGCGAAAATTATATGAACAGGTCCTGACCAGTGCAAGTGAATGGGGGACTAAAGAGAACCTTATGTTTGTGGTGGGAGCCACCAAGGCGGAAGCCCTTGCCGATATCCGTAAAATAGTCCCGGAGCATTTCCTGCTTGTACCGGGTATCGGGGCACAGGGAGGCAGTTTGCAGGACGTGGCTAAATATGGAATGAATAAAGATTGCGGCCTTATTGTGAATGCTTCCCGGAGTATAATCTTTGCTTCAAAAGGGGAAGATTTCGCCGGAAAAGCCAGGGAGGAAGCTTTGAAGGTTCAGAGGGATATGGGGGAGCTGTTAGGGAAAGTCTTTAGTCTTTAGTCTTTAGTCGTTGGTCCTTAGTCGTTGGTCGTTGGTCGTTGGTCGTTAGTCGTTGGTCGTTGGTCGTTGGTGTTGGTCGTTGGTCTTCATTCAGAGAGTTTCTCAGGAGAGGGCCGGAAAATGTAGCGAAATATCGATTTGGCGATATTACGATATGACGAAGGGAAATTCCAAATTTCAAACCCAAAAAATCAAATCCCCACATCCTCACATCCTCACATCCTCTCATCCCCTCATCCTCACATCCCCACATCAACCCTGATTTCTTTGTGAAACCATGGAGCCCTGGAGATTCTGTGGCTAAAAAAAATTAAGCTGATAGCGCGAGGCCCTTTTAGCCACAAAAGCACTAAAACTCTAAGAATTCACTAAGGCTTTTTCAGCTCACCTTATCACCTTATCACCTTATCACCCTATCACCCTATCACCTTATCACCTTATCACCCTATCACCTTATCACCTTATCACTTTCAAGCAACAAAGTGATTAAGTTCTGCCTTACAAAAAAAGCTGAACACCCCGAAGTATTCAGCTTTATAAATCCTTATTCCTGAAAGCTATTTCTATTCTATAATATAGTTCCAGTTATACTTGTCGGGTTCTTCACCATATTGGATGGCCCTTAGTTTCTGGTATAATTTGGTCGAAACAGGGCCGGCTTTGCCATCTTTACAATATTGATAGACTTTTCCGTTTTCCCTGTCCCTGATCTCTTTTATAGGTGAGATAATTGCTGCAGTTCCGCAAGCCCCAACCTCATCAAATTCAGCCAGCTCTTCAACCGGAACACGCCTCAATTCGACTTTCAGTCCCATTTCCTCGGCAAGAACTCTCAGGCTCTTGTTGGTTATGGAAGGAAGTATAGTCCTGGATTCGGGGGTAACATAAGTATTGCCTTTGATCCCGAAAAAGTTCGCCGGGCCGGCTTCGTCAATATATTTCTTTTCTTTGGCATCCAGGAAAAGTACGGTGGAACAACCTTCTTCCCTGGCCCTGGTAGCAGGGCGCAGACTGGCGGCGTAATTTCCGCCGACTTTAATATGCCCGGTCCCCAGTGGGGCAGCCCGGTCAAAATCACGCAAAAGCTGCACGCAAACCGGGTTAAATCCTTCCTTGAAATAAGGACCTACCGGTCCTACAAATACCATGAACATGTATTCGGTGGCAGGCTTCACACCTACCTGGGGACCAGTACCAATGAGCAAAGGTCTCAGATAAAGGGCTGCTCCGGTTCCATAAGGCGGAACATATTTCTCATTCATTTTCAAAACAGTCGTAATGGCTTTAAAAAACAAGTCATCCGGCACTTCGGCCATCATCACACCCTTGGCGGATTCACGCATACGTTTGGCATTTTCATCCCAGCGAAAGAGCCGGATTTTGCCGTCTTTCCCACGAAAAGCCTTCATACCTTCGAAGGCTTCCTGCCCGTAATGCAGACAGGTTGCTGCCATATGGATACTCACATATTCGGAAGAAGAAATTTCCAATTCTCCCCACTTTCCGTTCTTCCAATAACACCTGACATTGTAGTCGGTCTTAAAATAACCGAACGGTAAACTTCCCCATTCAATATTTTCCATAGTCCAATTATCTTAAATAATTTCTAAATATTTTGATCCCGCTAATTTATAAATAAATCCCGAATCAGGGCAGATTTAAGCTTCTCATTTTATGAAAAATATTCATTAATTATGAATATGAACATAAGCCTGAAATTTGTAATTCCCGGTCATTTTGACAGGCTTGATTCCTTGGTACATCATTTGTTTGGTCAGGGCCAAACATTTAAAACTTTAATTCTATGTCATCAGGAAAGATCAATGTACAAACCGAGAACATTTTTCCGATTATAAAAAAATTCCTTTATTCTGACCATGAGATATTTTTAAGGGAATTGGTTTCAAATGCGGTGGATGCCACCCAGAAATTGAAGACCCTGGCTTCTATCGGAACCTATAAAGGTGAGTTGGGGGACCTGACCATTAATATAGTCCTGGATAAAAAAGCCGGAACTATCACGGTTAGTGACAGAGGTATCGGAATGACATCCGATGAAGTGGATAAATATATCAACCAGATCGCTTTTTCGAGTGCGGAAGAATTCGTGAAGAAATTCAAGACGAAGAGTGAAGCTGAAAGAAATGCCATCATAGGACATTTCGGACTGGGATTCTATTCTTCCTTCATGGTTTCGGAAAAAGTGGAGATCAATACCAAAACCTATAAAAAAGGCGGCAATACCAAAGCTGTTAAATGGGAATGTGACGGAAGCCCCGATTATACAATTTCGGATAGTGAAAAAACCGACAGGGGAACGGATATCATCCTTCATATAGATAAAGAAAATAAAGATTTCCTGGAAGAATCAAAATTATTGGAGATCCTGCGGAAATATTCCCGTTTCCTTCCTGTCCCTATTCAATTCGGAACTGAAAAGACCTGGGAAAAAGTGGAAGGTGAAAAGGATGAGAAAGGGAATGATAAGGAAGTGATGATAGAAAAGCCCCGTATCATCAATAATACCGATCCCCTCTGGAAAAAGAAACCGGTGGACTGCACGGATGAGGATTATAAAAATTTCTACCGTGAGCTCTATCCCATGAGTTTTGAGGAACCCCTCTTCCAGATCCACCTGAATGTGGATTATCCTTTCAACCTTACGGGTATCCTTTATTTCCCAAAGGTCAAGAAGAATATTGATTTACAGAAAGATAAGATACAGTTATACAGCAACCAGGTTTTCGTAACCGATTCGGTGGAAGGTATAGTGCCTGATTTCCTGACATTGCTGCACGGTGTGATCGACTCGCCTGACATTCCATTGAATGTTTCGCGTTCATACCTGCAGAGCGATTCGAATGTCAAGAAAATTTCATCCTATATTACAAGAAAAGTAGCGGATAAACTGGAAGAGATTTTCAAGAAAGACCGGCCGAATTTTGAATCCAAATGGGATGATATCAAGGTATTCATTGAATACGGGATGATAAGTGATGAGAAATTTTATGAAAGGGCTGAAAAGTTTACACTTCTGAAGAATACTGAAGGAAAATATTTCACCCTGGAAGAATATAAAGCCCATATTGAGGGAACGTCAGAAAGATAAAGACAATCACCTGATCTATCTCTATGCCAATAACCTGGACGAACAACACAGTTATATTGCAACAGCCAGGGAAAGGTCTTATGATGTATTGCTGATGGATGGCGTACTGGATAATCATTTTCTGAATACCCTGGAATCAAAACTGACGGATTCGCATTTTCGCAGGGTTGACTCCGATACCATCGACAAGCTTATCCCCAAGGCTGAAGAAAACATTTCCCGCCTTGATGATAAACAAAAAGAGAGCCTGAAGACTATCCTGGAAAAGAATATAGACAAGGAAAAGTTCAGTGTGGTTTATGAAAACCTGAGTGAGACCGAAATGCCATTAATCGTCATTCAACCCGAATTCATGAGGAGGATGAAAGATATCTCGGCCATGGGCGGCGGTTATGCCGGTTTAGGCAGTCTCCCCGAACACTTTAACCTTGTGGCAAACACGAATAATCCGCTGATGCTCAAAATACTTGAAGAACAGGATGAGCAGAAACAGAATTACCTTGTCAGCCAGTTATATGACCTGGCCCTGCTTTCCCAGAATTTACTGAAAGGGGAAAAACTCACTGATTTCATTAAAAGAAGCATTGAAATCGTAAAATAACAGAGGGCATTAAATATGCCCTTCTAATCGTATTACAATGAAAAACTATAATTTAGCGTTAATTAACCAAGTAAACTGATTACAATATGAAAAAATCCCTTGTCATCATCCTGAGCATTCTCGCAGTAATAGTATTTATTGTCGGAATCGGGATTCTTGTTTCGATATCATCCTATAATAAACTTGTAAAAATGGATGAAAATGTAAAAAATGGCTGGTCGCAGGTTGAAAATGATTATCAGCGAAGAAGTGACCTGATACCGAACCTGGTAAATACCGTAAAAGGCTATGCCGACTTTGAGAAGTCGACCCTTACCCAGGTTATTGAAGCCAGGGCATCAGCCACTTCTGTTAAAATTGACGCTAATAAGCTGACTCCCGAAAATATGGCCCGTTTTCAGCAGGCCCAGGACGGATTAAGTTCAGCGCTTTCGAGATTGATGGTAGTCGTAGAAAAATACCCGGAGCTGAAGGCGAATCAAAATTTCCTGGAGCTTCAGGCACAACTTGAAGGCACAGAAAACCGTATTGCCAATGCGAGAAGGAAATTCAATGAAGTAACGCGGGTTTATAACACTTATTCCCGGACATTTCCGGCCATGATTTTTGCCCGCATGTATGGCTTCACAGAAAAGCCTTATTTCAAAGCGGTAGAGGGTGCTGAAAAGGCGCCGGAGGTAAAGTTCTGATGTATTTATTCATTGTATTCTCCTTAAAACAAAAAACTGATCATGGCCAAAACAGCTAGGGACTTCTTCACCGCCGAACAGCAGGAAGATATCAAACAGGCGATATTAAACGCGGAGCTGGATACATCCGGTGAAATCCGGGTGCATATTGAAAAAAAATGCCCCGGCGACGTGATGGAAAGGGCAGCATTGCTTTTTGAAAAATTGAACATGCATAAAACGGAACTCCGAAACGGAGTGATGTTTTACGTGGCAGTAGAAAACAGGAAATTTGCCGTAATCGGTGACAAAGGTATCAATTCTATAGTTCCGGATAATTTCTGGGACGATGTCAAACAAGTACTACTAAACTATTTCAGGGAGGAAAAATTTACAGAAGGTCTGACAGAAGGAATTCTCATGGTAGGACAAAAACTCAAAAAGGATTTCCCTCATCAAAGCAACGATATCAACGAACTCTCAGACGAGATAAGTTTTGAATAATCATTCAGGCTTATAGCCTTATTCTTAATACTATGCAAAAATTAGCGGTTTATATTCTTGTTTTCCTCTTTCTTCCTTTAACAGCCTTAAGGTCACAGGATTTCCCTCCCAAGCCTAACCCGCCACGACTTGTAAATGATTTTACCGGTAAGCTCACGCCACAGCAGGTTCAATTGCTGGAGAATAAATTGGTGAATTTTGATGATACCAGTTCAACACAGATCTTAGTAGTTCTGGTAAAAAGCTTCAATGGTTTAAGCAAGGAGGAATATGCAGACCAATTAGGTGATAAATGGGGCGTTGGCAGAAAAGGTAAGGATAACGGGATCGTGGTCCTGATAAAGCCTAAGTACGGCAATGACAAAGGAGAAGCCAGGATTTCTGTTGGATATGGTTTGGAAGGTGCGATACCGGATGCCATAGCTTTGAGGATAGTAGATCATGATATGATCCCTTATTTCACCCAGGGCAATTATTATGAAGGAATAGATAAAGGGACAAATACCCTGATGGGCCTTGCTTCAGGTGAATTTACAGCCGACCAATACCGGAAAAAGACTTCGGATAATGGATGGGGCATACTTGTGCCTATCATTATCATGATTATTATATTTATTATTATGAGGGGGAATTCAGGACGGCATTATAATTCAGGCAGCAAGCATATCCCCTTTTGGACTGCACTGTGGCTGGGCTCGATGATGAGTGGCGGAAGCGGTGGAAGTTCCTGGGGCGATTTCCGTTCAGGCGGTGGCTCCTTTGGAGGCGGCGGAGGCGGAGGCTTCGGCGGTTTCGGAGGCGGAGGCTTCGGAGGAGGAGGCGCCGGTGGGAGCTGGTGATTCCAGTCGTCAGTCTTCAGTCTTCAGTCGGCAGCGGAGCGGAACGACCTACCGATGAATATCGGGATCTGTTGGCGATTGGCAGCGTATTAATCAATATCTTATACACTATATTCTATTTTCGAAGTTAAAAGTTAAAATATTTTTGGCAAAATACATTTTGCAAAGGCAAGGAATTAATTCCCTGCCTTTTTTATTTAGTATTCTAGACTAAATAAAAATTACCCTTCCTAAATTAAAATAAATTCATATTTTTATCCACAGAAAAATTCAATGCCATGAATATTGCGCTCTGATAGCGCATTCCAGTGAATATTAGTTATTTATTTCAGTTTTCTATCATTAGGGTATATTTAAAAAAAATAGCATATGCAGAGATATTTACTTTGGAGTTCCAGAAAATTTTCATTTATCCCATTAGCTCTGATCCTTTTATTTCTGACTTTTGGATTTTCAGCGGAAAATATCTTTGCCCAGGCCCCGGACGGGGCCAAGCTTTTTCAGCCTTGTATGGCTTGCCACCAGATTGGAAAAGGGAAGCTGGTCGGACCTGACCTGCAGGGCGTAACCAAGCGAATTGACCGGCAATGGCTGAGAAAATTTATCCGGAATTCACAGGAAGTTGTGCAGTCAGGTGATCCTGAAGCAGTAAAGATCTGGGAGCAATTCAACAAGATTCCTATGCCCCCTTTCGATTATACTGATGAACAGATAAATGCAGTTCTTGACTATATCGAAAATTATAATCCTGAAGCGGCCAAGGCAGCTCCTGCTACGGTGGAAACTCCTCAAAACACAGAAAAAACCAAGGATTTTTTTGCTGAGCCGAAACACAATCCAAGGGATTACGGTACCACGTTTATCATTTCAGTTGTATTGATCCTGATTGCCCTTTTTGATCTTTTCTTCAGCAAATTGATTAAGGCAAAATTTGTACATCTTGTAGTAATCCTGATCTCACTGGCTGTCATCACCGAGATAACTATAGTGGAAGCTCAGGCTCTCGGCAGACAACAATATTACGCGCCCGATCAGCCGATTATGTTCTCACACCGCATCCATGCCGGACAGAACCAGATTAATTGTCAGTATTGCCATTTTACAGCAGAAGAAAGTAAAAATGCAGGCTATCCGCCGGTGAATGTGTGTATGAATTGTCATAATGTCGTAAAATCAGGAAAAAATACCGGCACCACTGAAATCAACAAGATATATAAAGCGGTCGAAACAGGCAAGCCAATCGAATGGATCCGGGTACATAACCTGCCCGATCACACTTTCTTCAGCCATGCCCAACATGTTAAAGTGGGGAAAGTTGCCTGTGAAACCTGTCATGGTGATGTGAAGCAAATGGACCGTATAGAACAGGTTAACAGCCTGGGTATGGGCTGGTGTATCGAATGCCACCGGAACCACCAGGTCCAGTTCACTGAAAATCCGTTTTATAAAAAATATGCCAAACTGCAGAAACAGATGGAAACCGGGCAGAGAAGCCGGGTTACTGTTGATGATGTAGGTGGAACCGAATGCGGCAAATGCCACTATTAGGATAATTCAAACTTTATAAAAGCTAAGATCTCATAAATAACGATATACCTTATGAAAAAATACTGGCGAAGCATTGAGGAATATGAGAGCCTGACCGATAATGAAAATCTTCACAATGAACTTAAGAAAGGCGGACATAAGCATGATCTGTCGCTTGAAGAGCTTGAAAAGGAAATGAAAACTGAAGGGCATTCCAGAAGGAATTTTCTGAAAATGCTTGGCTTTGGTCTTGGCTACGTAAGCCTGGCTTCCAGCTGTGAAATGCCGGTCCGAAAAGCAATTCCCTATCTGAACCAACCAAGCGAGATAATACCGGGAGTTGCTAATTATTATGCTTCTTCTTATTATGACGGTCATGATTATTGCGGGATACTTGTAAAAACCAGGGAAGGCCGGCCAATTAAGATCGAAGGAAATGTATTGTCATCGATAACTAAGGGCGGAACCCATGCCCGTATTCAAGCCTCTGTTCTGAGCCTTTATGATATGGCCCGCTTGCAAGGTCCAATGAAGAATAACCAGGCTAGCTCCTGGGATGATCTGGATGCTGAAATTATTCAGAAGCTGCAATCAGTAAAAGCTGAAGGCGGAAAAATTGTCATACTGTCTCATACCTTGATCAGCCCTTCTACTAAACAATTGATAGCTGAATTTAGCGAAGCTTATCCGGGAACTGAATGGATAGTTTATGATAATGATCCGGCATCAGCCATACTCCAGGCCAATGAACTGAATTTCGGAACTAAAGTCATCCCCTCATATGACTTCGGAAAGGCAGAACTGATCGTTGGTTTCAATGCTGATTTTCTCGGGAACTGGCTTTCCCCTGTACAGTACACCAAACAGTATACGCGTGCAAAAAATCTGATAAATTCGGAAAACATGCCCCGCCATATACAGTTTGAATCTATCATGTCGCTTACAGGTACCAATGCCGACTACCGTTATCCGATTAAGCCGTCGGAAGAAGGCGCCATACTGCTGAATCTTTATAATGAACTGGCAAATGCCAAGGGCGCAGAAGTGTATTCGAGTCAGCAGAGTTCTGTTGATTTATCCAAACTGGCGGAGGATCTTTTAAAAAATTCCGGTAAATCTCTTGTAGTTTCCGGGACGAATGATGTGAATATTCAGACAACCGTCAATGCAATCAATTACCTGCTTGGAAATTACGGTTCCACTATCGACCTCAACCAGCCTTTGAATATACGTCAGGGCATCGACCAGGATATGACAAGACTGGTCGGTGAAATGAATGATGGAAAAATTGCTGCCCTGATCTTATATGATGTAAACCCGGTTTACAATTATATAGAACCGGAGAAATTTTTCGGGGCCATGAAAAAGGTAGAGACAGTAATTTCCCTGAATGGGCGCCTGGATGAAACAGCCCGCATGGCGCAATATGTTTGCCCGGACAATCATTATTTAGAATCCTGGAATGATGCCGAACCTGTTAAAGGTTTTTATAGTGTAGTCCAACCGGTAATCCAACCGGTATTCAATACCCGGCAGGCGCAACAAAGTCTGCTAAAGTGGATGAACAAAGACCAGGATTTTCATACTTATATTCAGAATTACTGGGAAAAGAACCTCTTTCCCTGGCAGGAGAAGACGAAAAGTTTCCGGAATTTCTGGGATAGCTCTGTCCATGACGGGATATATGAAGTTCCCATGGAAGCTCAGCCACAGCCTGCTTTCAAAGCCCAGTCCCTCAAGGCCGAAAGCCTGGATACTGCCGATGGATTGGAGCTGACTGTTTATGAAAAAGTTGGAATAGGCGATGGAAGGCAGGCCAACAATCCCTGGCTGCAGGAACTCCCCGATCCGGTTACAACTGCTACCTGGGACAATTATGTTTGTGTGTCACCGGATTATGCCCGTGAACAAGGTTTGAAAAATGAAGATGTAGTAAATGTGAACGGTCTTTTCGATCTGCCGGTCCTTGTCCAGCCGGGACAACCAGACGGAACGATTGCAATTGCCCTTGGTTATGGCAGGACCAGTGCAGGGAAGGTCGCCGACGGTATAGGTCAGAATGTCAACAGGTTAGGCCTGATGAGCAATGGAAACCGCCGTCTTTCAGGCAGGAAGATTTCGCTCACCAAAACTGGAAAAACATATCCTCTTGCCCTTACACAGACTCATCACACTATGGAAGAAAGGGCTATAGTAAGGGAAGCAACCCTGGAAGAATATCATGCCAATCAGAATGCCGGGAATGAAATGCATATGGATATTGTGAAACAAAACCTGACACTCTATGAAATCCCAAAATTCGACGGCTTCCACTGGGGTATGGCCATCAACCTGAATTCATGCGTGGGTTGCGGGAACTGCGTGATCAGCTGCCAGGCCGAAAATAATGTGGCCATCATTGGCAAAGAACAGGTCAGAAAACGCCGTATCATGCACTGGATCAGGATCGACCGCTATTACTCGGATGAAGCTTCCAACCCGGAAGTTGTGCATCAGCCTGTAATGTGCCAGCAATGTGATAATGCACCCTGCGAGAATGTATGTCCGGTAGCCGCTACCCCACACAGCACCGAGGGCCTTAACCAAATGGCTTATAACCGCTGTATCGGGACACGCTATTGCATGAATAACTGTCCCTATAAAGTCCGCCGCTTCAATTGGTTCCAATATGTCAATAACGATAAATTCGATTATGACATGAACAATGATTATGAAAAGCTGGTCTTAAACCCTGATGTGGTAGTAAGGGAAAGGGGCGTGGTTGAGAAATGTTCATTCTGCGTACAGCGTATTCAGGCCAAGAAACTGGATGCCAAAATGGAGGAAAGGCAACTCAGGGACGGGGATATCAAAACCGCCTGTCAGCAGTCATGCCCGGGCGATGCCATTGTTTTCGGCGACATGAATGATCCGCAATCGGATATTTCAAAACTGCTGGTAAATCCACGGACTTATCAGTTGCTGGAACAGTTGCATACACTTCCTTCGGTAAATTATATGACGAAGATTTGGAATAAGGACCTGAAGGATAAGAAAGTGAATTATAAGAGGGTCCCTTACAGACCTGATCAGGCATAAAAGCCTTAATCTTAAATATTTAACCGGTAATAATCAAAACGATTCCAATGTATAAAACTTCAGTCAGAGGTATATTAATCAAAGGAAATAAGTCTTACGGCCAGATTACCAGTGAAGTACTAAGGCCATTTGAGGCTAAGTCCCCCCCTATCTGGTGGTATATATCATCATTCATCTCTATAATGATGATCATCTTCGGGGCCTGGGGAATTTACACCACTATCACAGTTGGGATTGGCTCATGGGGTAATAATAATAATGTTGGATGGGGATGGGCCATCATCAATTTCGTGTGGTGGATAGGTATCGGACATGCCGGAACCGCTTTTTCCATTTTCCTTTTGATATTGAGGCAAAAATGGAGAACTTCCATTAACCGCGCTGCAGAGGCCATGACTGTGGTAGCCGTGATCTGCGCCGGACTATTCCCTTTAATACATATGGGCAGGATCTGGAACGCTTTCTTCATATTTCCTTACTGGAATACCCGTGGACCTGTTTGGGACAATTTCAATTCCCCTCTATTCTGGGATGTGGTCGCTATCAGCACTTATTTTATGGCTTCCGCAGTTTTTTGGTACATCGGCATGATCCCAGACTTTGCAAGCATCAGAGAACGTTCCGCTTCCAAAATGAAGAAAGCCATCTATAGTTTTTTAAGCTTTGGATGGGTAGGTACAGCAAAGGGCTGGCTGCGATTTGAAACTGCTGCCCTCTTATTGGGTGGCTTAGCTGCTCCCCTTGTAGTTTCAGTTCATTCCATTGTCGCTATGGACTTTGCAACAGCAGTCATACCTGGCTGGCATACAACTATCTTCCCGCCTTATTTTGTCATCGGTGCCATTTTCTCCGGCTTTGCAATGGTACTTACCCTGATGATCATAGTCAGAAAAGTGTTCAAATTTGAAGATTTCGTGACTCAAAGTCACCTGGATGCTATAGCGCGCATCCTGGTTTTCATCAGTTTAGTAATGGGAACAGCTTATATGACCGAGCTTTTCACGGCATGGTATTCAGGCGGCGAATATGAGCTCTTTACCTTTATGAGGAACCGGGTCACCGGGAACTATACTTTTGCCTATTGGACGATGCTTAGCTGCAATGCCATTATTCCACAACTATTCTGGTTTAAGAAAATCAGGAAAAACATCTGGCTGGTTTTCATAATCTCAATCTTTATAAATATCGGGATGTGGTTTGAAAGATATGTCATTGTTGTGACCTCCCTCTCAAAGGATTTTCTTCCATCGGGCTGGGCTACATATCATCCAACTATTGTCGAAATTGCTAATTATGTCGGAACTTTGGGAATATTTTTCCTGGGAGTCTTGTTATTCTTCCGCTTTCTTCCGATTATCGCCATACATGAAGTAAAAGGAATTCTGAAAGATACCAGTCAAATTCAAGCTAAATCAGATGGAAAAGATTAATATCATTGGGATTTATAATGACCCCGATGAATTGGTGACCGGGGTAAAAAAAATTAAGGAAGAGGGATTCCGGATTAAAAATGTATTTTCCCCTTTCCCGATACATGAATTATGGGAAATCCTGGGATTGAGGACCAGACTGCCTGTAGCAACTTTTATTTATGGAGTCATCGGGACTGCTGTTACATTTGCTTTCCTTTATTGGACCTCCGTCGTAAACTACCCTCTTAAATTCGGGGGAAAACCCTTGAACTCCCTTTCATTTATCATCATCATGTTTGTCGCGACAATTTTTGTTTCTACCCTGCTGACTTTCATGACTTTTTTCATCCGTCAGAAAATCGGTCCGGGGAAAAAAGGTGTATTGCTTGATCCACGTACCATCGATGATAAATTCGCAATAGTAATTGAAAAAGAACTAAGCTTTTCCGAAGATGACATTCTGAAAATCAATAAGATTTTAAAGGATAATGGAGCAGTTGAAGTTAAGGAAGTTACTGAACCTCATGATTATAAAGAAGAAAGAGATGAATAGAATATTTGCGAGTATCCTGAAGGATCTGATAAAATTCACTTTAATGGGCATGCTTGCGGTCCTAATGCTCTCCTGTAATCAAAACAGGAATAACCCGGGCCGGGCCTACATGCCGGATATGTATTATTCAATCCCTTACAATGCATATGCGCCAAATCCGGTACTCAGGGACAGCATGACCAACCAGGTCCCGCCGGCAGGAAGCATTGCACGTGGTCAAAAACCTTATCCATATAAAGCTAAATCCATGGATGAGCAGATCCTGGCCGGAATAGAGCTTGTAAATCCGGCAGAGCCTACTCTTGAAAATATCCAGACAGGCCAGAAGGAATTTGAAATATTCTGTATGGATTGTCATGGGCCCAAAGCAGATGGAAATGGATATTTATACACCAGTAAACTCTTCCCTGCCAAACCTACCTCTCTCGTTGGTGATTATATCCAGAACAAACCTGACGGAGAACTCTACCATGTCATGACCGTGGGTTCATTATCGGGATTGATGGGCTCTTATGCCTCCCAGATACGGCCGGAGAATAGATGGAAGATCATACTGTATGTCCGGGAACTTGCTAAGAAAAAATAATTTAAGAACCTTTAATTCAGGGGATTATTAAAAGATAAATAAAGCTGCAATGGAGAAAAAATTTACCATTTCACCCAAGTTCAAATACCTGGTTTTTGCTTTGATGGGATTGGGCGTGATCACCTTCATATACGGGTTCATGAATAATCCGGCCAAGACCTGGGCTAACCTTTTGATGAACAATTATTATTTTCTGGCTCTCGCCATCGGAGCTGCTTTTTTTGCCGCCATCCAATATATTACCCAGTCAGGCTGGTCAGCTGCTCTAATCAGGGTTCCCCAGGCAATGAGTAATTTCATCCCGGTAGCTTTGATCCTCATGCTTCCGGTAGTGCTTGGAATGCATCATTTGTACGAATGGTCCGAGCCTTCAGCTATGAATGATCCACTAATAGCGCATAAGCATCCTTATCTGAATGTGCCCTTTTTCGTTATAAGGCTCTTATTCTATTTTGCAGTATGGATCGGGATGACTCAACTACTTCGCTATTTCTCCCTGAAGGAGGATGCAAAAGGTGGTATGAAATATTTTAAAAAGAGTGAGTTCTATTCAAAAGTTTTCATTTTCCTGCTTGCAGTCACTTTTTCAGCAGCTTCCTTCGACTGGATCATGTCGATAGATGTGCATTGGTTCAGTACCATCTTCGCTTTCCGCAATTTTTCGATGGCCTTTTTTCACGCATCGGCCGTGATAGCATTAATAGTGATCATATTGAATTATAACGGGTATTTTCCTTTTCTGAATGAAGCCCACCTGAGAGATTTCTCCAAATATATTTTTATCCTGAGTATTATCTGGACCTACATGTGGTTCTCACAATATATCCTGATCTGGTATGCCAATATACCGGAAGAAACAGTTTATTACCTGCCCAGGACTAAGGGTGAATTCAGGCCCTTGTTCTATTCGGAATTAGTCATCAACTGGCTGGTGCCTTTTTTGATTTTAATGCCTACCAAATGGGCCAGAAATCGCCGGGTCCTCATACTGGTCGCCGTGATGTTGATTATAGGTATGTGGATAGATGTTTATCAGCAGGTTATAGTAGGAACATATCATCATCTTAGCATTGGATTTATAGAGATAGGAACATTTTTGGGCTATTGCGGATTGTTTGCTTACGTGGTAGCCTGGTCGCTCAGCCGGGCAGCTCTTATTCCCAAAAATCATCCATATCTGCAAGAATCCATTCATAATCATTAATACCAATCTCTTAGGCTAATTCACAAAAACCTTCTGAAAAATACAGAAGGTTTTTCTTATATTAAAAATAACATATATGAACTTTAAATTAGTATTTTTGTCCACTTTACTAAGAACCTAAGGCTATTTGCTGCTTTCAGGACATTTTGGGGCTGGTAGCCGATAAACTACAGCTAATCAATAACTAACATCACACTTGACATTATGAAGAAATTTTTTGATTTCATATTTTCCATGCAATTTGCCGGCACCTTATTGCTCGTCTTTGCCGCTGCCATTGGAACCGCTACTTTCATAGAAAATGATTTTGGCACTGTTGCTGCACAAACCCTGGTTTACAAGGCCACCTGGTTTGAGCTTCTGCTTTTATTATCTGCCATTAGTCTGATAGGCAGTGTATTCAAATATAAACTGTATAAAAGGAAAAGATACAGTGTATTGTTTTTTCACCTGGCATTCGTTGTCATGCTCATTGGGGCTGCTATTACCCGTTTCTACGGTTATGAAGGCACTATGATGATCCGCGAAGGGGAATCATCCAACCAGATAATAACGGATGTGCCCTATGTTCAGCTGACTGTTAATGACGGAAATAGTGAGTATCAATTCCACAAGGCTAAAATTTTCACCCAGTTCAAAAGAAATCACTTCAATAAAACTTTTGAATTCAATGGAAATGAATGTAATCTCGAGTATGTAAACTATCTTCCAAATGCAGCACAGACCGTTGTGGAAGATCCCTCGGGAGAACCCATTATTGCAATGGTAAGCGTTGAAAACGGTGGCCGCAGAAATGTTTTCCTGCGTTCAGGTGAGTGTGACATGGTGAGTGGTATGAGTTTTTGTTTTGATAAAGAGAATAATGATCCGAATACGGTCAGGATATCTTCAGAAGGCGACAGTCTGAGTTTCATAGCACCTTTCAATGCCACGGTGATGGATATGATGGCAAATACCACTGACTCTCTCCCAAAAAACCTCCGGCATCCACTGGATGTTATGAAGTTATATAATTTCAACGGAGAACAGGTAGTACTGAAAGCCTACTATAAGCATGCAGTTATCAAAATGGTTTCTGCTTCGAATGATCCTAAGAGTTCAAATGCCGGGGCCGTTGTTTTCAACCTCAGCTATAAAGGTAAAAAGAAAGAAATTTCAGTTATGGGAGGAAAAGGTATGATAGGCCAGCCGGTCAGCACGAATATTGAGGGTGTCAATTTCAGTGTTGAATATGGTTCCCGCCTGATAACCATCCCTTTCAGCATAAAACTTAGGGATTTTCAGCTTGAAAGATACCCGGGATCTATGAGCCCGGCTTCTTTTGCAAGCGAGGTCACTGTACTCGATCCTTCACACAATGTAGAAATGCCTTACCGTATTTTCATGAACAATATTTTAAATTATGGTGGTTTCCGCTTTTTCCAGTCATCTTATGACAAAGATGAAAAAGGCACCATACTTTCCGTGAACCACGACAAGTGGGGAACCAGGGTAACTTACTTCGGATACTTTTTCATGGCTGCCGGCCTGATCTTCAATTTCTTTAGTCGCAACAGCCGTTTCCGTAAGCTCATGCAAGCATCCAAAGAATTAAATAAAAAGGCCCCTTCCTTAAAAACCCTTGCTGTTTTATTAATTGCCGGTACTTTGACCATGCCGGCGCTGGCTCAGAACAATGCAAACTTTAATCCACTCAATATCAGTAAAAGCCATGCGGCGGAGTTCGGAAGCTTACTGGTACAGGCACAGGGTGGAAGGACTGAACCCATCAATACAACTTCTTCCGAGATACTCAGGAAAGTTCACAGGAAAGATAAATTGATGGGTCTTAACAGCGACCAGGTTATACTGGGAATGCTTTCCAATCCGGCTTACTGGCAAACCGTCCCAATGATAAAAGTATCCGACTCCCAATTGAAAAACCTCATCGGGATAAGCGGAAGTTACGCATCCTTTAATGATTTTCTGGATATGACCGCCGGGGCTTATAAATTGGCCTCCTATGTGGATAATGCATACAATAAAAAGCCTGCAGAAAGAAATAGTTTCGACAAGGATTTAATGAGGGTAGATGAGAGGGTTAATATCTGCTATATGATATATTCCGGATCTTTCCTGAACATTTTCCCTAAACCGGATGACCCCAATCATAAATGGTATTCTTCTGAAGATCCATACACCCATTTTGACTCTACGGATGCAGGATTTGTCAGCAGTATTCTTCCGGTTTATTACACTACAGTAATCAATGGGATGAAAACCGGTGACTGGTCAGCTGCCGACAAGAATCTTTCTTATATTAAACTTTTCCAGGATAAATACGGAAAAGATGTCATGCCATCCAAGTTTAAAACTAAACTTGAGATTTTCTATAATAAAGCCAATATTTTTGAAAGATTGTTCCCGATATACGGAACGCTTGGATTCATATTGCTGATTCTGCTTTTTGTTGGAATCCTGAATCCCCGGCTGAAACTCAGTATTCCGGTTAATATTATGATAGGTCTGATTATCCTTGCTTTCCTGATTCATATGGTAGGCCTGATCATGCGCTGGTACATTGCAGGCCATGCCCCCTGGAGCAACGGCTATGAAACTATGATCTATATTTCCTGGGCAGCGGTGCTTTCCGGAATATTGTTCACAAGAACTTCGAAGATCACGCTCGCCATCACTGCCATACTAGCATCCCTCATGCTTATGGTGGCCCACCTGAGCTGGCTGGATCCTCAGATCACCAATCTGGTCCCTGTGCTCCGGTCATACTGGCTGGTAATCCACGTAGCTGTGATCACTGCAAGCTATGCCTTCCTGTCAATCGGGGCCTTGTTAGGATTACTGAATCTTTTACTGATCAGTTTTCAAACAAAGAAAAATTTTGCAAAAATCAAGCTGACCATTGAAGAACTCACCAATATCAATGAAATGAACCTGATTATCGGGGTATTCCTGGTAACCATCGGCACCTTCCTCGGGGGAGTCTGGGCAAATGAATCCTGGGGTCGTTACTGGGGATGGGATCCTAAGGAAACCTGGGCCCTGGTGACCATCCTGGTGTATGCATTCATAGTGCACATGCGTCTGATTCCCGGTTTGAACGGTGTATATGCTTTTAACTTTGCTGCATTGATCGGTTTCAGCTCAGTAATGATGACCTATTTCGGAGTAAATTACTATCTATCAGGTATGCATTCATATGCAAAAGGAGACCCTGTACCCATCCCAACTTTCGTCTATTATGTAGTTGTGATAATAACCATAGTCTCGATTTATTCATATATCCGGCATGTTAAAATGAGCCATCTGAAAAATCCTGAAAAATAATATTCAGCATTTTCAGAATTGATGCGATAAACAAAAACAGCCTTAAGCTGTTATCACATAAATGGACCTGAAAAAAACAATGCGTGCAGCCGGGCAGTTTTATACCCGGCTGCATTTGTTAAGTCTGGATGTTGTTTTAGGGGCCCTTGCCGGGGCAAGTTTGGCTGTGAAGATCACAAAAACCAAGCCTGGCGCGGCCTTTTGGCTGGTACTTGCTGCTTCAGTCTGGCTGGTTTATAATAGTGATCATTTCCTGGATGGCATAAAATCAGGGCGTAAAGCCTTAAATCCCAGACATCTTTTTCATTTCCGCCATGCCGCTCTCATCTTCCGGTCTATACTGCTGATCGGAACTATTACTGCCATTATAGCTTTCACTTATTTGCCAGGGTCCTTAATCAGATTTGGCTTAATACTGGGTGCTATTATATTAATCTATCTCAGCCTGGCATATCTTTCGGATAAACTTAATATTCATCACCTCCATAAAGAATATATCATCGCCGCCGTCTATGTAGCAGGAATATGGGCCGGACCAATTCTGGTAGCTGGTGCAAGTCCTGGAATAAAAATCTCTCTGCTAATTACGATAAACTTCCTGCTGGCTCTTTGCAACCTTCTAACTCTTTCCTACTACGACCTGGAAACCGATATCCATGACGGAGACACATCTTTTGCAGTGGCTTATGGTAATAAGACTACATCTTTTACAATATATCTGCTCCTGTTTATTGCTTTTATCACTTCCTTTATCGCGATCCTAATATTCCGGGAACCTATGATACAAGTGGCCGCAGGGATATTTTCCGGAATGATCATCATGCAATTCCTTATTTTCCGTTACAGAAATTTTTTCCTTTTAAATAACCGCTTTCGTCTTCTGGGTGAACTGGTCTTTTTATTACCTGCTTTCATCCTCCTGTTCCCGTGATCAAAGGATCTTTTTCAGAAGATGGATAATAATTCTATTTTTGTAATTCATGATTTTTGCCGATTATAATATTTATTTGAGCAAACTCAATTGAAGGAGTCCATATCCATTCCTTGTTATCATTGCGGAGATAATTGCGGGCCTAATCCCGTAATTTTTGAAGACAAGTCTTTTTGTTGCTACGGATGTAAGACCGTCTTTGAAATTCTCAGTAATAATGATGCCTGCCAGTATTACTCCATTGAGGACCATCCGGGAAAAACAAAAACAGAGACCGAACTGGGGAATAAATATGCATTTCTGGACAATGAAGAGATCAGGCAGGAATTACTGGAATTTACGGATGGGAATATCAGCAAGGTAAAATTCTTCATTCCTTCCATCCATTGCAGTTCCTGCATCTGGCTGCTGGAAAACCTGAACCGGCTGGATTCAGGAATCATCCAGTCAAGTGTGAATTTCGTTAAAAAAGAAGTCAGCATCACTTTTAAAGAAAAGGCTATTTCTTTCAGAAAAGTTGTGGAATTACTTACATCCATTAATTATGTTCCACAGATCACTTTGAACGACATAGATAAAAGCCGGAATATAAAATCAATGCGGACCATATATTACCAGCTTGGGGTGGCAGGCTTTTGTTTTGGGAATATCATGCTTTTCAGTTTTCCGGATTACCTGGCCGGCAGGCATGCAATAGATTCGGATTTCATTCACAATTTTTCTTACCTGAACCTCTTTCTTTCACTTCCGGTGGTTTTCTATGCCGCCCGGGAATATTTCATTTCTGCTTTCAAGGGCCTCAGGAAATTGATCATCAATATAGATGTGCCCATTGCCCTGGGTATCTCGGTTCTTTTTCTCAGGAGCGCTTATGATATTTTGTCTGGGAGTGGCCAGGGTTACATGGATTCGCTTTCCGGACTGGTTTTCTTTCTACTTATAGGTAAATGGTACCAGGGCAAGACCTACCAGGCATTATCTTTTGAAAGGGATTATAAATCCTATTTTCCGCTTGCTGTAACTATTATAGATGATGAAGGAAATGAAAGCACCATGCCTCTGAAAAAGCTAAAACCGGGGCAACGCATCGTAGTCCGTAACCAGGAACTTATTCCGGCTGATTCCATTCTCATAAAAGGAGATGCCAATATTGATTATAGTTTCGTGAGCGGGGAGTCAAACCCGGTACAAAAAAAGATCAATGAGCGTATTTACGCAGGGGGAAGACAATTGGGCAGTTCCCTGGAATTACTGGTGGAAAAACAGGTTATTCAGAGCTACCTGACCGAATTATGGAACCAGGACATGCATGGAAAACCCGGAATTAAAAGTCTGAATTCGATTATCAATAAAGTAAGCCAATACTTTACAATAAGCATTATCTTTTTGAGTCTTGTGGCCGGAATTTTCTGGCTCATAAAAGACCCTGCTGTGGCAATGAACGCTTTTACATCAGTCCTGATCGTTGCCTGCCCCTGTGCACTTGCCCTCACACTTCCCTTTGCCCTTGGGAATACCATGCGCATATTTGGAAAAGGAGGTTTTTATGTGAAGAAAACTGAAATCATCGAACAGTTATCTAAAATAAATACCATAGTTTTTGATAAAACAGGTACCCTTACCCGGAATGATGTTTTCAATATCGACAGCTCCAACATTGAACTGACAGAAGAAGAAACCGGGATGATCAAATCCATGGTCAAACACTCCTCACATCCCCTGAGTTATGCTCTTTACCAGGGATTGGCCGGAGAGGAGACAGATGATCTGAGGAATTTCACTGAAAAGGCCTCGGCGGGCATAGAAGCGCTGGTAGCCGGTAAGCTGATTAGAATCGGCTCGGACAAATTCACCGATTGGACATCTCTTGAAAAAAATACAGGTACAAGCAATGTATTTGTCTCAATTGACGGCATGAATAAGGGTTATTATTCCATAAAGAATCGATATCGCCCAGGATTGGAAGCTGTGATGGAAAGTCTCGGAAAGCATTATGAACTGCATTTGCTCTCGGGAGATAATGAATCCGAAAAATCGAATATGCAACATTTTATGGGCAAGGAAAGTTTTCTGAATTTCAATCAATCCCCCTCTGATAAACTTTATTATATAAGGAAATTGAAAGATGAAGGAAAACAGGTCCTGATGGTTGGTGACGGATTGAATGATGCGGGCGCCCTGAATGAAAGTCTTGTAGGGATTACCATAGCTGATAATGTCTATCACTTCTCTCCGGCCAGTGACGGCATCCTCGAATCGGGGAATTTCAACATGATCCCTGCTTATATACGTTTCAGTAAAACTGCGATGAGAGCGGTTATGGCCGGTTATGCCATTTCACTTCTTTATAATATATTCGGTATATCATTCGCTGCTTCCGGAATGCTGACACCTTTAATTGCAGCCATCCTCATGCCACTGAGCTCGGTAACTGTTGTGGCCTTTGCTACCTTTTCCACCTACCTCCTGGCCCGTCGCCACCATCTTATTTCCTAAAAAAAAATCATTTTTTTCAAGTATCTATTTAGAGTTATTCTAAATCTCTAAGATTTTAGATATAAAGACCGGAGCCCTGAAATAATTTGAAAGAGAATTTTAACTTTGTTCATATCAAGGATTACCCGCGTGAGTGTATTATTTCTGCTTATTGGTTTCAGCCTGCTGGTTGCTATTGGCTTTTTGATCGCCTTTTTCTGGTCGGTTAAAAGCGGTCAATATGAAGATGATTATACCCCCTCGGTCCGTATCCTTTTTGAAGATGAAATTACCAGGTCACAGGATAATCCTCCGGAGATTCCAAATAAAGAAATTACTGAAGAAGAAGCAATTGAATCAAAACCAAAAATATGATTTATGGAACAGCAGAAGTTCTACTATGACAATAGGATTGTTAAGTATTTTGCCTATGCCACCCTTTTCTGGGGAGTAATCGGCATGCTTGTCGGGCTCCTGGCAGCCTGTCAGTTCGTCTGGCCTGCCCTGAGTTTTGAATTACCATTTACCACATTCGGGAGGATCAGGCCTATACATACCAATGCCGTGATCTTTGCCTTTGTTGGGAATGGTATATTTACCGGCGTTTATTATTCATTGCAGCGCTTGTGTAAGGCCCGGATGTACAATGATGTTCTTAGTTACATCCATTTCTGGGGATGGCAGCTTATAATATTAGGCGCTGCCATCACTTTTGCTTTCGGAATTACAAGCAGCAAGGAATACGCTGAACTGGAATGGCCGCTCGATATAGCTCTTGCAGTAATCTGGGTTATTTTTGGCTGGAATATGTTCGGGACTATCCTGAAAAGGAGGACCCGGCATCTTTATGTGGCTATCTGGTTTTACATAGCAACCTTCGTCACTGTTGCCATACTTCACATAGTTAATTCTATTGAGATCCCGGTCAATCTGCTGAAGAGTTACCCGGTTTACGCCGGAGTGCAGGATGCCCTGGTGCAATGGTGGTACGGCCATAATGCAGTTGCTTTTTTCCTGACCACTCCCTATCTCGGACTGATGTATTATTTCCTGCCCAAGGCAGCCAACAGGCCAATATATTCATACAGGCTTTCAATCATACACTTCTGGGCCCTGATCTTCATTTATATCTGGGCAGGTCCGCATCATCTGCTTTATACATCGCTTCCCGACTGGGCACAAACCCTTGGTGTGATATTCTCAATCATGCTGATCGCTCCTTCCTGGGGAGGTATGGTAAACGGTTTACTTACATTACGGGGAGCCTGGGACAGGGTCAGGGAAGATCCCGTGCTGAAATTCATGGTGGTGGCCGTAACAGCATACGGCATGTCGACCTTCGAAGGTCCTATGATGGCAACCAAAACTGTAAATGCTTTTACTCACTATACCGACTGGACCATTGCCCATGTGCATATTGGGGCCCTGGGCTGGAATGGCTTCCTGACTTTCGGTATGCTGTACTGGCTAATTCCGCGTCTCTTCAATACCAAACTGTTTTCGACCCGGCTGGCAAATGTGCATTTCTGGATCGGTACCCTGGGCATCCTCTTTTATGCCGTTCCGCTGTACTGGGCTGCGGTGACCCAAACCCTCATGTGGAAACAATTCAATGACAGCGGCTTCCTGCAATATCCCAATTTCCTGGAAACGGTCACTCAGATCATACCTATGTACGCAGCACGGGCGGTCGGTGGCTCATTATATATAACAGGGGCTCTTATAGGGGTTTATAATATGGTCCGGACCATAAGATCCGGTCATTTTGTCAAAGACACAGAAGCAAGTGCAGTTCCGCTCGCCCAAATTGCTTCTAAAAAAACAGAAGGTGAATCAAGTCACCGCTGGCTGGAAAGAAAACCTGTCCAGTTCATGCTCCTGGCTATGATTGCAATACTTATCGGCGGCTTGGTGGAAATCATCCCAACCCTGCTCATCAAATCAAATATACCCACTATTGCCAGCGTGAAACCCTATACAGCACTTGAACTGCAAGGTCGGGATATTTATGTAAGGGAAGGATGCTATGTTTGTCATTCACAGCTTATAAGACCCTTCCGTTCCGAAACCGAAAGGTATGGGGAATATTCCAAAGCCGGGGAATTTGTATATGATCATCCTTTTCAATGGGGATCAAAACGTAACGGTCCCGACCTGGCCAGGGAAGGTGTTAAGACAGGTAAAAATTACAAGCCCGATTCATGGCACTATAATCATATGATGGACCCCAGGAAACTGAATGAACAATCGATCATGCCGGCTTATCCCTGGCTTATCACCGATGATCTGGATATCAGCACCACAGCAAAAAAAATAAGGGTAATGCAATATCTGGGAGTGCCATATCCCGAAGGATTTGATCAGAAAGCTAATGAGGACCTGAAACAACAGGCTCAGCAAATTTCCGACGGACTTAAATCCAACGGAATCGACGTTTCCCCTGACAAAGAGATCATTGCACTTATAGCATATATTCAGCGCCTTGGAACCGACATCAGTAAATAATAAAATCTTTCATATTCTTAAACTGAAGGAAAACACATTATGAACCTCATCAAAGAATACCTGGGAAATACATTTGGGGCTAACCTTTTTCCAATTATCGCGATGATGGGTTTTATGCTCTTTTTTGTCATAATGTTAATATATACTTTCAGTATACATAAAGATGAAATTGGTGAAATAAGCCACTTGCCCCTGGAAAAAGATGATAATCAAAATGATGATCGGGATTAAATGATCTGTTCATTTTATTAAAAATTATAAGATAGAAAAGCATTTAAATCAAAAATACAGAGATATGGAACCAAACGAAGAAGTTCAATATGAGAAGGATGAACTTACGGGCGATAATATAATTGCCGGCCATGATTATGACGGGATTAAGGAATTGGATAACCGCCTCCCCAGATGGTGGCTTGGACTTTTTTACCTGACGATCATTTTTGCAGCCGTATATGTGGTTCGTTATCATATTATCGATACCGCGCCTTTGCAGGAACAGGAATATCAAAATGAAATGCTGGCCGCAAAGATCAAATATCAAAACGCTGAAACAGCGGGCAGTTCAGTCAATGCATCCAATGTAACCAGGCTTACTGATATTGCCAGCCTGGATGCAGGGAAACAAATCTTCGAAAAGAGTTGCGCCGTTTGCCACCTTCCCCAGGGGCAGGGGCTGGTAGGACCAAACCTGACAGATGATTACTGGATCCATGGTTGCAAAATCGGCGATTTATTTAATACCATCACAGTAGGAGTCCCTGATAAAGGGATGATATCCTGGAAGGACCAGTTGACACCGCTCCAGATTCAGCAGGTCGCCAGCTTTATCCTAAGCCTGCACGGTACAAATCCTCCCAACCCCAAAGCCCCGCAGGGAGATCTGTGCAAAATGTAATTCAGACCTAAAAAACAGTCATCATGGTTCAGTTTAAAAAACCAGAAGAAGGAAAAACCAGTTTCAGGGACCGGCTTGCGACCATAGATGAAAAAGGTCACAGGATTTGGGTTTATGCGAAAAAAACCAAAGGCAGGCTCACGTTTTACAGGAATATAGTTGGAGTAGTTCTGTTGATTTTCTTTTTCTCGGCCCCCTTTATCAAAATTAATGGAAACCCCTTGCTCCTGCTGAATTTCATCCAGAGAAAATTCATCATTTTTGGAGTACAATTCTGGCCCCAGGATTTTCACCTGTTTTTTCTGGCCATGATTTCACTGATGGTTTTTATTATACTCTTCACCGTGACATTTGGCAGGTTATGGTGTGGTTGGGCCTGTCCCCAGACAATATTTATGGAATTAATATTCCGGAGGATAGAATATTGGATTGAAGGGGATGCTTACTACCAGAAAATATTGGCAAAGCAGGACTGGAACTTCGAAAAGATCTGGAAAAAATCCTTAAAACACAGCATCTTTTACATAATGGCTTTTATTGTTGGGAATACTTTCCTCGCCTATATTATTGGGATTGACACACTCCGCCATATAGTAAGCGATGATCCGAAAAACCATCTGGCTGGTTTGGGAGGAATGCTGGTATTTTCCGGTGTTTTCTATTTTATTTTCTCCTGGTTCAGGGAGCAGGTTTGCACGATAGTATGCCCTTATGGAAGGTTGCAGGGAGTTTTGCTCGACAGGAATTCGGTTGTGATTTCATACGATTATAAAAGAGGCGAACCAAAGGGCCATTTTTTTAAATCCGAAAACAGGCAAAAAGCCGGCAAAGGTGATTGTATTGATTGTACCCAGTGCGTCCAGGCCTGTCCGACCGGGATAGATATACGGAACGGCACCCAGCTCGAATGCATCAACTGTGCCTGTTGTATTGATGCCTGCAACTCTATGATGAAGAAAGTCGGTCTGCCGAAAAACCTGATAAAATATGCTTCTGAAAAGATGATAGCTGAAGGCAGCCGCTTTAAATTAAATATCCGTACGATTGCTTATTCAGCCGTCCTTGTAATCCTCCTTGGATTAATCGGATGGTCACTGGCTTCACGCTCCGCAGTGGAAGCAACGGTCCTGAGAGCTCCGGGTATGCTTTACCAGGAACAGCAAGCCGGTAAAATCAGTAATTTATACAATGCCAAACTGGTGAACAAAACCGACCAGGACCTGCCTGTTGAAATCAGGCTGCTTTCACCGAAAGGAGAAATCCAGATAATTGGGAATGATATTTCTGTTAAGAAAGAATCAGTGGCTGATATGGTATTTCTTTGTTATTCTCGATAAATCTTCCCTCACGAAAGAAAAAATACCGATAGAGATCGGAATTTACAGCGGCAATAAAGAAATCGAAGAAATCCGTTCAACATTCTTAGGACCTCCTGAAAAATGAAAATAAAATTTAACTGGGGAACCGGCATACTGATCACCATCATACTCATCTTCAGTGGGCTTATAAGTTTTTTTATCTATATCTCCCATCTTGATAATAATATGGTTGAGGATAATTATTATGAAAAGGAACTTGCCTATGAAGGCCGTATAGAAAAAATCCGGAATATGTCGGCCCTTGGCGGGGAAATAAGTATAAGTCAGGACGGGGATGATCTGATTATTATTTTTCCGGATATCATCAAAGGAAAAAAACCTGAAGGGACCATCTTATTTTATCGTCCTTCGAACCAGAAAATGGATTACAGTCTCCCGGTCGAACTTAATGATTCTGCAAAACAGATTGTGGACGCGGGAAAGCTGGTAAGCGGAAAGTATATTCTGAAGATAGACTGGTCACTCGATGGAAAGGATTATTATCAAGAAGAGACACTGATCAGAAATGAATAAACTAAAAATAGCTTTACCATTCAAATAGTATTTGAAAAATGGAATTTTATTCAGCTTTGTTAATAGGTTTGGTCGGAAGCATGCACTGTGCCGGTATGTGCGGTCCTATAGCCATTGCAGTTCCATTGAATAATAACACATGGTTCGCAAGAATATCCGGGGGACTTCTTTATAATGGCGGGCGTATCATTACTTATGGCTTGCTTGGTCTGATCTTCGGGCTTGCGGGTAAAGGGATTTCACTGGGAGGCCTTCAGCAATGGGCCTCAATTCTAATTGGGGCTGTCATGATAGCAGGAGTACTCTTGCCATTTATTGGTAAATCAGGGCAAAATCTCCAGGTTTTTCTAGATAAGTTTACTTTTGGTCTTAAATCAAGTTTCGGAAAATTGTTCAGGGTCAGGACTTACCGCTCCCTCTTCACGATAGGCTTGTTAAACGGATTCCTTCCTTGCGGCCTGGTTTATATTGCATTAGCCGGGGCAATTCTGATGAGTTCCCCCCAATATGGAGCCCTTTATATGATAATATTCGGATTAGGTACCATTCCGATGATGCTTGGAATCAGCCTGGCAGGCAACCTGATCTCACTGCGATTCCGGAAAAGGATCAGCCGGATAATTCCTTATTTCATTATTATACTCGGCATCTTATTTATTCTCAGGGGAATGAACCTCGGCATTCCATACATTAGTCCTAAGTTAAACAAGACGGCAGAAATGGTTAGCATGGATTGTTGTCATAAAAAAAATTAATGTCCGACTTATTTATATTTAATTTTAATAGCTATAATAGCTAACTTTGTCGATAGAATTCACAATTATTTACCATTAAATACATAAGATTATTATGAAAAAGAGTTTACGTTTTATGTCAGGTTTGTTTCTGGGAATGTCACTCATCGTAGGAGCATGTTCCGGAGGAAGCACAAGCCAAACTTCAATTAAGGAAGAACCCCAGGAAATGGGAATGTCTGATGATCAGGGTAGCAATGCTGCAGCTGACGCCGCAATGGTTGCTCCTGCCGACGATAATAATCGCGGAGAACAGATCTATAAAACAAAATGCATAGTATGCCACCAGGCTGACGGTAAAGGCCTCCCGGGTGCATTTCCTCCGCTCGCCCAGTCAGATTATCTTTTGAAAGATAAAGTCCGTGCCGTTGCCCAGGCTTTGAATGGTTCCCATATGGAAATTATCGTGAATGGACAGAAATTTAATGCACCTATGCCTCCTCAGGTTGACACCAAGGAAGATGCAGTTGCTGTTATTAATTATGTCTTGAATAATTTCGGGAATAAAGGTGGGACGGTCACTTTGGATGAAGTTAAAGATGTAGTTATCAACCCCAGAAACTGATAAGTTATGCGCCTCTTTATTTCGCTGATAATTATTTTGGGAATTTCAGTATCCTGTAGCCAACAAGCCCCGGGCACTGCATCCAAAATTGAGACAACGAAAGCCTCTACAGGAAATTTCGGGGAAATCATTAAGCCGGAAAATGCTGTGTCAGCAACTGAATTGGTTTCTCTATTGAATGAATCCGACACTATCAATACAAAATTAGCCGGTGTTATAACGGCCAGCTGTACCCATACCGGTTGCTGGATGGATGTTGACATGGGCGGAGGAGAATCAGTACATGTATTGTTCAAAGACGATGCATACACTATCCCTACCGATGCTTCCGGAAAAAATGCAGTTTTCAGCGGTCTCGCCTTTAAAAAGTTAATTCCGGTTGAAACCCTAAAAAATTATGCCCGTGATGAAGGCAAATCATCAGAAGAGATAAATGCTATCACTCAGCCCGAATGGGAATATAATTTTGTAGCCGACGGGGTTATCATCAGCGAATAGCCTTATCTCATAATAAAAATTGACAGCTTTTTTGTTCCAAGTGAACAGGAAAGCTGTTTTTTTGTTATAAAGCTTGTTGCTTATTTAGAATTATTCTAGATTTGCCAAAAATTTTCAGAACTTTTTAAAACCAAACTAAATGCTGAAAATCAAACACACCTTAGTTTTTACATGTTTATTGTTCATCTTTCCTGGCATCATGCATGCACAGGAACAGGAATTGGGTATCTATGAACACCTGGACGATTATCTACCTAAAGACCTTGTCTTTGTGAGTCAGAATTACGATACGGTGAACTTAATGAGCCTGATCGATAAGCCCACCCTGATCGTGCCGGTCTATTACGAATGCCCTGGACTTTGCAGTCCTTTGCTGGAAGGAGTAGCCGATGTAATCGGCCGGGCTGATATGACTCTGGGTAAAGATTACCAGATCTTTACAGTAAGCTTTAATCCTGCCGAAAAACCTAAACTGGCACAGGAGAAAAAAGCCAGTTATCTGAAACTCGTAAAAGGCGATGCCGGTGATTTAGAGCACGGCTGGACCTTCTTTACCGGCGACAGCGCTAATATTTATAGCCTTCTGAACAGCATAGGTTATAAAGTTAAGAAAACAGGAAAGGATTATATTCATCCCGGAGCTGTTGTTGTGGTGAGCTCAAAAGGTAAGATAACCCGTTACCTTAATGGAACCTATTTCCTTCCTTTTGACCTGAAAATGGCCATAGTGGAAGCGTCCAAAGGACAATCCGGGCCTACCATCAACAAAGTCCTTCAGTTCTGTTTCAGCTATGATCCGAAAGGACAAAAATATGTATTCAATATCACTAAAGTATCAGGAAGCATCATACTCTTATTTGCGCTATCCCTATTCGGTACTTTAGTTTTGAAGAAAAGAAAAAAGGAAGAACCAAACCCAGAAAAATATTTCAATGACAACCATAACAGCCAGTCCTGACACTCCATTTTTCAAGGTTGCACGGGGATTTAAATCCTGGTTTTTCACATTAGATCACAAAAGAATCGCTCTTCTGTATTTCTATACCGTGCTGTCCTTTTTCCTGGTAGGTGTTTTCCTTGGTTTCCTGATGCGCCTGGAACTGATAGCCCCTGGAAAAACAATCATGGAAGCCCATACCTATAACCAGGTCTTTACCCTTCACGGGGTAATCATGATATTCCTATTCATAATTCCGGTTGTTCCGGCGATTTTCGGGAATTTTTTCCTTCCGATCATGCTGGGAACTGATGATGTAGCCTTTCCGAAATTAAATCTACTCTCCTACTATCTTTATATCCTGGGTGGTGCAATGGCACTTTCCACCTTACTTTTTGGTAATGGACCTGCCGATACGGGCTGGACTTTTTATGCCCCTTACAGTGTGCGGACCGGAACGAACGTTACGATGGCTGTCCTCGCTGCTTTTGTACTTGGCTTTTCATCCATCCTGACAGGCCTGAACTTCATAGTAACCATCCACCGGCTGAGATATAAGGGTATGACTTTTTTCAAGATGCCTTTGTTTGCATGGGGACTTTATGCTACTGCCTGGATACAATTACTTGCCACTCCTATAATCGGCATCACATTGCTGATGATAGTTGCGGAAAGAGCATTTGGGGTCGGATTATTCGATCCTGCCATAGGTGGAGATCCTATTCTTTACCAGCACCTCTTCTGGATGTATTCCCATCCGGCCGTATACATTATGGTTCTCCCGGCGATGGGTATAGTTTCTGAAATCATACCGACTTTCGCACACCGGACTATCTTCGGTTATAAAGCCATAGCATATTCAAGCCTTGCCATTGCATTTGTAGGATACTTCGTTTGGGGACATCATATGTTCACTGCCGGAATGAGCGGCCCTGCAAGGATCATCTTTTCAGTCCTCACATTCCTGGTGGCCATCCCATCTGCTATTAAAGTCTTCAACTGGGTTGCAACCTTATACAAAGGATCCATCGATGCAAAGCCACCCCTTCTCTATGCCATGGCTTTCATATTCCAGTTCATGATTGGCGGACTTACCGGTCTCGTTCTGGGTGCACTGGCAGCCGATATACATGTTCATGATACTTATTTTGTTGTCGGACATTTTCATTACGTGATGTTTGGCGGGGCCGGATTCGCATTTTTCGGCGGTATGCACTATTGGTTCCCCAAGATATGGGGAAAGATGTACAATATAAAATGGGCCAATATTGCCTTTGTTATCCTGGTGATAGGATTCAACACTCTGTATTTTCCCATGCTTATTTTAGGGCTGGAAGGAATGCCACGACGTTACTATGATTATCTGCCCCGGTTTCAGACCCTGAATGTCGTCTCTACTGTGGGATCATGGATACTCATTATAGGCCTGATCATCATGATAGTTAATTTTATTAATGGATATAGAAAAGGGGCTCCGGCAGGAAGAAATCCCTGGGGAGGTGTGACTCTTGAATGGCAGACTTTATCACCGCCCCCATTGGGAAATTTTGATAAAGCCCCCGAATTATCAGAAAAAGGACCCTATGATTTCAAATAATCTCCTTACTATGGAAACCAGCTTTGTATTGCCGAATTCAGGCCATAACAGGGACGATGTCGCTTCCAAAATGGGCATGTGGCTTTTCCTGTTTACAGAAATCCTTCTTTTTGGAGGCCTCTTTATTGTATATATGATATACAGAGTGATTTATGATAAGGAATTTTTGGAAGCCTCTCTGGAACTGAATGTGTTTATCGGCACCGTTAATACCCTGGTCCTTTTGACGAGCAGCATGACTGTAGCCATGTCAATCACTGCCGTTCAGAAAGGTAGTTACAAACTGGCATCAACTTTACTCTGGGTAACAATAATAGCTGCCATCGTCTTCCTGATTAACAAATATTTTGAATGGTCCCTGAAAATTGAACATGGCTTATTCCCGGGTATGGCGCATTATTCGACACTGGCCGATGGGGAGAGACTCTTCTATTTCCTGTATTTTTTCATGACCGGTCTGCATGGATTGCATGTTATCATTGGAGGTATCTTTATAGGCTTTGTGATGCGGGCAATAAAAAAGCAAAGTGTAACTTCATCCAATTATATGTTGCATGAGAATGCCGGCTTATACTGGCATCTTGTCGATCTCATCTGGATTTACCTTTACCCCCTGTTTTACCTGATAAAATAATCTGAAAATGGAAGTTCAGCAAGCACATGACCAAAGCGTTCATATAACCAGCTACAGGGAGCATTTCAGCACCTGGATAAGCCTGGTATTATTGACAATAATGACTGTAACAATTTCAGTCTACGGCGCCGATCTATATACACTAACCGTAATGACAGCGCTGGTTATAGCATCAGCTAAAGCTACAGTAGTTGCCCTGTATTTCATGCATATAAAATATGATCCGAAATTATACAGGTACATGATTGCCATCGTACTCACATTGTTTATTGTATTCATAACATTGACCCTGGTTGATTATGTTACACGTTAATCTAATTGAAAGAGATGATTATTAATTTGAATATCCAAACCAAAAAAAAGTAAAAAAGAATATCTGATATGTCAGGAGCCTCAAATTTTGTACAGGGAGTAGACTTGACCTTATATTTAATATTAGGGGCCTCGATTATCTTCCTGGTTGCCATCACAACGGTGATGATATATTTTGTAATCCGTTACCGGAGATCAAAACATCCAAAAGCCACGAATATTGAAGGTAGCAATACCCTGGAAATCGTATGGACTGTTATTCCAACTCTGCTGGTATTGGTGATGTTTTATTTCGGATGGATGGGCTATCGTCCGATGCGAAATGTACCGGCAGGGGCTATCCCCTTAAAAGCATATGCCCAGATGTGGAAATGGTCATTCGAATACCCGAATGGAAAGATATCCCCCGAATTGGTTGTCCCTCTGAATAAACCCGTTAAATTAGACCTGATATCAAGGGATGTGATTCATAGTTTGTATATCCCGGCATTCCGCCTGAAAGAAGATGTAGTGCCCGGCAGGGGTAATTATATGTGGTTCAAGGCCCAGGAAGAAGGCACCTATGACCTGTTCTGCGCCGAATATTGCGGGGACAGGCATTCCTATATGACCAGCAAGGTGAGGGTAATTCCAGCCGAAGAATATGAGAAATGGCTGACAGAGTCAACTGCCCCTGTAGGCGAGGCTGCCGGACTCTCTATTATGAAACAACATGCCTGTGTAAGTTGCCACTCACTCGATGGAAGCCGCATCGTCGGACCTTCTTTTAAAGGCATTTACGGAGAAGATGTTACAGTTATCACAGATGGAAAGGAAAGGACTATCAAGGTTGATGACGCTTATATCAAACGTTCTATACAAGACCCCAATGCAGATGTTGTAAAAGGATATAACAAAGGCCTCATGATATCTTATAAAGATCAGTTAAAGGATGAAGATATTCAGAAAGTGATTGATTATATTAAAACATTAAAATAACTTTGGGATCCGGAATATCTAAAAATCTAAACAGAATCTTAAATTTTACAAGATGAAAATGCCATCCCTGGGCCTGTTCCTGGAATTATCAAAAGTGAAGATTACCTTTGCAGTGGCACTGACCACAATAACCGGCTATTTGTTAGCCAGGGGAAGTTTTGACAGCGGTATGATTGTTCCAACCTTAGGCATATTTTTGCTGGCTTGTGGTTCAAGCGCCATCAACCATTTCCAGGAATCCAGTTATGACGGCAGAATGGAGCGGACTAAAAAACGTCCCATCCCCTCCGGGAGGATCAGTTCCACGGGAGCCCTTTTATTCGCTTTCCTGATCTCTGCAGCCGGCTCAATCCTGCTTTATATCAGCACAGGGATGGAAGGTATGGGCCTGGGCCTTCTGGCTCTATTATGGTATAATGCTATTTATACACCATTAAAGAGGAAGACTCCCTTTGCTGTGGTTCCTGGTGCGGTTATAGGTTCTATCCCTCCGTTGGTAGGCTGGGTTGCAGGCGGCGGCCTGCTCACCGACCCAAGGGCAATTTTCATGGCCTTTTTCTTTTTCATCTGGCAGGTTCCTCACTTCTGGCTGCTGATGCTGAAATTCGGGGAAGAATATAAAAAAGCCGGTTTCCCTTCTATAACCAGTGTTTATTCCACCCGTCAAATAAAAAATATTACTTTCATCTGGATAGTGGCCACTGCAGTAACAGCCATGATGCTGCCCGCTTTCCAGGTCGTACAGTCGAAATACATTATCGCCGGCCTTATCCTGGCCAGCATCTGGCTGGTAAGTATTTTTTCCCGTATTATCCGGATAAAAGACCTCCAGTTCAGCCCTATTAAATATTTCATGAAAATCAATTACTACGTACTGGCGGTGATCATTTTTATGTCGCTGGATCAGTTTATAAGGTAATCTCAGTCCCCCCTTATTTATACTCCTTTCTAAATACTTTCAACAATACTGTAAATAAATATTCTTATTTTTGTTTGGCGCTCATATTTCAGCAAAATAAATATTTAAACAAAACCTAATCCAAGCATACGCTGATTAGTCGGGTAATTCCAGTTCATGAAGAAGGATATGAAAAGAAACATCTTTCAACGGATTTTTTATTTTTATTATGATGGGTTCCGAAGTATGACTGTAGGTAAAAAGCTATGGATCATTATAATAGTAAAGCTCTTCATCATGTTCGCCATACTGAAACTTTTCTTTTTTCCTGATTTCCTCAAAACAAATTTTCATACCCAAAAAGAACGAAGTGATTATGTTATTGATCAATTAACTAAACGCAATACGAATGATTGAAAACCTGAATTATGCATTAGTCGACTGGTCGAGGGCCCAGTTTGCCGTTACGGCAATCTATCACTGGATCTTTGTCCCGCTGACACTTGGCCTGTCGTTCATACTGGCCATCATGGAAACTATCTACGTAAGGACCGGAAACCCGCTATGGAAAAAGATCACCAGGTTCTGGATGACCCTGTTCGGGATCAACTTTGCCATTGGCGTTGCCACCGGCCTCATTCTCGAATTTGAATTCGGGACCAACTGGTCGAATTATTCCTGGTTCGTTGGGGATATTTTCGGAGCCCCGCTTGCTGTCGAAGGCATTATGGCCTTTTTCCTGGAATCCACCTTCGTGGCTGTGATGTTCTTTGGCTGGAATAAGGTGAGCAAGAAATTTCACCTGCTTTCGACCTGGCTTGTAGCTATCGGAGCCAACCTTTCGGCTCTCTGGATCCTGGTTGCCAATGCCTGGATGCAGAACCCGGTGGGTATGCAATTCAATCCCGATACAGCCAGGAACGAAATGCAGAATTTCTGGGAAGTGCTCTTCTCTCCCACCGCCATCAACAAATTTCTGCATACAGTTAGTTCCGGTTATGTTTTAGCTGCCATATTCGTGATTGGAGTGAGTGCATGGTATTTATTGAAAAAAAGAAATACGGAACTCGCTAAAATGAGTATGTTGGTAGCCGCAGTCTTCGGACTGGTAATGGGCACCTTCCTGGTTTTCACCGGAGACGAATCGGCTCGTGAAATTGCACGTGTACAACCTATGAAATTTGCTTCCATGGAAGGTCTTTATGATGGCCAGAATAATGCACCTTTAGTTGCCATAGGCTTATTCGGTATACCTGAGAATCCGAATGATCCAAACCCCAGGAAGTTCCTGGTTAAAATAGAAATACCCAATATGTTGTCCTATATGGCTTTCCTGAATCCGGATGCCTTTGTCCCGGGGATTAAGGATCTGATAAATGGAAATTCTGAAAAAGGAATTATTTCATATGGAGAAAAGATCCGGCGCGGAAAAATAGCTATTCAGACACTTAAAGACTATAAAACTGCCTTGAAAGACAAAGAAGAAGCTGTGGCCGGGGACCTGAGGGCCAAATTTTATGACAAAGATTTCATAGATAACTATTTCCGCTATTTTGGCTATGGCTATTATGACAACCCTAAAGATTTAATACCCAGTGTGCCTATCTCCTTCTATTCATTCCGCATCATGGTGTGGCTGGGAGTTCACTTCATGATCCTCTTTTCTCTCGTTTTACTATACTTATTCAGGGATAAGCTGGAAAAGAAAAGATGGTTTCTATGGGTATCCATCCTCACGATACCTTTAGTCTACATAGCCTCCATGGCAGGATGGATGCTGGCTGAATTCGGACGGCAGCCCTGGGTCATACAGGACCTGATGCCGACAATTGCTGCTGTTTCAAAAATTGATACTGTTTCTGTTCAAATCACATTCTGGCTCTTCGTAGTGACTTTCACCGTTTTACTTATAGCGGAAATAAAGATCATGACCAGTCAGATTAAAAAAGGAGGGCACTGATATGTTTGAAAATCTATCACATCTGGCTTTACAGCAATACTGGTGGTTTATCATTTCCCTTCTTGGGGCCATCCTGGTTTTCCTGATGTTTGTGCAGGGCGGTCAAACCCTCATTTACACCCTGGGTAAAAATGATATGCAGAGAAAAATGATAGTAAATGCACTGGGTCGTAAGTGGGAGTTCACCTTTACCACCCTGGTGACATTTGGAGGCGCTTTTTTCGCCTCCTTTCCACTCTTCTATTCCACCAGCTTTGGCGGAGCTTACTGGGTCTGGATGCTCATACTTTTTGCCTTCATAATCCAGGCAATTTCCTATGAATTCCGTGCCAAGTCCAATAATTTCCTGGGTAAAAAAACCTATGAATATTTCCTTTTCATCAACGGGGCATTGGGAACCATCCTGATTGGAACAGCAGTAGCCACCTTTTTCACAGGCTCTTTATTCTATGTAAGCGATGTTCATTTCTCAGAATGGAAATCATCTTTCAACGGGCTGGAACTGGCATTCAATTTAACAAGATATGCTACCTATATTAATCTTTCGCTCGGATTGGCAGTATTCTTTCTTGCCCGGATCTTAGGAACACTTTATATCCTGAACAGTATTGAGGAGTCTGAAATACTCGCCAGAGGACGGAAGGTGCTTCTATACAACGCTCTTCCCTTCCTTTTCTTCTTTCTCTTCTTTCTTGTAAATATACTTGTCAGAAAAGGATTTGCTTATGATCCTGAAAATGGTATCGTATTTATGGAGCCCTACAAATATCTGCACAATCTTATCCAGCTTCCTGTTCTTCTTGTTCTTCTGCTGGCCGGAGTTGTGCTCGTTCTCTTTGGGATAGGCAAGAGCTGGCTCTCCTTTGATAAATTTCATTCCAAAGGCATTTGGTATGCCGGTGCAGGCACAATTCTGACTGTCTTATCCCTTCTCCTAACTGCAGGACTGAATAATACAGCTTTTTATCCTTCAATTTATGATCTTCAAAGTTCACTGACTATACAAAATGCTTCGTCCAGCCATTATACACTCACAGCCATGAGTTATGTATCTTTGATGGTACCTTTCGTGCTAGCCTATATCTGGTTTGCCTGGAAATCTATCAATAATAAAAAAATAGATACTGCTGAAATGGAAGAAGACAGTCATCAATATTGAGTTCTTCAATTCTTGTTTAAAAATTATTAATAAAGAATGATTTTATCATTATAATCTTAAAAACCTACAAATCCATGTATACATATCAGATCATCTGGTTATTACTCTTACCGCTGGCAATTTTTTTAAGTTACCGGCTGGTTTTATATGCCTTGAAAAAATATCACAATAAGTTTCCGGTTTCGGAAGAAAAAGAAGAACATGAATGAGTAAAATTTTAATTTTACCTCCGATTGTTTCAAATAAATTATTTCAAATCAATACCTATGAAATCTCTGCTCATTTCCCTTTTCTTTGCTTTCACCTTAGTTACGCTTTCTGAAAAAGCGAATGCCCAACAAGTCAATCCTGCTGATACCAGTCAATATCCTTACTGGATACAAATGATGCAGGACCCTTCCATTAATTTCTTTGATGTACAGCGTGCCTTTAATCAATACTGGGAAGGCCGCCCCATTACGAAAAGCTGCGGGTTCAAACCCTTCAAACGCTGGGAATACCGCATGTACCAGTCAGGTATTAACGCGGATGGTTCACGCCGTCCGGCTGACCTAAACTTGAAAGAATACCAGCGATACATGAATGCTCATCCGCAGGCAAGGTCTGAAAATGGTGACTGGGTTAATCTCGGTCCTTTTGAACTTCCCGACGGGAAAAACTACAAAGGTCTTGGAAGATTGAATTCCATCGCTTTCGATCCCATTGACCCCCAAATAATATGGGTAGGCTCTCCTTCCGGCGGCCTTTGGAAAACAACCCAGGGCGGAAATAACTGGACCAGCACCACCGATGATTTACCGACTCTTGGGGTTTCTTCCATATTGATTGACCCAACTGATCCGGACATGATGTATATTGGCACGGGTGACCGGGATGCAGGCGATGCTGACGGAGTGGGAGTTATGAGATCTACTGATGGTGGTAATACATGGGAATTATGGAATAACGGCATGGGTAACCGGGTCGTAGGCAAGATGATCATGCACCCCACAAACCACCTTTATATACTGGCAGCTACCAGTGCAGGCATTTTCCGAACTGTGGACGGCGGACAAAACTGGTTGACGTCTTTTCCGGGAAATTTCAAAGATGTTGTCTTCAAAACCGATGACCCAAACATAGTATATGCCACCAGCAGTGGCCTTTTCTATCGCTCGACCAATATGGGGCAGAATTTTTCTATGATTACCAACGGGATACAGTCCGGATCAAGAGGTGCTATTGCAGTTACTCCTGCCGATCCAGACATTGTTTATTTCATACAAACCAACTCCAATAATGAATTCCAGGGGCTTTTCCGTTCGGAAGACGCCGGGCTGAGTTTCAGCCTGAGGTCCAACTCTCCGAATATTATGGGATGGGATTGCGCCGGAGGCAGTGGAGGACAAGCCTGGTACGATCTGGACATAGCAGCCGATCCCCAAGATGCGGATGTTATTTACGCCGGAGGCGTCAATTGCTTTAAATCCACCAACGGTGGAAGCAGCTGGTTCATAAGCTCCCATTGGTGGGGCGATTGCAGTGTCCCTGCAGTTCATGCCGACTTGCATGTTTTGGAGTATAATCCGCTCAATGACCGCCTTTACACTGGAAATGACGGAGGTATTTATTATACTGATAACGGAGGTTCAAGCTGGAACCTGATCACCAACGGTCTTCCTATCGGACAGGTTTATAAAATAGGGGTCAGTGCAACCAACCCGAACAAAGTAATCAACGGCTACCAGGATAACGGCACTTCAACCTATATGGGTTCATATTGGGCCTTTACCCGTGGTGGAGATGGTATGGAATGCGCCATTGATACAAAAAATGATGCCTATAGTTATGCAACTGTTTATTACGGAAGCATCACAAGGAATTTAAACAACGGATATGATGCGACTGTTGCGGAAAACGGCAGCTACGGAATAAATGAGGACGGGGCCTGGGTTACTCCATTCATCCTGGATAAAGAAAATCCCGATATCATGTTTGTCGGATATAAAAATGTATGGCGGTGTGCGAATGTTAAAGCCCCCGCAAACCAGTTGCAATGGATCCGTATTTCCCAGAATCTGTCTGGCAGCGATGATAATATGAGGGTACTGGAACAATCCCAGGCTAATCCGAATATACTTTTTGCCGCCCGTTACGATAACAGGCTCTTCCTCACTGAAAATGCTCTGGATGCAAGCCCTTCATGGCAAGACCTTAGCGGCCACCTGCCTGAAAATGCAGGCATTAATGATGTCAAATGCAATCCTTTTAATTCTGACATTCTTTACATGGCCCAAAATACAAGGATATACCGTTCGGAGGACCTTGGACAAACCTGGGAAAATATTTCCGGCTCCCTGCCCGGAACAGCTTATACCAGCATTGCTTATTACAATAATAGTAACAACGGTTTATATGTGAGTTCCAATCTCGGAGTATATTATAAAGATGATTTCATGGACGATTGGGTCATGTTCAGCAGTGGTTTACCGGTAGATGCCTCTGTCCAGGAAATAGAGATCTACTATGACCCGGCCAATCCGGCAAATGATCTGATACGTGCCGGCACTTATGGAAGAGGCATGTGGGAATCAGATATGTACCATACCACTCCGGTTTGTGATTTTAAAGCCAGTGAGAATATAATTCCGGCAGGCTGTCTGGTTGACTTTACCGACCTTTCATCCGGTATACCAACCGCATGGCACTGGACATTTGAGGGGGGCAATCCTTCTTCTTCCACATTACGTGATCCACAGAATATCCGTTATTCAACGGATGGTACATTCCCTGTAAAATTAGTCGTAACAAACGATGCAGGGGTTGATTCCGTCTTGAAAACTGATTATATAAGCGTCAGTTCCTCCTTACTTCCTGAAGTTGGCTTCTATGCTGATCAAACTATCTTGTGTGCTACCGGCATAGTGAATTTTACAGATACCTCTTCCCATTGTCCGAATTCATGGGATTGGAGCTTTCAACCGGATAATGTTACATTTATAAACGGTACTAATGCCAATTCCCAGAATCCCACTGTCCAATTTTCCCAGGTTGGTTCCTATACTGTCACCCTGGTTGTCGGCAATGAGAACGGTCAATCAACCCTGGTGCGGGAAAATTACATAGAAACCGGTGGATTGGCCCTGCCTTTTAGTGAAGATTTTGAAAACGGATCTTTGCTGGATAAGAACTGGACGATTGACAATCCTGATTATGGTACAAGCTGGTCGCAATATAAAATTGATGCTACCGGGAACAATACTGTAAGAATGAAATTTTATGGGTATGTTAATACAGGACAAAGGGACGGCTTAGTTAGTCCTTATATGAATTTTTCTGCTTTTGATGAGGTATTCCTTTCCTTTGATTATGCATATGCCCAGAGGTTCAGTGTGAAAGATTCATTGATCGTTTATATTTCAGACGACTGTGGTGAGAATTGGACAAGAGTCTGGCAAGGTGGCCCTGATGGTACCGGTGTTTTTGCAACAAGCCCTTCTACACCTTATGAATTTATTCCCCTCACCGATGAAGACTGGTGCGGAAATGGCTGGGGTGCTGCCTGTGTGAGTATAGACCTTAGCCAATGGGCGGGTGTTTCAGGTATGAGGATTAAATTTGAAGGATATAATAATATGGGTAATGATCTTTATCTGGATAACATTATGGTCTCCAATACTACAGGAACAGCTGAAAATAACCTGGCTTACGGAAATCTTAGCTTATATCCGAACCCGACTAAGGGCCAGGTGACATTACGTGCTACCGGCCTGAACGGAGATGCCATCCTGGAAATAATGAATTTAGAAGGACAGGTGATGATAAAACAAAATCTGAAAGCTGAAAATTCAGAAATGTTGAAAGTTATTGATCTGAGCAAGCTTTCTAAAGGAATGTACCTCATAAAGCTGGCATCCGGCCAGGGAATAATGATGAAGAAAATAGTAGTCAAATAGTACTTTGGCTTCTTATGTTAGAACTACTGACTATTTTAAGAAGATTTCTCTTTTCTTAAAGATGATCTTATACTAATGAATCTCTTCTATACACCTGATATTGAATCGGATATTTATGCCCTGAACGAGGCGGAGTCAAAGCATTGCACCAGGGTGCTGCGTCTTGGTCAGGGCGATCACATCCATTTAACCGATGGAAAAGGTTCAATGTTTGAAGCTGAGATAATAATTGCACAGCCAAAAAAATGTATCGTCAAGATACTAAACAAAGAATTATCACCCAGGCGGGACTTCCAGCTGCATCTGGCTGTGGCGCCTACAAAAAATATTGACCGTTTTGAATGGTTCCTGGAGAAGGCCACAGAAATTGGTATTGACGAAATCACTCCATTGCTTTGTACACATTCCGAGCGAAGAAACCTCAGGATCGACCGGCTTGAAAAAGTTATACTCTCGGCTATCAAACAATCCCTGAAATCCTGGTTTCCCCGCCTGAACGAGTTAAAGGATTTCAAAGAGCTTGTGAAAACGGATTTTGATGGACAGAAATTCATTGCCCATCTTGAAAAGGACAATCCACTTATGCTGAAAGATGCCTGTCAGAAAGGGAAGTCGGCACTGATCCTGATTGGGCCGGAAGGGGATTTTTCAGAAGAAGAGATCAGCCTGGCCTTATCGCATGGCTTCAGCATAGTTTCTTTGGGACCAGAGCGGCTCAGGACAGAAACCGCTGCCATTGTCGCCTGTCATACCATCAACCTGCTGAATCAATAGGATAATCTAAACGAAATAATAAATAAGCAGGGCATTTCGTTTAATGACCGTATATATAAACATTTATCCATGTTAAAAAAAATAGCTATATTTCTCTCTTTCATACTTTTAATCACCCAAACTGTCCTGGCCCAGGGCTCCCTTCAAATAGCCCTGTTAAAATATAACGGAGGAGGAGACTGGTATGCCAACCCGACCTCCCTTCCCAATCTAATAAAATTCTGCAACGAAAACCTGGGAACGAACCTGGCAAAGGATAATGCCACGGTTGAAGCCGGCAGCCCTGAGATCTTCAATTACCCCTTTGTTCATATGACCGGTCATGGAAATATATTTTTCAGCGAGCAGGAAGCCCAAAACCTCCGGAATTATTTGATAGGGGGAGGATTTTTACATATGGACGATAATTATGGAATGGATCCCTATGTACGTCCGCAGCTGAAAAAAATATTCCCCGAACTGGACCTGGTTGAATTACCCTGGAGCTATCCAATCTATCATCAGAAATATGATTTCCCTAACGGACTGCCAAAAATACATGAACATGACGGAGGGCCCGCAAGGGGATTCGGACTGATCTATCAGGGTAGACTGGTTGTTTTCTATTCCTTTGATTGTGATCTTGGCGATGGTTGGGAAGACCAGGATGTTCATCACGATTCACAGGAAAAAAGGACGGAAGCATTGAAAATGGGGGCAAATCTCATACAATACGTTTTCACCCATTAATAAAACATATTAGTTTGACTATTTCATGGATGCAATTTGTTGTTCCAGTACTTCGATTTTCTTTTCCGCATCTGTCATTTTCTTACGTTCTATCTCCAAAACTTTGGGTGGTGCATTATTGACAAACTTTTCATTTCCAAGCTTTTTCATGACTGAAGTAAGGAAACCCCTTGTATAATCAAGCTCTTTTTGCAGCTTTTCTATCTCGGCTTCAACATCCACCGATTCACTTATGGGAATATAAAATTCAGTAGAACCGCTAACAAAAGAGATAGAATTTTCAACTTTTTCTTCCACATATTCCAGGCTTTCAAGATTGCAAAGTTTGATCAATACAGGATCAAAGTGGGTATTGGGAATCTGCCCGTGGTTTTTCTTAACAAACAGGCTGATTTGCTCCCTCGGGGAGATATTTTTTTCCTGACGGATATTCCTGATTGAATTGATAACTTCCCTTTCCGAATCAAAATGACTGAGGAGCTTTTTATTATATTCTGAAGCAGGTGGTATCGGTTCAATGAGGATATCCTGCCCTTCTTTTTTCTCTCCGAGCAAATGCCAGATCTCCTCGGTAATAAAAGGCATGAAAGGATGAAGTATCTTCATCAGGTCTTCAAAAAAGCTGATAGTACTGTTGTACGTTTCCTGATCGATAGGTTGCTGATAAGCAGGTTTGACCATTTCGAGGTACCATGAACAGAACTCATCCCAAACCAGTTTATAGGCAGTCATTAAGGCGTCGGAGATACGGAATTTCGAAAAATGATCTTCCAGCAATTCCAGGCTTTCATACAGGCGGTTCTCAAACCAGCCGGCTGCAGCCAGATTATTCTGTGAAGCCTTTAATGAGGGATCAATTTCCCAGCCTTTCACCAGCCTGAGAGCATTCCAGATTTTATTACTGAAATTCCTCCCCTGTTCACATAAAGATTCATCAAAAGGAAGATCATTTCCGGCCGGCGACATGAATAGCATTCCGACCCTCACCCCGTCAGCCCCGAACTTTTCCATGAGTTCGATGGGGTCAGGAGAATTCCCAAGTGATTTCGACATTTTCCTGCCCAGTTTATCCCTTACTATGCCGGTCAGGTAAACATTCCGGAAAGGGACCTCTTTACGATATTCAAGCCCGGCCATGATCATACGGGCGACCCAGAAAAACAGGATCTCCGGGGCAGTAACCAGATCATTTGTAGGATAATAATAATTAATGTCTTTATTGTCAGGGTTCCTGATCCCGTCAAAAACCGAGATCGGCCAAAGCCAGGAAGAAAACCAGGTATCCAGCACATCTTCATCCTGTCGCAGGTCCTCAGCTTCCAATTCCGGACGTTTATATTCATTCCGGGCTTTCTGAAGTGCTTCTTCCGGATTTCTTGCCACCACGAATTTTCCGTCAGGCAGATAATAAGCCGGTATCCTTTGCCCCCACCAGAGTTGCCGTGAAATGCACCAGTCACGAACATTCTCCATCCAGTGTTTATAGGTGTTTTTAAATTTTGAAGGATGAAAGCTCACAGTATCATTCATCACAGCATCCAGGGCCGGTTTAGCCATTTCTCCCATCCTCATGAACCACTGCAGGGATAATTTCGGTTCTATGACTTCATCGGTCCGCTCCGAATATCCTATTTTATTCTCATATTCTTCTATCTTAACAATATGCCCTTTTTCCTGCAAGTCCTGGGTAATCTCTTTCCTCACAACAAACCTGTCCTTCCCGATATAAAGTCCGGCCTTATTACTAAGGGTACCGTTATCATTGAAAATATCAATCACTTCCAGATTATGCCTTATCCCAATCTCATAATCATTTATATCATGGGCCGGTGTGATTTTCAGGCAACCTGTCCCGAATTCCATATCTACATAATCATCCTCTATAATCGGGATGGAACGGTTCAGCAGGGGAACCAGGACTCTTTTGCCTTTGAGATTATGGAAGCGTTCGTCCTGAGGGTTCACACATACTGCAGTATCGCCTAAAATTGTTTCAGGACGGGTTGTTGCAATCGTAAGCCATTCATCTTCTGTTCCTTCAACTCTATATCTGACATAATAGAGCTTTGATTTCATTTCCTTATAAATAACTTCTTCATCGGAAAGAGCCGTCAGAGCCCTTGGATCCCAGTTTACCATACGAACTCCGCGATATATCAAACCTTTATTGTAAAGGTCCACGAACACCTCGATTACGGATTCATACATAAAATCGTCCATGGTGAAGCGGGTGCGGTCCCAGTCACAGGAAGCTCCCAGCTTCTTCAGTTGTTCGAGGATGATTCCTCCGTGTTTCTCTTTCCATTCCCAGGCATGCTTAAGAAAATCCTCCCGACTGAGATCAAATTTATCGATCCCCTTGGCTTTCAGACTTGCAACTACTCTGGCTTCAGTAGCAATAGAGGCATGGTCGGTACCCGGCAACCATTCGGCATTTTTGCCCTGCATCCGGGCACGTCTCACCAGGATATCCTGTATAGTATTATTCAGAATATGTCCCATATGAAGGACTCCGGTAACATTGGGAGGGGGAATGACGATGGTATAAGCTTCCCTTTCGTCTGGTTCAGAATGAAAATATTTATTTTTCATCCAATGGGCATACCATTTTCCTTCAATTTCGGCCGGGCTGTATTTACTGGGAATATTCATTTTAGAAGAATTTATCTCTTTGGTATTAAAGCTGGCAAAATTAGTAAAAAATTCCCTGTAAAATAAAAGGGATTACAGCTCTGTACAGGCTGTAATCCCTTAAGTGGCAAAGTCCGGTCTGCCTTTAGTCTTTATCTGTATTTTGTCCGCAATTATGTTTCATCGAAATTAATTGACCAAGTGCTTTCATCATGTCCTTACTGAGAAGCTTATTCATGTCCATATTCCCGCTCACACTTAAGAGGAAGACATTATCACCTTTCATTCCTGCTAAACTAAACTCCCTGATCATATTATCATCGCCTTTGAGCATATACATTTTAACTGATCCTCCATGTATCCCGCTCACGGTGGCAAGTTCAGTGTACGCTTCTTTTGAATATGTTTTATAGACCTTGTTGAGGAATTTCTCTGCATTCACTTTACTTTTACTGGAATGGAGTATACGAATTGCATCAATTTCCTGTAACATATCTTTTAATTCGGTATTTTCCAGATCTTTTTCCCAGGCAAAGCTGGTAGCATTTGCTTTGATATCAATTGATCCGTAATCGGGATCGGAGGAATATTTATCAAACAGCTTACCAATGGGAGTTTCCTGTGCCATGGTCCACAAAGGCAGGACCAGGAAGCTTAGATATATCAGTAGTTTTTTCATAGCGTATCTGAATTAGGTTAAAATCCTTACTTTTTATCTTCGTCCAGTTTCTGGAGATTTTCCATGCCATCAAATTTCATGGACTTTGAAAGTTTGCTGATGGTATTCATGTCAATATCCCCGGTAATACTCACGAAACCGACTTCGTCCCCGCTATTGATGAGCAGGAGCAGTTCCCCGATATTTTCACCTTTTTTCTTAATGAGGAATTTCACTTCCTGTCCGGATTCCTTGACGGTCATCAGGTCGGAATAATTATCCGTTTTAATTTTGGAAAGTTCATTTTTAAAATTTTCCATGGTGGACTTGTCAGCTCCATCCTTGTTTTCCAGCATCAGAACACGGATACCATTAAGTTTGCTCATCATGTCCTTCATCTCTTTTGCATCCGGATCATCGCTATTGACATTGGCAAAGAGGCCGAAGAGGTCCTTTGAAATGCTTACGGTTGTGAATCCGTCTTTGCCACTATACTTTTCAAATAACTTATTCGTCGGACTGTCTTGTGCATTTACAAGTTGAACCGAACCCGCGAATAAAACTGTCAGAATGATTAAAATCAGCTTTTTCATAAATGTAATTATTAAATTGTGAGACTTATTGTTTGTTTCCTGTTAAAAATTTCTTTACCTGATCCAGGTCCTGAACCCTGGAGATATTTTTCATCTGTGCATCCAGTTTAGATACTTTGTCTATATCCTTCATTCCGTCCTGGAATTTAGATACATTTTCCACTTCTTTCGTTCCACGATTAAATTGACCTGAGACGAAAGTGAGTATTCTCCTGGCTTCTGCGTAGGCCACTTTGGGATCGGAATAAGTATCCTCCATTTTTTGCGTAAATGTGTTAAACTGGATGTATAGGGCGATCATCAGGATGACAGAAGCAGCCAGCCCAGATATGGCGAATATTTTCGAACGTCTTGTCCTGAAAAGGGATATGACCCTGGTTGATTCAATTTTATTGGTGAATTCCCGGTCAAAATCCTTTCCTGCTTTTATTTCTTTCTGGGATTGCATATAAAGGAGCTGATCCCGGATAGCTGCCATTCCGTTGGGCACTTCGTTGTGAGTGAAGTAATCCCTGAGCATTGCTTCTTCCTCCAGCGAACTTTCACCGTTGTAATACTTTAGGAGTATTTTTTCAATTTCTTGAGAGTTCATAATTCTGAAGTTTTAATAATGTATCCCTGACCTTTTTCCGGGCCCTTGAAAGGTTCACCCTTACTGCATTCACATTCATCTCCATCACATCTGCTATCTCTTCAAAATCCATTCCTTCCACATCACGCATCTGAATGATCATTTTTTGCTGGTCGGGTAAAGCATTGATGATCTTGTGAACTTTCTGCATGGTATCCGACATTTCAGCTTTCACATAGGGAGTCTCTTCATCCTTTTCAGGCTTCAGGATTTCAGGCCGGAGATTCTTGTGGTCCTTCGATTTCAGGCGGTCAAGGCACTGATTTCGGGTGACTACCATCGCGAAAGCTTCTATGTTATTGTAATTTTTCAATTGTTCCCGGTTTGTCCAGAGTTTTAACATCACATCCTGAACCGAATCTTCCGCTTCTTCCACTTTTCCCAGTATTCGTAAGGCAAAGCGGAACAGCTTATTCTTTAAAGGCAGTACTTGTATTTTAAATTCTTCTGTCTTCATTTCGGATGTCTGTTCTTAAGACGAAATTTTCATATTTTCATTACAAAAAAACATAAAATATATTTACATCATTCAATATCATTAACATAACTGTTCATTATTTAAATAATGAAAATTTTATCAGCCCTGAAAAAAATAGAGAAATTGCCCGGAATATTTAAACCGGAGTTTTAAATAACGAACACTTATAATTTCTTCTCCTTTATGTCTACTTGAATGAAGAGGCTGCAGCCTCTTCCAATTTTAAATTTGGCAAGCTTGGATTTTTAATTATTTTTGTAAACTTTTGATCGGATAAACAAAATTGTCCGGGACAATCCAACAGCTAAAAAACTAAAAACCAAAACTATGTTTAAAAATCATCCCAAAGGCTTATTTGTAGCATTTTTTGCCAATATGGGGGAACGCTTCGGCTATTATACCATGCTGGCCATTTTCATACTTTACCTGCAGGCCAAATTCGGCTGGTCCGCTACCCAGGCAGGGCATGTATATGGGGCCTTTTTATTCGGAATATACTTTTTGCCACTTTTGGGGGGATATATAGCTGACAATGTTTTAGGTTATGGAAAGACCATTGTTCTGGGAACCATCGTAATGTTCCTGGGTTATGGTTTATTGGCCGTTCCCAACATGGGTGAATATATGATATATTTTGCCCTATTTGTTATATCACTTGGAACCGGATTCTTCAAAGGCAATCTGCAGGCTTTGGTCGGGAATTTATATGATGATCCGAAATATAGTAAATTACGCGACTCTGCATTTAATGTTTTCTACATGGGGATAAACATCGGGGCTTTCTTTGCACCAAGTGCTGCCAGTTCCATGCGTAAATTGATTATGAAAATGGATGGCCTTACTTTTGACAAAGCCATTCCCGATCTGGCTCACAAATTCCTGGGCGGGACCCTGGAAAATCCCGAACAGATAGGAGCCCTCCAGTCATTTGCACATGCCCAGATGGGTGATCATTTTACCAATCTCACTGAATTCAGTCACCTATATATTAAGTCTCTGAGTTCTGCATATAATGCCGGTTTCGCAGTGGCTGCAATTAGCATGATTGCATCCCTGCTCATATTTATCGGCTTCAGAAAATATTATAAACATGCGGATATTACCCATAAACAACAGAAAGCACAGAACCGTGCAGATATTGTTGAGCTGACCCCAAAGCAGACCAAGGACAGGCTGGTTGCACTAGGTCTGGTATTCGTGGTTGTCATGTTTTTCTGGATGGCTTTCCATCAGAATGGTTTTACACTTACCATTTTTGCAAGGGATTATACGGTAGCATCCGTTTCTCAGGGAACTGCCATCATATTTAATTTATCGACTTTCCTTCCGCTTCTGATTGCTATCCTTGGTATAGTATTATTAGTAGGAAAAGGGAATTCAGGCAAGACCCGGATAATTGGCGGGGTTACCACTTTTGCAGCACTGCTTGTTGCCTATTATACAATCAGCGGACTGCAAGCTGAAAACAACCCGATTTCTCCTGAGATCTTCCAGCAATTCAACCCGATTTTCATAGTCTTCCTGACACCAGTTATTATAGGTTTTTTCGCGTATCTCAGAAAACATGGAAAAGAGCCTTCCTCTCCGGCAAAGATCGGCATTGGTATGATTATTACTGCCGTCGGATTCCTCATCATGGTAATTGCTTCACAGCACCTTATGAGTCCTTCCGACCTGGCTGAACAAGGCGGTGTTTCCGATACCCTGCGTTCGCCTTACTGGCTGATCGGTACTTATTTCACGCTGACCATTGCAGAACTCTTCCTCAGCCCCATCGGTATTTCATTCGTATCGAAAGTTGCTCCGCCTCAATACAAAGGTTTGGCTCAGGGTGGATGGTTTGGAGCAACAGCCATCGGTAACCTGATGGCCGGATTTATCGGACCATTCTGGGATAAATGGGAATTGTGGCAGTTCTTCATGTTGTTAGTAGTGCTTACCTTGCTGTCATCAGTGTTTATTTTTTCAATCCTGAAAAAATTAGAAAGAGCAACTAACTCCTGATGAAAATATTTTAAGTATGTTTGAAGCCTGGCGGACATAAACCGCCAGGCTTTTTTTATAAAAATTATGATGTATCCCTGGGGGCATGGCAGAAGGTATAACTCTTATGCTGATTATATAAAGAAGACTTTCGGTTCGAGAGTACAGAAACTCAGCATTGATGCAGGCTTTACCTGCCCGAACCGGGATGGCAGCAAAGGCCTCGGGGGCTGCAGCTATTGTGACAATGATGCCTTTAATCCTTCCTATTGTGATCCAAAAAAAACAGTTCAGCAGCAAATCGCCGAAGGCATAGAATTTCATGAAAACCGGTACCGGAGGGCGAATCGTTACCTGGCATATTTCCAGGCATATTCCAATACTTATGCCCCTCTCAGCTACCTTAAGAATATCTATGAACAGGCACTGAGTTTTCCAAATATAGCAGGACTTGTAATCGGTACCAGGCCCGACTGCATAGATGAAGAGAAACTGGCTTATTTCGCGGATCTTGCCTCCAAAGTTTATATACAAATTGAATATGGTATTGAATCCTGCTATGACAGAACACTTCAAAGAATAAACCGTGGACATAGTTTTCAGGATACTCTGCATGCTCTTGATCTGAGTTCTAAATATAATTTAAGAATCGGTGCACACATGATTTTCGGTCTGCCGGGAGAAAGTAAAGAAGATATGCTCGCTGAAGCTAAAATATTATCGGAATTACCTGTTCAAAGCCTGAAGTTTCATCAACTTCAAATCATGCGGAATACAAAGATGGAAAAGGAATACAAATTATATCCTGAAGATTTTCTGCAATTTGCTTTAAAAGATTATATTGATTTCGTTATAGATTTTACAGAAATGCTGAATCCGGAGATGGTAATAGAGCGCTTTAGCGGAGAAGCTCCTCCGAGGTTTCTGGTGAAATCGGAATGGGGTTTATTGCGCAATGATCAGATTTTAAATCTTATAGAAGAAAGAATGAAGGAAAGAGATAGCTGGCAAGGGAAATATTATTCACATTAATACAGATTTTTCACTAAACAAAAATTCTTCATTTAAAATTCAAACATACCGTAAAAGCTTGTTTTAAGTCTTTTTTAAGAGACAAAAAGAGTTTAAATCCATTCTTATAAACTTTTGATCGAAAGATAATATTATTATATTTGCTTTAGCATAACTTTAGTATTAACCAAAAATAGAAAAACAACATGAGAAAATTTCTACTACTAACAGCAGCAATGCTTTTTTCCTGGGGGGCTTTTTCACAAGCTCTTTATAGCGATGATTTTGAGTCCTACACAACAGGGGGCTATCTCGCTGTACAGAATGGCACCTGGTGGACCACCTGGTCCAATGCACCCGGAACGGGTGAAGATGCCCTGATCAGTGAGGATTTCGCTTCAAGTGGAATCAAATCGGCAATGATAGATGAAACCGATGGTGCCACTGACCTGATCTCAAAATTAGGGGATAAAGTATCCGGAAAATATGAAGTCGACTTTGATATGTACGTTGGAACCGGTTATTGCGGATATTATAATTTCCAGCATTTCCAGGCTCCCGGTACCGAGTGGGCTTTTGAAATCTATTTCCGTGAAAACGGGGATGCGATGTTACTTGCCGGAAGCTCAACAGCGTTGACCTTCACTTATCCGAAAGATACCTGGTTCACAGTAAGTCATATTATTGATCTTGACAATGACTGGATTCAGTATTATGTGGATGGAACCCTGATCTCGGAATGGCCTTTCCATTGGCAGGCCGGCGATACTACAGGCACACTTCAACTTGGAGGAATTGATATATTCGCAGGTGCATATACAGGAACGACTGAAACACCTAAATTTTATATTGATAACTTCAATTATGAAGCCTTACCAATAGACCTTTATACAGATGATATCGAATCATATACACTTGATGGTTATCTTGCTGTGCAGAACCCTGATTGGTGGACAACCTGGTCAAATGCACCGGGAACCGGTGAAGATGCCCTCATTAAAAATGATTTTTCACACAGCCCAAGCCAGTCATTCCTTGTGGATGAAACCGGCGGTGCTACTGACCTCATCCTGAAACTGGGGAATAAAGTGTCCGGCGCATATGACCTCAGCTGGTATATGTATATTGAAACCGGTTATTGCGGATACTACAATATTCAACACTTCCAGGCTCCCGGTACTGAATGGGCGATCGAAGTCTATTTCCGTGAAAGCGGAGATGGGGAATTATATGTTGGCAGTGCAACACCCCTCGCTTTCACTTATCCGAAAGACACCTGGTTCCAGGTCGACCAAATGATCGATATTGATAATGACATGGCTGAATTGTATGTCGACGGAGTTCTAGTTGACTCATGGCCATTCCATTACCAGGCTGGCGATACCACCGGTACCAATCAGTTAGGTGGGGTTGACTTCTTTGCCGGCGCTTTGACCGGAACTACCGAAACACCTAAAGCTTATTTTGATGATGTTTCCTTTATACAGACAGCCGGAAACCAGGATCCCATCATAGCAGTTACTCCGGATATGCTTGAAGCAACAGCTGATGCAGGTTCTTCTACAACTGGAATGATGAACATAGCCAATACCGGTGCTGCAACCCTGGATTACAATATCGATGTGATCTATAATATGCCGGGAGTAGTAAAAAACAATGCCGTCAGTATTTCATCAAATCCGAATACTACTAGATCACTGAGCTACGTGACTATGGCCGACCCAACACCAAAACCGGCTGCCAATAACCCGGTGCCGGATGATTACGTGCTGCATTATGATGGCGACAATAGTTCTGCTATAGGCTGGGCTTCAACCCCGGTAACTATAAAAGTTGCTGCCCGCTTCCCGACTAACCTGACTCTTCCTCATGCAGGTATGATGCTTTCATCCGTTGACCTGTATGTGAATGATATGGGCGCTGATTTCTCTATCCTGATCTATGATATGGGAACTTCTTATGCTCCGGGGAACCTTCTTTATTCACAAGCTTTCTCAGCGATAAGTCTTAGCTGGAATACCGTTACCCTGGACAGCCCTGTTTATATCAGTGGTGCTGATATTTGGGTTGCCTACCAGTTTACCCAAAATGTTGACTCTACTTATGTACCTGGTTGCGATGCCGGCCCTGTGAACCTCAATGGAGATTTCCTCAGCACCGGTGTGGGTTGGTCACATTTGTCCAGCAATCCTGCACTGCCTTATAACTGGAATATCAGGGCTAACCTTACAGGGAGCCCGATGGAACAATGGTTATCCGTTGACACACCCAGTGGTTCCATAAGTCCGGGCGATGCCCAGGATATCACAGTTAATTTTAACGCTGCCAATCTGACTCAGGGCACCTATTATGCAACTCTGAGGGTTACCAGCAATGATCCGGCAAATCCAAGTGTGGATATCCCGGTTACTTTCAATGTGAACGCAGGAGGTGGTATGACTTCAGTTGTTCTGGATTTCGAATCACAGGAAGATTTCTCCCTGACCTTCGATCCATGGACTGCTTTGGATGTTGACGGCTCCACTACTTATGGCATCCAGGACTATGATTTCCTGCATAGCGGCGAGCCTATGGCCTTTATAGCCTTCAACCCGGCAAGTGTTACTCCTCCTATGACCGATGACCCGGCTATTCAACCTCACGGCGGAATCCGTTTCGGTGCCTCCTTCGCAGCCACTACTCCTCCGAATGATGATTGGATGATTTCCCCGCAGACAACATTGGGAACGAATTCCGAACTCAATATGTGGGTAAAATCATATACTGATCAATATGGACTGGAGCAATACAATGTTGGCGTGTCAACAACAGGCATGGACCCGGCTGATTTCACCATTATTTCCGGAAGTACTCCATTACAAGCCCCGGTCGATGCATGGACGCTCATGAATTTTGACCTCTCTGCATATGATGGACAAACTGTTTATGTCGGTATTCAATGTGTTTCGAATGATGCTTTCATTTTCATGCTGGATGATGTTTCGATTGACTTCCTTACCGGAGTTCCCGAAGCACCAGCAAAGGAAAATAAGGTTAACATTTATCCGAACCCGGCTACTAACTTCATCCACATTAATTCAGAAGCTCAGATCAATGAAATTGAAGTTTATAACTATACCGGACAGAAAATTTACAGCAGTGTAGTTAAAGACAAACAATTCAACATGAATACTACCGGAATGACAACTGGAATGTATTTCATCAAAATCAAGAGTGCCGATGGTATTATAACTAAAAAGGTACTTGTTAAATAGCGATTAAGTATTTTACATAAAAAAGGCTGCCTCTATTGGCAGCCTTTTTTTTATTTATCCGTCTCGTCAACATCCGGCTTTTTCTTTCGGCCGGCTTTCTTTAATGCGTTATCGATAATCCATTCAAACTGCCCATTTACGCTCCTGAACTCATCGGCAGCCCATTTCTCTATGGCTTCATAAATCTTTGGATCCAATCTCAATACAAAAGTTTTTTTCTTAGCCATGATATTTTCCCCAACATATTCTTTCTATTGATTTAAAGTGCCTGTGTTAATCACCGGTGAAGCATCCTTATCAGAACATAAGACTACCATAAGATTACTAACCATAGCCGCTTTTTTCTCATCATCCATATCTACGACTTTTTTACGGGCCAGTTGCTCCAGGGCCATTTCTACCATACTTACGGCTCCTTCCACGATCTTTATCCGGGCTGCAATAATTGCAGTCGCCTGCTGTCGGCGAAGCATGGCTCCGGCAATTTCAGATGCATAGGCCAGGTAGGAAATCCTGCTTTCTATCACGCGTATCCCTGCAATGGATAATCTTTCCATCAGCTCTTCTTCCAGAACTCCATTGACTTCCTCACCACCGGAACGAAGTGAAATTTCGGCTTCTTCATCATCAAAATTATCATAAGGATAATGACCGGCAAGCTTACGGATGGCTGCTTCGCTCTGAATATCTACAAATCTCTCAAAATCATCAACCTCAAAAGCAGCTTTAAATGTGTTTTCAACTTTCCAAACTAACACAATCCCAATCATTATCGGATTCCCCACCTTATCATTTACCTTGATGGGATCCCCGTTTAGATTTCTTGCCCTCAGGGATATCTTCTTTTTCACGAAAAATGGATTCGCCCAATAAAAACCATTTTTTTTCACAGTTCCTGTATAATTCCCAAAAAGTACCAGAACCATTGATTCATTTGGATTTACCACCATGAAACCTATCAATCCTAAGAATGCCAGTGCAAAAAATCCAAAGACCCAGAACATCTCAAAGGCTATCCCTAAGTATAAGGGAATACCAATGAGCAATAATTCGGCTACTAATGCAAGGTAGCCGTTAAATGGAACAATCGTTTTTTCATTTTCCATGGTATAAGATATTAAATTTTTGATATTATTTTGATATCACAATAATACTACTTTTATAAGATCATGTCAAGTATTTTTTGATTTTTTCCAGGAAGAAATAATATGGCTACTTTTGTGCAACACTAATACCCTGGTATTCGATATGACTGAGATAAAATACAAACACATTTTTATAGATCTTGACAAGACTCTCTGGGACTTTGACAGCAATGCAATGGAAACCTTCAGGGAGATCTTTGAAAAATATAATTTGATTTCAAGGGGAGTCAGCAGCCTGGATGATTTTTTTAAGGTTTACAGTAAGCATAATGAAATGCTTTGGGATTTATACCGGAAAAATCAGATTAAAAAAGAAGTACTGAATGTCAAGAGATTTGAAATCACCCTTGAGGATTTCAATATCAGAGATCTGGAACTTGCCGTAAAGATGGCAGAGGATTATATAAGGCTCAGTCCTTTAAAGAATAATTTGTTTCCACATTCGAAAGAAGCGCTGGAATACCTGAAAAGCCGATATAAACTACATATCATCACCAATGGTTTTGAGGAAGTACAGCAAAAGAAATTGGATGTGAGTGATCTCAGAAAGTATTTTAAAACTATTACTACTTCGGAAGAGGCAGGAGTAAAAAAACCGGAACCGGGAATTTTCCGGCTTGCCCTTGATAAAGCACTGGCAAGAGCTGAAGAAAGTCTTATGATTGGTGATGATGTAAAGGTAGATTTAGAAGGTGCCAGGCTGGCCGGAATTGATCAAATGCTTTTTAACCCCGGAGGAATTGATCACCAGGATGAAATCACATATGAAATCAGTGGCTGGGAAGAGATCGGGAAGTTGCTTTAAAAATAATTAATCAGCCTGCACTAAAGTACCTAGATTTTCTCCGTCAAGAACCCTTCGCAGGTTTCCCTTTTTGTTCATATTGAATACCAGGATAGGCAGTTTGTTCTCCTCGCAAAGAGTAAAGGCAGTTAAATCCATTATTTTCAGGCTTTTTTCATAAGCTTCACGAAAGCTGATGGTTTCGTATTTAATGGCATCAGGGTTAGTCTCAGGGTCCACATTGTAAATCCCATCTACCCGGGTCCCTTTCAGGATTGCATCCGCTTTAATTTCAACAGCTCTCAGCGCCGATGCAGTATCGGTGGTGAAATAAGGATTGCCTGTACCTCCACTGAAAAAAACCACATAACCACTTTCTAAATACTCTACGGCTTTGGGCCCATAAGCTTTTTCGGTTACAGGCTGGATATCCAGACCCGACATAATTTTCACAGGAACACCGAGGTTTTCAAGGGAAGAAGCCAGGGCCAGGCTATTGATGACCGTTGCCAGCATTCCCATATAGTCGCCGTGAAGCCGGCCGACGCCGGCTGTAGCGCCCTTCAGGCCGCGGTATATATTTCCACCCCCAATTACTATAGCTACCTGCACCCCTGAACGGACTACATCACTAATCTGTTGGGCATAGTCCTGAAGCCTTTCGGCTTCTATCCCGTAATTCTGTGAACCCATAAGGGATTCCCCGCTTAATTTTAATAGGATACGCTGGTATTTCATCGGCAATTTAACTTTATCGTTTAATACAAAGTTAAAATTTATTCATTCAAAATGCCTCCTGTAATATTCACAACACTATTGGGTTTGGTAACCATGCTTCCTGTAACGTTACATGTACCTCCGCTCATAGAAAAGTTAGTAGGGCCACCTTCTCCAACAAACATATTCTCAAAAATATTGATAGTGCCACCAGAAACTACACTTACGGTAGCATTATCCAGAATCATCAGGTTTTTGCTATTGGCCGTTCCGCTGATCACAGGAAAATAACTTGCGCTTCCAGGAATGACTGCATTGAGACTGCTATTTGGTATGAGCCCGTCTACCCAATTGGAAGCGGTATTCCAGTCTGTTTCAGAACCGGATGCCCCGCCTATCCATGTGCCCGATAAAGCAATGCAATAATTAAGCTGTTCCATTGATCCGAATGACTCCCCCAGTTCCCAAAACAGTAGAACTAGTCAAATCAGTCAGTGTATATGACCCGTCCCCATATGAACAACAAATCCCATCTCCATAAGCATCATAAATTGTAAAAGTATAACACTTTGTTTCACTGCAGCATACAATTACGGGATCTTGGGGGCCCGTAGTCAAATATGGCCCCCCACTTGCGACAACCTGGTTATTGGAATTATCCGTCAATTGCCAGGTGGTTTCTTCCGGATAATCATCAGTTTCAATTACTATCTGAATATTATGACAGGCGGTGGTTGTAACATTTATATAATTGCTTTTGGATTCGCTTGTAGTACCATTCACAGTAAGCGAAACATTTTTTTCTCCCGGAATTTCATAATAAACTGAATAAGGGCCGCTTCCGAAGGCATAAGGGGGAATGGCTCCTGAACCAAAATCCCAATAATAAGAATTAATTGTGCAAGCTGAAGCATCAGTAAACACAACATTATCACCTGTATTCACGGTAGTCAGATTCGCATTGAAATCAGGTTGTCCTAAAGCAACACTTATATAATTAATCCTCGTAAGTGTATCGGATGAAATAGAATTAACAGTGACAAGGCTCACTGTATAAGTATCTTCCGAATTAAATTGAATCTGCGGGTTTTGAGCAGTAGCCGAAGTGCCATTGACAAAAGAGAAGGTTGTAGGTGTGATAGTCCAATTCCAGGATACAGGTCCCTTTACAGATTCATCTGTCAGGGTCACTGTTTCATCCTGACAAGGATGTACATTGCTGGCAGAAAAGCGGGTATAATTTACATCGAAAGGAGATGAGTAAGTCATAGCCGATCCGGTCCTGTTATCGCTCCAAGTTGGATAGACTCTCTTGCCGCGTGCTGCAATCCCAAGATAATCTCCCATGTATGAATCTGCAAGATTTGGGATCGGGGCAGGAGTAAATGCAACATCACTTACTTTAATGTCTTCCCAGGTATCTCCTCCATCGTAGGAGCATGAAACATATACTTCACATTCAGTTGAACCAACATTCCTGTCATCATAATATATTACAAACAAGTCTCCTGAAACCGGATCACAGCTTATCCATGGTTGATAGTGTTCCTTCCCCAGTCCAGAGGGATCCTGGTTAACTTTGACAGGGGCTGAGAAGCTGGCCCCGCTATTCGTTGAGCGGATCATATAAATATCTTCATCATTCCCGGTATTAATTCCTGGAGAGCCGACATTACACCAGACCACGTATATGTTACCACTATTTGTGCCTCCGCTGATATCAACTGCCATCGAGGGAAATGAGTTTACCCTCATATCCTTGTTTGTGCCGGTATTTCTTATTCCTCTTATATTACTGATAATCCTGGTACTTGCAGCAAAAGTCGATCCCCCGTTGGTCGACTTAGCAAATCCAAGAGCGGCTTCATCTGAAGGCCATGAATCATAAACAGCCCAAACAGCATATACTTCACCATTGGGACCGGTTTGCAGGTTTACCCCCTGATTATGACTTCCCGCGTTAATGTTTGCACTAAGAATCTTTTGAGCAGACCAGCTTACCCCGCCATTGCTGGAATATTTTAGTGTAATTTGATTTGTAGCGGTACCGCTTGCAAATGTAGTCCAGGCATCATAAAGATATCCCGAATATGCACTGGTAGAAACATTGTCAATCCACAAATGATTTTTATCCAATAAATCATTTGCCGGATCAGAAACGCTTGCGACTACTTTTACCGTCCATGAAGTTCCGGAATTTGTAGAATAGGCAAGCGATTGACCACTGTTATTATTTATAAACCCCACATAGTATCTTCCGTTAAGACTGATAGCAAGGGCAGGATCCCCAGAATTGGTACCTCCAGCCCCATTTTCTGATCCTCCCCAACTTTCACCTCCATCAGAGGACAGAAGATAATCAGCACCATACACTGAATTTACAGGATTGCTTGTTGAATTGTTCGAATTCATCAGGCTCTGATTATCAGTCGGTTTAATAAAAGTGGAATTTTCACTTTGGGTGGATGAGTTTCCGGTGACCGGGACATCCGGTGAGTCAATTGTCAGGCTCATGTCCCGGTTTATTCGGATTTTGCTACCGGTAAACACTGCAGGGGGAATATTCCGAAAAGGCTCGGTCTCAACATATCCCAATTTAGCCATTTTGATCCAGTATGCCATATTATCGACACGGGTATCGACAATGCCCTGTCCTTTAAGAGTGATTTTAGCAAAGCGATCAACAGGATTATTTTGGGAAAAGAGGTTTGTGTTGGATAGCACTAAAATGCTAAGGAGAAAACTGGTTAGAGTTTTTTTCATTACTTCCAATGATTAGGGTTGGGTTGATTTTGTTCCACATCCAGAACAGGAAGTAAAGATAATACCTATAATAATCCGACACAAAAACTTATTTAATAATTTGGCAGTTTCCCCTGACAAGGTCGTTTTCGATAACTTTATACTTGGTAGTCAGTATTCTTCCATCAGAATACTGGACTTTAACTTTATCATTCCTTCCTATCTTGGGGATTTCCCGTTTTACAGGCTGGGTTATCCTGGATTCCTGGGTATCGCTGTGGGCCTGGGAAAGCATGTCCCTTCTTTCCTCCTTCATACGGCTCCTGTCTATACCCCTGGGTTGGCGGGCTTCTTTTACAGACGAAGCATCTTGTAATGGCAGGCGGCCTTTTATAAGGAAGGAAGTGATTTCCTGATTGATATTTCTCGATCATTTTCCTGAATAAATCAAAAGATTCAAACTTATATATGACCAGCGGATCTTTCTGCTCATATACAGCATTCTGAACACTTTGCTTCAAGTCATCCATATCCCTGAGGTGATCTTTCCAGGCATCATCTATCATGGCCAGGGTAATGCCTTTTTCTACTGAAAGAATAATTTCCTTCCCGCCATTATCATATGCCTTTTTAAGATTCGTAATCACGTTCATGGTCTTCTTACCATCGGTGATTGGAATGGCTATATTCTCATATTGAGGCTGGTTTTCATACACATCCTTAATAACAGGATAGGCATTATCAGCTATCCTTTTTGATTTTTCCCTGTAATTAGCGTAAACAATTTCAAATAGCTTATCAGCCATTTGTTCTGCTTTCATTGAAAAAAATTCCTGATCCGTGAAAGGTGGTTCCACTGCAAGATGCCGGAGAAGATCAATTCTGAAATTCTCATAATCCTTATTCTCCAGGTTTTCGTTGATGATCTGTTCACCTACGTCATACATCATGTTCGAAATATCAACCGCAAGCCGGTCTCCAAACAGGGCATGTCTCCGCTTCTTATAGATGACCTCCCTTTGGGAGTTCATCACATCATCATATTCCAAAAGCCGTTTACGAATTCCGAAGTTATTCTCTTCAACTTTTTTCTGGGCCCTCTCTATAGACTTTGTGATCATGGAATGCTGGATAACTTCACCTTCCTTGATACCCATCCGGTCCATAACCTTGGCTATCCTCTCCGAACCAAACATTCGCATCAGGTCATCTTCCAGGGTCACAAAAAACTGTGACGAACCGGGATCCCCCTGCCTTCCGGCCCTACCTCTCAACTGCCTGTCAACCCTGCGGGAATCATGCCTCTCAGTACCAATAATAGCCAATCCACCGGCTTCCACCACTCCCGGCCCGAGTTTTATATCAGTTCCCCTACCTGCCATGTTCGTGGCTATGGTAACCGTCCGCGCTTTCCCGGCCTCTGCCACAATATCGGCTTCTCTCTGATGAAGCTTAGCATTCAGCACATTGTGGGGAATCTTGACACGGGTAAGCATTCTGCTAAGCAATTCGGATATCTCAACAGAAGTGGTCCCAACCAAAACAGGCCTACCCTTTTTGGTAAGCTCCTGAATTTCCTGAATCACAGCATTGAATTTTTCACGCTTGGTCTTATATACCAGGTCCTCCCTGTCTTCCCTTATTACCGGCCTGTTCGTCGGTACAACAACCACATCCAGTTTATAGATATCCCAGAGTTCACCTGCTTCCGTTTCGGCAGTCCCGGTCATACCTGCCAGTTTATTATACATCCTGAAATAATTCTGAAGGGTAATGGTTGCATAGGTTTGGGTTGCCGCTTCAATCTTTACATTTTCCTTGGCCTCAATAGCCTGGTGCAAACCATCAGAATATCTTCTGCCTTCCAGGATACGGCCGGTCTGTTCATCTACAATCTTGACCTTATTATCCAGGATTACATATTCCACATCTTTCTCAAAAAGAGCATAAGCCTTCAGCAACTGGTTGACAGTATGGACCCTTTCCGACTTAATGGAAAAATCTTCCATCAACTCATTTTTCTTTGTAAGCTTTTCGCTTTCCGAAATATTTTCCTTTTCAATCTCAGCTATGATGGAACCGATATCCGGCAAAATATAAAAGTCAGGGTCCTGGTAAGATTCGGTCATCAGGTCTATCCCCATTTCACCCAAATCAATTGTATTATTCTTTTCATCGATGACAAAATAAAGTTCATCATCAATTATATGCATATTTTTGGATTGTTCCGCCATGTAAAAATTCTCGGTCTTTTGCAGCAGGGCACGCATTCCTGGTTCACTCAGGAATTTGATGAGGGCATTGTACTTGGGAAGGCCTCTAAAGGCTCTTAAAATCAATTCCCCACCTTTTTTCTCCTCTTCAGGTGTAGGATTTCCGGAAAGAATTTTCTTGGCATCAGCCAGAAGTTTATTGACCAGATTACGTTGGGCCTGGTATAGTCTTTCAATCGGGGGCTTAAGGCTTTCAAATTCCTGTTTATCACCTTGTGCTGTCGGGCCGGATATGATCAAAGGAGTTCTGGCATCATCAATTAAAACGGAATCGACCTCATCTACGATGGTATAATTATGTTCCCTTTGAACCAGTTCATCAGGATTACCGGTCATATTATCACGGAGATAATCAAAACCGAATTCATTATTTGTACCGAAAGTAATATCGGCCAGGTAAGCATTTCGCCTGGCAACCGAATTTGGCTCATGGCGGTCGATGCAATCCACTCTCAAACCGTGAAACTCATACAACACACCCATCCATTCAGAGTCACGTTTTGCCAGGTAATCGTTTACAGTGACTATATGCACTCCTTTACCCGGCAGGGCGTTCAGGTAAACCGGCAGTGTAGCCACCAAAGTTTTCCCTTCACCTGTCGACATTTCGGCAACTTTTCCCTGGTGCAGGACTATCCCCCCTAACAACTGTACATCGTAATGCACCATATCCCAGGTTATGATATTCCCTCCTGCCAGCCATTGATTTTTATAATAAGCTTTATCATCCTTGATGGTGATATGCTCATTTTTAGCAGCAAGTTCCTTGTCAAATTCCGTTGCAGTCACTTCCAGAACTTCATTTTCCTTGAAGCGGCGGGCTGTTTCCTTCATTACTGCAAAAGCTTCAGGCAGGATCTCATCCAGTTTTAGCTGAGATTTCCTGTAACTTTCCTTATCCAGTTTGTCGATCTGTTCCCACAATTTTTCCCTTTCAAGTATATCATCCTGGTTGTCGATATCTTCCCTGATCTGCTTCATCTGGGCTGTTTCATCTGCAATGGCTTCGGTAAGTTTTGTTTTGAATTCCAAAGTCTTAGCTCTCAATTCGTCATTGCTAAGCAGTTTTATTTCTTCGTAGGCTGATTTAATATTTTGAAGGATGGGCATAATCGCCCGAATATCCCTGGTAGATTTATCGCCAAATAATTTCTGAAGTGCTCTCATCTTAATCAAAAATGTTTAATCCCGCGGAACAACAATCATTCCTTTGGGTCTGATATAATGAATGGTGACAAAAAGTCACGACTAGTCTTTTTAAACTTAAGATTGCAAAATTAGTGGAAATAACCCGAATAGGCAGGCATCACTCCGTTTTTAATGAATTCAGGACTTCTTCAAGGTTTTCACTTGGGCTGGGCGCAGGGTAAAAATCAATTTTTCCCTGCCTGTCTATTAGCACATATAAAGGAAATGTGCCTGCATTATATTCATCCAATAAATTGTAATCATTTGATAACCATAAAACAGGCCATGGAAAATTATTCTTTTTCAGGAATTCCTCCAGGTCTCCTTTGCTGTTATTAATACAGATACTTACAAATTCAACTTCATTTTTAATTTTCGGATACAGATCTTTCATCAGGTTCATTTCTGAGATTCCGATAGCATTCCGTGAATCAAAAAAATCCAGATAAACATATTTTCCCCTGAAATCCTCCAGAGAATATTTTTTTCCCTGGAGATCATAAAGGCTGAATGCGGGAGCAGGCGAGCCTTTGGAAAGTCGATTGAAGCGCTTTATGAGATTGACACTTATGGTACGGATCTGACTGTAATTAGTCTTTTTCCCCATTTGCTCACAGAGCAGGATTATCCGTTCACGCTTGAACCCCCCATTATAATATAAATCTTTTAAAGCTCCAAGCAGAACCAGTTCCCGAAGCTCATCACCGGCTATCAGGCTATCTTTCTTGAGATAGGAAAGTAATGAATTCACTCCCCCCTCACCGTCAATAAGATCATAGGTCTTCGAATACGAAAAATATTTGCTATTGGTAATCAATGCTTTTTCGTAGAATTTATTAAAGAAGTCAATATATTCAACATTGTTGAAGAGCACTGGTTTATTAGTCAGGTAGGCTTTAGAGAGAGATACAGAGCTCTTCAGCCGGAGGGACTGTTCCAGTGATGCAATTTTATAAAGTATATAATTCTTTAAATATGGATTTTTCGAATGAGCTGTTTTATCATCCGTTTCCCTGATAAATTCCTGAAGCTTGCTCTTCAGCAAATTTCTTTGTCCGGGATCAAAATTTTTAATAATGAAATCATTAAAAAGTTCGTTCACATCGCGAATATGAATATTCAGGCTATCGGGCAGATCTTTAATGAATGTGACACCCAGATTTTTTCTGTTATAGTATCCTGATCCTTCGGCAAGAGGGCTAAAAGTCAGGTTAAGCTGGTATTTCCCGCCAGGTTGAAGGAATATCTCTGCCGTTTCGAATCCGGTTTCCAGGAAGGCATAAGTCACCTTCTCAATATCCGTATTGAGGACAAAATTTCCCTGGTCATCAATCAGGGTGCTGGCAAGTGTTTTCTTCAGTTTGGAAATCTGATCAAGATATGTAACAAGACGGATATAATTCCCATCGGCTCCCTTGATCTGTCCTTCAATTCTTACAGGTTCCGCAACACAGGTTGTGCTTAGTAAAAAGATATATACTAATATCGGAAATATTATTTTCATCCTGTCAACAAAATAAACTATCCCGCCGCAAGCAGCGGGGTATCTTAAGGAAATATCTCTTATTCATCTCAAAAGACGGGGAATTAGTCCCATCAGATCCCGAATAAGACTTCGTCTTTTCGGGATCAATTCGACTAACAATTTTTTCTTCGCTTCGCTTGAAAAAATTGAGTCTCATTGATTAAATCAGGAAACGCCAAATTTTGCAGATTATTGGCTCATATGTTCAGAAGCAGGGTTTTCAGGACCATGTAAACTCAATACTTGACTGCATCGGGAACAAACTGCCGGGCGTCACCTCCGTTGCGGATAATATCCCTTACTATGGATGAATTGAGGGCAGTATATTCAGGTGTAGTAAGCAGGAAAACTGTTTCGATTTCCGGATAGAGTTTTTTGTTAACCTGTCCTATACTTCTTTCAAACTCAAAATCGGCAGAGGTCCTGAGCCCCCTTAGTATATACCTGGCATTCTTAGCACGGCAAAATTCGACGGTTAATCCGCTATATCTTTCTACACTAACGCCGGGCATATCAATAAATACATCCCGGATCCATTCAATTCTCTGATCGATTGAAAAGAAATTTTTCTTTTCGGCATTCTCACCGATTCCGATAATAATTTTATCAAAAAGTGGGACCGCCCGCCTGACAATGGATTCATGTCCTTTTGTGACAGGATCAAAAGAGCCCGGAAAAATTGCTATACGTTCCATCTGCCTATCATTTTAAACAAAGATAGAAGGAAAAGCAGAAATTTATCTATAAGATGATGGATTTACATTATTTCTTAACACACAGCATGAAAACAATTCTGCTTTCTTCATACATTTGCTGAATGATAATAAATGAGGAAATTGCCAGGATTACAGCCGGGTTCTTACTACAAATCAAGGCTGTCAAGCTGAATGCTGCAAAGCCATTCACATGGACTTCGGGAATACGTTCCCCGATATATTGCGATAACCGGATAACCCTTTCTTTTCCGACCATCCGTACTTATATCCGTCAACAGTTTGTAAAATCGATTAGTGACACATACGGTACGGTTGAGTGTATTGCGGGAGTAGCTACAGCAGGCATACCTCAAGGCGCACTGGTTGCACAGGAACTTGGTTTACCTTTTGTTTATGTGAGATCTGATAAGAAGGCCCATGGTATGGAAAATAAGATTGAAGGGCAGATTGAGCCGGGGAAATCGGTAGTGATAGTAGAAGACCTGGTGTCGACTGGTAAAAGCAGTCTGGCCGCGGTTGATGCACTGCGGGATGCAGGATGCATAGTGAAGGGAATGCTTGCCATCTTCAGCTATAACCTGGAAGAGGCCAGAAAAAATTTCGAAGAGCATAAATGCGAATTGATTACCCTTTCTGATTATAACACTTTAATCCAACAGGCCCTTGAAAGTAATTACATTGATGAAAATAACATGGCGTCGCTCAAAAAGTGGCGCGAAAATCCTGCAGAATGGGGAAAGTAAACTTTAAAAGTCCGGAAAAAGCGCTCAATGCTTCTGCCGAAAAGGTATTTGAATTTATCTCCGATCTCAATAATTTAGAAAGGCTCATGCCGGAACAGGTCCAAAACTGGAAATCCACGGCTGACGAATGCTCATTTGACATAAAGTCAATGGCTCATATTAACCTTGGAATTATTGAAAGGCTGCCGGCTAAGCATGTCAGGATATCCTCCAGGGAAGGCACCCCCATTGAATTTATCTTAGTCTGCTATATGCGTGAAACGGGAGAGGAAAAATGCACTGCCATGATAGAACTGGACGCGCAACTCAGCACTATGCTAAAGATCATGGCATCGGGCCCTTTGCAGAACCTGGTTGATATTATGGCAGGAAAACTGGAAGATGAGTTCAGTAATTAAATGCTAGTCGGGAAGAAATTCCACTTCCTTAAATGCACATTCAATAATCCGGACTGAAGGAACCTCCAACAGAAGATGGCCATATTTATCCACGCCGATGATCATGGCATCGAAAATCTCATCTTTCATTTTATATTTTGCCATGGTTTTATATCTCCATAAATATTCCAGATAATCCCTGTCGATCACTTCATTTGCACCGTCAGCAAGCTGATTATACCTATACTCAAGATGTTCAAGCAATGATTTAAGTATTGCATCGGGGTCATAGTCTTTGCCTGTTATCATTTTCAAAGAAACCGGATTAGGTGCTTCTCCGCGAAATTCTTCCTGGTTAAGATTCAGACCGATTCCCACAATGCAATAACGAAAAGTGAAGCCCTGAACTGCATTTTGAATAAGTATACCGGAAACTTTATCTTTTCCGATATAAACATCATTTGGCCATTTAATATGAAGCTGTTCCAGGGATTGTTCTTTCAAAAAATCGATTAATCCGAGTGAAAAAACTTTGTTTAGGTAAAACTGGGATTCTGCTGACAGAAATTTTGGATAAAGAAGGACAGAAAAAGTCAGGTTCATGCCAGCTTCACTTTCCCATTGACGCTGGTCAGTACCCCTGCCTTCATTCTGCTTCCGGGCTATAACAACCGTTCCTTCAGGCACTTTTTCGGAATCAATTAAGCGAAGAGCATACTTATTTGTAGAATCAACTTCATCCAATTTTATAATATTATTTCCAAACATCATCTTTGTTATTAATTTGACCCTTAAAATTAAACAATAGTATCCTGATAAGTGTTATAAAACGGAACTTGTTTTCAGATATAGCATTTAAATAATGAAAGATAGTGAAATGTCGACAGATCAAAAGCTTTGGGGAATTGGTAGATCAAAATTGTGTAAATTTGCCATGTATTCATAAAATAATTTAAATGCCACGAAAGAAATCCGATTCAGAAAAGTTAGCAGACCTCATTGTTAAAGGTATCACCGATAAACAAGCAAAAGATGTTGTTGTCTTAAACTTACAGGAGATAGATAATGCAATTGCAGATTTTTTTGTGATTTGTCATGGAACATCCAGAACACAGGTTGAGGCAATTGCCGATTCAGTCATTGAAACAACAATTAAAAAAATTAAGTCCAAACCCTGGCACAGGGAAGGTTTTGAAAATGCGGAATGGATTTTGTTAGACTATGTCGACGTGGTCGTTCACATCTTCCAGCGGGAAGTCAGGGATTTCTATCAGCTTGAAAAGCTCTGGGCAGATGCAAAAGTCACTCATGTTAAATTCAAAGAATGACACGCAAATAAAAACATAGTATTATCAGGTAAAACGGACATAATGGCAGAAGATAAAAAAAATAATTCAGCTAAGGAAACAAATGATTCACAAAAATTGAAAGTCCCTAAGGGAAAATTCAACTTTTATTGGATATATGCTTTGCTTCTCGTTGCTTTTGCTGCTACTTACTTCATTAACTGGGAAGGAAATTCCCAAAAGACAACCTGGGGTGATTTGAAGGAAATGCTGGCCGATGGCGATGTAAGTAAATTGGTTTTGGTCAACAAGGAAGTAGCCGAGATCTATATTAAGAAGGACAAATTAAGCGAGGCCAAATATAAAGATGTAAAGGAATCCACAAACGGACCTCAATATTATTATAATATAACCTCTCCGGAAACTTTTGAGCAGAAAGTAACGGAAGCGCAAAAAGATCTGAAAGAACCGATTTATATAGAAAATGAAAATCGAACCAATTGGTCCGGGGAGGTTTTAAGCTGGGTACTACCTATCGTAATTCTGGTAGTAGTCTGGCTCTTCATTATGAGAATGATGAGCCGCGGAGCCGGTGGCGGCGGCGGACAAATTTTTAATATAGGGAAATCCAAGGCTCAGCTTTTCGATAAGAGCACCAGTGTATCTATCGATTTCAATGATGTTGCCGGATTAGAAGAAGCCAAAATTGAAGTAAAGGAGGTAGTTGATTTCCTGAAAAACCCTTCCAAGTATACCGAATTGGGTGGTAAAATTCCCAAGGGCGTCTTATTGGTAGGCCCTCCGGGAACGGGAAAAACCTTACTTGCCAAAGCAGTTGCCGGTGAAGCCCAGGTTCCTTTCTTTTCCCTTTCGGGTTCCGATTTCGTGGAGATGTTTGTCGGAGTGGGCGCTTCCAGGGTGAGAGACCTGTTCAAACAGGCCAAAGAAAAAGCTCCCTGTATTATATTCATCGATGAAATCGATGCTATTGGAAGAGCCAGGGGCAGGAATATGATCACAGGCGCCAATGATGAAAGGGAAAGCACCCTGAACCAGCTTTTAACTGAAATGGACGGCTTCAGCACTAATTCGGGGGTCATTCTCATGGCAGCCACCAACAGGGCAGACATACTTGACCGCGCACTGATGCGTGCCGGCAGATTCGACCGTCAGATAAGTGTCGAACTTCCGGACCTGGAAGAAAGAAAAGCAATTTTCAAAGTACATACCAAAACCCTGAAATATTCCAAAGACAGTGTTGACCTCGATTGGATGGCTAAACAAACCCCTGGTTTTTCAGGTGCGGATATAGCCAATGTATGTAATGAAGCAGCACTTATTGCCGCCCGGAAAAATAAGAAATTAGTTGAAAGGGATGATTTCAATGATGCCATCGACCGTATTATCGGCGGACTGGAAAAGAGGAGCAAGATCATTTCCCAGCATGAGAAAAAGGTCATTGCTTTCCATGAATCAGGACATGCTACAGTAAGCTGGCTTTTGCCCAATGCACACCCTCTTGTGAAAGTAACTATAGTTCCCCGGGGAAAAGCCCTGGGAGCTGCCTGGTATCTTCCGGAAGAAAGACAGATCACCACTTTTGAACAGATGTTTGATGAGATGGCCGCTGCCTTGGGTGGAAGGGCCGCCGAAAAAGTCATATTCGGAAAGATCTCAACCGGCGCCCTGAACGACCTGGAAAAAGTAACCAAACAAGCTTTCAATATGGTTGTTTATTTTGGTTTGAATGAAAAGATCGGAAATATCAGCTATTATGACTCCACCGGGCAACAGGAATATAATTTCAACAAACCTTACAGTGAAAAAACCGCTGAAGTCATTGATGAAGAGATCAAGAAACTGATCGACAAAGCCTACGAAAAAGCGGTCAATTTGCTGAAAGAGAACCGTGGGAAGCTTGAAACCCTGGCCAATATACTCCTTGAAAAAGAAGTCATTTTCAGTGAAGACCTGGAAAGGATCTTTGGAAAACGTTTGTCCAAAGAACCCGGACAGGATGCAATAGCTGTTAATCGTAAAGCGGAATTGGCCCTCATTGACAAAAAAAGTGAGGTTCATCCCGAACAGGAGATTGATGACACTAATGGGAATTTGACTGAAAAACATCCCGTACGCCGTGGCAGACCTTCCAAAAAAGTGAGCGAAATTAAAAATGAGGAGAAAGATAATCCGGTCCCGGATAAAAAGGAACCTAAAAAATAGTCCGGCCATTTGAGATGAAATAGAATTTCATAATTTTATACCTTTGTTCCACATTGGAAATTATGGAAGAAAGCACCTCAAGAGAAAAAGTCCTGAAAAATATCAGGGATGCACTTATCTCAAAAACTGATCCTCCCTATCCCAAGATTGACTTTGAAAAGTCTGTCTATAAGACAATGGATGATCCGGTGGATATAACATTTGCACAAGAATTATCCAAAGCCAGCGGCAATTTCATTTATTGTGAAAGTGAGACTGAGTTCATTCAGGACCTGCGCATGCTGATCTCTGATAAAGGATGGAATAATGTCTTCACCTATGAATCTAAAATCATAGATTTATTAGAAAGCGGAAATATCCCCTATATTTCCGGGATAGAAGAGTTCAAGCACATAAAGGTTGGAATCAGCCCTTGTGAATTTTTAATAGCACGTCTTGGCAGCATAATGGTTTCATCTGCAATGACTTCAGGAAGAAGACTGAATGTATTTCCGGATGTTCATATTGTGATGGCTTATACCTCACAAATAGTTCCGGACCTTAAAGATGCACTGAAAGCTATCCGTAAAAGATATGAAAATAATATGCCCTCCATGATTTCCATTATTACCGGCCCCAGCCGAACGGCTGATATAGAAAAAACTCTTGTGATGGGAGCTCATGGGCCTAAGGAATTGTATGTTTTTTTAATAGAAGATCGTAAATAATCTTCTACATTAAAATCCTCTTATAAAAAATTGATATTTAAGTGAAAACCCTAATTACCAGGACCATTACCGGATTTGTCTTCGTTCTTGCCATAGTTGGTTCTGTAATTTGGGAACCTCTTGCCTTTGGATTGATATTCCTGGCTATCCTTATCCTGGGATTAATTGAATTTTACCGCCTGCCGGTCTCCAAAGGCCTCAAACCTCAAATCTATACAGGTATATTTACCGGTTCAGCATTATTTATTCTTTCAATCCTGACCGTGAACGGCATCGTTCCTCTGTGGTCGCTCTTATTTGTACTTCCCTTGTTTCCGGTTTTTTTGATTGTGGCTCTCTTCAGGAAGGAGAATGATCCCCTTCTAAGTGCTCTCTACAGTATTGCCGGGATAATTTATATCGCTTTCCCGCTTTCACTTTTAAATTTTTTCCTGGACCCGGACCTTTCCGGAATGCCCCATCATCCTCAGATATTGCTTGGATTTTTTTTCCTGGTCTGGATCAATGACATATTTGCTTACCTGAGTGGCATGCTTATGGGGCGTCATAAACTGTTTGAAAGGATTTCACCAAAGAAAACTATAGAAGGAAGCATTGGGGGATTTATATTTAGCCTGGCATTTGCCTATATCATTTCAATATTTTTTACAGATCTGGGTGCGATAAATTGGATGATCATGGCTGGCATCATCGTCATTTTCGGTATATTTGGCGACCTTTCCGAATCGATGATGAAAAGACATTTTGAAGTTAAAGACAGTGGTACATTTTTACCGGGACATGGGGGAATACTCGACCGTTTCGATGCCATGTTTTTCTCAGCTCCTGCTGTCTACTGTTTCCTTATAAGTATTTATTTATGAGGTTACATAAGCAAGGATACGGACCCATGCTGGTGGTGCTGGCCATTCTGCTTTTCATCGTTTGGCTGATCAATACATTCTTTCCGGTTCAAACAGTCATACACTATGTCTTATATGGGATAGGAATTACATTTTATTTTCTGGTCGTAAGATTTTTCAGACGTCCGAGCCGAAATGTGGCGGTTAACGAGGAGCATATCCTGGGAGCTGCCGACGGGGTGGTGGTCGCCATAGAAGAAGTATATGAATCGGAGTTCTATCACGATAAGAAGCTTCAGATCTCGGTATTCATGTCTCCCTTAAATGTACATGTAAACTGGTACCCCATAAGTGGAGAGATTATCTACACTAAATATTTCAAAGGCAGATATCATGCGGCTTATCTTCCGAAAGCTTCTCTGGAGAATGAAAGGATGTCGATAGTTATAGAGAATGAACAGAAGAAATCAGTTATGATGGTTCAAATAGCCGGATTGATGGCCCGGAGAGTTTACACTAATGCCCGTGAAGGTAATTATGTTTTTCAGGGTGAAGAAGCGGGCATCATCAAATTCGGCTCCAGAGTGGACCTCCTCCTGCCTTTGAATGTGGAAGTTCTTGTAGAACTGAACCAGAAAGTCAGGGCCTGCAGTACAATTATCGCAAAGTTCCCCCCGGATTAGAGCATTTATTTTTCCCCTTTTGCTGAGCAAGGAAATTCCAAGGTCAATAGTTTTAATTTTCAGATTGATTAAGCCTGTATATATTTGATGATAAATTATTCGGCCAGGCGGGCAATTCATGATTTTATAAAATAGCTTATATTTGTGGTTCACCTTTAAGACCCTTGTTATGACAGAAGAATATGATATGGTTTTGGAAGAAACCGAAGATAGCATGAATAAAAGTATTCAGCATCTTGAAAAAGAATTGCAAAAGCTGCGTACAGGCAAAGCCAGTCCCCAAATGCTGGAAGGGTTGATAATAAATTATTACGGGGCGCCTACCCCGATCGAACAGGCTGCCAATATTCACTCCCCTGATCCAAGGCAAATTATTATCCAGCCCTGGGATAAAAGTATAATTGGTGAAATCGACAAGGCCATTTTAGCCGCTAACCTGGGATTCACCCCTAAAAATGAAGGTGAAATTATACGCATTTCAGTCCCTCCCTTAACTGAAGAAAGAAGACGCGATCTGGTAAAAAAAGCTAAGATTGAAGCTGAAACCGCTAAAGTCGGAGTCCGGAATACCCGTCGTTCGTCCAACGATATGGCTAAAAGCCTCGAAAAAGACGGCATGCCTGAAGATATGGTAAAACGCCTGCAGGATGATATTCAAAAACTTACCGATAAATTCATTGAGAAAATTGATAAGATCGTTATCCAGAAGGAAAAAGATATTATGACCGTATAATATTTTCTTTCCCTTTTATTAAAATCTTGAATCCAGCTGGAATTATCCGGCTGGTTTTTTATTTACTTCTCTGTACAATTCCTGCAGATATCAATTTCCTTCCGGTTTGTGAATACTTTATGCCGGAACTGACTGTATTGCTCACTATCCCAAATTTCCCTGAAAGAATTCTTTTTCAGGTCACCCAGCCGATGCTGTGCATCTTTATCAAAACAACAGGGCACCACCAAACCATCCCAGGTTATTACACAGCCTCTCCACATTCGCAGACAGTGATCTGGCATAGGATTATTTATAATATAGTTTCCGGAAGAAGATTTTTTATAGCGCGAATATTTTTCATTCAGGGGGATGAGATCATTTCCTTCTTCATAATTATAAACCTGAGCAGTTTTCAATTCCAGGCTATCAACCCCGAGTTCCGCAGCAAGTTTTTTCACATCTTCAACCTGGTGTTCATTGGTCCGGAAAACAATAAACTGAAGTATCACGAAAGGTGTCTTTGATTTCAGTTCCTTTTTCCATCGCATGAGATTGCGGATACCATCGACCACTTTTTCATAGGAACCACCTACGCGGTAGCTTTCATAAGTCAGCTGGTCGGTACCGTCCAATGAAACGATGAGCCGGTCGAGGCCTGATTCCACCGTTTTGCGGGCGAGGTGATCTGTAAGGAAATGAGCATTGGTAGAGGTAGCTGTATAAATCCTTTGCTCCCTGGCATATTTTACGAAATTGAAAAACAGGGGATTCAGGAAGGGTTCACCCTGGAAATAAAGAATCAGATAGAAAAGATGATCTTTCAACTGGTCAATTATATCTTTATAAAGGCTGAAGGATAGCTTTCCGGTTGCACGGCTGAACTGCCTCAAGCCGGAAGGACATTCAGGGCATCGCAGATTGCAGGATGTGGTGGGTTCTATGGAAATTGTATAAGGCATCCCATGGTGAACTACTTTGCCACTGAGCCGGGATATGAAGTAGCTCAAATGTATAGCGGCAGTGTTAAAAAGCCTTAGTGGAGTGAGTTTTGAGAGTAAATTCAGGGAGTCAATGAGTTTGGAATTCACCGGGAATAGCTTCAGATTATTTATTCTTTTTTCTTCTGTTCTTTCTCCATTTCAGGATGGAAAATACAATAAAACCGGCTTTTACAAGGATAGATGGATCCTTTACCAGGTAATCAAGTATGTGGTTGCGGAGATTAGGCGGATTCATCGCAGCCTTAAGCTGACTATAGTCGTTCCGGACCACCAGTTCCTGCTTCAGCATGCGAAGCCTTATCTCCCTTCTGCGAAATTTCAGATCGCGGTATGTAATTGGCTTTTTATTCATCTTCTTCCTCCAAATCTTCTTCTTTAAAGTCAGAAAATTTAAGGTACATTTTCAGGACCGGATCAAAAAATAAAGGCCTTCTTAGTAAATATAATAAGATGCCTAAAATAATGAAAATGCCTCCGTTGATTAAAAACCCAAGCCAGTAATTTCCTGTAAGCTGACCAAACCAGAACACAAAAGCAAAAGAAGCGAAGAGAATCATAAAGAGCACAAGCATAAGCAATATAACACGCATGATCATGCCTGCAAAAAGATTCACCAAGCGTTCACCAAATTTAAGCTGGATGTATTCTGCCCTAAGCCTGAGGTATCTTTTTACTTCGTCTGAAAACTTAACAAGTAAATCCGGGATATTATTATCCTGCATCTTAGGGATATTTATGATTTGTCAACTTTCGGGGTGACTTTCTTCCTGGTGGCTTTTACAGGTTTTTTCACAACTTTATCTTCCCTGGAAACTGCAGATTTGACTTTATCTTCCATTTCATCAACCAGGTCTTTAACCTGACCTGTAATATCCTCTAAACGATCGTCAATATCTTCTTTTAACTGATCGATCTTTTCCTTGATCTTCTTACGGGTATCCTCCCCTTTTTCAGGAGCATAAAGGATTCCTATCAAGGCTCCGACGGCAGCGCCGGAAATAAATCCTAAAAACATACTTGCTGAACTTTTCATAATATTCGGTATTAAGACATGTGACTATTAAACGGACCCTGTGCAAAAAGGTTCAACTAAGCACAGAACTCAAAAGTATAAAGGTAGTGAAAATTTAAATTTTTTCCGTGATTTTATCTACTAACTTAAAGCCGCTCAGAAACTCCTTGGCAACTATCCTGAGAACTGTATAGCCAGGGATAGCCAATATCATGCCTGGTATCCCCGCCAAACTACCGGCCATCAGTATAATCAGAAATATCTCAATGGGATGGGCATGGACACTTTTAGAATAAATAAGGGGCTGAAGAACCATATTATCGATCACATTACAGATTATAAATATCAGTATTACAGTAACTGTAACATCAAAAACCTGATCGTAATTGCCTGTGCCCAGCGTTGAAGAAATAGAAAGTAAGGCCCCGATAGTTGCACCAATAACGGGCCCCAGGTAAGGAATAACGTTCATAAGTCCTCCCAAAAAGCCAATCAGCAGTGCATTTTGTACTCCGAAAAGTGCCAGGCCAATTGTAATAAGAGTCATCATTATAAGCAACTCTGAAACCAGGCCGATAAAATACCGTGACAATAAGACTTTGGTCTTATGCAGGATAGTCTGAATCTGATTTTGAAATTTATCGGGTGTGATTAGCATGATAGCATATCTCAAAAGGTGACGGTCTCTCAGAAAGAAAAACGAAAGGAATAACACAGAAAACACCCCAATAAATACCGTTCCGGTAGTACTTAATAAGTTGTTGAATACGAAAGAGAAATTGGTCATATTCATCACTGACCTGACCTGGGCTTCGATAAGGTTATTTATATTCTGATCAGGTTCCATCAGCCGGTTCCTGATTAATACATCCTGCAGGTCACGGAAAGAATCCCCGAAATAACTCACAACACTATCGATGTCAATACCTGAAATTACAGTAGCCTGGCGGGAAATCAGAGGAATGAAAATCATGATTAAGCCTATAAACACAAAGATCAGTAGTAACAATGCAACAAGGGCATTGATCCAGGTCGGCATCCGGAATTTTCTAATCCGCAATTTTGAGAGTATCTCAACGATAGGCTGGCCAATCAGCGATATCACTCCCGCGATAATAATATATACCAGGATATTGAAAAAATACCACAGCATAAACAATCCAAGCAAAGTTCCTATAACGGCGATAATGACCCGGTAATTTTTTTGCAGCATATGGTTAATTATTACTGAAGTAAGTATATCCCGCCCACAATTTAATTTGCAAACTTAGCCTGAATGACCTAAAACTACACCCCGGGAACTAATCCAGAAGATGACTTTTCATCACAATCAGCTTTTCCCTTGTCATGTCTTTCATAGAATAGGGTATGCCCCCTGTTCCGATTCCAGAAGCATCCCGCCCACCGAAGGGCATCCAGTCAACTCGGAAAGCAGTATGATCATTGATCATGACCGCAGATGCATTCAGCTTTTGAGAAACCGATAAAACAAAATCAATATCTTTTGAATAAACTGCAGCCTGAAAAGCAAAAGGCAAAGAATTTGCACTTTCCACCGCTTCCTGCACTTCCTTAAAAGGATAGATGCAAACGACAGGACCAAAAACCTCGGACTTACTGACCTTTGCTTCAGCTGATGGCTGCCAGATAACAGTTGGTTGATAAAGAGTATCACCAAGCCTTTCGCCCCCACACATAATTGTAGCTCCCATTCCGGAAGCTTCTTTAATCCAGCTGTCAACCCGGTCAATTTCTTTCGGGTCGATCAGCGGCCCAACATCGGTATCATGGTCAAGAGGATTTCCCGTTTTAAGCTTCTGAACTTGTATGCTGATTTTATCTGCGACCTCCCTGGCAATAGATTCATGAACAAAAATCTTTTGGACAGAAACGCAAACCTGTCCGGCATGATAAAAAGCACCCTTAACGAGTCCTGGAAGTATGGAATCGATATCGGCAGTTTTATCAATAATCACCGGGGCAACGCCTCCATGTTCAAGAGCAATCCGTGTACCCGGCGCAAGAATAGACCTGAGATGCCAACCTACCTCAGCAGAACCTATGAAGGAAAGAAAGTTAATCCTCGGATCTCTGACCATCTTTTCTGCCAGCTCTCTGGAGCAAACCAGGGGGATGCAATGGTCTTCCGCTAGCCCAGCTTCATATAAAAGTTCAACAATCTTAAAACAGGAATTAGGTGTGGTGGACGCGGGTTTCACAATTACCGGGCATCCTGTTGCTATGGCCGGCACAACCTGATGAATGATAAGGTTAAGGGGATGATTGAATGCACTGATAGAAAGTACGACCCCGATAGGTTCCCTTGTAGTAAAGGCCAGGCGCCCTGTGGAAGGAGCTGTAAGACCCATCGGTATTTCCTCCCCTTTAAGGTTATACAGTTCAGCTATGGCAATTTTTACACCATTGATAGCCCTGAGTAACTCAACTTTCGTGTCCTGGTAAGGTTTACCCCCTTCTTCTGTTGCAAGACGGATCAAGTCTTCCTGTTGGGCCTCCATCAGCAAAGCCAGTTTTTCCAGTATCTCTATCCTCCGGTATTTCGGGATCCATTTCGAACGGTCACGAAAAACCGAATAAGTCCTGTCAAGTGCATTTTCGATTTCCTGAAGGCCGGCAAGGGAGTATTCCCTGATCAGGTGGCCGTCAAAAGCTGAATTAACTTTCAAGACATCATTCATACTATCAGTATTAAATCCTATAATTGCGCGATCAGTCCCGAAAAAAGCCTTATAAGGTCCTTTTCAGCCCTGGATGCATAAAGCAGTATCTGGTTAATATCAGCAGGCTTTAAATTATCAGGATCACATTCATCGGTCACTACGGAAATTGCCACGACGGGAAGTTTAATGTGGTTTGCGACGATTACTTCCGGTGTAGTTGACATTCCGACCACATCTGCCCCGATTTTTTTGAGGTAGCGGTATTCGGCCCGGGTTTCCAGATTGGGCCCCATGACCGCCACATAAACACCCTTATGAAGCGTAATGCTGTCCCGCTCTGCTATCCCGATCATCTTCTCATTAAGTTCTTTAGAATATGGCTCACTCATGTCGGGAAAACGGGTTCCCATTTCATCCATGTTCGGACCTATCAAAGGATTCGGAAGTAAATTGATATGGTCCTCGATCAGCATTAAAGAGCCGGCTTTAAAATCAGGATTCATGGAACCGCAGGCATTGGAAACCAGGAGATATTTAACACCTAAAAGCTTCATGACCCTCACAGGGAATGTAATTTGCTGAGTTGTATAACCTTCATAGGCATGGAAGCGGCCTTTCATAGCAAGAACTTTTTTCCCCTGAAGCTCTCCATAGACCAGTATCCCATGATGGGATTCAACAGTAGAAACAGGAAAATACGGGATTTCCCCGTAAGGAATTTCTGCCTCAACGCTTATCATTTCTGCCATTTTCCCCAATCCTGTACCCAATATTACGCCAACTTCAGGAGCAACAATACCCTTATTCTTTAAAAATTCAAGGGCTTCAAGTATTTTCTGCATAGTTTAGTTATTAGAGTGTGAAATTACAAAAGAAAAGATTTTCCCCGGGTGCTTTGGAGAATTAATCCAATGATTTTCTATTTTCATGAATAAGCACCGGAAAGCTGAAAGCGGGAAGAGTCCTGTAGAGTTGCCGGAAGAATACGCCCTGAAACATTTCAAACAGGACGATGAGGACCTATATGAAATCAACCGGGGAATTGCATCCAGGGCAAAATAGATTTAGAACTGATACAAATCTCTTCCGGATCGCAATCAAGGTTGCCGAGTCACTGTGCTTGGCCTTTAAAGGAATATATGCAGACCCTGGCAATGAAAACATACAAAGACGAACAGGTCTGCCAAACAGAACAAAGCTTTTGGAATGATCCTGAATGGCTGGGACAAGTCAAATCCAAAGTCAGCAAAAGGAAAATCACACGGGCCGGTATGGTCCACTTCGATGCTCAGTATGTATTTGATATTAAGCGCAAAAAGATTGTCCCCTGACTGTTCCTGTCTGATGAAAATCATTGTATTGAAGATTGGCGGTTACAGGATTTTAGTATACATTTGCAAAAAATTTCAATACCTCTTTTTAAAATCAAAAAATATGGCAAATACCTCAGATTTCAGGAACGGATTATGTATCGAATTCAATGGTGATCTCTGGTCGATCGTGGAATTTCAACATGTTAAACCAGGAAAAGGCGGGGCATTCGTTCGGACAAAACTTCGGAACCTGAAAGATGGAAGAGTGATACCCAATACTTTTAATGCCGGTGTAAAGATCAATATCGCGAGGGTCGAAAGAAGGCCTTATACTTACTTGTATAATGACGGAGAGCAGTATTATTTTATGAACTCTGATAATTACGAACAGGTTTTTATTGATAAGAACATGATTGCGGCAGCTGACCTTTTGAAAGAAGGGCAACCGGTTGAGATCCTTTTTCATGCCGACACCGAAACGGCTCTTTCCTGTGACATGCCGGCTTATGTTACACTCGAAGTCACTTATACCGAACCCGGTGAAAAAGGCAATACAGCCACCAATGCAATGAAAGAAGCCACCGTTGAGACCGGGGCTCTTGTTAAAGTCCCTCTTTTCATTGGCACGGGTGAAAGAATCAAGATCGATACCCGCACCTATCAGTATTCCGAACGGGCTAAAGACTGATCGGAGAGAACCAATGCAAGAACAGTTCACAACTTCTAACCAATCCAAGCTATGAAACTTGAACGTCCTTATTCTCTGCAGGAAATTGCAGGTATATTAAGCGCACGTTTTGACGGGCAACCGGAATTTGAGATCACCGGGCTGAATGAGATCCATATGGTGCAAGCCGGGGACCTGACCTTTGTCGACCACCCTAAATATTACAGCAAAGCCCTCAATTCCAATGCTACTACGATAATTATAAACAAAGAGATGGAAAGGCCGGAAGGTAAGGCCCTCATTTTTTCCGATGATCCATTCTCGGATTACGTAAGGCTCGTAAATGAATTCAGGCCCTTCCAAAAAGCCATTGCCGCAATCAGTTCCACAGCACAAATTGGAGAAGGGACTATCATCCAACCGGGTGCTTTTATCGGGAATAATGTAAAAATCGGCAGGAATTGCCTCATCCATGCAAATGCGAGTATTTATGACCATTGCATTCTGGGAGATGATGTTATCATCCATTCGAATACTGTTATCGGTGCGGATGCCTTTTATTTTCAGCGCCGGAAAGAAGGGCTTAAAAAGTTTGAATCCTGCGGAAGGGTGGTGATTGAGGATAAGGTGGAGATCGGCGCACTTTGTGCTATCGACAAGGGAGTCAGTGGTGACACTTTTATCGGGGAAGGGACCAAATTTGACAATCATATACAGGTTGGACATGACACTTACATTGGTAAGCATTGCCTGATCGGTGCACATACTGCCATAGCAGGTGTGACCCGCATCGAAGACGAAGTCCTGATATGGGGCAGGGTTTCAATCGACAAGGATTTAATAATCGGAAAGGGAGCCGTCATTTTGGCCATGTCAGGGGTTGACAAGGACCTTCAGGGAGGTGTGACCTACTTTGGAGTTCCGGTTATGGAAGCCCGTAAGAAATGGAAAGAAATGGCTTATCTGCGCAGGCTACCGGAACTTTTCGATAAGCGGGACAAAGCCGGAGACTAAGCAAAATTTTCCTGTCAAAGAATCAGGTCTTCCATTATATGTGAAGATCTTCATCATGCAGTTCCCAAAGAAATCTTGATTATATGGGCAAGAAGGAAATCAGATCTTACCTCTTTTTCTATAGCCTTCTTCATCATCGACAGGCGTGTCTTCTTCACGGCTTTTACTTCCAGAATGATAAATATCCAGGGCAACAATTATCGCCGTAAAGGCCCAAAATGGAACGGATGCCTTATCTGTATCCAGAAAATTATTCAACAGGCCATGTATATAATAAGTGATTAGACCCAACAAGATCAGAACGCTCATAATCCGGGCTTCCCGACTCCTGGCATTTCTGCGCACTCTCATCGCCGTAATAATAACCGTAATTACTATTCCTAACATTGTCAGCATCCCCAGGATTCCTGATTCAGAGAGAGGGCCAAAATATTCGCTGTGGGCATTCCCCATGTCTCCGTAATTTGTACTAATAATGGTCTTTTCCTTGGCACGCTGATAAGGAGCATAAACAAACTGATAGGTACCTGGCCCCCAGCCAAAGATCGGCCGTTCGGCGAAAAGACGGAGGGCTGACGACCAGCGATTTATCCTTTCCAGGTTGGAGGCATCTGAGGAAATGTTCGTAATAGATTCGATATGCTTCAAAAAATCGGTGGAAGAATCCTGCTTGTTTTTTTCCAGTTTATCGAGGAACTGGTACCGAAAGACAAAAAACACCCCGGTCAATATGGCAAAAGCCAGCAATATCAGATAAAAACGAACCCTGAAAAGTATGATTAAATAGATTCCAAGGGCTATGACGACACTTAGCCAGGCGGCCCTGCTGTATGAAAAAATCACCCCCACAACCATAATTGATAGTAAGGCAAATGCCCAGAATCTTGCCATTTTATTCTTATAAATACGCGAAAACACAAATCCTGTAAAAACCGGAAGGAACATGGCTATCACAGCACCGTAGGCAGTATGGTCATTATAAAAGGGTTTCATCACTATGTTACTCGTGTGCTTGTCGAAGCCAAACTGTGAATGATGGAAGAGCGTGTAAAAGATAACGGCTACCAGAGGGATCACATAAAGCCAGTTGAATAATTTAATATTGTTGAATTTCCTGAACAGGAGTACAGCCATGAAATAAAAGGGAATAACAAACCAGAGCCGGGCGATCATAAATTTGGCCGAAACAATAGGAAACTGGCTTGTGAAAGTGGTAATAAAAATCCAGATCAGGTTTATGATGATCGCGATGCTTACCGGGTGCTTCAAAATACGTTTATCAGAATATCCATCAAGGAAGAGTCTGAGAATAAATATCAACAGAACCCCGAAAAGCATGGGTTCGGTGGGGATGGAAACCCCTACACCGAAATCTGCATCCTTCAGGTTAATTGCCAGGGGAGTCAAAAAAGTGATCAGAAGCAGGACCTTATCCAGTGAAAAAATATAGAGTACCAGTAATAAAAGGGCAAGAGGGGCTATCATTCCCCAGTATTTATCCTGAAGAATCAGATAGACATTGAATGCCAGGTAAGCGGCACTCGCGCCATAAATCCAAAATAATTTAGCCCTTTCAGTCAAAATTTAAAGAAGTCTTATTTCCTTTTATTATAAAATGTCTTGTATCTCTCAATTATGAGCACCAGGATTACTGCAAAGAAAAGGGTCACCAGGACAGTGATGGCCACAATGAGCCAACGGATAGGATAAGCCTTTTTATCTGAAGGGAATGGACTGGTTACCACGTTGGCATATGTCATTTTCGCCTTGTAAAAGCGCAGGGCATTTTCATATTCGACTTTGAAATCGGTATAAGTCCTGATTTCATTCTTAACTTCCTCCACCAGTTGTATGAGATCTCCGCCGTGTTCTTCCAGATTCTTTTTGAGTCTCAGGACTTCTTTCATATTGATATTGGACTTGTTAGCGCCCATGATAGTCTGAAGATAGCCGCGCATAACCTGTTCGGCGGTCTGATCATAAGAAAGAAAACCATAATCCACACTCAGATGGTATAGCTGCGTCTTGAGGGAATCTATTCCTTTAAGCTTTCTGTCTAAAAGCATTTGCATCATATTCACCACTTCGAGGTATTTTTCATTATGCAGGCTTTTAACTTTTTGATTGTAGTATTTAATGATGGCATTGACCATATTGGCGGCCATTTCCGGATCTTTATCAAATACTTCAATATTTATCGCATCATAAGGAGTTTTGGAGATACTTACATTTTCGTTATACAGGTAATTGATGGTAGTTGTATAGTACTTGTAAGAGCGGTCTACCTTGTAGTGCTCAGGCAAGTTGAACTCTCTGATCACACTGTCCTTTATATCCTGTGAATGCAGGATCTGGAACATTTGTTCAGTTTCACTCTCATCCGAATACGGAGAAATATTAGCCGGATACACCACTGCATTCGATTTATATTTCGGGGTGATAAAGATCGGACTGGAGAAAACTACACCTAAGATGGCTGCAATAATAATTATTATAGCCAGGTGTAATTTCCATTTCAGGATGATACTGAGCAGACTGGAATTGTTAAAGTAGTTTTCCATCTTAATTTCCGGCTTTTTGTCTTTTTGTATTCTAAACTTTTGAATAGTGAGTGAAATTATTTTTCTTTTTTTTTTACTGGATGATGAGGAAGCCTTTCGAAAAGAATGATCACAAGCAAAGTCAGAAAGAACACTGAGAATGTGCTGACTACCACTATAATCCATCGGATTGGGTAGGATTTTTTCTCCGCTTTGTATGCACTGTTTACAATAAATTTCTGGGGCAATACTTCTTCAGCATCCACTTTAGCTTCCTGATATTTGGTCTTCAGTAAAGTGAGTTGTTCGGTTTTAAATTCGAGTGCATTTTTCAGCGACATATATAGGCCACCATACTTCCCGACCACATCCAACTTTTTCTCTAAAGCTTTGACAGCAGAATTATTATTGTTCGCGATGGAAATTGCAAGTTGCAAATTAAGTACTTCCGATTGTCTTTCATAGTCATTAACACCCATCTCACCTAAAATACTCAGTGAATCCACAATATTGTTCACTTCCTGCTTCAGGCTGTTATATTCGTGCTCGACGATATGGAAAGCCTGCATAGCCCTTTCTTTTTGCATGATTACTCTTGGCCGAATCAACCAGGGCCGCAATATCATTGGCAATATCCGCCGCCATCTGTGGATCGGTATCTAAAACCGTAATTTTCACGGCCATATATTCCGTACGCCGGAACTTGATATTGTCCTCGTATTTTCCATACAAACGGGTATACTTGTAACGCGAATCGGGCTCAATACCATAATGTTCCATCAACTTATACTTTTCGATAATACGATCGCGTATAAGATTTGAGTTAAGTAACTGAAGCATTTGTTCAGCCTGTTCTTCCTCTCCAAATCCGAGAATATCTTCCTTGATACCGGAATTCTGGCTGATCAGTACCTTGGAAATCGAGTTGGTAGCCACCGGGAACATTATCACGGTAGATTTGTATTTGGGGGTAATAAAAAATGGGGATGAAAAAATAAACGAGGCTACAATTGCCAGAAAGGTAAAGATAATCAGGGTATACCTCCATCGATACAGAAAATCTAATAGATTCGCTGAATTGAATTCCTTGTCAAAAAAATCCTTGTTGACCTTATCCATCATTAGATTTATTCGATTTCCTCCTGAAAAGGAGGTCAAAAATAGAAAAAAATATTAATTCTCAACATATAAATGTTTGTTCTGCAAATAAAATGATAACACCAGACCATCAGGATTCCTTTTGCCTGAGTATCGAAATGAAGGACCTGATACTTATCATTTTCATCACAGCGGCAAGTAATAATGAGAAGGCTATCATCACAATAAAGCTGAATAACCATTTAACAGGGAGCAATTTCGAAAAATAATTGATCAATATTACACCTGAAGCGAAAATTAACAAATTGGTAATAAAACGATAATTAATCCGAAACCTGAAGTAATACTGAACCAGGGCGACCTGGGCAATAGCAGTAGTAATTTGAGCTGCAAGGCTCGCATAAGCTGAGCCAAGGGCTTGCAAACGCGGAACCAACAATAGATTCAGGCTGAAATTGATTGTTATCCCCATGAGTGCCACCAGATTAAGCTGCTTCAGGTTTCCGTTAGCGGTAAGCAGGGTACTGAAAACATACATGGTAGAAGTTCCCAGGAAACAGAACATCAATACGCCGTAAATGCTGGCCGACTGAGATATCCTGAGGAGAAATTCGGCTGCTGTCTCAGAGGTCCCACGGGTATAAAGCAAGTTCATGATCTCGGAACGGTAATAATATGATCCAACGGCAGCAATGATCCCAACGGTAAGCAAGATGGAATAAGGAAGCTTGACCATTTCTGCCAGGGGTTGTTTCAGCTTCAGCATCTTTGAATAGATCGGGAGTAATAATACACCGAACAGCAGGGCAAACTGGTTTGCAGCATCCAGCAATCTGAAAGCCTGCGCATAAACACCGGCCTGCTGATTCCCTTTGACGTCACCCAATATCCTTTCGATAAACACTGAATCTACCCTGTTATACATACTCATGAGCAATGCAAGGATAGCATATGGAAAACTCTGTTTGAGGATCATCAGGAAAAAAGGAATGTTCCATGTAAACTTCCTGAACTTTGCTTTTTTTATGACGATGATTAAAGCCACCAGAGCGGTGCTTGCATAGGCGATAGTCTGAGCATAGACAAACCATTCTATTGTAAAACGGAAGTTCCCGAAATGCCCCCACAAAAGGACGGCACAGATCATTATCATCAGTAAACGGTCAAGGACTGACATAAAACTGTCAGTTTTGAAAAGTAATAAGCCTGAAATATTTGACCTGAGATAAAGCACGGAAGTCAGAAGAAACTGATTCAGTGCTACCCATCCAAGCAATTTCATCTGAGCCGCATTATATCCCAAGATTAATGCAATAGAATAAATTACAATAACATAGAGTATGGCCAGCAGAAATCTCAGGGTAATGATACCGGAAAAATGCTTGTTCAGCAAATGTTGATGCTGGGCAATATTCCGGTTATTGAAATTGGTAATCCCAGCATCCAGTAAAATATTAAAAATAAATGCAAAATTGAATATTGTAAAGTAAAAGCCGAAACTCTCGGGTCCTACCAAATTTTGCACTGTCCGGTCAATGCCGAAGATCCATAGCGGCTTGACCAGGAAATTCAGGAAAATGAGTAGAGCAAGATTGGTTAGAAATCTTCGCTGCATTAATGGAAATCCTTGTTATACCTGCCTTTTGCGAAACCGAAAAAAGACGGCACCTTAGCAGACCTAATTAAAAAATCCTAACTTTGTGCAAAGTTATTATAAAAACAATATCGGAAACAGAGCCTGTTTCCTTTAGACATCCGGCAGCAAATAATTAAAAGTATTTTAACTTGAAAATTGCAGTTAACACCCGTTTATTACTGAAAGATAAGCTGGAAGGGATCGGTTGGTTCAGCTACGAGACACTCAAAAGGATCACCCAACAGCATCCTGAACACCAGTTTTATTTCATATTTGACAGGAAATATGATGATTCCTTTATCTTTTCGGACAATATTACGCCTGTTGTGGTAAGGCCCCAGGCAAGGCATCCCCTGCTTTATTATATCTGGTTTGAAAAATCTTTGCCGCGTACTTTGAAAAAACTGCAAGCCGACCTGTTCTTTTCGCCTGACGGATATTTATCCCTTTCAACACCTGTGAAAAGCATGAATGTTTTTCATGACCTCAACTTCGAACATTATCCGGAAGACCTGCCTGCTTCGGAACGATATTTTTACAGGCATTTTTTTCCGAAATACGCTGAAAAAGCCTGCCGGATCGCAACAGTATCGGAGTTTTCCAAGAGGGATATCATCAACCAGTACAATATATCAGCCGACAAAATAGATGTGGTATACAATGGCGCCAATGAAGATTATTGCCCTATTCCTGAAACGGAGAAACAGAAGATCAGGGATAGGTATACTCAAGGTGAAACATTTTTTGTATTCATTGGGGCTTTGCATCCCCGGAAAAACCTCGTAAACCTTTTCAAGGCATTTGATTATTTTCGAAAAATTTCTGAAAGCAGGACTAAACTTCTGATTATAGGGCAAAAAAAATGGTGGACCGACAAGATCCGGCAGGCTTATGAATCCATGCAATTCAAAGATGAAGTGCTCTTCAGCGGCCGACTTACATCGGATGAGCTACATAAAGTACTGGCCTCAGGCCTGGCTCTCACCTATGTCTCCTATTTTGAAGGTTTCGGTATTCCCATTCTGGAAGCCTATTTTTGTGAGACCCCGGTGATAACTTCCAATATAACCTCCATGCCGGAAGTTGCCGGTGATGCTGCATTGCTGGTAGATCCTTTTTCGGTGCGTTCTATTGGTGAAGGCATGGCCCGGATGGAATCCGATAGGGAATACCGGGAGAGTCTTATCATAAAATGCCGCGAACGCAGGACAGCTTTCAGCTGGCAAAAATCATCCGAACTACTTTGGGCATCTATTGAAAAAGCTTTAAATTCCTGAAAATAAATACTACGAAAAATGAACGTTTTGATCATCGGATCCGGAGGAAGGGAACATGCACTTGCATGGAAAATCAGCCAGAGTCCCCTACTCAGTAAATTGTATATAGCCCCGGGAAATGCAGGGACAGCTTCCCTTGGCCAGAATGTTCAGCTCCCTTCCGGTGATTTTGAGAAGATAAAATCTTTCGTTCTGGAGAACCATATTGATATGGTTGTGGTAGGGCCCGAAATACCACTGGTTGAAGGCATACATGATTTTTTCCTGGCAGATGAGCTGCTTCGTGAAGTTTCCGTGATCGGCCCTGTAAAGCAGGCGGCTATGCTGGAAGGTAGCAAAGATTTCGCCAAGGCCTTCATGCTAAGGCATAATATCCCAACTGCCCGCTACCGTTCATTTGATGCCAACCAACTTGAAGATGCCCTGGGCTTCCTTCGTGAACTCAATCCACCTTATGTGTTGAAGGCTGACGGCCTGGCTGCAGGAAAAGGGGTCCTGATTTGCACTGACCTCAAGCAGGCAGAAGAAGAATTACTAAGTATGCTGGGTGGCCGGAAATTTGGCAAGGCTTCCGACAAGGTCATTATTGAGGAATTCCTGAATGGAATTGAACTGTCGGTGTTTGTCCTGAGCGATGGAAAATCTTTTTTACTTCTTCCCGAAGCCAAAGATTACAAAAGGATAGGCGAAGGTGATACCGGTCTGAATACGGGCGGTATGGGATCCATTTCTCCTGTAGATTTTGCAAGGCCCGCTTTTATGGAGAAAATAAAGACGCGTATAATCAAACCCACATTAGATGGACTTCAGAAAGAAAAAATAGAATTTAAAGGATTTATTTTCTTCGGCCTGATAAATGTTAAGGGTAATCCTTACGTGATCGAATATAATGCACGCATGGGTGATCCGGAAGCCGAATCGGTGATACCTCGCATAAAATCCGATTTACTGGACTTATTCTCCAAACTTGCCGCCGGAAAGCTTGATGAATCAGAGATTCTTATTGATCCGAGGTCTACCGCTTCCATTATGATGGTTTCAGGAGGATACCCCGATCAGTATGAAAAAGGCAAAAAGATATCAGGCCTCGAGGAAGTAAGCGGGAGTATCATATTTCATGCAGGCACTAAGTTTGACGATAAGGGCCATGATATCCTGACAGCAGGTGGCAGAGTCCTGGCAGTGACATCCTTCGGACGAAATATGGAGGAAGCGCTTGAAATCTCATATAAAAATATTTCAGGGATACATTTTGAAAAATGCTATTACAGGAAAGACCTGGGGCAGGACCTGTTGAATTATTCCGAAGAATCATTGCTATAATAAAGAGCCACTGAAATTATCAAGATGCTGATACGTTTTTTCAGATCGAGTTATATCATACAATATGCAGCCCTGGTAATTATCGGGATTGCATTATGGATTAGCGCATTCCTGCATCCCGCCGCGCTCCCCGAAGCCAATGCCTTTGTCAACCCGCTTTATAAGCTTATATTTAGCGGATTGTCTAACTTCCGTTTTATCCTGGCCCTGCTTGCTTTCATCCTTATCCTGATAGAAGCATTTATCCTGAACAGCATCCTTATATACCACGACCTGATTCCAAAAAATTCCCTTTTACCTACTTTTCTATTTGTCCTGTTTATGAGTTCCAGCCCTGATATACTGACTATATATCAGGTATTACTGATTATGCCGCTCATCATTTTTTTCCTGCATATCGTTTTTAAAATGTATGAGTTATCCGAAAATATTACAACGGTTCTGAGTTCAGGGTTGCTGATTTCTGTTGCTTCCATGTTTTATGGACAGGGCGCCCTGCTCCTGGTTTTTTTGTGGATCATCTTTCTAATCTTCAGAATACTTTCATGGAGGGAATGGATGGTCTCAGTGATCAGTTTTGCAGTCCCTTATCTTTATTTACTGGCTTATTATCTATGGACAGCAGATATGTCTGCCGTTTTTAGCGCTTATGCTGATTTTTATAGTAAACTCTTTATTTCAACCTATAAAACCGACATCTTTCAATTCATTATTTGGGGGATCATCATAGTGTTTTTAATCCTTCCGGCTTTTGTCAAGATACTGTCAACTCTGGGCAGCTATAACATTAATTTCAGAAAAAAAATGTCGGTGGCTGCATGGTTGGTGATCTTTTCCGGACTTCTTATTTTCAGCAATGGAAGTTTAGTTTTCAACACTTTGATATTTCTCCCTGCCACTATTATTACAGGGCACTATTTATCAATCACAAAAAAATCAGTCCTGAACGAGGTCCTCATATTGCTGGTCTTGCTTCTTGAAGTTGTTCACAATTTTATCGCTCACTGATATGCTGGCAGCTTCATATTCCAATAAATTTTTAGAGGCAGGTTGCGATGAGGCCGGAAGAGGTTGCTTAGCGGGCCCTGTGTTTGCTGCAGCCGTTATACTTCCCCCTGGAAAAAACTTTCCTGAATTCAATGATTCTAAAAAACTGAATGTCCGGACGAGGCAGAAACTAAAGGCGATCATTGAAAAAGAAGCGCTTGCCTGGGCAGTTGAAAGTATTGATCCGGCCACTATCGACCAGATCAATATCCTGAATTCATCCATCCTGGCCATGCACCATGCCATTGAAAAACTCCATCTGAAACCTGAACTACTACTGATTGACGGAAACCGCTTCAAGTCTTTTCCAGGCATCCCTCACCAGTGTATTATCAAAGGAGATGGGCTTTACCAGAGTATCGCGGCCGCCTCCATACTTGCTAAGACTCACCGTGATGAATACATGCTGAAGATCCATCATCTCTATCCTGTTTATGCCTGGAATAAGAATAAAGGTTATCCCACCCTGTTCCACCGGGAAGCAGTTTTAGAGCATGGGCTCAGTGAATTCCACCGGAAAACATTCAGGATTAATGGGCAGATAAGACTTTTCTGAGATTCTTCCGAAAAAGGCCGGTATAGCTTTCCAGGCTATATCTGGACAGGCAAGCTAACAATTCATTGTTAAATAAATAGCATTAAATGATAAGCCATAAGTGCAGAAAGACCTAAATTAGCAGAAATAATCAGATTCTTGGTGCCTTTCAGAAAGATTATCAGCCGGATATTTGCTGCAAGCTTGTTTATAATCATGCTTATCGCCGGGTATTTTTTTTATGAATATCTGAACAAGCCCTTGCTGTCACCCGAGTCTTCAATCCCTCCGGGATTCTCCATTATACTGGAGACCCATAATCTTCGTGACACCTGGACTAAATTAAAATCCGACAACCGTATTGTTGCCAGCCTTGCTAATCTGGAAGGCATCGCCCGGAAAATAGACAGGATAGCCCGGCTGGACACTCTGCTCCAGTCCGATCCGGCTCTTTCTGATGTATTTAGTGAAAATATCTCATGTTTTGCCATTTACACGGATGCAGACAGTGCGGCAACCTCACTTTTTGTGAGCGGAATGCCAGACCCGGCCAAGGTCAGGTTGCTGAATTCATTTATCATCAAACATTTTGAAAATGAAATCATAGACAGGGATTATTTCTATTCGGGCAAGCAATGCCGCCTGAAACAATTTACCGGCGCATCACCTTATTATTTTGTGATAAGCAAGGGAATATTCATTGGAAGCGGCAAGGTGGAACTGGTTTTGAAAGCTATGATTCAGCAGGCCACAGGCAAGTCGGTCATGGACAGGCCCGATTTGCATAAGCTCAGGCTTTCAGCCGGTAAAAACGTGGATGCAAATATCTTTGTGGATTACCCTGAATTGGGAAACTTGAGTGGTGTATTACTGCCTGCAGCTGAAGGGCTGGGCCCTTTCATTGATCATTTCGCCGGGGCAAGCGGGCTGGACCTCCTGATAAGACCCCAGGAGTTTTTGATAAACGGCTTCACAGCAATTTCCGATACGGGAGATTTCCTTCAACGTTTCCGGGGCCAGCCACCTTCTCTCATGACTTGCACTTCTATGATTCCATATAACGCAGTTGAAATTCTGAGGCTGGGAATAGATACTGTGCTTTCCCCGGATTTACACTCAAATGAAGCTTCAGCATTAAATGAATATTTCCGCTTGTTTAGTGGCAATGAAGCAAGTGCTATTGAACTGCCTGCGGGAGCAAAGGGACATCCCAGGCATTATGTTCTCCTGAAAGTGAAAAAAAATAGCAATGCTCCGGATGCCCTGTCAAAATTGGCAGAAGTCCGATCCGGCATTTCTCCCGGTGGAAGAAATTATGCCAAGCTGTATTCAGGCCCGGTCCTGAATTATTATTTCGGAAACTACCCTTATCAAATCACAGATAATTATTATACCAATATCGGCGAATATCTTCTCTTTGCCAATTCACCCGAAAATCTCGACATATTCCTCCGGTACCAGGAAACAGGAAGGACACTTTCTAAAGATCCCGCTTTTTCAGAGCTATCCGAAAGTTTCAAAGATGTTTCAAATGTCTTTTACTACCGGAATCTGAGCAATTCTCTCGCTCTATTATCAGCTTCAATGCCTTCATGGGTGGCAAACCTGCTGCTTCAGCATAAACAGGATTTGCATGGCATCCAGGCTCTTGCCACCCAATTTTCATCTTTCAATGATTTGTTTTATACAACTTTTCTGATAAATTATAAAGAGAAGGATGAGAAAAATGAAATCGCCGTTTGGGAAAGCCCTGTCAATACACTTATAAATGCACAGCCTTGTATTGTAGAAGAAAATGGGCCTGAAATATTTAACATCCTTGTATTTGACTCAGCGAATACTTTGTACAAAATTAATCAGCATGGCAAGATCCTTTGGACCAGGCAAATTCCCGGAAAAATATATGGAAGCATATATAGTCTGAGACTTCCGGAAAATGACACCCGGAATTATATTTTTAATACCAGAGGGCGTTTATATCTTATAAATGAAGACGGACAGGATGCCGGACAATTTCCCATAGCTTTGAATGAGCCTGCCAACAGCGGTCTTTCGGTGTTTGATTTTGATGGTAAAAAGGATTACCGCATCCTGTTTGGCGGGATTGACAATAAGATTTATAATTATGATAGGAGTGGGAAAGCGGTTAAAGGCTGGAAATATCCCGTGACCCTGGCCGGATTATCCGTCCCTCCTCAATACATAGTATATAAAGGCAAGGATTACCTGATTTTTACGGACCAGAATGGGAAGGTACTCATCACCGACCGGCGGGGAAGGGAAAGGGTCAGTATTCCCTCTTCCTTTACGACAGGAAAACATCCGGCTTACTATGTGAATGAAACCAATTCAAAAGGTATCTTTCTGACCACTGATAAACAAGGACATTTGACATATATAGACTTGAAAGGCAGAATTTCAAAGAGCGTTTTCGGAGATTTCAGCGCCTCTCATTATTTTCTCTATGCTGATTTTAATGCTGATGGGGACAAGGATTTCATTTATCTTGACGGAAATCAACTGCATGTATACGACCGTTATAAAAATGTAATATTCAGCTACGAATTTAACGCCGATCCTGAGTGTGCACCTCAATTTATCGATGCCGGTAAAGGGAATACTTACCTGGGCATTGTGATATCTGAGAATCAGGAAATCCTGATTTTTGACAATAGCGGTAAAATTGCAGGGGATACAATTCTGAAAGGGGATATTCCATTTGGATGGCAGGCTGACCCGGCGACAGGAGTATTAAAGATCATAACAGCAATGGGTGAGAGCTTGATCCAATATAAGATCATTCCGGATAATTAGCTGGAATATAGACCCTCAGGATTAATGTCTTTCCTTCTTATTACGTGCCCTTTTTTCTTTCCTGACAGCCCTTCGGTCCCCTCTTTTTAACCGGTTTTCTTCCTGTTTTTTTGCTTTCGGCGGATCATCCTTGATGATCTTTGTATTATCCGGTCCGACAATAGTATAGGCACCATCAAATAATGCTTTCACCATAAGATTTATAATCCCTTTATTCGGGTCACGCAGGAAGAACATATTGGCAATCCTTTCGGGTTTATCCCCCGGAGGGTTAGATTTCCGGGCAATAGTGTTTGCTATAAATGACAGAAATTTACTTTCCTGGCCACCTCTCAATTCATCTTTTTTCAGCACCTTCAGATCCAGATCATCATATTTGAAATGAAAAACTCCCCAGGCCGAATCTGAATTACCCCAGCCATTGAATTTTATCAGTTGATTCTTCCCTTCTCCTATCTCAATTCCGACATTGCTTGGCAGAATAGCATTCATTTTCCGGAGATCCATATAAGCCATTTTCCCTCCGAATGCAAAATCGTCAAGGGGGCTACCCATGAAAAATGAGAGAAAAACTTTTGATTTCCCGCTGCCCATAAAATTAAAGTCAGCCTCAACACTAATATCCTGATTAGTATTTACAAATTCAGGATCATTGGTCAAATCATAGATCCTGGCATTTAAACCTCCTAATACAACCCTCCCTGCAATTGCGGCTCCTTTGGCTTTTTCCAGGTATTCAAGATTAGAATTCGTGACAATTATCGAATCAATATCGATAAGCCAGGTCAATTTCCGGAGAGCTTCCTGAGGAAAAACCGGAAAAATGCTCATGTCTCTGGGAATATTTTTATCCCGGAAAACACTCAGGTTCAAATGATCAGCCTCAATCTGCGACGCCAGAATGGAATTCTTTTCAATCATATCAAGCCACATGATACCTGATATATTGATAGTCCGGGCTGTAAGATCGAAACGATCGGTCTGGACCCCGACAAGCTTAGCAAATTCTACCGGGCCGTATTTGGGTTTTACAATGAGATTTTGAATTGAGAGGGTCGAAGAGCTCAGGTCCATCTGAAAATTTTCAATACTTGCATCGTAAAGGCGACCGGGATAATCTATCCCCCGTGCATCAATCTGAGCATCCATTTTATCCAGGTGGAGATCCGACATTTTCCCGTACTTTTCCAGGTACCCAAGATCCAGCTCGGCCCCTCTTAGGGTAAAATTATAATCCTTTACGCTTATAACAGGCTCCTTATCGCCAGCTTTGGAGATTGAAAGGCGTGCATGGACAATTTCAAACTTTCCAAGCTTAATGAGATCAGGAGCTGAATTGCCAGGTATGGTCAAACTATCATTGGGGTTTCCCTGATCCAATTCTTCCTCCGTATTTTTTGGTCTTCTCTTGGATGCCAGGGTGATGCTCAAATCAGGAGATTCAAGCTTAATCCTGCGTATATCCAGTGTACTATCCTTTACATATTTCCAAAAACTCAAACCCATTATTGCCAGGCGATCACAGGATATATTATATAAATTTTGATAGGCCAGGCTGTCAGGATCTTTTATTAGTATTGAGGAAGAATCAGGGTGAATATTTACATTGCTGATAATTACAGAAAGGTCCGGAAAGCGCAGACTGACTTTATCGTAACTGATTACGTGTCCCTTGAGTGGCTTCTTTTCAAGCAAACGGTCCAGGTATAAACCGGCAATATCATCAACATGGATGCGGAGATAAATAAATAAGGCTGCTATTGTGATGAAAATTCCAGACAATATCCATAGCCAAACTTTTATCCGTTTACCGCGCCGTCTCTTCTGTTTCATTTCTTTGAAAATCGAAAAAGATTATTCTGATTCTTAAAAGGGAACAGAACAAAGGTAACTCATATATGTAGCAGAACAAAAAACGCATGCCGGCAATCCGACATTTATTCCAGGGTATTTTAGTGCTTTATAATCATCTTTGGATTTGATAAGCCTGAATATTCAGATAAAACTAATATTTTAAAGGAGAAGAGTTAATCACCTATTTAACAATTGATTAGTTTCACATTTACTCTTTCTGCAAAATATGATTAACAGTAGATTTTGAATCTGATTTTTCTTATATTTGTCTTACCGTTAACTAACCTTTAAACATTAAATTATGGAAAAGACAGAATTTGAGAATATTTTAAAGGATGCAGTTAACAGCTGTGCCAATGACCAAGGTTGGGCAAACCTGGCTGAGCTGGGGACTTATATGCGGCAAAGAGGGATTAAGTATGGAAAACTATCACGTTTCCTGGATGATTATAAAAATATCGTTGAAACGAGGATAGACGATACCATTACTCCGCCGGCAGTATACGCCAAATTACTGCAATAGTGCCAGTAAGTAGGAAAATTGGCCATGTGACCTGCAGTTGGATGGGAACCTGGGGGGTTACATCCAAGACTTACAAAGCAAGCCTTCTCAGGCTTGCTTTTTTTAAAGAATATCGCGGAATAAGAACTTGTATTATATGGAAGAATTATCTAATGATCTGCAATTAAAAAATACTGATGAATCTTCTTCTCTGATCCTTGATTTTTTAAAAGAAGATGATGCAGGACAATTCCTTTCGGAAAAAAATCTATACCCTGACAATACTGTAACTAGCCTTAGTTTTTTGATATTTCTCAAAACTGAATGTATAGGTTTTGCCAGAATAGGGAATATCCGCTGGTATAGCCGAAAAGCCGAGTTAACTATTTTTATTGCCCGGGATCATCGTCGAAAGGGTTATGGGAGAAAAGCCATGTACAAGATTATTGAGATGGCTTTCTCCACCTTTCATTTCCATCGGCTGGAAGCTGAACTTTATGAATACAACCTTGCTTCCAGGCATCTGGTCGAAGAATCAGGTTTTAAACCTGAAGGCTGTTTAAGAGAAGCCAGGTATTACAATGGAAAGTATTTTGATATTCTGCGATATGGCTTGCTTGATTCAGAATATAAAGCCCCTGCCGGATCGGATTGAAGAATCGGATCAGACTTTCGAGCTGATCCAACGGCCGCTTCTGAGATATATCAATGAGAATGTGCCCAACAAAATAGCGTAAAGGTATTCAACCGTCCAAACCACAGCCACATTGCTCTTCAATCTGTCGGCCAGGATATAGGCTGTAATGAGGTAAAGAATGATCACCCCCAATTCTATCAGGAATGTGATATTGGTTTTGCCTGTACCTGAGACCGCACTGAAAAAGATGAAGGCCACCGACAAGAGCAGTGCGGCAAAGTTGACCACGTATAACACAGGTAATGAAGCATCTATAAGTCCCATATCGTTCGTATAAATTCTCAGGGCCGGGCCCGGGAACAGGTATCCAATTATTACCATTGTTAACACCAGTGTGAAACTCATCCGGAGCACCTTCAGGGTAAGTGACCAGACTTCATCTGACCTTCCCTGGCCTATGAGATTGCTTACCAATGTATTGGTAGCCGCGGAGAACCCCCACATAGGGATCATCATTACCATATAAAAGCTCCGGATAATATTCGAAACCGCCAGGGGTTTTTCTCCTAACTTTTCGACAAAGAGAAAAAAGGTCAGCCAGCTTGCCAGAGATAGAAAATTTTGAAACATGACCGGCAGAGACAGTTTGATAAGCCTCATATACAAGGCCATCTCAGGCTTAACGAATTTAAAAAGTCCGTACTTATTCAGGGGTACCCGTTTAAAGGTGAAAACAATAAAAAACAGGGTAGCTGTACCTTCGGCAATGACGGATGCCAGTGCAGCTCCTGCGATGCCCATTTCAGGAAGGCCGAGTCTCCCGAATATCAGACCATAATCAAGTACGACATTCACAAGGGCCATGACCATCGTACTCCAGGTTATGACTTTTGTCTTGCCTGTCCCGACATAAAAAGCCCGGAACATTACATTGAATGCCGCGAAAAATATTCCATAGGCACGATAATTTATGAAGGCAGCAGTAGCCTCGTAAATTTCATCTGAATGAATGATCATTCCCAGGACATCCCTGGAAAATACCGACATGACAGTAAACAGGATCAGACTTAGAGGAAGGAGAAAATACAGGGCATGTTCTACCGTCCTGCCTATTTCATTGAAGGCTTTTTCTCCATCCCTGCGGGCAACCATGATCTGGGTCCCTATACCCGCTCCCCAAACCAGCATTACTCCTGAAATATAAAACACACCTCCGATTGCCCCGGCACCCAGTGCAATTTCCCCTACCCTACCCAGAAAAGCCGTATCTGTGACATTGATTATATTCTGAGCTATACTACCCAATATAATCGGATAAGAAATCTGCCATATTTGCCGGTAGCTAACTGAAGTACTTGTCATTTCAACTGTGGCCTTTGAATTACGAAACTAACAAATATGCTTGAATATCTCCTTCGGGAATTCCAACCGATTGACAAAATAATTGATCTATATCCCGAGGATTTTCATAATTTTGAGTAAATCAAATTAAAAGGGGAACTTATGAAAAAACTTTTACTACTAAGCTTAACGATAATAATGTTAATCAGCTTGCTCTCCGGACCATTATTTCTGTCAGCACAGGGGAACAGGGAATGGACCATAGTCCAGACATTTACTATTCCCGGAAAGGCTTCCGGTCTGACCTGGGACGGAACCTACCTTTATAGCGGACTATATGCTACCAGCGGAGATGATAACCTTATTTACCAGATAGATCCCTCTAACGGTAGCTATACCCTGCTTTGCGCTGCTCCGCAGGAAACTACCTATGGCCTGAGTTTTGACGGGACCGACTTCTGGTCGACCGACCGGACGGGCTCATATACTCCCGCTATAGCCGTACAATTTGATTATTCCGGAAACCTTCTCAGTAGTTTCGAACTTCCGGCCACCTATCATTCGGGAATTGAATACGACAATGGTAACTTTTGGGTATGCTGTTATTATGATCCCGATGGAATGGTCTATCATCTTGATGGTTCAGGGAATATACTTTCTCAGTTTCCCTCTCCGAATAACCAGCCCTGGGCCATCTGCAAGGAGAACAATAACCTGTGGATAGCCGATTATAATGCCAATATGCTTTATAAAACGGATACTGATGGGAATCTTTTGGAAAGCCATGCTTCCAATGGGGCAAAACCTGCCGGTGTGACCTTCGACGGACAATATCTCTGGTATTGTGACGGTGCCCTGGGGGCTAATAGTACCCTCTATAAAGTAGACCTGGGAGGCAGCGGAACAGCCATTATCAATATTCCTGATGACAGTCATGATTACGGTATCGTGACCGTGGGGGAATCATCCACCTGGAATATGCTGGTACAAAACAGCGGCACAGGAAACCTCGTGATCAGTGATGTACAAATCCCTGGCGGAGTTCCGGTTAGCACAACTTTCACACCACCGCAGACCATCATACCGGGCGGGTCAATTACTATTCCTCTCAGCTATGAGCCTTTGGAACCAGCCCCTCTGAATACCATAGTGACGGTTGTATCCAACGATCCGGTAAACCCCAACAGCCCGGTAATCCTTACTGGTGAAGGGGTCGCCGCAGGCCCCCTCCTCTTTGCCGCCGATATGCAACACAATTACGGACCGGTACGCATGAATGCCACTACCCGCTGGTTCCTTACTATCTGGAACATTGGGAGCCAGGCCCTGAACATAAGTGATATTAACATTGACAATGATGTTTTTTATCTGGATGAAGGAAATATTTTGCCCATTAGTGTCGGAGTTCTGGACTCGGTTAATATTGGTATATGGTTTAACCCTGACACGGCCATTTCATATAACGACGTAATGCAGATCATTAGCAATGACAGTTCCCAGAGCCCTTTCGACGTTTACCTGCTTGGATCTGGTGTCAATACTGTATATCCCACAGGCACTCCTTTATGGCACTTTAATATCGATGATAATTATGATAACAGCCCGAAGGCCATTGCTTCTATCGGGGACATGAATGCTGATAAAATCAACGAAGTAATAGTCGGATCTGAAGATGATTATATCCGTTGTTTAAACGGAAATTCCCATGGAATTGCAGATGTATTCTGGCAACATGAGATTTATGCCGGATCAGTTTACGGGCAGAACAGCCTTTACATAGTGAGCGATATAAATTTTGATAATTTCCAGGATGTGATTGTTGGAACAGCCTGGGGAGATCGTTCGGTCATTGCTCTTTCGGGGAAGAACGGCCAGCAAATATGGAAACACGACACCCATGAATACGGCGATGGGGGCTGGGTCTACCAGGTGGACGGCCGTTACGACTACAACAATGACGGTCACGCTGATATACTGGCGGCAACAGGCGATGATGGTAATGGGACAGGACCAAAGAGGATCTATTGCCTGAATGGCCTTACGGGTCAATCGATTTGGGAATGCTATACCGGTGGCCCCAATTTTTCAGTTATAGGAGTTGAAGATCTGAATGGCGATGATTTACCGGATGTGATAGCAGGCGCGTCTAACGGTGATGAAACTATGGGAAAAGTCTACGCCATCAACGGAGCTAACGGAGCTATTATCTGGACGGTAAATACAAGCGGTTCATCTGTTTGGGCACTGGAACAGCTGGATGACCTGGATGGTGATAATTTTAAGGATGTCATTGCCGGGGATTTCGGTGGTTCTATTTACTATTTAAGTGGCGCTACGGGCAGCATTATAGATAATTCCGGAGTTGGAAATTCCCTTATTTTAAGATTTGTTAAAATAGATGATATAAATGGAGATGGGCATCAGGATATCCTGATTGCGCATAGCGGGACCAACGCTATCGTAATTAGTGGCCTTGATGGTTCCAACCTCTGGCTCCAACCCCTGGCGGATAAATCATGGTGCGTGGCCAAATCGAACGATCTGAATGGCGATGGCATTTCGGATGTGCTAATTGGCACCCTTTATTCTGATAACTTCCTGTACTTCCTGGATGGAGCAACCGGCAGCGAAATCAATTCCCTGAATTACGGAACCCCGGTGGATGCAATTAACGCCATACCTGACATCGTTGGTGACGGAAGCTATGAAATGGTTGCCGGTGGCAGGGATGGAAAAGTTTATTGCTATTCAGGAGGATATTACAACCCGGTTTCAGTCAGGTCACCGCGACAGGAAAACAAGCCTCCGGCTTTTGATTGCTATCCCAATCCATTTTCCACGATTACGACTATAAAGCTGGAAATGAAAGAAAGTTCACAGGCTGAAGTCAGTATCTATTCGGCCGGTGGTAAATTTATCCGGCATCTTGTGTCGGAAACTCTGAGTAAGGGGAACCATGAATTTAGCTGGGACGGAACTGATGGAGCAGGTAACAAGCTGAGGTCAGGAGTTTATTTTTGTCTGCTGAAAACCCCCAATTCCAATGCATCCCTGAAGATTGCGCTGATTTACTGAGAACTATAAGGATTATTCTTCGTACTTTTAACGAACCGGCATTCGCTTTAATTATTTAGTTAATGCCGGTTCATCAATAATACGAACATGAGGATCCTGATTTTCGGGGCAAGCGGCTTTATAGGCCGTACACTTGTTAAGCACCTTCACAATCAAAATTATATTCCGGTTGCCGTAAGCCGTGATGCGGACAATACGCGCAAACTGATAGGACAATTCGCGGAAATCGTCGAATGGGATTCCGAAAATCCGGAAGATCTTCTGCCCTTCCTGGAAAATATTCAGGCGGTCATCAACCTTGCCGGAGCAGGAATAGCCGATAAAAAATGGAGCCTCAGAAGAAAGGAAATTCTTTACAAAAGCCGGGTAGAATTCAGCCGGAAAATAGTTGAAGCAATCCGCATGGCACCTGAAAAACCAGGTATTTTCATACAGGCATCTGCAGTGGGTTTTTACGACTCGGCAGGGGAAAACATCCTGGATGAGGACAGCCCCCGGGGAAATGGATTTTTAGCAGGCCTCACCGCAGCCTGGGAAAATTCGGTTGAAGAGCTGGATTTATTGGATATCAGACTAATCTATTTACGCACCGGGATCGTCCTTGGCAGAGAAGGAGGATTTTTGAAAAAAATCATGATTCCCTTTAAGTTTTATTCAGGAACCTTTTTTGGCTCCGGAAAACAGTGGCTGCCATGGATACACCTGGCTGATCATATTGCCATCATTCAATTTCTGCTCGAAGATACAACAGCGGAAGGCCCCTATAACCTGGTTGCACCAGAGCCGGTGAGGTTTGAAAAAATGATCCGTTCCATTTCCCGGATAAGTGGCAAACCGGCCTGGCTCAGAATCCCATCCTATATCATAAAAGTCTTCTTCGGGGAAATGGGAAAAGAAACTATACTGGGAAGCCAGCGTGTCATTTCATCAAAACTTGATCCCGGTAAATATTATTTTCTTTTTGATAATATAGAAGATGCCCTGAAGGATATACTTGTATCAAAATAAAACTTCATTTAAACTTATCCGGCTAACTGCTGTTTATAAATACATAATTCCTAATTGTTTTACCGAAGTTTCAGGACTTAAAAAAAATCAATACAATGCAAGAAATTGAAAATATCCAGTTAACATACTTAAATCCTGAAGATTACCCGGAATTCAGAGAGGCAATGATTGAAGCCTATCCCAATATACCAGGTTCGATATGGAAAGAGGATCAGATAAAAACCCTGATATCCGAGTTCAGGGAAGGCCAGATAGTCATTAAGATTGATGGAGAATTTGCGGGCTGTGCACTCTCAATTATAGTTGATTATACAAAATTCGAGAACAAACATACTTATAGGGAGATCACGGGTCAATTTTCTTTTGACACCCATGATCCTGAAGGGGATATGCTATATGGCATCGAAATATTCATTCGTCCCAAGTTCAGGGGTCTTCGCCTGGGAAGGAGGCTATATGATTACAGAAAAGAATTATGTGAAAAACTGAATTTAAAAGGAATAGCCTTCGGTGGCAGGATACCGAATTATCATACATACGCACATGAACTCAGCCCTAAACAATACATCGATAAGGTGAGGAAAAGGGAAATACATGATCCTGTTCTGGATTTCCAGATTTCGAATGATTTTCACCCGGCAAAAATATTGACCGGCTACCTTGCAGGGGACACCGAGTCGAATGACTATGCAGTATTACTGGAATGGGATAATATCTATTATGAAAAACCCTCAAAGAAAGCCACGACCATAAAAAAGATTATTCGTCTGGGGCTTATACAATGGCAGATGAGGCCTTATAAAAATATAGATGAACTGATGCAGCAGGCGGAATTTTTTATCGATGCCGTTTCAGCCTACCGGGCTGATTTCGCCTTATTCCCCGAATTTTTCAATGCCCCCCTGATGGCCGAAAACAATCATCTGTCAACAGCCGAAGCAATCAGGGAACTGGCTTTGCACACCGATACGCTGATCCAGAAGTTTTCGGAATTATCTATCTCATATAATATCAATATTATAGCCGGAAGTATGCCCGAACTAAAGGATGGTAATTTATATAATGCAGGCTATTTATGCAAAAGGAACGGAGCTGTCGAACGTTTTGAGAAAATACATATAACTCCTGATGAAGCTATGGTTTGGGGGATGCAGGGAGGAAAGGCTATCAAAGCTTATGATACCGATTGCGGCAAAATAGGCATTTTGATATGCTATGATATTGAATTTCCGGAATTGAGCAGATTGCTTGCCGATGAAGGTATGGATATACTTTTTGTTCCTTTCCTTACGGATACTCAAAATGGCTTCTCAAGGGTCAAGAACTGTGCCCAGGCCAGGGCCATAGAAAATGAATGCTATGTTGCTATAGCCGGAAGTGTGGGGAACCTTCCAAAGGTCCATAATATGGACATACAATATGCACAATCCATGGTTTTCACTCCCTGTGACTTCGCATTTCCGGCAAATGGGATTAAAGCTGAAGCCACACCGAATAACGAAATGATACTCCTGGCAGATGTAGATATTGACCTCCTCAGGGAATTGAATCAATTCGGGAGCGTGAGGAACCTGAAAGACCGCCGGACTGATCTTTATGAACTTAAGAAGCTGTAGGGGAAGTCAGCAGTCAGCAGTCTTTTAGTAATCAAAATCTTTATCACCATATCACCTTACCACCATATCACCTTACCACCTTACCACCATATCACCTTATCACTTTTCCACTATTTTGTTTTTCATTTAAATTATTTCTTAACTTGGCAGCGATTTAAGCCATTTTCTATACCAAACCAAATAATCAAAAAATATGAAAGCAAAATTATTATCAGGAATTTTAGTTTCAGTATTTATGATCAGTATGGCTTTCGGACAGGAAGCAAACATTGCAAAACCGGATGTGAGGCAAAAATATAAATGGGCTGCAGGCATTGGTGCTGGTTTTACAAGCGGTTACGGATTTTCTGTCAAATATCATCCCAAAAAAGAAGGCATCCAGTTAAATTTCCTGCCCTACCTTGATAATTATGGGGAAAAACAATTAATATGTGTTGGCCTGACTTTGACGCACGATTTTTGGAGCAGTCCTTATATTAATACTTATTTCTATGTAGCCAGCAGTTATACCTACTCAAAAAATATAGGCTCACTCAATCTGATACCATTTTCAAATTCAGATTATGATAAAAATAAAGAGAATGCCGTGGTTAATTCCGGATTAGGCGTTGGATTTGAAGCGAATACACAAAAAAGGGTTGTGATTAACCTGATGATAGGTTATGCTCAGTATGACTCTTTTAAACAATTGTTTTTAACCGGAGAGATAGCTTTGCATTATAAGTTTGGAATGAACAGGTGATTCCAGTCAGCAGTCAGCAGTCAGCAGTCAGCAGTCATACTATTAACAATTAACCAATAACCAATACCCAATAACCAATAACCATTAACCAAATAAAATTTTCCTTATGAAAAAAATTTTATTCCTGGGATCTTTGTTTTCATTGATCTCCTTCATCACCTTCTCACAGGCCCGGCTTTCCAACGATTTCACATACTCACTTGGTAAACCTTATCAGGTAGTGGATGCAGCCGAAAAGTATTACTTCCTGATGGATAATACTATGATTAAGGCCTCTCTGAATAAAGAAGTTTTAACCCTTCAGAATTTCGATCTGAATAACCTGAGCCAGTTAAGGAAAGTAATTGTAAAGAACTTCCCGGCAGGTTTTGGATGGGAAACCATGACTGTGCTTAATAATAAATTTTATTTTTTCTATAATTCATATGATAAAGGCAAAAACACCGAGCAATTAATGTATCGCGAACTAAACCCTGACAATTTAACTTTCAAGGGGGATGATAAAATTCTATGCTCGGTGAAAGGAAAAGTCACAGGCGAGTTGTATAACAATGGAAAGATGAGTTATAATATTAAAACCCGGGACAAATTCAACTTTTATTATTCATATGACACATCCAAAGTTCTGGTGCAGTATTCCAAAAAGCCATCCAAAGGTTCTTCAGCCTTTGAAACCATTGGTCTAAATACCTTTGATAAGGACCTGAACCCTATAGGGACCGATGAAATCAAGATGCCCTATATCCAGAAAAAAATGAAGAACCTTCATTATTCCATTGATTCGGAAGGCAATATTTATATACTCAGCGCGGTGAGTAATGGGAATGTCGACATTAAAAAATGCCTGGACGGAAAAGGCGAATCTCACCTTGAATTATTGAGGATTATTGCCGGCACGGGAGTGCTTGAAAAAGTCCCTGTTGAACTTTCAAATTTCTATATCCACAATCTAACATCCTTTGAAGGCCCTGGCAACTATATAGTTTGTGCAGGATCCTACAGCAAAGTATCAAATAAGAAAGGCAACAGCATCGATGGTATCTTCGTGTTTAAAGCAGGGAAAGAAGGCGAAATTTATGATTATGCTACTTATGAAATCCCTCTTGAAATTCTGAATCAAAATCTGAAAAAGAAAGAACAAAATAAAAATACTAAAAAAGAAAAAGATGATAAGGCTGAATTCGAAGACCTCATCATGCAAAATGTAGTGATTAATTCAGACGGAAGCATGCTGCTCGTTGGTGAACAACAATACAAAATAATAACAACCAGGACTTCCGCCAATGGAAGTGTAAATGTCACTGTCAGGGATTATTATAATGATATGCTGGTAACTAAGATAGAAGCTGACGGGAAACTGGCCTGGATGAAAAAATTACCCAAAAAACAACAGGGACTGAAAGGACTGGGGGGTATGTCGTACAAATATATTTCAGGAAGAGATTATCATTATTTTTTATTCCTTGATAATGTAAAAAACCAGGGATTGACCATGCAGGAGGTACCGGCTTATCATTTCGACGGTCAGGGGGGCTTTCTTACGGCTTATAAACTTAATGATGAAAGCGGCGAAGTAAGTAAAGATTATATCATGGATTTGAGAAATGTGAAGGGCATGGAAGTTTTTCAGTTCAAAACAAGTCGCATATTATCTGTATCTCCGACTGAATTTATTGTTGAAGTATATAAAAAAGATAAAAAAGATATTCTGATTAAAATTGATTTGAAAGAGTAGGTGCCGGGTATTGGGTATTGGGGTGATAAGGTGATAAGGTGAAAAGGTGGAAAAGATTTTGATTACTCTACTGCCAATCGCCAACAGATCCCGACATTCATCGGGATGATGGTAAATCTTGCATAAAAGAAAAGCGGCGCTTTTTTAGCCCCCCGCAATAGACGTCATCCCGGCGCAGGCCGGGAAACGTCATCCCGGCGCAGGCCGGGATCTGACAGCGGAAAGCAGTGAAAGTTGCAACGACCAATGACTGAAGACTGAAGACTGACGACTGAAGACTGTTCTTGTTTAATCTTTTTTGCAAATCACTAAACAAAATACAATTCTGACTGTTTATTGCATAAATCGCTTTCCAATAGAAACGATTTCAATACGTTAATTTTTATTAATCTGAATCATTTAATAAAGAATAATCATGTCAGAATTGAAGATAGGATCACAAATTCCCCTTTTCCGCCTGCCCGATCAGGATGGAAATGTTTTCGATATTAGTACCATACTTGGAAAGAAAAACCTGGTAATTTATTTTTATCCTAAGGATGAAACCCAGGGATGCACAAAGGAAGCCTGTTCCTTCCGGGATTCATATGAAGTTTTTAAGGATTATGATGCTGAAGTTATTGGAATCAGTAGCGACAGTGTGGACTCTCACAGGAATTTCAAGGAGCATCATCATTTACCTTTTATTCTTCTGAGTGATGAAAAGAAAGAAGTCAGGGAACTTTTCGGGGTCCCAAAAAGCATGCTTGGTCTTTTACCCGGCCGGGTGACTTATATCATTGATAAAAAAGGGATAGTTCAGCATATCTTCAATTCCCAGTTGAATCCTGAAAAACATATTGATTCGGCTATAGAAGTGCTGAAGAATATGGCAGGCTGATATAAAATCCCGCATTGTCGACCGGCATAATTCAGCTTAATCAAAATTCGCTTTTCGCTTTATATTATTTTCGTTCCGAATTTCAAATAATCGAATTCACAAACCAATCCGACTATTCAAGAATATGAAATATCTGCTCTCACTCCTTTTGCTGCCATTATTGTTTAGCCAATCCCTCGCTCAACAGGGTTCTATCCGGGGCCGGGTATATGATGCCAGTAATAATGAGCCTGTTCCCTTTGCGAACATCATCATTTTTGGCACCACAAGCGGCTCCACTTCCGACATCAATGGGAATTATAGTTTTAGCGGGCTGGAACCGGGTTTTACTCAATTAGCCGCCAGTGCGGTAGGCTTCGAAACCCGGGTTACTGAAGATTTCATGGTCACCAATTCAAAGACGGCTTTTATTAATATAGCATTGAAAGAGAAACAGGTACAACTCCAGGAAGTAGTGGTCACAGCCTCCCCTTTTACCCGGGTGGATGAAAGTCCCGTTTCTCTCCATACTATACAAATCTCGGAGATAGAAAAGAATCCCGGCGGGAACCGTGACATCTCCAAGGTGATACAGATACTCCCGGGAGTCGCTTCCACACCTGCATTCCGGAATGATGTAATTGTCAGGGGCGGCGGGGCCAGTGAAAACTCATTCTACCTTGACGGGATAGAAATTCCCAACCTGAACCACTTCTCCACCCAGGGAGCCTCAGGCGGGCCGGTCGGGATCATCAATGTGGATTTTATCCGGGAAGTCCGGCTTTATACAGGCGCATTCCCGGCCGATATCGGAAAATCGCTGAGTTCTGTCCTGGACATGAAACTCATAGATGGGAATAAGGAGAAGCTGGTTTTTAAAGGATCGGTCGGCGCTACTGATTTTGCCTTGACTTTAAACGGCCCACTTTCAAAAAAATCCACTTTCCTCTTTTCAGTTCGAAGGTCTTATTTGAAGTTTCTTTTCAACACTTTGGGATTACCCTTCCTTCCAACCTATAACGATTACCTGGCAAAATATAAGATCAACTTCGATGAAAAGAACGAATTATCTTTAATCAGTCTTGGCTCACTTGACCAGTTCAAACTTAACACCGGACTGAAAAACCCAGATGAATCCCAGCGCTATATTCTGAGTTACCTTCCAGTCAATAAACAATGGTCTTATACTTTCGGTGCGGTTTACCGGCATTTTAACCAGAACGGCTTTACAACCTTAGTTCTCAGCCGGAATATGCTGAATAACCGTTCCTATAAATACCGTGACAATATTGAAACAGATTCCCTGAAAACCTTTGATTATAATTCAACCGAAGCTGAGACTAAAATCAGGGCGGAGCATACGGCCGAAAATTCCGGGTACAGGATAAACTATGGCGCCGGCATGGAATATTCGAGCTATTCAAACAGGACCTATAAGCTATTGTATGAATCGGGCGCCCCAAACGACATAAACTATAATTCCCGGATAGATTTTTTTAGCTGGAATATTTTCGGACAGATCACCCGGGGCTTTCTAGAGGAACGACTGCGCTTGTCTTTAGGATTAAGAATGGATGCGAACAATTACACTTCCTATATGTCGAACCTACTGAATCAGATTTCTCCCCGACTTTCCGCCTCTTATTTTCTTACCGAAAAATTCTCACTGAATTTCAATACCGGGCGTTATTATCAACGTCTCCCCTACACCACTTTAGGTTTCAGGGACAACAGCGGTGTACTGGTCAATAAGTTGAATGATGTTCGCTATATTTCAGCCGATCACCTGGTGGCCGGCGTGGAATATCTCGCGGCCAAAGATGCTAAAATCAGTCTTGAAGGATTCTACAAGTATTACACTCATTATCCTTTTTCTGTCAAAGACTCCATAAATATTGCAAGTAAAAGCGCTGATTACGGAACTTATGGTGATGAGGAGATCAGGTCAATTTCTAAGGGAAGGGCTTATGGTTTTGAAGTCTATGCAAGGGATAAGTCACTCCTTGGATTCAATATTATCCTTTCCTACACTTTTGTAAGATCTGAATTCACGGACAAAAACGGGTCTTATGTGCCTTCGGCCTGGGACAATCATCATATCCTGAACCTGACTATAATGCGGGATTTCAAAAATCACTGGGATGCAGGCATCAAGTGGCGTTTTGTCGGGGGAGCTCCTTATACTCCGGCTGACCTCATACTTTCATCAATGCGTCCTGCCTGGGATGTAAGAGGAAGGGAATATCCGGATTACAGCCGCTTTAACAGCCTCCGGTTGGCAGCCTTTCACCAGCTTGATCTAAGGGTGGATAAGATGTTCTTCTTCAATAAATGGTCATTGACCCTCTACCTGGATATTCAAAATGTATATAATTTTCAATCCGAAAATCCACCTCAGTACACTAACCTGAGTCCATCCGGCGTACCCGATATTGTCAATCCGGAAGCCCCTTATGATCAGCAGGAATACAAACTCAGATCCATTCCCAGCGAATCTGGGACGATACTGCCTTCAGTCGGGATTATCGTCGAACTTTGATTCTGAAATAGAATAGTGACTATTTTAAATTTTCAATGATTTCTTAACTGAATGATCGGCCACCCTGGCCGGAAATAAACTAACTTTGGCGAAACGGAAAAATATCCTGCCTCCGGTGATCACAAAGGAATACATCATCAACTATCTAATCAAACAGGCCGATCAGCTTGATTTTCAGTTCAGACTTGCTGTTCAGACTATGGATGATGAAGCCATACATCAGTTTCGCGTGGCCACAAAGAGGATACGTTCAATCAGCACTTTCCTCCATGATATCACCGGAGTGACCCTTCCCTCAAAAAAAACCATCAGTCCTCTCAAAAAATTATTCAAACCGGCAGGCGCCTTGCGGGATTTCCAGGTCCAGGCCGGGATCATCTCAAAGATAAATGAAGATTTTTCACTTCAACTGACCGTGATACCAGCATATTATAGCAAGAAGATTTCCAAACTGAAATTCAGTTTCGCCACACACAGCGATAAATATGATGATAGTATCCGTAACAGTTTATCAGAGCAGGCCAGGCTAAATCTTTCAATATTCCCGGACGAGGCTTTAAGTCGTCTCACTACCGACTGGCTGAAAGAAAGGTTCAATTCATTCATTCAGAACGCTCATTTGTATTTGGATGAAAAAAATCTGCACCTGTTCAGAAAATTATACAAACAAGCCTTTTATGTGCTTGAAATTGTCCAGAACTCAAGTAATTCAGACTATCTGAACGAAGATAAATTTGAAGAATTAAAGAAATTCGGACAGGATCTGGGCACCTGGCATGATTATTATCTTATCCTTGAGAACCTTGATAATTTCCAGCTAATGACCCATCCCTCACGGATCCGTGAAGAAAGTATCTGTCTTCGTGAGCATGTTTTCCCTATCTACACTTCCATATTGAACAAAATTTTTGACGAAATCAGTGATGGTGGAATATTCAAAATTAGCTGGCCTTCATTGCCTGAATAAGAGAAATTAAGCCGGTAAATCCTTTGTAATTTCCTATCAATTTGAACCTTACCTTAACAAACTTTAACAGCTGGTTTAACATCTTTTAACATAAACCTTTAAGGGGTGTACCTTGCCAACTCTTACTTTTGTAAAGCTAAAACTTCAAAAAATATGATGGAAATTGACATTAAGACCCTCAACGAACGCATCCAGCAGGAAAGCAGTTTCGTCGACATGATCACTCTTGAAATGAACAAAGTGATTGTAGGTCAGAAACATATGATAGAAAGACTGATGATTGGATTACTTTCAAACGGTCACATATTGTTGGAAGGTGTTCCAGGTCTGGCAAAAACCCTTGCTATAAAATCCATGGCAAATGTAATTGATGCAAAGTACAGCCGCATACAATTCACACCTGATCTATTGCCTGCCGACCTCATAGGTACGATGATCTACAGTCAGAAAAAAGAGGAGTTCCAGGTGAGGAAGGGACCGATCTTTGCGAATTTCATCCTGGCGGACGAAATCAACCGTTCTCCGGCAAAAGTGCAGAGCGCCTTACTGGAAGCCATGCAGGAAAGGCAGGTTACCATCGGTGATCAGACATTTAAACTGGAAGAACCTTTCCTGGTAATGGCAACTCAAAACCCCATAGAACAGGAAGGTACCTACCCCCTTCCGGAAGCCCAGGTCGACCGTTTCATGCTAAAGGTGGTCATCAATTATCCGGATAAGGAAGAAGAGAAGAAAATACTGCGTCAGAACATCGTAAGTACATTTCCGACGACCAGTAAAGTCATCAGTCCTGAGGATATCATTAAAGCCAGGGAAATTACAAGGGAAGTTTATCTGGACGAAAAGATAGAGAATTATATCACCGATATAGTTTTTTCGTCACGTTATCCTGCCGAATATAAATTGACAAAGTTCCAGCCCCTTATACAGTATGGGGCTTCTCCAAGGGCCAGTATCAATCTGGCACTGGCAGCAAAAGCTTTTGCATTCATTAAAAGAAGGGGTTATGTGATTCCGGAAGATGTGAGGGCCGTAGCCCATGATGTGATGCGTCACCGGATCGGACTGACCTATGAGGCGGAAGCTGAAAACATCACAACTGAGGAGATCATCAGTGAGATCCTGAACAGTGTGGAGGTGCCATAGAATTAATGAACAGAACGCATCCGGAAATTTCGTTGAATGATTAATGGCTCCAGATAAAAAGATTAAGTGGAAACATCGGATATAATTAAAAAAGTAAGAAAGATTGAGATCAAGACAAAAGGATTGTCGAACCAGATCTTTTCGGGGCAGTACCACAGCGCCTTCAAAGGAAGGGGTATGGCATTCAGCGAAGTACGTGAATATCAGTTCGGAGATGATATCCGAAGCATAGACTGGAATGTTACGGCGAGGTTCAACCATCCTTTTGTGAAGATTTTCGAAGAGGAAAGGGAACTTACTGTAATGTTGCTGATTGATGTGAGTGGTTCGAATGAATTCGGCACCCGCATGCAACTTAAGGAAGAACTCATGACTGAGATTGCTGCCGTGCTTGCATTTTCAGTGATCCAGAACAATGATAAAATAGGGGTTATTTTTTTTAGTGATAAGATTGAGAAATTTATTCCTCCCAAAAAAGGGGCTTCGCATATTTTAAGGATAATCAGGGAACTGGTTGACTTCCATCCCCAAAGTCAGAAAACGAGCATTACTGAGGGACTGCGCTTTCTGACCAATGCCATTAAAAAAAGGTGCATTGCTTTTGTGATCTCCGATTTCCTTGACAAGAATTTCGAATCAGCCCTGAAAATTGCCAGTCATAAGCATGATATTGTGGCCTTGAGGGTGTTTGATGAAAGGGAGACAGAAATCCCCAGGATGGGTATGGTCAAAGTTTTCAACAAGGAATATGGCCGTAGCATTTTGGTGGACACATCTGATCCTGCAATCCGGAAAAATTACAAGGAATGGTGGAACAAACATGATAGGGAAGTCACTAGTATGTTCAGGAGGTTGGGTGTAGACAATGCTTCTATCCGGACTGACCAGGATTATGTAAAACCCCTAATGAACCTTTTCAAGATGAGGGAATCGAGGTTTTAATATGAATAAGATACAAATTCGTAAAATATTATTTTTAGTCCTGCTTTTTTTAGCAGCCACCAGGGGGTTTGGACAAAATATCGGGGCGAAAGCCACACTGGACACCAATGCTATGCTGATAGGGGATCAGATCCATCTGAATATTGATCTGACTGTGCCTTCGGGCAGTAAGGTAAGCTGGCCTTTAATAAATGATACGGTGACCGCTCATGTGGAGGTGTTACGGCGCTCGGCTATCGATACTGTTTATAAGGATAATGACAAATTTACCCTTCGGCAAAGCATCCTGATAACCTCGTTTGACTCAGGTTATTATGCAATTTCTCCCATACCCTTCAGGTTTAAGGAAAAAAACGACACGGTCACCTATTATGCCGAAACACAAGCTCTTGACCTTACTGTTAATACACTTAAGGTAGATGAAAAAAAAGACATCAAACCAATAAAACCGCCCCTGAATGCGCCGGTTACTTTCGCTGAAATCTTTCCCTGGGTTTTACTGGGACTTGGGATAATTCTCATCATTTTCCTTGTCCTTTATTACCTGCGAAAGAAAAAAAGACAGGAACCGGTATTCCAGTTTCGCCAGAAGCCAAAGCTCCCGGCCCATGTTGTGGCACTGGAAAGCCTGGACAAACTCCGGTCAAAGAAACTATGGCAGGCAGGGAAAGTGAAGGAATACTATACTGAACTAACCGATATTATCAGGGTTTATATAGAAGACAGATTTAAGGTGACGGCCATGGAAATGACAACAGATGAGATTATGTCGGGACTCAAAAAAGAAGAACTTGCAGGCTCTTCCCGCACCCAGTTGAAGGAAGTGCTGGTGATGGCCGACCTGGTAAAATTCGCCAAGGCACAGCCCTTGCCTTTGGATAATGAAAACAATTTCAATAGTTGTATTGAATTTGTGAGGGAGACAAGGCTAAAGGAAGACCTGACCCAGCCTGCTAAAAAGGATAATGTAGAACCACTGGAACAGAATAATAAAGACTGATGTTTTCAAATATCACATTCGCAAATCCCGGGTTTTTATACCTCTTACTGATACTTCCGTTGATGGTGGTATGGTATTGGTACAGGCATGGAAAATCCCTCCCTGAGATACAGGTATCCTATACTGAAGTATTTGAAAACACCCCAAAAAGCCTGAAGCATTATTTCTACCACAGCCTCTTCATATTCCGCTTACTGGCTATCGGTTTGCTGATAGTAGCCATTTCCCGGCCACAGACTTCTTCCCATAAAGAAAATGTGTCCATCCAGGGAATCGACATAGTGCTGGCGCTTGACGTATCAAGCAGTATGCTTGCGCAGGACCTGAAGCCGGACCGGCTCGATGCAGCTAAAAAAATGGCCCTGGATTTTTTCAATGGCCGTCCGAATGACCGGGTTGGACTGGTGGTTTTTGCCGGAGAGGCATTTACTCAATGTCCGCTTACTACCGATCATACTGTTATTAAGGAAATGATGGATGATATTCACAGCGGGATGATTGAGGACGGCACAGCTATCGGCGACGGGCTGGCCACTGCTATCAATAGGCTGAAAGAAAGCCAGGCTATCAGCAAGGTAATCATATTGCTGACCGACGGGGTCAACAATGCCGGATCACTTGACCCGGTTTCAGCGGCAGAGATCGCCAAGATATACGGGATCCGTATCTATACCATAGGAATAGGCACCACGGGTATGGCACCTTATCCGGTTCAAACTCCTTTCGGGGTGCAGTATCAGAGTATGGAAGTTAAAATCGATGAGGGTCTTCTAAAAAAAGTGGCTGATATTACCAATGGGAAATATTTCAGGGCAACCAGTAACCATAAGCTGGAAGAAATTTACAATGAAATTGACAAGCTTGAAAAATCCAAAATAGATGTAACCGAATTTCAGCGCAAACATGAAGAATTTCTGATGTTTGCACTGCTGGCCTTAGTTATGCTCACACTGGAAGTACTATTGAAAAATACTGTATTCAGAAATGCTCCCTGATTTATGATATTTATAAAGAAAAATAACAAATTTAATAAGCTTAAGACAAACGCTAAATAACATCATGTTTCGATTCGAACACCTGGAATATTTCTATGCACTGCTGTTGATCCCCTTCATTTTGCTGATCTTCATCCTTTATATGTATTGGAAAAGAAGGGCAGTACGCCATTTTGGAGAGTCAGAAGTGGTGAGCAGGCTGATGCCCATGGTATCTGCCAACCGGCCGGTGCTCAAAATAATCTTCTTCATCTTAGCCTACACTTTCCTAGTAATAGCAATTGCCAATCCCCAGGTTGGATCCAAACTGGTGAAGGCTAAAAGGGAAGGTTCAGATCTTGTAATTGCCCTGGACGTATCGAACAGCATGCTGGCGGAAGATATCCGGCCAAATCGTTTGACCCGGGCAAAGCAATCTATTTCAAAACTAATTGACAAACTTGAGGGGGATCGTGTCGGAATCGTTATTTTTGCAGGCAAAGCTTATACTCAATTGCCGATCACAACAGATTACAGTGCAGCAAAGATGTTCCTTGAGAATATATCTACTGATAATGTGCCCACACAAGGAACTGCTATAGGTGATGCAATTGATATGGCTATGACTTCTTTTAAGGAGGATGATAAGCGGGGAAAAGCTATTATCATAATTACCGATGGGGAAGATCATGAAGGGAATGCGGTGGAATCGGCAAAAAAAGCTGAAGAGAAAGGTATCCGGATTTATACCATAGGTATGGGAACTCCTGAAGGCGCTCCGATTCCGATTTATGATCCGAACGGCAACCTCACAGGTTATAAAAAAGACAGGCAGGGGCAAACGGTGATTTCGAAGCTGGATGAAAACATGCTGCAACAAATTGCTTCGGCAGGGGATGGTAGTTATATCAGGGCCAGTAATAGCAGGGACGGGCTCAAGAAGATATTTGATGATATCAACTCCCTGCAAAAATCGGAAATTGAAACACGGATGTACTCTGAATATGAAGACCGTTTCCAGTACTTTTTAGGTCTCGGGCTGATTTTCCTGATCATGGAATTCCTGATTGGGGAAAGAAAAAGCAAATGGGCACACAAAATTAAGCTGTTTAATCGTTAATAGGGGCAGACATGAAATATACAATCACATACATGCTCATTTCCCTGATGGTTTTTCCGCTGATAATGAGCGCACAGAATTCCAACAAGCTCATCCGTAAAGGAAATAAATCATTTGAGGACGGGCAATATAAAGATGCTGAGATAAACTATATTAAATCCCTGCAGGGAAAAAATCCATCATACAAAGGTGTTTATAACCTGGGAGATGCACTTTATATGGAAAAAAACTACGCACAGGCAACGGCGGCTTTTGACACCCTAAAAACCATGAGACTTTCGGATGAAAACCGGTCAAGTGCCTATTATAACCTTGGCAATTCTCTTTTAAAACTCGCCCAGGACAGTGCTAAACTAGCTGGGAAAGCACTCCCGGCAAGTGTTCAATCATATGAGCAGTCCCTGCGTTTGAATCCGAAAGATCAGGATGCAAAATATAACCTGGCCTATGCACAACGGCTCTTGCAACAACAACAACAACAGCAACAGCAACAGCAACAAAACAAGGACCAGAATAAAGATCAGAATAAAGATCAGAAACAACAGCAAGAACAACAAAAACAACAGGATCAGCAAAAACAGCAAGAACAGCAGGCCGATAAGGATCAGCAAAAAGAACAGCAGGATCAGCAACAAGCTCAGCAGAATCAGCAGGGCCAGCCACAGCAGATCTCAAAAGAAGATGCACAACGGATGCTGGACGCTATGAAAAATGAAGAAAAACAAACCCTGGAAAAGTTAAAACTGGCACAGGTAAAATCCAGAAAACCTGTTAAAACTGATAAGGACTGGTAGGGGGAAGCATGGTTTATCAATATAGAGAATTATAAAGGGAATGATAATAAAAAACCTGAAAATATATAGATTCCTGATCTTATTCATAATGGCCGGACTGGCTGGTACCACCTATGCGGATAATGTGGAATTTACGGCTGCAGTGAAAAATACCGTACAGGTCGGGGAACAGTTCCGTCTGGTATATACTGTGAACGCACAAGGCCGGGATTTTCAAGGACCATCCCTGGAGGGCTTCAGGATACTGAGCGGACCGAATCCTTCCACCAATCAGAGTTACCAGATCATAAACGGTCAGGTTGCCCAATCCTTTACGATGACCTATACCTATTATTTACAGGCTACCAAGGAAGGTTCATATATCATTCCTCCTGCCACCATTGACGTGAATGGAAAAAAGTATTCCTCCAACACTCAAAAAATTACGGTATTAAAGGGGAACGCTCCAACTACTCAAAGCAACCAGGGCAACCAGGGCAATCAGCGAAGTGGCAACACATCTGAAACAGGTATCAGTTCCGAAGATGTGTTCATCAAAGCTTCCATAGATAATTCCAATCCATACCAGGGCGACCAGGTGATCATTACATACCGGATCTACACAACCATCCCCATTTCCCAGATAAATATTACTAAACTTTCGTCATTTCCGGGTTTCTGGTATAACAGTCTTTTGAGTGACAGTGATCAACTGAAGCAACACAATGAAACTATTAACGGCAAACAATACGTGGTTGCAGATATCAGGAAGATTGCCCTTTATCCGCAAAGGAGTGGGGAAATCAAGATCGAACCCATGGAACTGAATTGTACTGCCCAAATCAAATCCCAGTCAAATGCGCGCTCAAGGGATCCGTTCTTTGACAGTTTCTTTAATGATCCTTTCTTCAACAGGGCATTCAAAAACGTTGACCTGAACCTGAAGTCAAATTCAGTCAGCCTGAATGTAAAACCTCTGCCCACTCTTAAGCGTCCTGCGAATTTCAGTGGTGCTGTGGGTTCATATTCGATAAGTTCAAGCATAGACCGGACGGAAGTAAAAGCCAATGAACCCATAGTTCTGAAATATACAGTCAACGGAAAAGGAAATATCGAGTTGATCGATGACCTGAATATTACCTTTCCTCCGGATTTTGAAAGCTATGATCCGAAGATCACTAATAATATTTCGAAAAGCAGCAGCGGAATTTCCGGAAGCAGGACCTTTGAATACCTGGTAATACCCAGGAATGCCGGAACCTTTGAAATCAAACCGGTTGATTTTAATTATTTTGATCCTGAAAAAAATACATATATAACATTAACCACACCCGCTTACAAAATAAAAGTGGCCAAAGGAGATACTGAATCTAATGGTATCAGTTATAGCGGTGTCAGTCAGAAGGATGTGCAATTTATCGGGAGTGATATTCATCATATTAAAACCCATGAATTTCCGCTGACAATGATCAATACCTTCTTCTTTGGATCAAACCTGTTCTTCATATTATTGATAGCCCCTGTGCTCCTGTTCATCCTCCTTATCATAATCTGGAAACAAAACATCAGCAGGAGAAGTAATCTCGAACTGATGAACAAGCGTAAAGCCAACAGGGTAGCGAGTAAAAATCTTAAAAAAGCGGCCACTTACCTGAAAATAGATGACAGCGATAACTTCTATATTGAAATCTCGCGTGCTCTTTGGGGCTACATAAGCAATAAAATCAGTATCGCTCAATCAGAACTATCCATTGAAACAGTGAAGCAGCGCCTGTCTGACAGAAAGATCAGTCAACAGACCAGTGATGAATTCATTAAGGTACTGGATGATACGGAATACGCCAGGTTTGCACCCGGAAACAAAACCCAGAGGATGCAGGAGATCTATACAGCCGCCATGAATATCATCACCCAGATAGAAAGGGAATTAAAATAAATGAAGCAGTTCATGAAAAACAGGGCCATCATATTGTTGATACTGTTGATTGGAGTCAGCGGGATGATATTCGCACAAGCGGCCGACTCGCTCGTAAGCCGGGCAAATGATGCCTATTCTTCGGGCGATTATCTGAAATCCATAGAACTATACAACAAGGTAATCAGCGAAGGATTTGAATCTCCCGATTTATACTATAACCTGGGAAATGCTTATTTCAAGTCAAATGATATTCCTTCGGCAATATTATACTATGAAAAAGCCAGAAAATTAGCTCCCAAAGATGAAGATATTAATTTCAACCTGAATCTTGCAAAAAGCCGTATCATCGATAAAATTGAACCCATCCCTGAGTTCTTCCTGAAAGCCTGGTGGAAAAACCTCCGGCATATGTTTCCCATTGATGTTTGGGCCAGGATCGGACTTGGAAGCTTCATCCTTCTGCTGGTATTCGCATCCGTTTTCATCATATCCCGTTCTGTGACTGCAAGGAAGTTATCTTTCTGGCTTGGCTTTATCGTTCTGTTGATTGCCATACATTCCTTCCTTTTCAGTTATCAGGAATATCACAATTATGTGCATAATAATGAGGCCATCATCTTTACACCGACTGTAACGGTTAAAAGTTCGCCTAACGAAAACAGCGTGGATCTTTTTGTGATCCATGAGGGAACTAAAGTGAGCATCTCCGACAAGGTGGAAGGCTGGACCGAGATCCGGATAGCCAACGGAAGTGTGGGTTGGGTCAAAAGCGACGTATACAAGACAATATAATATATAAGGTAGATTCAGGCTTTTCTGGCTGAGCCCAAGTCTACGTCCCGCCCTTCAACAATTGATATTTCTCATTCATTTACAAGCGTTTAAGTGCCATTTTCACTTAAATCCATGACACACCGTAAACTGATTATGCCAAGCCGTATACTGATTAACATCCGCTGTCATGAGTATAAGTCTTATATTTGTGTAATAGAACAATTTAGGTAACTTTGTTAAAAAATTGAAAAAATCATATATTCGTAATTATAAAAAAGATGTAACTTGTGCCTCTCTTTGGACAGGAATTCGAAGTGTTATATAAAATCAAACAGAATAAATATGAAGAAAAAATTTTTACCCCTTGGCTTTTTCATTTTGATTGCCGGCATTGCTTCTGTCTTACTATCAGCCACGCTGATCGATAATGACAAGCGTCCAAAGGTTAAAAATGAAACTGCATTGAACTACATAGCCCAACTCAGAAATAATCAGAATACAGGCAAACTGGACCCCAATAATGTCATTGAAGTCAGAAGCCAGATAGAAAAGAGTAAGACCCTGAAATCTGGCAATGAAAATAATTACAACTGGGATCTTGCCGGACCAAACAATTTGGGTGGCAGGACAAGGGCCTTGATATTCGACAATTCAGATCCTGATGGAAACATCATTTATGCCGGGAGTGTTATGGGAGGCTTGTTTAAAAGTACCAATGCGGGCAACTCCTGGGCCAAAATCAATGAAGCCGGTGGAGATCTTAATGTAAGCTGTATGATTCAGGCAGCTAATGGAGAAATCTATGTTGGAACTGGTGAAGGATTCAACCAGAAAAATTATACGATTCTCAAAGATTGGGGATATGATTATGGTTTCATAGGTACAGGCCTCTATAAATCCACTGATGGTGAAAACTTTAATCAGATCGCTTCAACTACCCCTGTCATGAACGAAGGAGTACTGGAATGGGGATTTATAAATGAACTGGCCATATCACCGGCAGGTGACCGAATTTATGCTTCAACCAATACAGGTTTAAAATACAGCGATGATGGCGGGAGTACCTGGAATTTTGCCAAGACTGATCAAAATGAAGATTTGAATATCCTCTCTCAGGATGTGAAAATCGGCCCGGATGGTTTGGTTGTTACCGAAGTCAACGGTCTTTGCTATGTCTCATCAGATGGTAATCCGAATAACTTCGTACTGCATTCAACCGATTCGACCTATGATCTTCCAAACAATAATATAGGCCGCATTGAATTTGCAATCGCCCCAAGTAACGGAGATATAATATACGCTTTGCTGGTTAAAGGGTCCGGCGCCTTAAAGGGAGTTTATATCTCCTCTGACCGGGGCATTAACTGGTCCATAGTTGGTCCGGGAGGCAGCAGCAATTTCAATGTTTTTAATATCAATAGTGACACACTTTCCGGAATAGGTTTAAACACCTGTGCTATCACTGTTTTTCCAAATGATCCCTACCAGATTCTGATTGGTGGAACAAATATGTGGTATGGCTACAAAGTACTTGAAACCGGTTATTATAACTGGATCAGGAGCTCGGATGGCTCAATCAATGACCCGCAGAATACCATTTTCCTACCCTATTATCATCATATCTACTTATTCAGACCCGGTCATTCAGATGAACTTATTGCAGGAACCAATGGAGGAATTTATATGGGCACAATAAGCCCGAGTCTTTTCACCTTCACCAGTATAAATAAAAATTATATAGGAGCTCAATTCCAGACAGTTGGAATCACCAAAGAAAAAACAAAAGTATATGGAGGGGCACAGGACCTGGGAACATTGTTAATCCCGGGAAGTACTTTTCCTTCTGACCCGCACAGGGGCACTGATATCTGGACACTCGATCTAGGCACTATTTCTGTTCCTGATGGTGGCAACGGAGGTTACGTTGTTAACTCTACAATATTTCCAGAAGCCCTAGTCTACTCCAAATTCCTCGTAAATATCAATGGAACTATTTTTAATGATGTCAGAAGGAATGAGTATGGTGGCTTTGCTAACTCTTCATCCACTCTTTTCGACGACAAATATCAAAGTAATTCCCTGGCTTCACCATTTCTCTTATGGGAATCTTATAATAACCCCAACACCAGGGATTCAGTAAAATTCAAAGCTTTTAAAGATTACCAGGCGGGAACTACGATCTGGGCAGCTAGTAGAAACCACAGTTACCCTTTCAAATATACTTTACAGTCAAATCTTCCGAAAGGGGATTCGATTATGATCAAGGATATCGTTAATACCAAATTCTTTATTGGCGGTGATAACAGGGTCCTTTTAACTCCTGACATCATTCAGTTTGATCATGCCCCCAGATGGTTTGAGATATCCAATGCCTCCACCGGATTTTCCGGGAGACCCCAAAGTATGGCTTATTCTGCAGATGCAAACCACCTCTTTGTGGGAACACAGAATGGAAAGCTTTACCGGATATCCAATATTGCATATGCCTATGATTCCCTAAGGGCAGATGTTAATAGTTCCTATTGCATTATCTCTACTACACGCATTCCGGTATTTGTCCCGGGTACAAGCGACGAAATTACACAGGTAATCACTTCTGTTTCCGTTGATCCCAATAATGCCAACAGAGTAATCATTACCCTTGGTAACTATGGAAACGATGCTTATGTTTACTTTTCAACCAATGCTCTTGCAGAAAATCCTGAATTTCATTCCATCCAGGGAGATCCCAATAATGGTGGCCTTCCACTTATGCCGGCATATGCATCTTTGATAGAAATGGACCCCAATAATCATCTGGTCTTCGTAGGTAGCGAATATGGTATTTATGTTTCCGATAATGTGGATTCTTCGAATCCTACCTGGGTTTCACAAAATAAAAACATCGGGCACGTTCCGGTATTTATGCTGAAACAACAAACAATCCGTAAAGAAAGCGAAATCGTCGATATTGGGATTGTCGACACGATCTATCAGGTTTACCCTGGAAATAACAATTACGGGGTGATCTATGGTGCAACATACGGACGTGGTATTATTATCCTGGATGAGTTCCAGAAACCAGTCGGTATTTTCGGGCCTTCCAGTCCAATTGCTGATATTACATCTATTAGTATTTATCCTAATCCGGCAAAAGATAATATCACGGTTAGTTTTACCCTGGATCAGGCCTCAAACTCGGAATTAAAAGTATATGACCTGAACGGAAGATTATTAAAGGATGTGAAGCTGGGACGTCTTGATAAAGGGAAACAATTGCTAAATCAGAATGTCGCAGATCTTCCAAAGGGAACATATATGTTACAAATCATTACAGGCCAGAAGAGCGCTTCTGCCAAGTTTATCATTTACTAATTGTGGAATCGGTATTGACCTTTCTTATCAAATTTTAAAATATTAAAAATGAAAAGAATATTTACTGCTGTCTTATTATCTCTCTTCGGAATCATCAGTTTAAGTGCACAGGTTCGAATTTACACCCCTGAACTAAGCCTGCCGGCCAATGGCAGTATTAACCAGGTGCCTGACGCATTGCTTGACTGGAATGCCGTTACTGGCGGAGGTACGGGAATTATACAGTACGAAATTCAATTAGCTGACAATCCCGATCTTACAAATCCCCAGGTATTTACAACGGAATTCGTCACTGCTTTGCAAACTTCCAACCTGCAGTTCGGTCTTACTTATTACTGGAGGGTTAGAGCGATAGATGGAAACGATATTTCAGACTGGACAGATACCTGGTCCTTTACCGTGCTGAAAAGGATTTCGCCAATTGCAATGGACAATCCTTTAAGTCAGTTAACTGATGTGGGTATCTCATGGGATTCAATAACAGGACTTACCCAATACGAATACCAGATAGATACCATCAACTTCTGGAAACAGGTGGATGCTGGTGTAAGCTATGACTTTAACGGGATTGCAGCTCTCGACGATCAGCATATCTGGGCTGTAGGAGCAGGTGGCAAGATACTTTTCTTTGACGGAACAAGCTGGACTAACCAGGTAAGCGGTGTCACAGCTGACCTGAATGATGTGTATTTTATAGACGCTTCGAACGGCTACGCGGTTGGGAATTCAGGAACTGTTTTATATTTTGACGGAACAAGCTGGTCGGCACAAAACAGCGGAACAGTCAAGAATCTTAAAAGTGTAACAGCCCTTGACAATTCCAATATTTGGGCTTGCGGAGAAGGCGGAACTATCATTTCCCACACTGACACCTCATGGGTTGAACAGTCAAGTACAGTTACCAAAAATCTGTTCAGGATATTTTTCCTTGATGCAACAAATGGCTGGGCTTGCGGTCAGAGCGGAACTATCCTTTATTATAACGGCACTGCATGGAGCGCCCTTGTCAGCGGAACCACAAGAGATCTGTATGGTATTTCTTATAGTGATCCTGGTAATGGTTGGGTTGCAGGAAAAGGCGGTGAATTGCGTCATTACATTAATTCAGGCTGGGAAAAAGACAATATATCAGGATTTACCAAAGATTATACAAATCTGGTCATCAAAGATGGAATAGGATATGTTACCGGGAAAAATGGTCAATTTCTAACTTATGACGGGGCAAGCTGGTATATAGATGCTTATGGTTCAACATCCAACATGAATGATGTGGCAATAGCTGGAGATACACGTTATATCGTCGGCGAAGGTGGCATCGTTTACAAATATCAGCCTATTGGCTTCAGCAGCCCCCTGGCAGTGATACAAACCTTGCCTCCTACACAAAATGAAGATTCCCTTTTCAACCTGGATTTCGGAACCACGTATTTCTGGAGAGTAAGAGGATCCAATATTTCAGGAAATACAGAATGGTCCGGAGTAAGCTTCTTTTCTACTTTATCCAAGGTTACACTTACTAAACCCAATAATGGTTCAAGCGGTACCGATCTTTTCGTGATCTTGAGGTGGAACGGATTAAGTTCACGGTCTGCATACCAGGTGCAAGTATCGGATGAGCCCACTTTTAGTGTTCCCGTTCAATTCAATACCAGCCAGGATACTTTAAATCTTTCAGTGCCAGCTTTCGGTCAAAAAAGTTACTGGAGAGTAAAAGCTTATCATACTCTGGATATGTCAGACTGGTCGGATGCATGGGACTTCACAACTATCAACCAGTTGAATCTCACTGAACCCGCCAACGGTACAGTCGAAGTTTCTTTAAATCCAGTTCTGAAGTGGGATCCGGTTGTCGGCATTGATAAATATCAGGTTCAGCTAGCTCTTGATAATACTTTTGCCAATCCGCTTGTAGATGAGACTTCTTCTGCCGATACGAATATTTTTAGTGTCCCTGTGCCTTTGCAGAAAGGCATGCAGTATTTCTGGAGGGCCAGAGCGTATACAGGTATTTTACCGTCTGACTGGAGTGCCATATGGTCGTTTACAACCATTGCACAGGCTGGCATAAATGATCCGGTAAATGCAATAAACATGGCCATTTACCCGAATCCGGCGAAAGATAAACTTTGGCTGCAATTGGAAACTAAAGGTATTGATACCTATCATATAAGTATCAACGACCTGCTTGGAAAATCAGTCCTGGAAAGTAACCTAAGCTTTGAATCATCAGATAAAACCAGCCTGATAGATGTTTCGTCAATCAACGAAGGCATCTACATTATGAGAATCAGTAATGAAACTACCACAATTACCAAAAAACTAATAATAAACAGGTAAAAGAAGTACTAAATCCAAAAAAAGGCTATTGAATAAATAGCCTTTTTTTTTGGATTAAAGTTGCCTTATTGGTTTAGCCAAGGTGCAAATAAAGACTTAGCTGGTCAGAAAAAGCTGGTAAATATTTGTAAGGAACTTGTGAATATAATGTGGTTTTGAATTTTTATGGCAAAAAGGGAAGCAGGTTTTAGTTAGATGGAAGTCTTCACTTATTATACCTTTTTCCTATCTGAAAGTTCAGATAAAAGGTAAGGAAGAAATTCTGTGCCGAATAGAATGCCATAATTGGAATGGCAACTGGAAAGTATTCCGCGACAATACCGGCTTCAAGGGCTCTAATACGGGTATTATATTCTCCGAACTCGAAATTCAAGCCTCCCTTTGCATATACGCCGGGGTATATTTTAATTTCATTGAAACCACTCATAAAGGGAGCCCGACCATAAATATAATTTCTGTTGTGAAGAGTGTTGTCCGGATTATATTTTTCCTCTTTCAGTGTGGTATGCAGATCATCCCAAAAATACAAATAAATAGGCTTGGCAAATGCAACAGATAGCCCGCCCATGTATAACAGCCGAAGTTCCACACCTCCCCAGTAGGGTTTACGGTTCAGGAGTTTCTTGAAACCATAGCCTGCCCTTAAAATATACACCTGGTTCAATTTACCATATACATAACTCTTTGCATTAAAATAATCGGAATTTATCATTCTAACCTGTTTGGGGTTATTCATGTTCACCACTTCCAATTCGAGTATGCGGGATTTAAAGTAGGATTTGTTCCAGCCTCTTCTAAATTGCAAACCAAATCCAAGGTTATGTATGGTAATCCCTCCGGTAAACTCTTGTTTGAGAAGAATATTTTCAGAAATGCTGTCATTCTCCAGATCCTCTCCCTGTCCGTTTACTTTCGTTGTGATGATCAGGAAAATCAATCCGGACAATATGTATATGAGAAAGCGCATTCTAAAAAATAAATAAAAGCCAGGAAAAATAAGCTAGGTGGAATCCGCATATCTACAGCAGTTCCATATACAGAATAACAAAATTCCTAATACCTTCGTTCAATCTGGTATTTATGGACTTCCCCGTAAGCCGGGCAGTTTACTGATGAACTGCATGAAGATAAGGCAATAGCTGCAAATGCCACCAGAGCCAGTATTATCAAAAATTTTTTCATATTCTAAGGGTTGCGGGCATTAGTAATCGATTTGATCAATCAGGCAAATATAATTTTATTTTACCTTTAAATAACAGTTTAGTTTCAAATTTATTGTATGAATTACATTATTGGCCCCAAAATAAGGGGATTTATGTAATTTTAATATGAAGGTAATTAATTTTATGACATCTTCTATCCTTAATTATAAATATGAATAGCATAAATCCGCAAATTGAAGAAAGCTGGAAAAATATTCTTACCGCTGAATTTGAATCAGAATATTTTGCAGAATTACGTAATTTTCTTATTGAGGAAAAAAAGAAGTTTACAATTTATCCTCCCGGACAACTCATTTTTTCAGCATTCAATCATACACCTTTTAACAAAGTCAAAGTGGTAATATTGGGACAGGATCCCTATCACGGACCCGGACAGGCACATGGGCTTTGTTTTTCGGTTCCTGCCGGAGTGACCAAGCCCCCTTCCCTGCAAAATATTTTCAAGGAGATTGAAAATGATTTGGAGATCCCGGTTCCAAAAGGCGGGAACCTGGAGAAATGGGCCGGCCAGGGAGTACTTTTGCTGAATTCCATCCTTACTGTGAGGGCTGCCCAGGCAGCTTCTCATCATAACCATGGATGGGAGAGATTCACTGATGCAGCTATATCCTGTCTTTCACAGAAAAGAAGAAATATAGTTTTCCTCTTATGGGGATCATATGCCCAGGCTAAAGAAAGCCTGATTGACCAGAAAAACCATTATATTCTGAAAGCCGTTCATCCTTCTCCACTTTCGGCTCATCGTGGGTTTTTCGGCTGTAAACACTTTTCCAAAACAAATGAAATTCTCAATAATCTTGGTCTGCAGCCAATAGATTGGGCAATTGAATAACATTTTTCCTTCTTCATCCACCTATATTACAGTTATTTACAATATTTTCTTTGATATTTAAAAATTTCCTACCTTGCGCGCTTTAAATTAAACTCCTTGAATATGAAAAAGAAAACCTTTACATTCTTATTCTTAACACTTTTTTCAGCCAGTTTATTTGCAGGTGGTTACCAGGTCCGTTTACAAGGGCAAAAACAAACTGGTATCGGTCTCATCGGAACACCATTCAGCTTTGGATCAAGTAGTATGTTCTATAATCCGGGCGCATTATCCTTCATGAAGACCAAATATGACTTTTCTGTTGGGATCAGTCCGATATTTTCACACGCGACTTTTGCCGAATCGGAGACTGACTATCAGGTTAATACTGATAATCCCACAGGGACTCCTTTCTATGCTTACGGGGCTGGAAAGTTAACCGATAACCTTTCAATCGGTTTAGGGGTTTATACGCCTTTCGGAAGTTCATCCAAATGGCCGGATGAATGGGCGGGCAGATTCCTGATCCAAAATATCAGCTTGAAAGCAATCTTTTACCAGGCTACTCTTGCATACAGCTTCGGAGATAAATTCGGCATTGGCGCGGGTTTCGTCTTCGCAACAGGTGATGTTAAACTCCAGAAGGCGCTGAATTATAATGATTCTTCCTATGCAAAACTTGAAGGAAATGCAAGTAACATAGGTTATAACATAGGTTTGTATTATAAACCCAACGACAAACTCAGCATTGGTATCGATTACCGTTCAAAAATCATTATGAAACTTGAGAACGGAAAAGCTACCTTCAAAGTACCAGTATCTTTGTCAACCACTATCCCTGCGCAAAATAAATTTTCAGCCGAGTTACCTATGCCGGCAAACCTGGATTTCGGCCTTGCTTATAAATTTACCGATAAATTTACTCTGGCTGCCGAAGCCAATTGGGTGATGTGGAGTGCCTATAAAACACTCGATTTTACATTTGAGGATAAAGGTGAACTGCTGAATTCCACTAATCCAAGGGAATATAAAGACACCTGGCTTTTCCGCCTGGGCGGTGAATATAATTTGAACCCGAAATTCGATTTGCGTGCTGGTGTATATTATGATCCGACGCCAAGCAATGAAAATTATTACACTCCTGAAACTGTCACGCTGAATACTATTGCTTTTACGCTGGGAGTGTCATATAAACCAATCGAAAAACTCAGCATCGACCTGACCTATCTCCAAACCAACGGCTTGCAAGCCGATAAATCTTATGAGCCCGCCAATTTTTCGGGAACATATAAATCCATCGCCTTCATACCAGGCATCGGTGTCTCATATAGTTTCTAACCATTATAAATATCTTTCAATATGAAATTAAGAAATTTAGCTATAATCATAATGATAGCTGCCATTGCCGGTTGCAAGCCTAAAATCGAAGAATTCACACCTAGCAATGGAACTGCTGATTTTACAACATATGTTTCTGTAGGCAATTCACTCACTGCAGGTTATGCCTCCGGGGCTTTATCATCAACCGGACAGATGTATTCTTTTCCAAATATACTTGCAAGCCAATTAAAAAAGGTTGGGATGCAGGGTGAATTCAAACAACCTATCCTGGCTTCGGAACAAGGGATTGGTTTCAGGCCGGTACCCGGTGGCATGCCGGTACTTGTGACCAAACTGATATTGGGACTTTCAACCGATTGTATGAATGTAACTTCACTCGGACCGGTCCCTGCAAATCCAAATCCTGACCAAACTGCCCTTTTCAATTTATTGACCACTCCAATTGCAGACCAGGGTCCTTTCAATAATGTGGGGGTACCGGGAATGAAATCTTTTCATGCCCTTGTACCCGGTTACGGAGCTAATGAATCCATTTTTCGGAAGGTTTAGCGCCAACCCTTTACAGAATACGGTTCTACAGGATGCTATGCTGGTAAATCCGACTTTCTTCACACTCTGGCTTGGAAACAATGATGTATTACTTTATGCAGTTGGCGGAGGCGAAGGTGATTCCATAACACCTTTCCCGCTATTCGACCAGGCTATGGAAAATATAGTCGCAACTCTGACCTCAGGTGGAGCCAAAGGCATCATCCTCGGAGTTCCCGACGTGACCTCCGTACCTTATTTCACGACTGTGCCCTATAATGCCATTGTCCTTACGGAAGAATCACAGGTAGAAGCTTTAAATTTAGCATATGCACAATTGAACCAAATGATCATAGTGGCCGGATCAACCGACACTATAGTCTTTCAATTAGGTGCCAATCCAATGATCATAGCCGATGCAAGCCTTCCCTGGCAAATTCGTCAAATCAAAAGTGATGAGTATGTGACCCTCGGATTACCGCTCGATTCGCTGAAATGCGCCGGATGGGGAACACAGAAACCCGTACCATCGGGCTATATTCTTGACGAAACTGAGATAGCTGATTGTGAAGCTGCAGTGCAGCATTATAATACAAAACTACAGGAACTGGCCAATGCAAATTCATTAGCTTATTTGGATATGGCTACAGTCCTGTCAGATTTTAAAAGCGGGATGATGTTTGACGGAGTAAATTACAACACTGTATTTGTGCAGGGCGGACTATTCTCTCTCGATGGTATCCACTTGACCCCTCAGGGATATGCCCTGGTTACAAATTACATTATCAACGCTATCAATGCAAAATACGGAGCTAAAATTCCACTGGTAATTCCAAATGATTATCCAGGAATCGTATTTCCCTAAATCCGCTCTTTGAACTTTTGAATTTTATAATCCAAAATATCATTTAATTATAGAATTACACTGATTTTTCATTATATGCAGGATAAGATAATCCTGATCTGGCAAATCAGTGTAATTCTTTCAGAAAATTCATAAAGGGATTTATTTAAATCCCTTTTTTTATTATTTTCAAACAAAAAAATCATGGCTGACAAAAAACTTGTTTTCGCAACAAATAATCCGCACAAACTGAATGAAGTTAAGGTGCTGGTTGGGAAAGATTATGAAATTGTGAGTCTGGCTGATATCGGATGTCAGGAAGATATGCCTGAAACCGCCGATACTTTGGAAGGCAATGCATCACAGAAAGCCTCCTATATTTTCACCCGTTATGGTCTGGATTGTTTTGCAGATGATACCGGCCTGGAAGTGGAAGCATTGAATGGCAGGCCCGGAGTAAAATCAGCCCGTTATGCAGGCGATGAAAACAATCCTCTAAAAAACATTGAACTCCTGCTGTCCGAATTAGACGGAAAATCCAATCGTAAAGCCCGTTTCAGAACCGTTATTGCATTGATACAGGGAGGTGAGGAAACCCGTTTTGAAGGCATAGTCCAGGGGAAGATCATTCTGGAAAAGAAAGGGGAAGGTGGTTTCGGTTATGATTCGGTATTTATTCCTGATGGATACGACATGACCTTTGCAGAAATGCCTTTGAAATTAAAGAATGTTATGAGCCACAGGGCCCGGGCGATTCATAAACTGGTCAGCTATTTGAAGCTGTCTGAATAGCTTCCCTGAATAAGTCGCTCAGACTGATTCCATCTGCTTTTGCCTGCTGAGGTACAATACTTGCTTCTGATAAGCCCGGCACAGTATTTACTTCAAGGAAAAAGAGCCCTTCATCATTAAATATATAATCAATCCGAACCATTCCGCGGCAATTTAAAATGCTGTATAGAAAAACGGATGTTTGACGGCACTTATCAGCGATCTCCTCAGGTATCCGGGCTGGTGTGATCTCTTCCGACATACCCTGGTATTTGGCTTCATAGTCGAAGAATTCTTTCTTACTCACAATCTCAGTCAGGGGTAAAGCCCTTATCTTTCCTTTATAGTTAATCACTCCGCAAGTTATTTCCCTGCCAGGGATGAAAGTCTCCACCATCACCTGCTCGTCTTCTTTCATCGCGAGTTCAATCGCTTGCAACAATTTATTTCTATCCGATACCTTGCTTATTCCGACACTGGAACCACCCTCATTAGGTTTTATAAACAGAGGAAGTCCGAGTTCCTCAATTATTTTATCTACCCGGGGCTTTTCAGCTTTTCTGATAAGGTGAGAAGCTGTGACCGTGATACCTAGAGACCTCACAAAATTATTGCAAAGGAATTTATTGAAGGTCAGGGCCGAAGTGGTAAGTCCACTGGATGTGTAAGGTATTTTCAGGAGGTCGAAGTATCCGAGCAATTTACCGTCTTCTCCGGGTGTACCGTGGATGGCATTGAAAACCACATCGAAATGGACTATTTCACCAGGCAAAACAAGGCTGAAATCGCGCTTATCTATTTCTGTACTGTGTCCCTGTTCATCTTCCCACCACCAATGAGTCCCATGGATCAGGATGATAAAAGGCCGGAATAATTGAGTATCAAGATAGCGTTTAACAACTGCCGCACTTTTCACCGATACTTCATATTCTCCTGAGTCACCCCCGGCAACGATGGCAACATTCCTGATCTGTGGCCTCTTTTCATTCATAAATACACATGATGACTATTTTACCTTACTTTAATTTATTCTTATCTTTGCTGCCCCGGATGCAATATAGGTCCTTTCATTCAGTTTTAACCTTTAGCGATAGGGATCACACATCAGCTCCAAGTGGGGATAAAATTAGTAAAAATGAGTATGCTTGGTTTTCTTTTAAAAAAGAAATTTTACCTCAATCTCGGTATAGCCTTCATCGTTTCTATATTGCTTATCTTTCTGGTGATGGCATATCTGAGGATCTATACCCATCATGGAGAAGCTTATGTATTACCCGATCTGATGGGAAAGACACTGGCAGAACTGAAACAGGAAAACATAAATAAAACTTTTGACCTGGTGGTTATTGATTCGGTCTTCGACCGCAGCCGACCCCCGGGATCTGTTATCATGCAAAATCCTTCTCCTGGTTCAAAGGTCAAGAAAGGAAGGAATGTTTACCTGACCGTAGTAGCTCTTTCCCCGGAAATGACCTTTATGCCGGATCTTAAAGATCTTACCCTGAGACAAGCAATCAATGCCCTTAAATCAAAGGGGCTGAAAGTAAGAAGATTGCAGTATATTACCAATATGGCTGAAAATGCGGTGCTGGGATATTATTTTGACGGAGACACTATTATTCCGGGAATGGAAGTGGAGAAGGGTTCATCCATTGATTTGCTCCTTGGCCTGGGACAATCCCAGAAGGCAGTGGTCCCTTTTGTGATAGGTTTAAGCCCTTCGGAGGCCCGTCTTAAAATACAACTGGCTTCACTGAATGTTGGCGTAGAACGTTATATGGATGACTCCGGTCCCGACAGCTCCAGGGTTTTTATGCAGCAGCCCACCTGGGAAGGCAACAATAATAAAGGTGATTTCGTTAATCTGTGGTACCGTTCGACGCTCCTGGTCAACTTTGATTCACTGATTATGGTATTAAACCCGGATACCCTTGGAAAAAATCAGGAGGCACCAAATTTACCCGGGGACACCTTATACGAAGAAGAATGATAAAGAGAATACCTATACTTTTCTTATTTCTGGCAGGATTATCATTGCAAATAAATGCTCAGGAAGTCATTACGGGACTTTTCGAGAACCCTGCAGTGAAAGAAGCGTACCGGGAACTTATGAAAAATCCGGCTATCAAAAGTACAAGTGAAAATCAGGCCCTGCTCCTCCCTTTTTTCGACGATTTTACCAAGGCTGGCGTCTATCCGGATCAGCATAAATGGGCCGACAAAGAAGCTTTCGTGAATTCCAGTATTGCTTACCGCTCTGCAAATCATGGCGTCGCAACTTTAGATGCAGTTGACAGCAGGGGAAACTTGTATCCGAATGCAAGCTCATTTCCTTTCAAAGCCGACTCATTGACTTCCCTTCCGATTCGTCTCGATTCATTGTTTTCACCCATTGCAAAAGCTCTAAGCCCAGCAGATTCGGTTTATTTTAGTTTTTTTTACCAGCCCCAGGGCAGGACCCCTTTAGGTCCTGATCCGGGTGATTCCCTTGTCTTGTTTTTCGGTCATGAGACAGGAAATTTGGTTTTTGCCAATGAATTTGATTCCATTACTGTGCCGCTGAGTAATTTTATTAATCCCGGAGACACTGTCTTTCCCGGGGATACTATTTTTAGTCCTCAGGAATGTAATAATGGTTTGTTCCTTGTTTCAAACGCTATCTATACTTATAATGATTTCGTTACCCTGCCCTGCGACTCATTATTTAAACCTGAATATAAATGGGAACATGTATGGAGCTCAGCAGGAATGACCCTGCAGAATTTCCATGATCTTTATAAAACCTATAGTAAACAGGTACTGATACCTGTCAGGGATTCTTCTTATTTCAAGAACAATTTCCAGTTTCGTTTCATGAATTATGCCAGTCTTGCCGATAACACCATTCCCAGCTGGAGAAGTAACTGCGATCAATGGAATGTGGATTATGTTTATCTGAATATTAACCGTAACTGGCACGATACAACTTATAAGGATGTAACTTTTGTGGAAAGGGCCCCTTCAGTCCTTAAAAATTATGAAGCCATGCCTTATAAGCAGTATTTGAATGATCCCAGCAACGAATTGAAAGACAATCTGGAAATGTTCATTTCAGATCTTGACACAACGATCTATAATACAACCTATTTATATAAGGTTTTTGAAGTGAATGGTCCCTTCGAATATACTTATAACGGTGGGAACTGTAACCTTTACCCTGTTTATGACAGCGGATATCAGGATTGTGCAACATGCGCCCAACATGCCTGTCCTCCAAGTAACTTCCTCTTCCCTCTTTATTCGGGGCAAGATAGTGCTGAATTTGAAATCAGGCATTATATCATAGGAGATTTGACCCCTACTGACACTGTAGCGGATACTCTGAATTTCAGACAGAAATTTTTCAATTATTATGCCTATGATGACGGCACACCTGAAGCAGGCTACTGGCTCAGACCGGCAGGATCAAGTACGGCAAGCCTGGCTTACCGTTTTAAACTGAACACTTCGGATACCCTCAGGGCCGTCCAGATATATTTCAACCGGACCAAGGAAAGTGCCGGTGAAAAGTTATTCAACCTGATGGTATGGAGAGATAATAACGGGGTTCCCGGGGATGTAATTTATTCCCAATTAAATTTGCAGGCTGAATATTCTCAAAACCTGAATCAGTACATAACCTATATGCTAAATGATCCCCAGCCCTTGAACGGAATATTTTATATAGGCTGGGAAGAACAAGTATCCAGCAATCTGAATCTCGGTTTTGATACTTACAATAATGCCAAAGCAAATACTTTTTATAATGTTGAGGGGACCTGGCAGCAATCTACCGCGGATGGTGCAGTCATGATGCGCCCCATGCTTGGGAAAGCATTTAATCCTAACGGCATAAACGAAGTTGCAGGCATCACGAATGATATCCAGGTATATCCCAATCCTTTAAACGGGAACCAGCTGCATTTCCGGATGAGTGGCAAATACCGGGAATCCGGAAGCACCAATGATCTGATGGTCGAAATTTATAATCTCCTCGGGCAATCGGTATGGCAATCTGAATTCCGGCCGGATATCACAGTGGATCTCCCTTCAAGGGGTATCTACATTCTAAGAGTTGTTGGGAAAGACAAACAGGCGGTGCTTTCGACCAAACTGATCAAAAATAATTAAGCGGGAATGGAACAGGAACTGCCCGATCTGAATGAAAATCCTGATCTTTCAGATGAAAGGGAAGAACTTTTTGAGCATTTTCATTTTGTAGCTGATAAAGGGCAGGGATTGTTGCGGATTGATAAATTCCTGATGGTCCGTATAGAGAATGCCTCCCGTAACAAGATCCAGCAAGCAGCCAGGGCCGGGAATATCCTGGTAAATGAAGAAGCCGTAAAGCCGAATTACAAAGTTAAACCGGGGGATGTGATCTCCATCGTGATGACCCATCCGCCCCGCGAAATCGAGATCATCCCACAGGAAATCCCACTCCGGATTTTATACGAAGACCAGGATATCATCATTGTAAATAAAGCCGCCGGCATGGTAGTGCACCCGGCTTATGGAAATTATACCGGTACACTGGTGAATGCCCTGGCCTGGCATCTTCAGAATGTATCCCCTGATAAAGCTCCTGGCCGGACCCCTTTCCTGGTTCACCGTATTGATAAAGATACTTCCGGTATTTTGATCGTAGCAAAAAATGAAGTGGCCCAGGCCCGGCTTGGGAAACAATTTTTCGATCATTCAATTGAGCGAAAATATTCTGCACTTGTCTGGGGTGATTTTAATGAAAACCAGGGTACAATTGAAGGACATATAGGCCGCAGCGCGAAAGACCGGAAGGTATTCACAGTGTTTCCGGATGGCAGCCAGGGTAAAAGTGCTATAACTCATTATCGTGTGCTGGAACGTTTTGGATATGTCACCCTGGTGGAATGTCAGCTCGAAACCGGACGTACACATCAGATCAGGGTACATTTCAATTATATAAAACATCCCTTGTTCGGTGATATAACTTATGGAGGGAATATTATCCTGAAAGGCACGACATTTACGAAATACAGGCAGTTTGTGAATAATTGTTTCAGTATCCTGGGCCGGCAGGCCCTTCATGCCAGGATATTGGGCTTTATTCACCCTTTAAATGGTGAAAGAATGTATTTCGAATCAGAGCTTCCCGATGATATACAGGAAGTTTTGGACAAATGGAGGGTCTATACCCAATCCTTCAAAACAAATTAAAATATTTACCTGAGGCTTGTTTCCCATCTGGCTATTCTATCTTAAGAAAATATCTCTTATTTGTCTTAAAAGACTGGGAATTTAATCCTGAGAGATCCCGAATAAGACTTCGTCTTTTCGGGATTAATTCGACTTACAAAATTTTCTACGCTTCGTTTGAAATATTTGAGTCTCATTGACAAAAAATCAGGGATCCAGTTTTATAAGCTTTCCGGAACTATTTTGCTGATATTGCAACACCTGGGGATTCCCCTTATAGTAAACATCTCCTATATTATTGATAGTCAAATCCAATAAGTGACTTGCCCATACATAAGAATCGTTCGGGCTGGATGTCTGCATATAAATATTCTGGGCCTGCAATTGCCTCAAGTCCAGGCGGCCAAAGCCACCGGAAGAAACAAAACAAATCAGGGAATTACCCGTGGCAAAGAGATCTGTAGTTCCATAGCGCACATAAATTTTTGATTTCACTGTATTCAGATCCAGATCTATGCGGCCGGCTCCTTCCCATACTTCAAACTGGATCGAATCAGCGCTCCAGGGTGTATCAAAGCGAAGGTCACCTGCTGCACGGTAAATGATGGTATCAAGTTTGGAAAAAGTAAGGTAAACATTGAGGGGATTATCAAAACTCCTTGCCCAGTTGCATGAATTATCATTCCATATCAGCAAATGCCCATTTGAAAAATCTGTACGTATTCCAGGTACCAGGTTCTCACCTGCTTCAACAACAAGATGATTTTGGAGGCTGTCTTGTTTCAATATAAGATTGATATTATCACGGATCTCTATATAATGAAAGCCGGAAATGGGTCTTTCTTCCCTGACAATTTTGCCTGCCGATTTAAAACAGTCCTGCAAATTATTCTTCTTACAAGCCTGAAAGGAGATCAGTCCTGCAAAAATTAAAGTATATAAAAAGACTTTTCTCATTTATATCAATAATAATAAAATTTGATACGCCATCCCAGGCCAAAAGCTATGAAGTCAGCCCTGGCATAATGTGCTTTCAGGGTCATACTGGCAAATAAATTCTCATTAAAAGCATAACGCAGTGCCAGCTTTTCATAGATATATCCATCACTCTTATCCAAACCACTCAGGTATGATCCCAGGTTAAGCATGATTGACATCTGGGAAAAGCCAATTTCATAGGCCACATTTATCTCGGTTTTAACAATCTGCACCTGGTTTTTTGGAATTATGCCTTTTATTTCAAGTATCTTCACATCAGAGCCATCATATGACAGATCAAAACCAATTCCCAGACGGCTTTTATAACTCACCGGCTTCAGGAGATTCCCATAAAATGTGCCGATGAAATAACGATTACCTATGCCCAGTGTCGACTGCATGTCTTTGACACCAAAACCTGCATTAAAATCCAGCAATAAACTTTTTTTACCATCGAATTCGAAAGGATAGAGTTCGGGAAGGAGTTTCCTTCTCATATAAGAGTTTTCCTTACTCAACCTGTATGCAACTGCCAGATTTACTGATGGATAATTGAGTCCGTAATTCGGGGTTTTGATTGATCCGTTGGAGAAATGCATGAGGGATATCCCGAAAGCCGCCATAAATTTTTCACTCATCCTCCAGCGGGCCTCAATATTGAGGTTGACCGCACCATTGATATGGGAGCCTATTGCGAGGTTCCTATAGTTTTTATATCGTTGATAAGGACTTGTAAGGTAACCTAATCCCACTCCCAAGCGAAAATAAAAATTGAAATTATTTTCTTTCATCAGCGGAAAACTAATAAATGGGAAAATTGCATGGGCCGATCCGAGAACCTGAGTATTTCCGAGTCCTGAATACCAATACGAGAGACCGATAAAAGGATAATTGTACATATATTCCCAGCGGGTCCTTCCATAAGTGGCTTTCATTACCGAAAACTCAAAAGATGGATAATGCCGGTTATAAGGCGTCATTTCTATATGGTGATCGAGGGTCCAGCCATAATACAAACGACCCTCCAGGACTATATTAGGGGAACGCAGCTTGTGCCTGAACTGGGCATGGGTCTGTACAGGCAATAAGACAAGGATGAGCATCATTAGAATCAATATCCTGATGACTTTCATTCCAATAATTTTTCCCTTGGAATGCAAGTGATGCCTGGGGCTGTATGTTTTTTTATGAAGAATGATAAGCAAATATTAGAAACCCATGAGTGCATGCAAATTTAGCAAAATACTTTCCGGGTGGGCTTCCCATGGACTAGCATTTAATACTTACTTTTGTGAAAATTTCACAAATGGACTCTCGCATAGAAGCCTTCAGGCGATTACTCGATATTATGGATGAGCTCAGGGAAAAATGTCCCTGGGACCGGAAACAAACTTTAGACAGTCTCCGTCACCTTACTCTTGAAGAAACCTATGAACTGGCGGATGCCATAATTGAAAAGGATATGGATGGTGTCAGGAAAGAATTGGGGGACCTGATGCTGCACATTGTTTTCTATTCCAAAATCGGTTCCGAGCTGGGTGCTTTCGATATACAGACTGTGATAGAATCCATCAATGAAAAGCTGATCCGCAGGCATCCTCATATTTACGGGGATGTGAAGGTGCAGAATGCGCATGAGGTGGCTGATAACTGGGAAAAGATCAAGATGAAAGAAGGGCGTGAATCAGCCCTGGAAGGAGTTCCGCATTCTCTTCCTTCCCTTGTAAAAGCGCATCGTATTCAGGAAAAAGCCAGCGGGGTGGGATTTGATTGGGCGAATTCTGGTCAGGTTTGGGAGAAAGTCAGAGAAGAATTATATGAATTTAAAGAAGAAGTTGATAAAGCTTCAGAAGATGCTGATAAGCTGAAACTGGAGCAGGAATTCGGAGATCTCCTGTTCGCCCTGGTGAATTATGCCAGATTCATGGATATCAATGCCGAGGACGCCCTGGAACATAGCAACCGTAAATTTATCCGCCGTTTTCAATATATTGAGAGCAATGCCCACAAAATTGGGAAATCCGTTCATCAGATGTCACTGGATGAAATGGATGCATTCTGGAATGATGCAAAAAAGTTGGAGTAAAGTATAGTATGTATATCAGGATTAAAAAAGTTTCCTGGCATGAAAAATCAAAAAGACCATCCGGCAATGCCGGATGGTCTTTTATTCTATAGTAGTTTAATTTTGTCTAATTAAGCGCTGCAAGGTACTCAGCAACTCCTTCATGGGTTTCCTTCATGGTTTTCTCCCCAGTATGCCAGTCGGCCGGGCAGACTTCCCCGTTTTCTTCAAAAAACTGTAAGGCATCGACCATACGTAATGCCTCATCAATACTGCGGCCTAAAGGAAGGTCATTCACCACCTGGTGACGAACAACTCCCTGTTTGTCGATCAGGAACAAACCACGGTAAGCCAATGCATCCCCGTCAAATTCCATTTCCCCGTCTTCATTATAATCATATTCTCCCGCAAGCACATCATAATTTTCCGATATAGTTTTGGAAAGATCTGATACCAATGGGTAGGTTACACCTTTGATACCACCGTCCTTAAGTTCGGTATTGAGCCAGGCCCAGTGCGAATGTTTACTGTCGACGGAACATCCTACCACAGCTACATTTCTTTTTTCAAACTCATCCAGCTTGCGCTGAAAAGCAAGGATTTCGGTCGGGCATACAAAAGTAAAATCCAGAGGATAGAAGAAGAATACGACATATTTCTTCCCGATATATTGTTCCAGAGAAAATTTCTCTACAAATTCTCCACCGTTTACAACAGCGTCTGCTTCAAACAAGGGAGCTTTTTTTCCAACTAATACTGCCATTTTCGATTGATTTTATTATTATTATTATTGACTTGATTTATAAAGCTTTGCAAATATACAAATTTTCAGAATATTATCCATTCACCGCTTTGTTAACTTATCTTAATTAACAAGAATTTGAATGAATTGTTTAAGGAAAAAGGTATTAGATATTGGGTATTGGGTATTGGGAAAAAGTTAATGGTTAGTGGTATATTAGTTAGTGGTATAATTGTTAAGAGACTGCTGACTGCTGACTGCTGACTGCTGACTGACTGACTGACTGACTGAAATCCTCACTTCATAATATCCCTGATATCAAAAATCAGCATACGGTCGGTAAAGAAATCATAGAGGGTCATCTGGCGAAGCTTATAATAATTGATCCAGTATGAGCGCAGGGATTGGTAATAGCCCTGTTTGGCATTATCATTGTCGATCTGTGCATTATTTAGTTCCAGCACATCATTGATCAGCCCGATCATATACCTTTTCTGTGTTATTTCAAAACGTTTCTGGGCGACCGTATCGGATTTTGCGGCAATGATGAGCTGTTCTTTCTGCATGTTGAACTGCATGACCTGCAAATAAACATTCTGCTGAAAATCAATAATGTCCTGCTCAACTGCAGTCCTCTCCATTTCAAGGTTTGATTCGGCCACCTTGATCTGACCGCGGGCCACTCCCCAATCTGTTATAGGTATACTGAATCCAATATCCAGAACTTGTTTTTTGTTGAGATCCTTGTATGCATCTTCAATATTTTTATTCTGAACATACTGAGTGAGTCCATAATTAAGTGACACATCAGCATCAAACCTTCCATCCAGCTTAGCCTTGTTTAACTGGCTTTCTGCCGTTAAAATTCTCTCATTAAAATCAAGTGCTGACGAGGTGTTCTTTTTAGCTTGTTGCACCGCTTCAGCAGAACTGATCATTTTAAATTTAGTCTTATCTGGTGGTATGAGTTGAAGTGAAGCCGTATCCTTTATACGAAGATAGGATTTCAACTGGAACACCATGTTTTCATAATTCAAGTTATCCACATCGACGGCGGCTTTGGCTTTGAGAAAATTCAATTCGAGTTGGAGCAGGTCATTTTCCGCTATCTTACCCAGGTTAAAGCGCCCTTTGGCTATCCGGTAAAGAGTATCATAATTTTTCATATTCTTTACCGAAATGTCTTTCTGTACCTGCGCTACCAATAAATTAAAAAAATGATTCGTAGTTGTAATGGATATTTGTTCTAAATCCTCCATATATTTCCTTTTGGCTTTCTCATATTTTAAGGGCTCCAGTTTTTTATCCCATTTATACTTATTATACTTGAACAGAGGTTGAGTATATTTGATGTTAACTGGAGTGGTTACATAAGTTCTGGTCAAAGAATCTTTAAAATAATCGTTTTGGTAAAAATTTGACAGTATAGAAACAGTTCCTCCAGTCAAACCAATTTTTTGATTTAATGAAAGCTCACCGGAGTATGTGGTATTATCTTCATATTCATATATAGGTCCACCTGTTTGAGAAATAAGGTTAAATGACTGATCAATAGTAGGTATTTGGTTGACTCTAAGAAAAAGTGAGGGAAGATAATCGGCCTTATTGGAACGATAGGCCCAATAACTATTCAGGAAACGGAATTTTGCAATGAGCGCATCGGGCGATTGCTGTTGCGCAAGGTGCAGGGCATCATCAAGGGTCAGTTTAATACTGTCGTTCTGGGAGTATGATTTTAAAGGTGATATGGTGGCAAATCCGGCAAATAGCAGGATGACCAATATTTTTACAGATTTAAAAATATGCATATTCATAATCTTATTCATATCTCAATGATTCGACAGGGTCCTGGTCTGATGCTTTTTTGGCCGGCATATAGCCGAAGAGTATCCCGATAAAAGCAGAAACGCCAAAAGAAACAGCAATGGAAAAAGGCGAAACTATGGTCAATATACCGGTTGACTGGGTGATGGCCTTGGCAAAGACGATACCCAGAACTATTCCAATGATCCCACCGGTGAGGCTGATTAAAGTTGCTTCAGATAAAAACTGGAAGATAATATCGCGTTTTGTCGCACCGGTTGCCATCCGTATCCCGATCTCTTTTATCCTTTCCATGACTGATGCCAGCATAATATTCATGATCCCAATGCCTCCCACTATCAGGGAAATACTTGCGATCACCCCAAGCACAATATTGAATATATCTTTGGTTCTCTGTTCCTGCTTTAGCAACATTTCGGGCACGGTGATCTTGAAATCTTCCACATCCATATGCCGCCTGAGCAGTAGTTTGTTCAGGGCCTGGGTAGTAGCATCCAGGTATTTGCTATCATTGACCTGCACAATGACCTTATCCAGCTGGTTCCGGTTCGATTCGTCATTTCCGGCGGAGGAACTCGAAAATGAAGCAATGCTTCCATTGATGATCACTACATCCGATCCGTCACTCCGCAGGGAAGCTTCATTTATGGTAGACCGGTCCTTGTAGCGCATATAAACGGTTTGCAAGGGGGCATAGATCGTCTCCGAGAGATTTAATTTTCCATCTTTGGTATCATCAGAAGTGAAAGTCCTGTTTTCCATAACCCCGATCACAGTCAGCCACACTCCTCCGCATTTCAAGGATTTACCGAGAGGATCTTCCTTACTGAAAAACCTGGACTTAACAGAGCTGCTTATTATGCAGACCGGGCTCCCGTTCAACAATTGTTCTTCCTGGAAATACTTTCCATCCAGCAAACCGATATTATAAACTTTAAAGAAATCATTTGTAACGCCGGTCAGGCTTGCAGGGGAGCGCTTCCCGCTTTTGAGTATAAAAGTTTCATAGGTGACTTCAGGGCTAACCCTTATTACGGAAGGTATGATCGACTGAATGCTCCGTGCATCTTCCAGGCTCAATCCCGGGGAAAATTTTTTCTGCATCTTCTGCCCGCTTTGCTGGTCCGAACCTGAAGAATTTCCGGAGGATGGGTCAAGCACAGGCGTTACAACTATATTATTGACCCCTACCATTTTGATCTGTTCCAGGATCTCCTGGCGGGCGCCGGCTCCAATGGCCATCATGGATATTACAGCTGCCACACCGAATATGATCCCCAGGGCTGTAAGCATAGACCTGACACGGTTAGCAATTACCGCTTCAACTGCAATATTCAGCGTATGAAAATAACGTTGCAGTGCAGGACGCTTATTGACAAAACTGCTCATTGACTCTTTTTTGAAGATTCCTGTCTCCTTCCCTGCCCCTTCCCCGGCTTCTTTTCAAAATCCTTTTTTGCAAGATCCTGATTATGTACATCCGGATGTCTGCTTAATTCCTCCTTTTCCTTTTGTATCCTCTCTTCTGCCTTATATTTTTCGATGATTGAAGGATCAAGGTAGTCAAAACTATAGTCTTCCGCATCCGATGGAGGGACAAGGTATACTTCGTCTCCTGCTTTCAAGCCTTCTTTCACTATAATTTCATTCTCATTGCTGATGCCTGTAATGATCTGTTTTTTTGTATGGTCGGTGTACACATAAGTTATACTGTCATTTGACTGCACACAATCCAGCGGAATATGGAGCACGCTGTCGACAGAGGCGGTAAGGATCTCATTTTTGGTCGTCATGGCAGGCCTCAATATGGAATCGAATTCATTCACTTCTATAATAACTTCGAAAACCTTTGCATTGGAATTGGGCAATTGCTGGCCTATATTGGCAACTTCAGTTACCACTCCTGTATATTTCTTGTCAGGGAAAGCATCCACTCCTATATTCACAGCCTGGCCTACTTTCACTTTGCTTATATCAATCTCATTCACGTAGGTCTTGGATTTCATCTCCTTCAGGTTAGGGAGTTCAGCCACCACAGGATCCCACACGCTTATACTGGATCCTATGCCCTGTTTTTGTCCGTCCCAGCTCCGCCGGTAAATTACCATCCCGCTCTTGGGCGCTTTGATGGTGAACTGGTCCAGTACCTTTTGCATTTCCGTATAATCCGACTGAACTTTTTTCCGGGAGGTATTGATCTCCTGCATATCAGCCTCAGCCTTCTGCAGTTTCAACTGGTAATTCTGGACAGCCTGGTTATAATCCCTTTCAGAGCGTTCCAGGTCAATTTTTGCCTGACGTTGAGTGGCAGGTGGTTCATAAATTGACTGGTCAACCACTATTTGTTTTTCCTCCAGGGCAAATTTCAGATTGATCAGGTTATCACGGGCAGTACGAAGATCCATGGTCGTATCCAGCTGGGTTTTGGTAAACTGGGTTTCCAGTTTTTCCTGTTCAAGTTCCTGGTCTTTAAGCTTGTTCACTAATTCAGTACGGTCGAGTGTGGCGATATACTGGCCAGAATCCACCACTGTACCATCGGGGATAATATCCTCGATCTTAACCTGCCATATTCTGAAATCCCGCAGGCCGGTGGGCCCGTTAATCTTTTCCGAGCTCTTGGCTTCCAGTTCCCCTGTGGTCGTAACGACAACGTCGAATTTGCCAAATTTAACGGGCACTTTCAAGGTAGTTTCCTTTTGTGCTTTCGAGCCGAAAGTGATCCACAAAATCACGATCAGCAAAACGCCTCCCAGGACCGAGATGTAAATTTTACTTTTGCTCATTAGAATCTTATTAAAAATATTGCCCGGAAGTTCAAGGCCTGAACCTCTGCCTGCCGGCAACTATTTGAGAAATTCCTTAATAATACGGTCGACGTTATAACCTTCCGCTTCCGCCTTATAATTCCTGACAATCCGGTGCCGTAATATTGCCTGTGCAATTGACTGCACATCTTCTATATCAGGTGAATATTTCCCATGAAGGACTGCGTGACATTTGGCACCTATTATAAGATACTGGGAAGCCCTCGGACCTGCGCCCCAGGTCAGATAGTCATTGGCAAGAGGATGGGCCAGGGAAGTCCCCGGCCTTGTTTTGGAAGCCAGGTTCACAGCATATTCATATACGTTTTCAGGCACAGGTATTTTGCGGATCAAAGCCTGGAAATAGAGGATCTCTTCGACATCCAGCACCACTTTCAGGTCCGTGATTATATCCGTGGTGGTATTCTTCACTACTTCTATTTCCTGTTTAAAGGATGGATAATCGAGCCAGATATTGAACATAAACCGGTCGAGCTGTGCTTCCGGCAATGGATATGTTCCTTCCTGCTCTATCGGGTTTTGAGTTGCTAGCACGAAGAAGGGCTCAGCCAGGCGATAATTCTTGCCCGCCACTGTAATCGCTTTTTCCTGCATGGCTTCCAGCAAGGCCGACTGGGTTTTGGGAGGTGTCCGGTTAATTTCATCCGCAAGGATGATATTGGCAAAAACCGGCCCCTGTATAAATTTGAACTTTCTTTGTTCATCCAGTATCTCGGTCCCGATAATATCGGAAGGCATCAGGTCAGGTGTGAACTGGATGCGGCTATATGTCAAACCCAAAACCCTGGCAATGGTATTAACCATAAGAGTCTTGGCAAGACCGGGCACACCTACAAGGAGACCATGCCCCCTGCTGAAAATCGAAATCAGGACATTTTGAACAACTTCATCCTGCCCGACAATGACTTTCCCGATTTCTTCCCGGAGTAGTTTGTATTTCTCTACAAATGCATCAACAGCTTCAACATCCGACTTATATTGAATCATAATATCCTGTTTTATTGATTTTTCTATTTCACTTAAAATGATATTCTCTCATTCATTTCTAAACTTCAACTCATCTGAAATAATAACAGAAAGGATAGCTCTACTTTTTATCAGGAAACCAGTCATAAGTAAATGGGCATTGTTTGTATTCATCAACTATCATCACATAAGCATTTGAAACATTCTTATCGACCCATTCGGTGAGTTTTTCATTTTGTTTTTGCTGTAAAGCCCAATCCTGAATTGTACTGTAATCGTCTTCCAGATTGGCCCTGTGAGGCTCTGTCCTTACCTTAAGTTTAAGCAAACGGTAACCATCCAATCCTTCATCATTCCGGAACATCACGGGTGAGGAAACCTGTCCGACTTCCATTTTATCGATGACAAAAGAAACCTGTGGCTCCAGCTGGTCCATCTGGAACATGACACCCCCGGTATTGGGATTGACCAACAATCCTCCGCTGTTCTTGGAGGGGTCGTCGGAATATTTTGCTACTGCATCATCGAAACTTATCTTATCGTCGTGTATGAGTTTTGCTATACTGTCCAGCTCATTCCTTGATTTTTCAAGGTCCTCGGGGGAAGTCTTCGGTTTCATCAGGATATGGCGCACATTTACGTAATCACCTTTACGTTCAATGAGTTGTATGATATGAAATCCGGCCTTAGTTTCCACTATATCGGATACTTCGCCAACTTTAAGTTTGAATGCTACTGCCTCAAATTCGGGATAGAGTTCTCCCCTGCCATAAAAGCCCAGCTCACCGCCTTTTTTAGCTGATCCGGGATCTTCGGAATAAAGGATAGCCAGCGTACTAAAGCTTTCTCCGGCCAGTATCCTTTTTCTCAGCTCCCTGAGTTTTTCCTTGATGGCTGTTTTTTGTTCCGGGCTTACAGGGGGGATCTTTACCAGTTGCTGTATTTCAACCTCCGCATTTACCAATGGAAGACTATCCTGGGGAATTTTACGGTAAAATGCTTTGACATCCGAAGGGGTCACGATCACGTTCTTTGAAATTTCCTCCTGTACCTTTTGTTCCTTTATCTGATCACGGATCAGATCCCTGAATTCTTCCTTGATCTCTATTATAGATTTCTGATAGAATTCTTCAAGCTTTTGCTGTGATCCGAACTGTCCGATAAAATAGCGAAGCCTTTCGTCCATTTTCTGTTCCACTTCACTGTCGGTAACTTCTATACTATCGAGTTCAGCCTGGTTCAGTAATAATTTCTGAAGCAGAAGTTGTTCCAGTATCTTGCATTTGACATCCGAGGCAAGTCCTTCGATATTCCCCTGGGCACGATATTGCATGTACTGGGCCTCAATTTCCGATTCCAGTATCATATTCTTCCCCACCACAGCAACTATCCGGTCAACTACTTTGGGCTGGGCATAGGAGGTTACTCCGGGCAGCAAAATCAACAAAAGCAATCCAATTCGAAACAGGAATGAAAATTCAAATTTTTTCTTCATTATAATTAAATAAAACTGTTATCAAAATAACAAAAATATCGTTCAAATATTGTCTGAATAAGGCTTTTAATAAGTTTCGGCAATATTATCTTTCACTGCAGCATCAATATACTCCTGACGCTTCTCCTGGATAAGATTTAATTTCCGTGCGTTAATTATTATATCCCTGATATTATCCTGCTCAAAAGTCAGGGGCGGTATACTGTCGGTAGTTTTATAATCGGTGATCCGTAACAGATGCCAGTATAGTGAGTCCTTGATTTGTGTGAAGGTGGTCCGCCTTAAAAAATTCTCTTCATTTTCAGCATGAATAGGGACTTCCTTGGCCAGATCTTCAAAAAACACCCAGTCTTTCGGGAGCCAGTAATCAGTCGAATATTTCTCACAATATTGTTCCAACTGAGATAAATCTTCAGGGTCATTCGACTGCATCAGACGTTTAAAATCTTTCAATTTCCTGGATTTGACAGGCAATTTCACATAATCGAATTTGACGATATTATCCTGCAATTCAAAGCGGTCTTTATTCTCATCATAATACTTGCGGATTTCGTCATCGCTCACAATGGTATCGAGGTACATTTTGATGAGCTTGCTTTCAAAGGCATAAAGTGTGAGGGAATTCTTGTATTCCCGGAGTTGCTTGTCAAAATTAAGTTCATCGGCGCTAAGGTTCTCTTCTGCTTTATTCAGCAAAACTTTCTGTTGCAGCCAGTTATTCACATAATTGCGCACCACCAGGATACTGTCGCGTGACGATATATTTTTGGGGATATTCGGGATCACCTCAGAGGCATGGAGATAATCATCTGCCACCCTTGCAAGTACGGGATCATCCACGTCCTTCTTTGGCAGCTGGGAACAGGAGAACAGGAAGGCGAATAAAATGAATAATACCGTGCTTTTCAATGGATATTCTGAGTTATTTTAAAGTTTGAAGTATCTCTTCATTCACCACTACCGGATACTTATCCCTTAGTTGTTGGATCCATGCTTTTTCAAGATAATTCTGGTAATCGGAAGTGACAAGACCACGAGCCTCATCCAATGATTTTGGCATAGGCTTCAATATCTCATAAGTATAAACAAAGGCCGGACCTTCTTTGGAATTGGTCATTGCAGAAAGGCCGGTTTTCCATTTGACAGCGTCTATTACTTCGTTATCCCCTTTGGGAAATTTACCGGTTTCGATGCTAATGTTTTCGGTCGAATCATTATTATAAATTGCCTTTATGTCATCGGCAGGTTTATTGCTGGCAAAATCGGCCCTAAGGGCATCCACATTCACATTCTCAGGATGCAATATGGTCACTATGCTCGCGCTCAGGCGTTTTCCCCACATGTATTTATTTGGGTCCTTTTCATAGAAACTTCTCAATCCGGCAGTATCTTTCACGGCTTTGGACCATACTTTCTGATCCGTCAGATCGAATAAAAGAATGCCGTCGTGGTATTCCTGTACCAGGTTCCGGAATTCGGGATATTTATCTTCCAGTTTACTATTTTCATATGCAAGGCATTTCTCATTCTCGAATTTATTGTAAGTATCGTTAAAGAAAGCTTTCATATCCTGTATACGATTATTTTGTTTTTCGGCCAGGTAGTTTGCCAGGTCCTGCTGGCTAAACTTTTCAGGACCGAGACTGAATACGGTTTTGTTGAGTCTCTCCGCTTTTTTAGCATCCCATTCACCCTTCAGAAGCGTTGAGTCAAGTGTTTCAAAAACTGCTTCACGGGCTTTAGGATATTCCTTAATTCCGTATTCATTCTTGATACGGTCAATCACAGCTTCTTCACTTTGTTGCATCCTCTGGTCCTTATCGAGCCGGCTTTTGATGGCAGCTTTTTCTTCATCGAAAGTTCCAACAGGTTTGCGTCCTAATAGTTCGATGATATGCCATCCGAAAACAGACTGGAAGGGTTGTGAGTAATCACCGGTATCTTTCAGGTTACGGGCGGCTATGATAAATTCGGGGACCATACGGTTGGAGCCGAACCAGGGTAATTTACCTCCATTGTCAACCGAACCTTTGTCTTCTGAATATTTCTTCACAACATCTGCAAATTTTTCTCCGCTTTGAAGGAGCTTATAAGCTTCAAATATTTTAGCTCTTTTTTGAAGTGAATCCTTTTCAGTAGCTCCCGGAGGCATTGCGACATATATATGGGCCACCTGCACTGAGCCCAGGGCTGGTTCTTTGTCGGTCACCTTGATAAGATGATAGCCGAATTCAGTTCTCACAGGCATAGAAACTGAACCGACAGGGGTATTATATGCAGCCGTTTCAAAGGGATAAACCATGTCGAAAACGGTAAAGAAGCCAAGGTCACCACGGTTACCTTTCCGGGCAGGGCGGCTCTGGGATGCAGGGCTGTCCTTGGCAGAAGGATCGTCAGAATACTTCTCTGCCATTTCTCCGAAATCCGCTCCTTTTTCGATCATATCCCTGATTCCCAAAATCTTTTTATAAGCCGCAAGGGTATCTTCCGGGCTGGCATCTTTATCCAGTTTGATCAGGATATGACTTGTTCTTACATCAAATAATTTTCGCTGATATGCTTCTCTCATTAGTTTATTGATGATGTCTTCATCTACGAAATAAGGCTGGGCAAGCTGTTTACGGTAGCCCTGCAACTCCTTCACGAAGGATGTAACCGTATCCATTCCCAGAGCCTCAGCTTCCTTCACCTTCAGCCTGAAATTAATATACAGGTCGAGATATTCTTTAATGGCTTTAGGGCTTCGGTCATTATCTATATTATTCTTGTCAAAAACTCTCATAAATTCCCCTGCAGTAACCTTGTCACCGCCAATGGTCATCAGGACCCGTTCATCATTTTCCTGGGCAAATAATACGCTGCCCATGAGGAGCAGCAGGGTCATAAATGGGATAATCTTTTTAAAGCTTTTCATTTTAATTCTTTTAATATAAATATATCTTAATGAAGTTTTTAAAATAATTTGACAATTTATCTGATGCATTAAAACCGACTGTAATTAGGTGCTTCTCTTGTGATCGTCACATCATGAGGATGGCCTTCCACCACTCCCGCCGAGGTGATCTTGATAAATTTTGCTCCTTTCAAAGCATTTATATCAGGGGCTCCGACATAACCCATAGCTGCCCGGAGACCTCCGACCATTTGCAGGATCAATTCGGAAAGGGAACCCTTGAAAGGCACCCGGCCGACTATACCTTCAGGCACCAGCTTCTTAATGTCATCTTCCGCATCCTGGAAATAACGGTCTTTGGAACCTTTCTGCATGGCTTCGATGGAGCCCATACCACGATATGTCTTATATTTTCTCCCGTCATAAATGATGGTTTCGCCTGGCGATTCATCCACACCCGCGAATAATGACCCGGCCATAATGGTATCGGCCCCTGCGGCGATGGCTTTGGCTATATCTCCCGAATAACGGATCCCTCCGTCGGCTATGACCGGGATGCCTGTGCCTTTAAGTGCATTGCACACATTATGTATGGCCGAAAGCTGCGGGACACCCACTCCGGCAATGATCCTGGTGGTGCATATGGATCCGGGGCCAATGCCTACTTTGATTGCATCGGCCCCTGCTTTTGCAAGGTCCCTGGCTGCATCCGCGGTGGCTATATTCCCGATGACCATTTCAATGTCAGGAAATTTCTTTTTGATCATCCTGGCGGTATCGATCACCGCTTTGGTATGTCCGTGTGCTGTATCCAGGACTATCGCATCCACATTGGCATTAATAAGGGCCTCTACCCTTTCCAGGGTATTCCGGGTAATTCCCACGGCAGCGGCTACTCTTAGCCTTCCCTGGAAGTCCTTATAGGCATTAGGATGAGCTTTAAGTTTAATAATATCCTTGTAAGTGATCAGGCCAACCAGGTGGTTTTGGTTATCCACCACGGGCAATTTCTCGATACGGTATTTCTGAAGTATTTCGGTTGCTTTTTCAAAGGATACAAATTCGGTGGTAGTGATCAGGTTTTCGCTGGTCATTACTTCAGCCACGGGTCGCTTTTCATTGGTCTCAAAACGCAGGTCACGGTTGGTCACGATCCCGACCAGCTCTTTATTTGCATTGATAACCGGGATGCCGCCTATTCCGTATTCCTTCATGATCTTAAAGGCATCCTTCACCAGGGCATTATCACGTAAAGTGATAGGTTCGAGGATCATGCCGTTCTCAGCCCTCTTAACTTTCTTCACCTCGTTCGCCTGCTGTTCAATCGACATATTTTTATGGATCACCCCGATGCCTCCTTCCTGGGCAATCGCAATAGCCATTTTATGCTCGGTGACTGTATCCATGGCAGCAGTAACGATAGGTATGTTTAATTGTATGTTCCGGGAGAAAGTTGAACTGATATCCACTTCCCTTGGCATCACTTCGGAATATGCAGGAATTAATAGAACATCATCATAAGTAAGGGATTCACCCAGAAATTTATTATTGTCAGCTAACATTTTCTGAAGGTTTTTTGAGGTGCAAATGTATGAAAAAAGATAAACATTAATCTTAAAATTTGTTAATATAAGGGCCTGCTGAAGCCTGATAATGAACACCGCTCAGTAGATGACTACGAAATTGCCCTTGTGTTCGTTCAAATTTCCCGAAAAATCCCTGTAACGGATCAGGTAAACATAGACCCCTCCCGGCACTTCCTTCCCTGAAACCCTGCCATCCCAGGCCTCATCAGGATTTGTGGTTTCAAAGATCTTCTGCCCCCATCGGTTATAGATGAGAAAAGTGTAATCTTGTAAATCAGCAAAAACAAATACCGGCTTTATGGTTCGGTTGACTCCGTGCGGGGCCATGGCGTTCGGCATGTATATAAGAGCCGCCGGTTTGGCCAGTGCCTCATTCGACCAGCTTGATTCTTCAAAACCATAAGCATTGCCACTTCCTTCATAGGCTTCGATGCGATAGGATACCTTGTTGCTAGTGCCCGCTAGGCTCGAAATATTATCGGAATAAGTCAAAGTAGAAGCATCCACGCTGATTAGCAAATCCGGATTTGCTGCATTATCCAGGCGGCGGTATATCCTGTAGCCGGCAATACCCCCACTCCAGCTTTCATAGGCATTCCAGCTAAGCGTGTTTATTGCATCCGTCGTTTGCACTTGCAGAAGTATAGTCCTTGCCGTATTAGCAATAGTTGAAACATTCCCGCAACTATCCCTTACCGAAACCTGGTAATAATAACTTAATGTATTTGTCTGTGCATCCGGATCTGTATATGTTATATTGTCATTTCCTCCCGGCGGAATATTGGCGATTTCAGTAAATGGGCCGGCAGGATCAGTACTTCGAAGAATGTTATATTCCTGCACACTGGCCATGGTATCTGTATAAAACTCAAGGTTCACTGTATTTTGATCTACTGAAGCATAACGCAAATACATGTATTGGGGCTGGGGTGAATTATAAGTAATCGCTTGCCGGGTGCATGAAGTGGAGGTTTTGATACCATCCTGGCTAAATGCCCTGACAAAATAGGAATAGGAAGTGTTCGGACTGAGACCCACATGAATATAAGAAGTATCGCCGGCTGAGAGAGTTGCCAGTAATTGCAGGGGGCCGTTATTCTCATTATAGTAGATGCGGTAGCCGCCGAGGGCCGGGCTGAAATTAATATAGGGCGTCCATGAAAGGCTGTCAGACATGTTGCAGGCATTGTATCGAACAGGCCTCAGATAAACTGTGGCCTGAAGGTTCTGGAAAGTCCCCGGGCTGGTATTACCGCAACTATCCACCGCGGCTATGGCATATACTAAGGATTTACCACATGGATCTGATGCAATATGAGTGTAGGATGTGATATTACCTGCTACGTTATCTATCGAATCGTTGATACCGCCAATATAGCGGTAAATGATATAGCGGGAGATATCCGGGGCAATGCCCGGTTCCCAGCCAATAACCGAATTTCCACCCGCGTCTATACTCACCGAATCCAGAACAGGAATATCCGGCTTGGAAGTATTGGCCAGGATATCACCGGCCAGATTTGAAACAGAATAACATCCGTATACATCATCCTGCAGCTTCAGCATAAAATTTACTTTGTCAAGCTGAGGATTGCAACTGGTGAAATGATAGTCATAAGTCAGGTTTATCGTGGAGTCCAGCAAGGTCCATGTACCAGTGGGATATTCCATCCATACCTGGTAATGAAGATTTGATGCTGTTACGGGCGGATCATAGATGCTGTTCCAGTTCAGGACAACATTTTCATAATCCGCTGTAGTCATGTAAACAAATATTGTGTGCAGGGTGTCAGAAGCAGGTGAAGTTCCGGAACTTGTCTGCATTTGGAGATAATAATACCTTGATCCCATGAGGGCATTAGCGCCGGAATGAGTGAAAGTCTCCTGGTTATAATTATTTACAGTCCCGACGGATGTATAAGGGCCTGTTCCGTTTGCAGAATAAAATATTTCATAATTCACAAAACCGGTCCCGTCAAGCGGCTTGGACCAGTCAAGCGTGACGGAGCCGTCAGCGGCCACTATCCAGGCAATGCAATACAGGAGCCTCCTGAGCTTGCAGCTTTATGAAGGGGGTAATGAATATTATTAAATATAGAAGCCTGTATTTCATTCCTTAAATAAGCATAACAAAATTAAGGGAATAATGTCGTCATGCAGGCTTAAATAACTCAATAAACGAAGGAAGTATTGTGGTAGATGGCAAATACAGTACACAGAACTTCGAGTGTAGAGTGAAGAATGTAGAGTGTAGAGTGAGTGGGTGTTGTTGTGAAAAATGTTTGATGTTTAATGAAATAATGATAAATTAAAAATGCTCAATGTTAAATGCTCAATGCGAAATGAAGGAGCTCCATAGGAGCGACATATTTATAGTCAATAGAATGACCGCAGGAACCCTCTCCCCTCCCCCTGACAAAAATAGCTACACGATAGAAGGCCTCATGGGGAGGGGCGGGGGTGGGGCCGAAAGGATTGCGCGATGGAGCCATTGCACGATATTCGATATGCGAAGGGAATCCTAAATCCTTAGACGAAAAATTTAAGCTACATTTGTCTCCAAAGGCCGCAACCCTATGTTTTCCCGTCAAATCAAGTACCTGGTTTTCATTTTCCTGTTTTTATTCTGGACGAATTTTACTTATTGTCAGGATGTTAGTCAGAATAATTTCAAGCCGGAAAAAGAAAAAAATGCTTTTCCATGGAAATTCGCCATCCCCTCCGCCATGATACTTGTCGGAGTCGCTTCCATTGGCCATAGCGGACTTATCAACAGCGAAGCCATACGGAACGACATCACCCGGAAATATCCTGATTTTTCGACAAATGCAGACGATTTCCTGCAGTTTATGCCGGCCGCGGCAGTTTACGGGCTGAACCTTTCAGGCGTAAAAGGCAGACACAATCTTTTGGATGCCACCCTCCTGCTGGGCCTTTCGGCCGGGATTTCAGGGGTGTTTGTTTATGGATTAAAGGATGTGACTCACGTGCTCCGTCCCGACAGCAGCAGCTACAACTCCTTTCCTTCCGGCCACACAACCATGGCATTTGTTTCGGCCACTTTTTTGTATGAAGAATATAAAGATCGAAGCGTGTGGTATGGAGTCGGGCGGATATACCGTCGCAACTGCTAACCGGCGGGCTGCGCTTGCTGAACAACCGCCACTGGTTCAGCGATGTAATTGTGGGTGCTGGCCTTGGAATGTTAGTCACCGAAGCCGTCTACGCCATCTACCCTTATCTGAAAGAAAAAATAATCTTCGGAAAAAAGAAGAATATAGGGCTGATACCGGTAATGCCTGGCGGAGGACTGGGGTTAAGTATGGTGATGGTTTTTTAGATACAAGTGAATAATGAACAGGAATTCATTTCTAGGTTCGCAGTTATTAAATGATTAATAACAAGAGTGCTCAGATAAACAATGATTGATGTTTAGTGAAATAATTATTAATTATGAAAGAATAATGCTAAATTCTTAATAATTAGCACTTCCCTCTGTGGATCTCCATTACCTCTGTGTATCTCTGTGTAATTAAAAAAGTCTCAGGTTCTTTGAAATTTTCAATTGTTTCACAGAGGTTCACAGAGATTTGCACAGAGGTCCACAGAGAAGAAAAATGATTAGGTATATCATAACTAACGACCAACGACTTCAAAAAGCATTTCACTCAGCTATTGCAGAAAAGCTTTCCTCTTTCCTTCCTCTCTTAGATTAAATATTTAAATTTGCAGCATAATTCAGATGACAAAGGGGCCCTTTCCCCAATTATCATTCATAATACCAATTATTTATGAAAAGAGACAAGCAGGTTTTTGATATTATCAAAGAAGAAAAAGAACGCCAGATGCATGGCCTGGAACTGATCGCTTCCGAAAATTTTGTGAGCGAGCAGGTCCTCGAAGCCATGGGCTCAGTGATGACCAATAAATATGCCGAAGGATATCCCGGGAAACGCTATTATGGCGGATGCCAGTTCGTGGACGAAACCGAACAACTGGCCATAGACCGGGCCAAAGAGCTCTTCAACTGTGAATACGCCAATGTGCAGCCGCATTCGGGTGCACAGGCCAACATGGCGGTTTTCCTGGCCTGTCTCAAACCGGGTGATACCTTCATGGGCCTGGATCTTTCCCACGGCGGACACCTCTCCCACGGCTCACCGGTCAATTCATCCGGCATCCTTTATCATCCTGTTGCCTATGAAGTTGATAAGGACAGCGGGACTGTGAATTATGATAAGATGGAAGAAATAGCCCTGAAGGAAAAGCCAAAGCTGATCCTGGCAGGCGCCTCAGCTTATTCCCGCGACTGGGACTTCAAACGTATGAGGGAAATAGCCGACCAGGTCGGCGCCCTGCTGATGGCCGATATAGCCCATCCCGCAGGCCTCATCGCCCGTGGCATCCTGAACGACCCCATGCCGCATTGCCATGTCGTTACAACAACCACCCATAAAACCCTCCGCGGACCAAGGGGCGGAATGATCCTGATGGGTAGCGACTTTGAAAACCCCTGGGGTTATGCTACTAAAAAAGGTGAAGTCAAGATGATGTCGCAACTGCTCAATTCAGCAGTATTCCCTGGCATCCAGGGCGGACCGCTGGAACATGTGATCGCTTCCAAGGCAGTAGCTTTCGGGGAAGCCCTCACTGACGGTTATTTCGAATATATCCTGCAGGTGAAAAAGAATGCCGCTTTCATGGCCAAAGCCTTTATGGATAAAGGCTATCATGTTATTTCAGATGGTACCGACAATCACCTCATGCTGATCGATCTCCGGAATAAATTCCCGGAACTGACCGGCAGGCAGGTCGAAAATGCCCTGGTACTGGCCGACATCACCGTGAACAAGAACATGGTCCCCTTCGACAGCAGGTCACCTTTCCAGACTTCCGGCCTGAGGATTGGTACACCGGCCATCACCACCCGCGGTATGAAAGAAGAACATATGCCACTGATTGTAGATCTGATCGACGAAGGCATCAGCAACTTCGATAAGGAAACGGTCATAGAATCGATCAGGTTAAGAGTGAATGATATGATGGAGGATTTCCCGCTCTTCGCATATTAACATTTCTTAATAATTTCTTAATCCTGTAGGGCTGGTTGCGCCTCTTAAATTAATATACTTTTAGACCGTAATTCATAAAGATGAAAACGGTTTACATAGTTACGACATGCCAAATCCTCCTGGAATCATCCGGATCTGCCCGGATGAAGAAAGGCCTCTTTTGGAAAAGGGAAAGAAGCGGACCAAGAAAGTGATCGATTCCCTGCTGGAGAAAAATATCAGCCTGGATTATATCATTTCCAGTCCGGCCGTAAGGGCCCTTGAAACAGCACAGATCCTGGCACATGCCCTGAAATATCCCCCGGAAAACATTAAAGTAGATCCGCATGTTTATTTTGCCGACGGGGAAAGTCTTTTCAGTCAGTTTTATGATATTCCGGATAAATATGAAAGCCTGATGATAGTCGGGCATAACCCGGCTTTAACCGACTTTGTGAACCATTTCATGAAACCCCGTATCGATAACCTGCCCACTTCCGGCCTGGTGAGCATCAGCTTTGACACCAATTTATGGGATAAAGTTCCCGCTCTGCAGGGGAAAGTAAATTTCATACTCTTCCCCAAAGCCCTCTGAGGCCCTATTGTTATTCATCGTCTAAAAAATTATCTTTGTGAAGCACAATTCACAATGATCATCCCCTGCTTTGTATTTGATTACAGTTTGCCGGGAAGGCCGTGTGGATTTATTGGAATTATATCTTTTGAAATATTCATGACATGGGAGAAAAGAATGATTTGTTCATCAACAGGGAGATAAGCTGGCTGCATTTCAATGAAAGAGTATTGCAGGAAACCATGGATAAAACGACCCCTTTGCTCGAAAGGGTCAAATTTTTAGGGATTTATTCCAATAACAGGGATGAATTTTTCAGGGTGAGGGTGGCTACGCTCAAACGCATGATAAAGTTACAGGAAAAGGAGATTGAACCTGACTCAAAATATGAAGAGACCCTGGGGGAAGTACTCCGGATCGTGACCCGTCAGGAAAAACACTTTACCAAAGCATATGAAGAAATCGTGAAGGAACTGGCCCAGAATGATATCTTCATCATAAATGAAAAAAAACTTACACCTGAACAAGGCGAATTCGTAACGAATTTCTACAGGGAGAAAGTCCGGCCCAACCTTTTCCCATTGATGCTCAATAATGTGCGTAGCCTGGCTTATATTCAGGATACTTCACTCTTCCTGGCAGTGCATTTGCAGAATTCGGAAAATCCCATGCTTGAGGATTACTCATTAATCCAGCTCCCCACCGACAGCGTGGACCGCTTCCTGATACTTCCCAAAGTTGATGATAATATCTATATTTTATTTTTGGATGATGTGATCCGGTATAACCTGGCAGATATTTTTTCAGTTTTCGGATTCGACACCTTTAATGCATACACCATAAAGTTCACAAGGGATTCTGAACTGGATATCGACAATGATGTATCCAAGAGTTTTCTCCAGCTTATGGGTGAAAGTGTGAAGAAGCGCAAAACCGGGGAAACCATACGCTTCGTTTATGATGCCGCCATTCCTGAATCTATGTTGAAGAAGTTGATGAAGAAATTCAATATCAGTAAGTACGATACCCTCAGAGGTGGAGGTCGTTATCATAATTTCAAGGATTTCATGGAATTTCCCCAGATTGGCCCTAAGGAATTCTATTATCCGCCCATACCTCCCGTTCCCCATCCGGATCTGCCGGAAAATATCAGCCTTTTCGACGTAATTCGTAAAAAAGATGTGCTCCTGCATTTTCCCTACCAGTCATTCCAGCATATTATCGACTTTTTGCGGGAAGCTTCCATTGATCCGAATGTCAGGTCTATAAAGATGACTTTTTACCGCACCGCCAAATATTCGGCGGCCATGAACGCCTTGATCAATGCGGCCCGTAACGGAAAGTTCGTGACTGTTTTCATGGAGATCCAGGCCCGTTTCGACGAGGAGGCCAATATATACTGGACCCAGCGGCTTCAGGAAGAAGGGGTGAAAGTCATACAGACTATCCCGGGATATAAGGTCCATGCAAAGCTCATCCTGATCAGGCGGAAGGAAGGCCCTTCAACCCGCTTCTACGCGAATATCAGCACAGGAAATTATAACGAAGCCACGGCCAAAGTCTTTTCCGACCTGAGCCTTTTGACCTCCAACCAGGAGATTTGCGAAGATGTTTACAATGTCTTCGAACTGCTCGATTCACGATTTATCCAGCCCGATTACAGGACTTTGAAAGTAGCGCCTTTCAAGCTGAGGGAGTTCTTTATAGAAATGCTGGAAAGGGAGATTTATTATGCAAAGAAGGGCAAGGAAGCCTGGGCCGTCATCAAGCTGAACAGCCTGGTCGACAAGAAGGCGGCCATGAAATTATACGAAGCCAGCCAGGCCGGCGTGAAGATCGACCTGATCAACCGGGGTATCTGTGTAATAAAGCCGGGCGTGCCCGGCCTGAGTGAAAACATCCATGCCTTTTCCATCGTCGACAAGTACCTGGAACATTCCAGAGTTTATGTCTTCTGCAACGGCGGGCATCCTGTCTATTACACCTCCTCCGCCGACTGGATGCAGAGGAACTTCGACCACCGGATAGAGGTCGTCTGCCCTATCTATGATCCCGATATCCGGAAGGAGATCTGGGACATCCTGCAGATACAGATCCGGGGCAATGTAAAAGCCCGTCTCCTGGGCCCCGATAACCTGAACCAGTACAAACGAACTGCAGAAAAGGAACAGCACAGGTCGCAGATGGAGATCTATGAATACTACAGGTTGAAGGTTGAAGGATTTCATTGAACATATAACTAGTGAACGGTGAACAGTGAACGGAATCGTGAGTCGTGAGTCGTGAATCGTGAGAAGGGAAATTCCAAAAAACAAATCCCAAAAAACAAATATATTTCAAAATCCAAAAATCAAATCACCGCATCCTCACATCATCTCATCATCTCATCCTCACATCAAAAACCCTTTGCCCGTGGGGCATAAACGATTGTAGATAAATGGGTTCCCAAATATTTTGCATACTCCGTAGGAGTTAAACGATATTAATGCAGATGGCTAACAGATTGTTAATCCCCTACGGGGAATTGGATTTGTTTTAGGGACATCTTTTCTACAATCGTTAAACCGCTACGCGGTATGATAATTTAAAATGTCCAGGGGTTTAATCGCCAGGGGGAACAGTGGAAAGGTGATTTTATCGCTAATTTCGCCAATTCCACGCCAATTTAAGCGAATTTGGTTTTAAGTAAAATTCGCGTTTTAAAATTCGCGTAATTCGCGGATTTTAGTCGTCAGTTCTTAGTCGTCCCTGGCTAAAAATTCTCCTCGCAATATCTAAAATATGAAACGATGCAAATCAGTAGGATACATATGGATTTTCAGCTTTTAATTTTCCCAATAAGGTAGATAAGGTTGAAATTTTCCGGAAAAGCCATTTGCCACTAAGGTTTAGAGGAATGGAATAAGGCTTTTATTCTTCTCCACCTTATCACCATATCACCATATCACCATTATCCACCATTATCCACCTTTCCACCTTTCCACCTTTCCACCTTTCCACCTTTCCACTTTTCCACTTTCCCCCAATACCCCTCCGAATACATTCCCAAAAACACATTCAAACTTCCTGATATTTATCCTACTTTTGTAGCCTCTAAAAATTACTCATTATGATGCTTTTTGAAGAAGCCCTGGAGATCGTGCTGAACTCCGCCCAGACCATGGCAATCGAGCAAGTCGATATCAATGGTTCCATGGGCAGGGTGCTGGCCGAAGATGTGGTCTCCGACCTGAATATGCCGCCTTTCGACCGCTCTGCCGTAGACGGTTTTGCCTGTCGCCGGGAGGACCTTGAACAGGAACTTTCCATACTTGAAACTGTCCCGGCCGGGAAAGCCCCTTCCAAAAGCGTCGGTCCGGGTGAATGTACCCGCATCATGACCGGCGCACAGGTCCCCGAAGGCGCTGATTGCGTTTTTATGGTGGAAGAATCCAAAGTGAATGGAAATGAAAAAGTCCGCTTTACAGGTGGACATACCAAGAACAATATTTCCTTGCTGGCCGAAGATATCAAGGCGGGTGAAACGGTGATTGAAAGAGGCACCCGCATCGAACCCCAGCATATAGCCGTGATGGCCTCGGTGGGCTGGGTGCGCCCCAAAGTGCATATGCAACCCCGCATCGGGATCATCACAACCGGGGATGAGATCGTGGAACCTCATGTAAGACCGGGCCATTCCCAGATCCGTAACAGCAACGGCTACCAGCTCGTGGCACAGGTCCGTAAGATGGGCGCCGTGCCGGATTACCTTGGAATAGCCAACGACGATGAAGGGGTGACCCGCGAGATGCTTTCAGTAGCCCTCGACAGGGATAATATCGTAATCCTCACCGGCGGGGTTTCCATGGGCGATTTTGATTTCGTCCCTAAAGTGCTGGAAGATATGAATGTCGAGATCCTGTTCCGCAAGCTTGCCATACAACCCGGCAAACCAACCATCTTCGGAGTAAGGGACCGCAAACGCATTTTCGGACTTCCCGGAAACCCGGTTTCATCTTTCAATATCTTCGAACTTTTTGTGAAACCCCTGGTCAATAAAATGATGGGCATGAACGTTCCTTATCATACTTTGAGACTTCCGATGGGAAAAGGTTTTGAACGTAAGAAAAGCGAACGTATGCAGTGGCTTCCGGTGCGCATGGTTGAAGGTGCAGCTTTTCCGCTGGAATACCACGGCTCGGCCCATATTAATTCGCTTGTAAAAGCCGACGGTTTCGTGTCAGTACCTATAGGAATATTAAAACTGGAAGAAGGAGAAATTGTCAATGTACGACAAATATAATCGCCGGATAAATTACCTGAGGATATCGGTCACCGACCGCTGTAACCTGCGCTGCGTGTATTGCATGCCGGCGGAAGGGATACAGATGTTGCGGCATGAGGACATACTTACTTTCGATGAGATCGTGGAAGTGGTCAGGACAGCCGTCGATCATGGCGTGACCAAGGTCAGGCTGACCGGGGGCGAGCCACTTGTCAGGAAAGGCATTACCGACCTGGTTACGATGATCCATGGGATAGAAGGCATCAGGGACCTTTCGATGACCACGAACGGGATCCTGCTGGAAAAATTCGCCAAAGAATTGAAGGAGGCCGGACTGCAGAGGATAAATGTGAGCCTCGACACCCTGCAGCCGAATAAGTTCAGGGAAATAACGCGGGGCGGGGAGCTGGAGAAGGTGCTGGAAGGACTTAGGGCGGCCAGTGAAACTGGCCTGGCACCCATTAAACTGAACTGTGTTGTGCAAAATTCGTCGGACGAGTTCGACGCGATGGAAGTTAAAAGATACGGGGATGAGAACGGCTTCCAGGTTCGTTTCATCCGGCAAATGGATCTGGCCCACGGGGAGTTCTACGTAGTGGAGGGGGGAGAAGGGGGTAACTGCAGCATTTGCAACCGCCTCAGGCTCACCTCCAATGGCATGGTAAAACCATGCCTCTTCAACGCTATCGGCTACAGTGTCAGAAAGTTCGGAGCTGAAGAAGCCATCCTGCGGGCCGTCGAACATAAGCCGAAATGTGGCACGATCAATGTTAAAGAACAGTTTTATAATATAGGAGGATGAGGGGGAAGGGGAAAGTCGTTGGTCGTTGGTCGTTAGTCGTCAGTCAAATTTAATTACGACTTACTCTACACTCTTCATTCTACACTCTACACTCTAAAAAATCATGTCAGAACTATCTCATGTTGACAAGGAAGGCAAGGCCCGCATGGTGGATGTAAGCCATAAGAAGGACCAGTTGAGAATTGCCATTGCCGGAGGTTTTATCAGTCTGAATGAAGAAACGATCGGCCTGATCCGTGAGAACCAGATGAAAAAAGGGGATGTGCTTACAGTCGCCCAGATTGCCGGCATACAGGCCGGAAAGCAAACCTCCGCCCTCATCCCGCTTTGCCATCCCCTTCCTATCACGAAAATTGAAGTCAGGACAGAGCTAAGAGACAATGGAGTACAGGTGACAGCCGAAAGCCGCTGTGTCGGCCAGACAGGTGTGGAGATGGAAGCTCTTACGGCTGCGTCTGTTGCGCTTTTAACGGTTTATGATATGTGCAAAGCGGTGGATAAGAGCATGATCATCTCCGAAATCAAACTTATAGAAAAAAGAAAAGAAGACCTTTAACAAATACATCCGAACATTACCCTGGAAAACTTCTACCCAAAATATAAAACATTTGCGTAATTACCTGCTGACCATACTTTTCTGCCTTAGTTTATCACTCAATGCCCAGGTGAATACCGCCTTTTTCATGACGGTCGGAAGGAATGCCCTTGCAAAAGGCGACAATGCCACCGCTATCAATAAATTTACAACAGTAGTGAATGTTGACCCGGATAATTACGAGGCTTATTTCATGCGGGGCATAGCCAAATATAGTCTGGGCGATCTGATAGGGGCCGACAATGATTTCAGCCGCACTATCCATATACATCCTTTGTTTTCCTATGCATATCAATACAGGGGAATTACGCGGGATGGTTTGCAGGATTATTACGAGGCCCTCACCGACCTGGATAAGGCGGCCAAACTGGACCCTTTCAATTCGGACATCTTTAACAGCCGCGGAGCCGTGAAGATGCATATGAAAAGCTTTGTCTGGGCCCTGAACGACCTGGATTCGGCTATCCGGATAAACCCAAGGAATTACCTGGCCTATATGAACCGGGCAGTGGCCCGGTCCTTCCTGAAAGACAAGGATGGCGCCTTGCAGGATTGTAATAAGGCTGTTCAGTTGAAGCCATACTTAGATGCGGTTTACATGCGCCGCGGGGTGATCCGTTATGACGGGGAAGATTATGCCGGCGCACTAAGTGACTTCGACTATGCCATCAAACTCAATGATAATAATGCTTATGCATATTTCAACAGGGCCCTGGCACGCTATAACCTGAAAGATACCACCGGGGCAATTGAAGATTATTCGAAAGTAGTGGAGCTGGACCCATATAATGCATTATCACTCTTTAACAGGGGTATACTAAAAGCCCAGAAACATGATCTTTACGGTGCGCTGGAAGATTATAATAAAGTGCTGCTGCTGAATCCAGATAATATCTATACATATTACAACCGTGCCCTGATCCGGCACCAACTGGAAGATTACCGGGGAGCCATTGATGACTATACCAAAGCCATAGAGCTCTTCCCCGACTTCGCCGGAGCTTACCTGAACCGCTCCGATGCACGCCGCAAACTGAAAGATGAGAAAGGTGCCTATACGGATTATCAGAAGGCCATGAGCATCATCAACAAGATGAACAGCGGAAACCTCGACAGCCTCCTCGTAAAACAATATGCCGATTCATCTTATTTTAATAAGATCATTCAGTTTGAGGCCGATTTTGAAACTGCTGATAAAGCAGGTGAAAAAGATGGAGGAAGAACGGTTGAACCGGCCCGCTCATTCATGATCCAATATGCTATCAATGATCAGACTTACATTGAAAATTCCCGGAATGGCTATTCCCTGCCGAAGCTGGACGACATCAATGAAAATAACCGTTACGGGTTGAAATTCTATATTTCGGCCAAGGTCGCCGACATGAGTCTGGAGAATGCATATAAACAACTCAAGGAAACCGACAGCCTGCTAAGTATTAACCCGGGGCTGGGAAAGGCGTATTTTTACAAAGGGATCATCAACAGCATGATCCAGAATTACAATACTGCCATTCAGAACTATGACCGGGCTATAGACCTGGATCCCACGCTCGGACTGGCTTACCTGAACCGGGCCAATACCCTCTTTGAAATGCTGGAGCATAGTTATACCGACAAGAAATATTCCAACCCGGTGACTATCACCTGGGGAAAAGAGGATGATCTTCCTTCTGACGGGCATGAGGCCCCTGCCCCACCCGATTATCATAAAGTTTTAGAAGAATATGACCAACTGATTTCCCGTTTCCCCGAGATGGCCTTTGCATATTATAACAGGGGAAATTTAAAAATGAGGATGAAGGACTACCAGGGTGCGATCCAGGACTTTAGCCTGGCAATTCAGAAGCAACCTGCCCTCGCTGAAGCCTACTTCAACCGTGGCCTCACGCTGATCTACCTGAATGAAACAGATTCCGCCTGCCAGGACATGAGCAAAGCCGGTGAACTGGGGATGAGCGAGGCATATAAGGTGATTGGTATTTATTGTAAAAAAGGGAATTGATTGGGGAAAGACAATCTCTTTTGCTGATATTTTTCAACACATAGGCACATAGAACACATAGATTCACATAGAAGTTTTAATCACCTTTTGGTAGTTTAGAATATAGTTCGGTTACCATGGTTTTTTGTCCTTCCTTAAAAATATTCTTACAATAAAAATTCAGCAATATACCTTTAGGCTTTTCTAAAAGTTTCAGATAAGTTAATAATTGTGCTTCATGAACTGGCAGTAAAATTTCTACAGTCTTTATTTCGATAACAATCAAATCATTGACCATCAGATCAAATCTCAAATCATAATCCAGATATATCCCTTTGAACTTCAATGGTACTTTTTGTTGGTTAACTACATTGAATCCCTGCGATTTTAACAGGTGGATCAAACACTTTTCATAGGCGCTTTCCAGTAATCCGGGTCCCAATTCTCTGTGCAATTCGATTGCTGCTCCGATAATTTTGTAAGAAAGGCAATCAATATATCTTTGTGTCATAATCTATGTGTATTTCTATGTGCTCTATGTGACTATGTGTTAAAAAAAAGTTAGCGATAAATTGTTTATCCATTATTTTAAAGTTTATACCTGTCGGAAATAAAAAAAATTTTAAAAAGCTATGTCTCCTATCCCAAATCACCTAATAAAATCCCCCTACTTTTCTCCCCGAAAAAACCCTAACTTTGCATCCCCATTCAGGAAAGTATGAGAATATTTATTTTTTATTTTGAAGAAGAATGAAATACCTGGCCTCTCCTGCTAATCAACATAATAACAAATGAGTACCATAAAAATATTATCCGTCAACATCTCCGAAAAGAAAGGCACTATCAAAAAGCCTGTCCCGGCCATCACCCTCGACGAACAGGGAGTTCAGCAGGATGCCCATGCAGGCTTCTGGCACCGCCAGGTGAGCCTCCTGGGGAAGGACAGCATCGACAAATTCTCAGCCGAAGCAAAACGGACGATCAATTTCGGGGAGTTTGCCGAAAACCTCACTACCGAAGGGGTGACCCTGTACAAAACCCACCCTCTCGACCGTTTCATGAATGATACCGTGGAACTGGAAGTTACCCAGATAGGAAAAAAATGCCATGGCGACAACTGCGCTATTTTCCGCGAAGTCGGTAATTGCGTGATGCCCAAAGAAGGCATTTTTGCAAGAGTAATCCGGAAGGGAGAAGTGAAAGCGGGAGATGATCTGAAATATGTCCCGAAAGTTTACAAAGTGCTGGTCATAACCCTGAGCGACCGGGCCAGCGCCGGTATTTATGAAGACCGCAGCGGTCCCCGCGTGAAGGAACTCTGTGAAGAATATTTTAAAGAGCAGGGATGGGAAAACAAGATCACTAATATCGTCATTCCCGATAAGGCTGAAACGCTGAAATCCCTTCTGGAAGAAAGCATTCAACGTGAAGACGATATTATCATAACAACCGGAGGAACAGGCATAGGTCCCCGCGATATTACACCCGAGGTGGTCCGGAGTATAATGGATAAAGAGATCCCCGGCATCATGGACCTGATCCGGATGAAGTATGGCCAGGAGAAACCCAATGCCTTGCTCAGCCGAAGCGTGGCAGGCGTTGCGGGTAAAACACTTATTTACGCACTCCCGGGAAGCGTGAAAGCGGTGAATGAATATATGGCTGAGATCCATCGCAGTCTCCGCCATACAATCTATATGTTACACGGCCTGGATCTGCACTGATCCGGAAAAAAATCAATTATCATGCTCATACCAAGAGAAAAGGCTATCGAACTCTTACATCAGTATATCAAAAACGAGCGTATGATAAACCACAGCCTTGCTTCAGAAGTTGTGATGCGGGCCCTGGCCAAACATTTGGGGAGAAATGAAAAACAATGGGCCCTGGCAGGACTGCTTCACGACCTGGATGTGGAAATCACCAATGCTGATCCGAAAACACATGGCCTTGAAACTGCCCGCATCCTTAACAGAGATGGGAATTGATCGCTGAAGTGGTCGATGCCATCAAGATGCATAATGAAGAAGCCACAGGCCTGGACCGGACCACCGAATTCCAGCATGCCCTGGCTGCCGGGGAAACCATCACCGGCCTTATTACAGCCACAGCCCTGGTTTATCCTGATAAAAAACTTTCGAGCGTGAAAACCAAATCCATCACCAAAAGAATGAAGGAAAAAGCCTTTGCCGCCTCGGTGAGCCGTGAGAATATCATGGAATGTGAATTGATTGGAATCCCCCTTCCGGAATTTGCGACCCTCAGTCTGGCCGCCATGACCGGGATTAGTGAAGAACTTGGTCTCTAATTAAAGCATTACAGCGCTTTATTTTTCAACAATTCATAGTTAAGAAATCCAAATCTTTAAGCGGGGATAAAATGAAACTTAAACTACCTTTGAAAGCGGTAAGGAATCAACTTATGTTTTACAAGATATTAAAGGTCATACGGAATAAATATTTCATTGCTTTTACCAGCTTCCTGATATGGATACTGTTTTTCGATAATTACAACCTAATCAAACAGTACGAATACCGCCGTGAGCTGAAGGAAGTGACCCAGCAGAAGGAGTTTTACCTGAGCGATATAGCTAAGGACCAGAAATCCCTGCACGAGCTTATGACCAATGATGAAACCCTTGAGAAGTTCGCCCGGGAAAAATACCTCATGAAAAGGGATAATGAAGATGTGTACGTGGTAATGGTTCAGGATAGCAGCGGAGCTATAAAGGATCCACGTCAGTAATCACTCTCACCGACTGATAATCCCGGATTTTCTGAAATTCGATCAATCTTGCTGCGAGTTTTTCCTTCACTGATACAAGTTTTGCATTCCTCTCTATCTTAACCAGAATATCTTTAATATAATGATCCTTAATCCTTGATACCAGGGGATACTCAGGACCCAGAACCCTTTTCCCGAAATAAGTCCGCAGGTCTTTGGCCAGGGCTGCCGCTGCATGGTTCAGCAAATCGTAATCCTTATGTTTGAGTTTCAGGATGATCAGCCGGTAATATGGCGGGTAATGGAATTTCAGACGGTCGGCCACCTGCCTGCGGAACATCCCGTCGTAATCATTGTTGATAACCTGACGGATCACCGGGTGATTGGGATTATAAGTCTGTATCACCACCCTCCCCCGCTTCGACTTCCGGCCCGCCCGGCCTGAAACCTGGGCCATGAGCTGGAAACTTCTTTCATAAGAACGAAAATCCGGGAAATGTATCATATTGTCGGCATTCAGTATCCCGACCACACTCACATTATCAAAGTCCAGCCCTTTCGTCACCATCTGTGTGCCAACGAGTATATCTATTTTCCTCTCCTCAAATTCAGAAATGATTTTATGATGGGAATTTTTTGTCCGGGTCGAATCCAGGTCCATGCGGCGGATATGATGTTCCGGATATATCAGTTCAAGTTCTTCTTCTATCTTCTCTGTCCCAAAACCTTTCATTACTATTCGTGTATTCCCACATTCAGGGCATTTTGGGGGAATAGGAATGGAATATCCGCAGTAATGGCATTTGGCCTTGTGTTCGGCTTTATGATAAGTAAGGGAGATATCGCAATGTTTGCATTGCGGGATCCAGTTGCATACATCACATTCGAGGTGCAGGGAAAAGCCCCGGCGGTTCTGGAAGAGTATGATCTGTTCCTTGTTTTCGAGGGCCCTGTTCATCTCCTCCATCAGCACTGACGAAAAAATTGAACGGAGAGTTTTCCGACGGCTTTCCTCCTTCATGTTTGCTATCAGTATCTCCGGCATCTGTATCCCCCCGAAACGCTCCGACATCTCCACCAGACCATACTTTCCTGAAAGGGTATTATAATAGCTTTCCACAGCCGGTGTAGCTGATCCGAGGACGGTTTTAGCGCCGTGTATACCAGCAAGGTAGATAGCTGAATCTCTTGCATTATATCTCGGTGCGGGATCATATTGTTTATAGGAAGAATCATGTTCCTCGTCGACGATCACCAGGCCTAAATCCGAATACGGCAGGAAAAGGGCCGAACGCGCTCCAAGCATAACCCGGAAGCGTTTGCTTTCGTCATTCCCTTTTCCGTTCAGGGTCTGGTACCAGATTTCAGCCCTTTCATTTTCGTTATACCTGGAATGATATATCCCAACCTGATCTCCGAAATACTTCCGGAGCCGGTTAATGATCTGGGATGTCAAGGCTATTTCAGGCAGCAGATAAAGGACCTGTTTTCCATTTTCCAGGGCTTCGGCTATAAGCTTAATATAAATCTCGGTCTTACCGCTGGAAGTGATCCCATGCAGCAAAACCACATCTTTCTCTTTAAAATGTTCTGTGATAGCATCATGAGCGCTTTGCTGATGTTCGCTCAAAAGGATATCATCCGGATGAGCAAGAGCGCCCGCTATATCAAAATGGCTGGCTTCCTTCTCATAAATCTCAAAAATGCCCTTTTCAACCAAAGCTTTTAGAGCTTCCGGAGAGCCATCCACACTTTTTAATAATTGTTGCCGGCTAACTTCAGCTTTTTTATCCAGAAGATTGCGGGAAAGGTTAATATAGGAAATGATTAACTGTAACTGACGAAAAGCCCTTTTACCCAGATCATCGAATAATTTCCTGATTGCTTCTTCATCTTCCGCATAAAGCCTTGAGAAACGAACATAGGTCTGTTTCTTAGGACGATAGCCCTGCTGAAGTTTTTCCTCCACTTCTGCAATGCCTTTTTCGATAAGATTTTTTACCAGGGGAATGACCTTCTGAAGCTCAGCAATATGTGCAATCATACTGATGCTGAGTTTTTTCTGATGAGTCAGCGCTTCCACCACCATCTGTTCCCTCTCGTTAAGGGCAGCCGGATCAATGACAGCTTCGGGCTTCAGACAGATAAGAGTTTCGCTTGTAAGTTTCAATCCGCCGGGGAGGGCCGCATTCATAACTTCTCCGGGCGTACAGAGATAGTATTCCGACATCCATTTCCAGAGCCTGAATTGCTTTTCATTGACCAGGGGAAAATCATCCAGAACCGAGAGAATATCTTTGGCCTGGTAAGCCAGTGGGGGATTTTCATGGGTCCTTAACTACAAGTGCAGTATAAACTTTCTTTTTGCCAAATTGCACTACAACTCTTTTACCGGCCGTCAATCCGGCAGTAAGCTCTTCCGGCACACTGTAGGTAAAGTAACCGGGCAGTGGCAGAGGTAATAAAACATCGGCAAAAGTAATTGGCATAAAATCTTAATTATTACAAGCTGAGTGGTCCCAGGCCTTAGATCGACAGGACTTCCGCAATATGCAGCAGGTCCATATTCATCATCTGGTGTTGTTTGATGGATTTCGCGAAAGGTGTAAAAACAATTTTCCGGTTCCGGGATCCAACCATCATACTTTTCTTCCCATCCAGCAATGCTTTCACTGCATGATAACCCATTTCGCTTGCAAGGACCCTGTCGGATGAAGACGGAGATCCCCCCCTTTGTATATGGCCAAGTATGGAAACCCTGGTCTCAAACTCCGGAAAATTCTTTCTGATTATTTTGGAAACTTCTATTGCTCCTCCCGAGTCATCCCCTTCGGAGACTATAATGATGCCGGAAGTTTTATTCCGGCTATAGTCATTTCTGAGTTTATCAATCAACTCATTCACATAGGTAATGCTCTCGGGGATAAGTATTTTTTCGGCTCCGGTTGCCAGGCCGCTTCGCAGCGCAATAAATCCGGCATCCCGGCCCATCACCTCTATAATAAAAATACGGTCGTGGGAGCTGGCCGTGTCGCGTATCTTATCGACAGCCTCCACGACAGTATTAACTGCTGTGTCGAAACCTATTGTATAATCGGTTCCATAAAGGTCATTGTCGATAGTGCCGGGCAAACCCATGATGGGATAATTGAATTCCTTATCAAAGATGCCGGCGCCGGTAAAGGTTCCATCCCCGCCAATTACTATCAGTGCGTCGATCTGATTGCTAATTAAATTATCATAGGCTTTCTTGCGGCCTTCTTTTGTACGGAACTCTTCGCTCCGGGCTGTCTTCAGAATTGTTCCACCCCTTTGAATTATATTAGAAACTGATCGGCTATGCATAGCTTCCATCATATTATGGATCAGGCCGTGATATCCCTTCAGAATACCGACCACTTCCCGGTTATAATAGATCCCGGTTCGGACCACAGCCCGGATAGCAGCATTCATTCCGGGAGCATCGCCACCGGATGTAAGCACTCCAATCCTTTTTATACTTGTCATATTCTCAATTGAATTAGGCCGCAAAATTAGTCAAAATCAGGGAGCGAAGAATGTAAAATTTTGATGCGTCTCATGCCTTCCGCTTGCTGCCCTCATATACTTCAAATTTCAATAAACGGCATTCCAGCGGTCCGTTGAAAAGTTTAATTTTCCGGGTTGGCCGAAGACCTATAAACTTAGCCGCTTCAAGGTTAGACACCAGCACCCAGACCGTAAAGCCGGCATAATCCTGCTTTAACTTGTCTCCCACTCCTTTGTAAAAGGAAATAATATCATCGATCCTGAGTCGCTCTCCAAAGGGAGCGTTGGTAACCAGGCAGCCCTTTGCAAAAGGAGGATGGGCCTCGAAAAAGTCGTTTTCGCGTACCCGGATGATATGATCAAGTTTGGCTCCCCGTATGTTCGAAGTAGCTGCGCGGACAGCCCTCCGGTCATTATCAAATCCAAGAAAAGGAACTTCGGTGTCGGAACGTGCTGAATCAGCTTCTTCTTTCACCTGCTTCCATAATTTTTCATCAAAATCTTTCCAGCGCTGAAAGCCATAACTTTCCCGGTAATAACCAGCAGGGATAGAAGAAGCCATCATAGCTGCTTCCATGAGAATTGTTCCCGAACCGCACATCGGATCCATAAAGGGCATTTTCATATCCCAGCCGCTGAGATGGATTAAGCCGGCCGCCAGCACCTCGTTGATCGGGGCCTCGACCGTATATCGCCGGTAGCCGCGCAAATGAAGTGAAGAACCTGAGCTATCAAGGGAAACCGTACAGCGGTTCCTGAACATATGTATACTGATCAAGAGATCCGGATTATCCGTATCCACCCGGGCCTTTGCCCGGTGCGATTTCGAAAGCGATCAACTATGGCGTCCTTCGATCTCAGTGAAACATATCCCGAATGGGTAAATACCGAATAGCTGATTACGCTGTCAATAGCAAAAGTAGAATGCAGATCCAGATAATCCTCCCAGGGTATTGCCATAACCCCGTCATAAAGCTGTTGTTCATTATCCGCCTCGAAGGTGGCAATCGGCATTAACAAGCGCAGGCATAAGCGGGAGCGGTAATTTACGCTGTACATCAATCGTTTATCACCTTTAAAACTCACTGCACGGGTAATTATAGTCACTTCTTCCGCACCCAGTTTTCCAAGTTCAGCAGCCAGGACTTCTTCCAGTCCTTCACTGGTCTTGGCTATCATCAACATGTCCTTCTTATTTTCAATCAAAATAAAATAATATTTAAAAGAATTTATTTATTATCGCCATCTCCACTTTCACTCTTCGAAGGTCCTGCAAGATGGCTTAGCTTATCTTTCAAGCCTTTAAGTATCAATCCGTGTTTCAGAGGTTTGTCATTGCTTAACAGATAGGCCACCGGTTTTAGCCAGTCTATATTTTCAAATATAATCTTTATAGCAGCCAGGAAAGGGATAACCACCAGCATACCGGTAACTCCCCAAACCATACCTCCTATAATGATCCCCAAAATGATCATTAGAGGGTTTATCCTCACATAACTCCCTGTAATATTAGGTGTAAGTATGTTGTTTTCAGTAAATTGTATTACCAGATAAAGCAGGAATACAGAAATGAACAGACGGGGCGAATCCCCGGTGAGTAAGGCAAATATCAGGGGAAAGGCAGCTCCTATCCAGGTTCCGAAATAAGGGATCAGGTTGAAACTTGCCGAGATGATCCCGAAAAGTATGGCATATTTCAATCCTATCAGGTAAAGTCCCAGTGAATTCAATACACAAAGAATTGCTACCACGGTAAATAAACCACTGATATATTTCTGGATCATCAGGGTAATTTGACTGACAATGCTGTCGGCATGTTTTTTACGTTGTTCCGGCACTATCATCACCATAAAATGCTTGAAACGGTCGCGAAAGTTCAGCAGGTAAAACATAAATACCGGAAGCAGGACTATTTTAAAGAGGGTATTAGCCGTGGCCGTAACCGGTCCCGCGATGATCGCGCCTCCAGTATCAAAGAGTTTGTTCACCAGTTCCTTTAAAAAAGCATGTTGCTTGCTTGAATTTACCCCGAAACGCTCCTCGATAAACAGGCGCATGAATTCAAGATTAGCGACTGCTTTCTGCTTCAGGCTGGGAAAATCATCTGTAAGACTCTGGACCTGCCTTACCAGCAAACTGATCGCAAAATAAAAAACAGCTACGAAGATCAATACGCTTAAAATATTCGCAAGTGGTTTGGGGAATTTGATCTTAATGAATAATTCGGAAAGCGGATGGATCAGGATCGCGAAAAGAAAGGCCAGGGTAATTGGTATGAGTATATCCCTGGCAATGACCACCACGAAAAAAAAGATGATGATGATGGCAAGGGTATAATAAATATATCTTAAGCGGGTTAATTTCTGATTCTCCATTAATAGCTGTTGATATTATTTATGAAGATAATTTAAATGTAAATATAATTGATTTTTACTTTTGTGCCGGTGAAGGCCGGAATTAACTTAAATTCATTCATATCATTTATTATTATGACTATTGAAGAAGCCCAGCTTATGGTAGATACCTGGATCAGGGAAAACGGGGTCAGGTATTTCAATGAACTTACCAATACAGCTATCCTGATGGAGGAGGTTGGAGAGGTAGCCCGCATTATCGCCCGGAAATACGGCGAGCAATCCTTTAAGGAATCGGAAAAAGATTTGAATCTCGCGGATGAATTTGCCGATGTGCTCTTCGTTCTGATCTGCCTTGCAAATCAGACAGGAGTTGATCTCACGAAAGCACTGGAACTCAACCTTGAGAAAAAAACTATGAGGGATAAATCCCGCCATGCCAATAATAAAAAGCTTTTCAGCTGAAATTATAAATTTGTTTAACTTGCCATCTTATTTGAAACACATAAAATATGAGCTTTAAATGGTTTTTCATTCATCAATGGAAAGAGTTCTGGAGATCATCTATTTGGCAGCGTAATGTAGCCCTGAATATCTTCCTGGGATTTGTGTTATTTCTGCTGATCCTGGATTTCCTGGTGCTTGGTTTGTTTTTGACAGAGATCCTGCAAAAAACATTTAGCGACCAAAGTCCGGTTTACGTTCTGAGTTCAGGCTTGATTTATTATTTTTTCGCGGATTTACTGATCCGCTACATGATGCAATCACTCCCTACTTTTTCGGTCGAATCCTATCTTCATCTTCCTATAAAAAAATCCTCCATAGCCCACTTTGTTATAGGTAAATCCTTCCTGCATATACTTAATTTCCTGCCTTTACTCATCATAATTCCCTTTACCTTAAAAGCAGTTATCCCTGAGTATAATGGTACAGTAGGATTGGCATGGTTATTCTCGGTTATCTTTCTGATCTTCAATAACAATTTGCTGGCCACTTATCTGAAACGTCAACTGGTCTCTAAACCGGCCATTCCGGGGATCTTCAGCCTGCTGGTTATCGGCCTTGCATTTATGGATTATTTCGGATTGATAAGCCTTTCACATTATTCCGGCCTGGCTATGGGCTTTATCATCCTGCATCCTGTCCTGACTCTCATCCCCTTTGGACTGATGGTTACTATGTACCTGATTAACTTCTTCTACCTGAAATCCAAAATGTACCCGGACGAGATCATTAAGACCAAGACTTATCAGGCCGGGGATATGAGAAGCATTAAATATTTAGAATCCCTTGGCCTGACCGGCGACCTTATGGCCCTGGAAATCAAACTCTGGCTGAGGCATAAACGGACCAAGAGTATGCTTTACCTGCTTCCTGTTTTCCTCTTATATGGTTTATTTTTCTACCCTCAGCCTGAGTATAAAAATGATAGCGCATTTTTAGTTTTTATCGGGGTTTTTATTTCAGGAGGTTTAATGATGAACTATCTGAATTACGCCTTTGGTTATGAAAGCAATTACTTTGATGGTATACTGACCCGTAAGATCGACATGGGAAGATATATAGGCGCTAAATATACGCTTGGAATATCCATCACTATTTTATGTTATATTCTGACTATTCCTTATGTGTATTTCGGATGGAATATCCTGCTGATCAATACTGCATGTTTCCTTTTCAATATTGGCGTGCTTTCTATCGTACTTCTTTACCTGGCCACCTATAACAAAAAGAAAATGGACCTGACTAAAGGGGCAACTTTTAATTATCAGGGTGTGGGGGTGATGAATTGGCTTGTACTGGTACCGGCCTTCCTTTTCCCGGTAATAGTCTATTTCGTCCTGGGAAAAATTTTCAATCAATATACTGCCCTGGCGGTGCTGGCGGGTTTGGGACTTGTCGGACTGGCCTTTCGGAAAGTTTTCATCAACATGATATTTCTGAATTTTCAAAAAAGAAAATATATCATGTCTGAAGGATTCAGGGAAAGTTAATTTATTCATTAATATTCATCTTTTTATAATATGATTACAGTTAAAGATCTTACTAAAGTTTACGGCGGGGTGACCGTGTTAAACATACCAAATCTGAACATTAAAAGGGGCGAAAGCTTTGGGCTGGTTGGAAATAACGGAGCCGGAAAAACCACTTTCTTCCGCCTGATCCTGGATCTGATCAGACCTCAAACAGGAGAAGTCATGTCGAAGGATAAGAATGTTGCCCATAATGAAGGCTGGAAAATGTATACCGGTTCATATCTCGACCGTAATTTCCTGATTGATTACCTGACCCCGGAAGAATATTTTGATTTTACAGGGAAGATCCATGGAATGCCGGCTGCAGGATATCAGGACTTTCCTGGGGGATTTTCATGATTTTTTTAATGAAGAGATTTTGGGGAAGAAGAAGTATATACGGGACCTTTCGCGCGGGAACCAGCAGAAAGTCGGTATAGCTGCCGCTATGATGGCTGAGCCCGAAATCCTCATCCTGGATGAGCCTTTCAACAGCCTTGATCCCAGCACCCAGATCCGCTTGAAAAACCTTCTGAACAAACTGAAAAAAGACAAACAGGTGACTATGCTGATCTCAAGTCATGACCTGAATCATGTAACTGAAGTCTGCGACCGCATCGCGGTTCTGGAAAAAGGTCTGATCGTGCATGATATACATACCGGCGAAAATACTCTGAAAGAACTGGAATCCTATTTTGCCGTCTAAGTTTTCTTAATTTTGCCGGATGAAAAGAATTTTCCCTCCTCTTTTCCTTTTTCTCCTGCTCCTGTTCCTTGCCCTGAATACTAATATCCGGGCCCAGGAAAGCTACTCAGTTTCGGGGAAGGTGATCGATGCCGATACCCGTGAAGCCCTGGCATTTGTCAATATCCAGATTACCGGCACACTCTCGGGCGGAACTACTGATATTGATGGTAAATTCAGCCTGGCTTCAAAAAAACCAATAGAGTCGATACGCCTGACATATGTGGGTTATAATCAGATGACTTATACAATCCCCCATGGGCAAAACCAGGATATACTTATAAAGCTGAGCAGAAAGGCGGTGGACCTCCAGGAAGTAGTGATCTATCCAACTGAAAACCCGGCCCACCGGATTATTAAGCTGGTGATTGCAAACAGGGATAAAAACGATCCTGAAAAACTTCCCTCCTTCTCTTATACATCCTACGAAAAAACAATTTTTACCGCTCAACTTGACACACTGAACCTTCCCGACTCGGTGAAGAACGACAGTTCACTGGTAGAAGCCAGGAATTTTTTGAGCAAACAGGATATTGGTCTGATGGAAACCGTGGTGGACAGGAAGTTCATGGCGCCGGATAAGAATTATGAGAACGTGAAAGCCAGCCGCGTTTCAGGCTTCAAAGATCCCATTTTTGTTTTTCTCATCTCGCAGATACAGTCGACTTCGTTTTATAAGGATTTCTTCAAAATAAATGATAAAAATTATATCAACCCTATTAGTAAAGGAAGCATTTATAAATACATCTTCCTGATTGAAGATACTACTTACACGGCCAATCATGACACTGTCTTCATAATCTCATACCGGCCCCGGCCAAATACAAATTTCGACGGACTGGAAGGTGTTCTGTATATTAATTCTCATGGCTGGGCCATACAGAATGTAATCGCGCGCCCTGCAAAGGAAGAAGGATTCAGCATCAAGATCCAGCAACAATACGCGCTGATAGACAGTGTGCACTGGTTTCCGGTTCAATTGAATACCGATGTAATCTTTAACAATGCAACGCTGCAGGCCGGGAATGCAAAGCTTAAACTTATCGGAATCGGGAAAAGTTATATCAGGGATATTGAGCTGAATCCTGAAAATATTAAGAAACAATTTGCCCTGCTTGGGGTGGATGTCGACCCTAATGCCACTGATAAAAACAATAAGTACTGGAACAAATACAGGCTGGATACTTTGTCGGACCGGGACAAGAGAACTTATGCCTTTTTGGACAGCATAGGTAAAGCCAATAATTTCGACAAGCTGGCGAAAGGCTTCGAGACGGTTTTAGACGGCCGTATTCCTTATAAATTTCTGGATATAGACCTTAACCGGATTATCACTTATAATGGCTATGAAGGACTCTATCTGGGATTGGGTGTGCATACCAATGAGAAGCTTTCCCGTAATTTCCGGATAGGAGGCTATGGTGGCTATGGTTTCAGGGATAAGGAATTCAAATATGGAGGAGATTTTCAATGGATTATGAACCGCCGTAATGAGATCAGCCTGAACCTGGCCTACGATAAGAATGTAAATGAAAGCGGCGGAGTGACTTTCTTCGACGAAAATAAAAGCCTTCTCACAGGCGAGAATTGGAGAGCACTGCTGATCAAAAGGATGAATCCTACTGAAAGTTTTTCGGGAGGTCTCGGTTTCCGGGTCTTCCGTGATTTTAAAGCCGGAGTGGAACTGAATGTAAATACCAAAGACTCTCCGGATAATTACCGCTATGGAATATCACAGGAAGGACTTTCAGTTCTTAGCAAGCAGTTCCGGTTTACAGATATCAGGGCCGGATTCCGTTTTGCCTTCAGAGAAGAATTCATAGTGACCAAAAGAGCGAGAGTTTCCCTGGGATCAAAATATCCGGTGGTATGGCTTATGTATACCCATGGGATAAAAGGCTTATTCAACAGTGACTATGATTATAACCGTATCGACCTGAAAGTAGAAAAATCATTCTATACCAAATACTTAGGAGAAACATCCCTGGTGCTGAAGGCCGGATATGTCGACCGGTCTATCCCCGCTCCAAACCTCTTCAACGGGAACGGAAGCTACCGCTTTTTAAGCATCTTTGCCCAGAACAGCTTTGCCACTATGCGGATGAATGAATTTTTATCGGATCGCTATGTAGCTCTTTACTTCACTCATAATTTCGGAAAATTGCTTTCATTTTCAAAAAAGTTCCAGCCTGAATTTGTGATAGCGACTAATGTGGGATTCGGTAGCCTTGCCTATCCCGACAAGCATTATGATCTTGCTTATAAAACAATGGAGAAGGGTTATTATGAGAGCGGTTTCTTACTGAATAACCTGGTAAACCTCTATTTATACAATATCGGGGTAGGCTTCTTTTACCGTTATGGCCCATATAGCCTGGATCTGCCCGAACATAACCTGGCTATAAAGATCTCGGTAGTTTTTCCATTTAAAATGAAAAAGTAAGAGTCAGAAGAGGATCAAAGTTCAGGATTAAAATAATATAGACTGATATCTTCTCTTCTAATATGCCCTGGCAAATACAACCCTTCGTTGCGATGGTTTTCCGCTATAGATGCATTTGCCGCTTTCAGTCTGTCCATCCAGTGGAATTGTACGGATCGTTGCCTTGGTTTCCTCTTTGATAGCCTGCTCTGTTTCGGAAGTACCATCCCAGTGGGCAAGTAAAAATCCGCCTTCATCCAGTTTCTGCTTGAATTCTTCCCAGCTATCTACCCTGTAAGTGTTGTTTTCCCTGAATGCCAAAGCCTTTTCATAAAGATTTGACTGGATATGCTCCAGAAGGTGTTCTATCTTGGTGGCTATATTGGTAGCCTGGTAAAATTCCTTTTCCAGGGTATCCCTGCGTGCAACTTCAACAGTGCCGTTTTCAAGGTCACGCGGACCAATAGCTATCCTCACTGGAACTCCCTTAAATTCATATTCGGCAAACTTCCAGCCCGGTTTCTGGGTATCACGATCATCATATTTTACACTGATACCTTTACTTTCAAGATCTTTCTTGATTTCCAGGGCTTTTTCAGATATCTGCGCAAGCTGCTCCATATTCTTATAAATCGGGACAATAACAACTTGTATAGGAGCCAGTTTTGGAGGCAGGACCAATCCTTTATCATCGGAGTGCGACATAATAAGGGCACCGATGAGCCTGGTGGAAACTCCCCATGAAGTAGCCCAAACAAGTTCCAGCTTATTTTCCTTACTCAGGAATTTCACATCAAAAGCTTTTGCAAAATTCTGACCAAGGAAGTGAGAAGTACCGGCTTGCAGGGCTTTTCCATCCTGCATCAGGGCTTCTATGCAATAAGTTTCAACAGCTCCTGCAAAACGTTCATTGGCCGATTTAACACCTTGCAGAACCGGAATAGCCATCCATTTTTCAGCAAAGGTGGTATACACATCAAGTATCTTCTTTGTCTCTTCAATTGCTTCCGCTTCGGAGGCATGGGCTGTATGCCCTTCCTGCCAAAGGAATTCGGCTGTACGCAGGAACAATCGGGTGCGCATCTCCCAACGGACTACATTCGCCCATTGATTGATCAGCAAGGGCAAATCACGGTATGATTGTATCCAGGTGCGGTAGGTGTCCCAGATAATCGTTTCGGAAGTAGGCCGGATGATCAGTTCTTCTTCAAGTTTGGCATCCTCATCCACTACTATACCCTTGCCGTCCGGAGAATTTTTCAGACGGTAATGAGTTACCACTGCACATTCTTTAGCAAAGCCCTCAACATGGGAGGCTTCCTTGCTGAAAAATGATTTCGGAATTAGAAGCGGAAAATATGCGTTCACATGACCGGTATCCTTAAACATCTTGTCAAGGGCTGCCTGCATTTTCTCCCAAATAGCATAGCCATAAGGTTTTATAACCATGCATCCTCTAACAGCCGAATTCTCGGCCAGGTCCGCTTTTATCACCAGATCATTGTACCATTGAGCATAATTTTCTTCGCGCGTTGAAAAATCTTTAGCCATAATTATTTTTGGTATAGTATTTGCATAATTTCACATCGTAAAGAAGGGACAAAATTAACTAAATATGCAGAATAACCGAAAGTCCCTTCCAAATAAATCAAAGGAGAAATTGACTATGAAAACATTAAGCGCAATTACAATCATCCTGAGCTTGCTCCTGGCCTCCTGCACTTCAACCTACAATGCTTCGGCACCTTATGATGAAGTTTACGGCAGCTCCCGAACCAAAGCGGTGGCCAATACCACTAAGTCGGCAAGCGTTACCTCAGAACCCGTGAATGAAAGCTCGGAATACAGCGGGGATTACTATTCTTCGGATTATGCATCTGCAAATGCAGGTACTACTGAAGATTTTGATACCGATGGATATTATGATTACGAGTATTCATCCAGGATAAAAAGATTTCACGATCCAAATCCAGGATTTGATTATTATGACAATTATTATACCAATACATATAATTATACATACGATCCCTATTCCTTTGGAAGTAGTATCTATTCAGGCTATGGCTGCGGATACCCCTACGGCAGCGGTTTGTCTATGAGTTTCGGTTATGGCTGGGGGAACTTCGGTTATGGCTATCCTAACTACTGGGGCTATCGTCCCTGGTACTGGGACCCCTGGTATTCCTACGGATACGGATATGGTTATGGATATGGTTACGGATACGCTGGATCGTACTGGAATGGGTATAATAATGGGTATTTAGACGGTTATTACGCCGGAGGTGGATATTACCCTTATTATAGCTCCAATGATTACAATAATTATCACTACGGACCGAGAGGCAACCGGGGCGGCAATAGCAACGGTGCAACAGTTAACGGGGAGTCCGGAAGAGGAAGCCGGGATAATAACAGCGAAGTTAGTGGCAGCGCCGGCGCTTCAAGGGATTACAATGTTTCAGGAAATGTTCCCACGGGAAATACCAGCCAGCTTAATACCGCAAGCACCGGTTCAGAAGGTGAAAGTAAGAACGGCAAAGCCTTTCGTACATCAGAAAATGCTGCAACCGCTAATGGTACCCTGAACAGAAGTGATGGTAACTCCGGCACAGCCACCCGTTCCGAAACCAAACCCGGAACTGCTGAAGTCAAACCTGCATCAAAAGCAAATATCGGTACTGCAAGCCGATCAACAGGAACCCAGGCCCAGCCCAATGTTTCCGGTAATGCTACCCGTTCTGGGGGCAATGCCGAAAAACAAGCTTACAGCAAACCTGCTAACCTTAGCCGGGAAAGAAGTACATCGAATTCGGGTACAGCCACCAGGGAAACCTATATGTCTCCAAGCAGGCGTACTCAACCTGAAATGAGATATGAAAAACCTAAGACCTATACTTCTCCTACCTACCGGACTACTCCTTCCAGCCAGGAATACAGCAGTCCCAGTTCAAGGGAGGTGAAGCCTGGTAATGTCACTGAAGGAGCAGCCAGGAGAACTTATACTACAACCCCCAAAAGGAGTACGAATGAATCCCGGCCTGTATACCAAAGCCGCGGGTTTGAACAGAGGTCCTCAGAACCAAGCAGAAGCTATTCAACACCTGCAAGGTCAAATAGCTATTCAGCTCCTGCAAGATCAAACAGCTATTCAGCTCCTGCAAGATCAAACAGCTATTCAGCTCCTGCAAGCACTCCCAGCAGAAGCTATTCATCTCCATCACGGTCCACAAGCTCTCCTTCTTCAGGAGGAGCTACAAGGTCTTCCGGCAGTAGCGGCGGATCATCCCGCGGGGGCAGAAAATAATAAAATAAAGAAAGACCCTGTAAGTAATTCTAATCAATGATTGCAGGGTCTTTCCTGATTACTGATCTCATTTAATCTTAACTTTTTATCAAGCTCTTTTAAAATATCCCTTAGAATAATCTTCATATCAAAGTGAATATTAATCAGGGTATTCGTTTTAATTTTTAAATTCAAAATTACAAGGACATGAAAAAATACTGGCTTTTCTTCATTGCGTCAATTTTGATGGTATCAGGCGCCTACTCCCAAACTGCGGTGGATGCATTGAGATATTCCCGTATCAATATTGGAGGAACAGCACGATATATGGCTATGGGAGGCGCTTTCGGAGCACTCGGTGCAGATTATACCAGCATCAGCACCAACCCCGGCGGATTGGGCCTTTTTACTACATCAGAATTTTCCATCACACCTTCAATCTATATGGGCAAAACCGAATCAACTTATAACGGTGACTTTGCTTCCGGTATGAAATCCAATTTTAACCTGGGAAATCTCGGCTTTGTATTTACATCACCTTTAAGCACTAAAGCCGCTCAAAGCTCCGGTTGGAAATATATACAGTTTGCCACCGGTATCACCCGCCTGGCAAACTTCAATAACCATATAGAGATCAACGGGACTAATGATAGAAATTCCCTTCTTGATGTCTATGTCAATCGTGCAGATGGAATCTATTTTAAAGATATTGAAAATCAGAATGGAAATTATGCTTACGACCTGGACCTTGCCTGGTTGACTTACCTTATAAATCCGGACAATGCCGACACCACACAATATTCTGCAGCCGTTCCAGCGGGCAGTTTATATCAGTCGAAGAGCATCGATACCCATGGCTCCATGAATGAATATGATTTCTCCCTGGCCGCTAATTATATGGACAGGCTTTATATCGGGATCACGATCGGCATACCCATGATCCGCTATTATGAGGAATCAACTTATATGGAAAGTAATCCTAATGCAGTAGCTGTCCCTGTTCGTAATTTCAAAAACTTTATAAGAACTGAATCTCTTAACACTAAGGGAAACGGCGTTAATTTAAAATTCGGCTTCATATACCGGCTGAGCGACTGGTTCAGATTTGGGGCCTCTGTACATACTCCTTCCTTTTTTACAAATATGAAAGATAATTACCAGGCTAGCATGCAATCGGTTTTAGAAAATGATTCGACCTATAGCTATTCTTCACCGCTGGGTAAATATGTCTATAATATGAATACCCCTTTGAGGGCCAGCGGAAGTATCGCCTTTATCATAGGTAATATAGGCCTTGTCAGTGCCGACTATGAATACGTGGATTATACCTCAGCCCGCTTTAATGCAAGCGATTTCAGCTTCAACGAAACCAACAAGGCAATCCGGAATAGTTATGCCCCCACCCACAATATCCGGATCGGGACAGAGTGGAGATATAATATATTCAGTTTCAGGGGAGGCTTCAATTATGCAACCTCACCTTACAAAAATAATAATATTAATGACGGAAAAAGGATAGCCATTTCAGCCGGTGTCGGCTTCCGGCAAGGGCCCTTCTTCATGGACCTGGCTTATGTATATACCCGTATGCTTGAAGACTACTACCTTTATAACTACGTTAATGAACCTGTCAAGATTAGCGCCGTAGCTAATAATACCCTGCTCAGCAACAGCATATTATTGACATTAGGAACAAGATTCTAATATTAATAGGTCAGGCCGGATGCTCCTGAAGTATTCTTCTCTTCGGGAGCATCCGGCTTATTTATTGAAAACCATCCGGAAAGTATATTCATCTTATTCTCATATAAATATTCCATCTTGTAAACTTTTTTATTCGTTAGCTGTCTTTATTAAAAACCTTTAAGAATGAATGGGATAAAAAAAGAAATTTTCTTTTTAATTCTCTTCTCTTTTATATCAGTGATTACATTCCCACAAGAGATCACCCAGGTATTGAAAGGGAAAATTGTTGACGAAGACACGCGTATTCCGTTGCCGGGGGCAAGTGTGGTCCTTCCGGGAACCAGCCCCCTTGTCGGAACCAGTACCGATCTTAATGGAAATTTCAGGTTGGAAAAAGTACCGGTTGGACGTTATGAGCTGCGAATAAGCTATATGGGTTACGAAAGCTATTTGATCCGTGAATTGCTTGTCGGATCAGGCAAGGAAGTAGTGCTGAATATCGGTCTGAAAGAATCCGTGATCAATATGAATGAAGTCGAAATTAAAGCCACGACTGAAGCGAAAGAGCCCCTGAATAGCATGGCATTATTGAGCGCAAGGCAGATCAATATGGAAGAAGCCCGCCGCTATGCAGGAGGTTACGACGACCCTGCCCATCTTGCTGCTTCATTTGCAGGTGTTGCCGATAATATGAGCAGTAATGGTATCGTTATTCGCGGTAATGCTCCAAAAGGACTACTCTGGAGAATGGAAGGTGTGGAGATCAGCAATCCCAGTCATTTTGCAAACCTAAGTACTTTCGGAGGAGGAGGGATCACTGCCCTGAGCAGCCAGATGTTGGCTAACTCTGATTTTTTCACGGGGGCCTTCCCCGCAGAATATGGGAATGCTCTTTCCGGAATATTCGACTTAAAGCTACGTACAGGTAATCCGGATCGGCGGGAATATACCGTCCAGGCAGGATTAACAGGTATTGACCTCTCTGCCGAAGGGCCATTTGTGAAAGGAAAACAGTCGACTTATCTTTTCAACTACAGGTATTCAATTTTTGCACTACTGGAACCCCTTCTACCCGAAAACGCCGAACTAATTAAATACCAAGACCTCTGCTTCAAATTTGATTTTCCAACGAAAAAAACCGGGACCTGGTCGCTTTGGGGACTGGCAGGAAATGATTTCAGTGGCGAGAAACCGAAGATGGATTCCACAGACTGGATTTATGAAAGAGACCGGTATAAATCACAGAACAAAACCTCCATGGGGGCCGTAGGAATGAATAACCGGCTCATAGCCGGAAAAAGCACCTATATTTTCACAAGCCTTTCTGCTTCAGGCAATGCAATTAAATCTGACGGGGACCAATTGGATAATGAATATGTACTTCATCAGAGAAATAAAATTGATGACCGGACCTGGAAATATACAATTGCATCTTTTATAAATCACAAATTCGGCCCCCGTCACATCAATCGCAGTGGATTTAATATTGATATGCTGAATTACAATATGTTTATAGCGCAAGCTGAAAATCCTGGCGATACAATGCTGCCTGTGGTGAACGAACAAAGCTACAATTTTCTTTACCAGGCCTATTCGGAATCCCGATTTGAACTTAGCTCAGGCATCAACCTGAACCTGGGCTTACATGCCCAATATTTCGCACTGAATGGAAAATATACAATTGAACCAAGGGCGGGGATCCGGTGGAATTTTACCCCGGGCCAGTCAGTAAGCCTGGCCTATGGCCTCCATAGCAGGCTTGAAATGCTCGGCACTTACCTGGCAATTCGGGACGTTAACGGGACCCGACACAACCAAATAAAAACCTCGACTTCACCAAAGCCCATCATCTTGTGGCGGGCTATTCCATAAATCTTAACGAAAACCTAAACCTTAAAACAGAAATATATTACCAGGCACTTTTCGATGTGCCGGTCATCCCCGACAGTTCATTCTCGATGCTTAACCTGGAACAGAACTGGTTTCTGAACGATCCTATGACAAATGATGGTTCAGGATATAATGCGGGCATTGATATAAGCCTTGAAAGATATATGACGCATGGATTTTATTATATCCTTGCAGTCTCTGTATTTAATTCAAAATATAAAGGCGGTGACGGAATTGAACGAAATTCCCGCTTTAATAAAAACTATGTGGTTCATATACTGGGAGGAAAAGAATGGGCAATTGGTAAATCCAAAAATAATCTACTGAGCATAAATGGCCGCCTAAGCTTACTGGGTGGTGACAGAATCAGCCCCGTGGATATTTATGCAACAAATCTTTATAAGGAGGTAATATATGATGAAAGCCGGGCTTTCCAGGACAGGGAACCATCGGTCCAATACCTTCATCTTGGGATAAATTATAAGACTAATAAAAAGAAATATTCGGGAACATGGAGTATTCAGGTTTTTAATGCCCTTGCATCCAAAGAATTTTATGGCTATAAATACAATCTTAAAAATAATACCATAGATCCGGATACCGACCTTATAGTCCTTCCATCCATTAGTTACAAAATTGAATTTTAACGATCCGTCAATAGGGATTACATTTTATTTTTTTTATTATGATATAATTTCTCTGAGGGATTAGTATTCTATATTGCGGCACAGATTTTGATTTTTATTGTAAAATGAGAATCATGAAAAATATCCTGTTTTACATAATACTGTCCTCAACTTTTTTAATCTTGCAGCCTGATCTATATTCACAGGACCTGCGCGATAACAGCGGCATTAAAACAGGACAGGTAGATAAAGATGGGAATATTCGTGACAGATGCGGGATCAAAACCGGTGAATTTGATGAAAACAACATCATCCGCGACAAGAGCGGGATCAAGTTAGCTTCTATTGATAAGGACGGGGTGTTCAGGGATAGCAGCGGTATCAAAATGGGAAGTATTGATAAAGACGGCACTGTCAGGGACAAAAGCGGAATTAAACTCGGAATCATTGAAGAAGACGGAACCGTCAGGGATAAAGCTGGGATTAAGCTCGGCTCGGCAAAAGGTGTGGATCGAAACAGAACTGCCTGGTTATACTTCTTTCAATAAGCCATTTTCAATATTTCAGCACTATAAAAAGAATCCGCAAAATTCTGATAAGCAATTACCTCATCGCAACTCAATACAATATTGACCTTCGTGCAAGCTTTGTGTTTTGATGCCTTAGTCGCTAATAAAAAGATTGAATATCCCGATTTAAAACCAAGACATGGTTTCCCAATTCCTAATCCTGCATTTCCGTTTTCTTTCCATTCCTTCTCTTGGTATAATAAAGAGACAAAATGATGGAAAGCACAGCCAGGAATAAAAAAGCAAGCACCCTGAAAATAATCTCAACACGTGCCAGATCAATAATAAAAAGATAAAAAGCAGTTGCAACCATAGTACATAATGCGAGGTAACGGTATTTTACATTATGCAGGACAAAGCTTAAGACAAAATAAATGATTGCCGCCAGCGTCCAGGAGACTGTTATATATGATCCCGGTACCTGTCGGTACAATGCATACAGCACCATGAAAAACCCAATGACAAGATAGGTATTACGCAACATTTCAGTTTTGATTTGAAGAAGCTGCTTTTTCCAGTTAATGATCCTGGCGGTCACCAGGGGAACCAGGGCAAATGAAATATTCACCATGTTAACTGAGGTAGATGTAGCCAGGTAGGTGAATAAAAGAATGATGAACAGCCCGGCATTCATGACCACTATGACCCTGCTTCTGAACCAGAGGGCCATAGAAACCACCAGCAGGCTCTGCAAGGCAAGCAGGAAATAAGCCCCTGGGAATTCATAAATTCCATATAACATGACGCTTAAAGACACGAATCCATAAAGAGCGTAAAGAGATGCCATGACTTTCCAGCTGGACCTTCTTTGAAGAATGACTGAATAGGACATGCAAAAAACTGCAATCGAAGCAAAGAGATTTATGTAATCATTCTTGAAAAATGACAATACAAAGACGGTGAGCAGGAAAGAGAAACCAAGTCCGTTCAGAATGATAGATGTAAGTGCCCTGTTTCCTGAAAACGTATCGCTCTCTTTGATAAGGGCTATTGATGAATAGATTGCGCCTACTATGAAGAGGTAAATGTAACCGCTATCATGTGTTTTAAGGATTTCAAGCTGGTGACCCATGAAAGGATTATGAATCAGCCAGATAAATTGGGTAATGTAAATAAGGAAAATAGAAAAATTCAGAAGGCGCCACCAGGAATATCGGTACAGGAAATAAACAGCAAAGGCTGCAATAATTACCGTTAAAGGAAGCATTATATGAGTTGAATCGCTTATGACAGCTGCTACGGCCCCCATTAGGAAGGCCAGAGCAGCTAAACCCTGTGATGCCCGCCGGAGAGCCATGCCCCCCACAATTAGCGATACTATAAGCACCAGCAAAAGTCCTGCAAATTCGTTAGCTATTAATGGTAATTGTGTGAAATAGTGAAGCTTCAGGGTAATGAAAAACAATAGTATATAGCCATTCAGACTGAATATGGAGGCCATGCTGGGATGTGAAGTCCTGAGGTAATATGATACGGCAAACAGTCCTATTACCGATATATAACCAATAGCAGGGGCCAGCCCTCTAAGTCCGCCATTCTGAAAATATTCAACCAGGAATATAATCCCGAACAACAGGACTATGTTCCCAAGCCAGGCAAGACCGTACTCCCCGAACTTCGATTCAAAAGAAGCTCCATTGAAACCTAAATCCGGAAGTTTAAGTTCTTCATCATCATCCTCATGATGAAGCCTTCCGGATCTCACTGTCACCAGCTCTTTTTCAAGATTGGAAACGCGCATCTCAAGGTCCTGCATACGGTCCGCCAGGTTTTCCCCGGATGAAGTAGTGGTATTTTCCTTTTCGGACATAATGACCCCCGCTTTTAATATTTAGTTTCAGAAATTAAGAGCATCTCCTTCTTCTGACAATCAGAAGAAGAGTAGCTTTAATCTGCGATTTCTGCAGCATGCTTTTTCCAGGGAGGCAGCAGCCAAAGGAGAAAAGCCAAGATAAAGAAATGGCACTATAAACCATAACAAGGATAATGACACATCGGAGCTTCCTGTTAAACTTGCTTTGTAGCTGGTGAATCCATAGAAACTTTTTGAAAATAGCTGTCCACCGATGACAACGTTCCATCTCATGAAAAAGATCCCCATCAGCACAAGGACGCTTAATACTAAATAGAGGCCCTTCCTGATTTTTTCCGGGGGTTTTTTAAGTTGCAGAAATCCCAGGACAGATAAGGGAACTAAAGTACCAAGTCCGATCTGCATGATAAAGAATGTAAAAAACAATTTGCCATGTACCAGAATATCAAGTATATTAAATGATTCATCCGCTTCATAAATTCTGTGTATCTGATCCAGGCTTTCGAGGGAAAAATCCAGAATCAAAATATAAAATAAATATTTTGCGATGGTATCTAGTGTATTCATTTCAATTTTTTGCTTACGCAAATATGAAATCGCCATATAAATGAACATTATCAGGGCTATCCCCGACACCATCGCGGAGAAAAGAAATATAACAGGCATCATCACTGACGACCACCAGGGATTTGCCTTGATTGACCCAAAAATAAATCCCACATAGCCATGCAGTAAAAAAGCCGAAGGGATACCGATCACAGTTATGAAATAGCCGAATTTTTCATCGGTTTTCCTGGAAGCAGCTGATGTATCGCTTACCCATAAAGTAAGGGCCCTGTATACAAACCTCATAAATCCTTTCTTTTGACGCGACCAGATTACCATATCATATCTGTAATCAAACCATATTTCAAGTAATAATACTACCATCAGATACCATAGATAAACAAAACCAAAAATGGCCATGGCAGAAGTCAGATGCGGTGTTATCAGCATTTCGTAGAAGCGGAATGGCTTGCCCAGATGGCTTATTAGTGGCATAGTGGCTATTAACATAAATGCTAATGCCGTCAGCAAAGAGATCTCGTAAGTAGGTCTTAGGGCTTTGATATCAAAAACCCGGTTCAGGGAAGCAAGGATAAAGGCCCCGGCAACAAGTCCGGTGATATATGGGTACATTACTATGAGCATATCCCAGTTCAGGGCGATTTCATTGGGATAAATAAAACCGACAACTTTGGCCAATGCTTCGTGCAGAGCTAGAATTTTATCCATTTTAGTGTACCTCCTGACTTAAATCGTTATAAAATAATTTAGATCCTGTATTTAGTTGTGGTTTCAGAACAGCACAATTGTGCTCTTTAACGAATGCATATATTGCACTGTCTTTATCATTTAAGTCCCCGTATATTCTGGCGCCTGTCGGGCAGGCCATCATGCATGCAGGATCAAGACCTTTTTCCAGCCTGTGGTAACAAAGGGTACATTTGTCAGCAACACCTTTTTTAGGATCAATATATCGGCAACCGTAAGGACATGCCTGAACACAATAGCCACAACCTATGCAGTATGTCTGATCAACTAAAGTAAGTCCTTCCGGAGATTCAAAAGAAGCACCTACCGGGCAGACCTGCGTACAGGGTGATTTGGCACAATGATTACACATTTTCGGGACGAAGAAAGTCTTATAAATTTCATCATCGGGGACTGGCTGTTTAAAGCCATCAATTCCCCCATTGGGAGATGAAACTTTTATCTCTCCATCGTTGGTAATTGTATATTGTTCCACCCAGTTACGGAAGAAAAAAGGTTCAGTGGAAACATCATTTTCAATTTTACAGGCCCTGGCACAACTTCCACAGCCTATGCATTTATCGATATCGATTCCTATTCCATACCATATCCCATTTCCAACCGGCTTTTGTGTTGCAAAAACTAATTTAAATGGATCCAGTAAGGAAACCAATACCAGGCCTCCCGCGAACATACTGGAATTCTTTATAAAATTCCGTCTTGATAAATTATCCTTTTCTGTGCTCATGGTTGATGTGGATTATGACAAGTTATGCAATCTTCGCCCTCATAGTGCTCAACTGCATCAATCTGTTTTATAACATTTTTCGGGCTCGCCGCATTTTGTGTATGACATCGTAAACAAAACTGCCTTCCCTGGGGTATTTCCATTTTATTGTTCTCGGGCTCATCCATATGCTTATATCCGGGACCGTGGCAAACTTCACATTGTAAGGGCTTATGATTCCCCTGAGATTTAAATTCAGCAATAGAATCATGGCACATTGCGCATGTTTCCATTTGGACATATTTAGCCTCTTTAGCTGCAATTTCAGTGAGGGCTTTCCCCCGATAAGGTCCGTATTCCCGCCATGAATCGGGGGTCAGATAATATTTGAGCACCAGCATTATCCCGATAAATACGGCAAATACTAATAATAATCGTTTTAGTTGAAGTGGCATAGTACATTTATATTATTGATATAGAGAAATACTCTCCGGTGAAGATCATAATTAAAGGAAAGAATGGTTTAAATTGGGAAAGCATTTTATCGTATTTAGATATATAAATAGGTGCTAAATTTATATTAAAATAAATACGATTTCAAGACGCCTGATCAATTTATAGAGAGTCTAAATTAAATCACCTTAAACACCTAGAGTATTAAAATCTGATAACCAATCATAAACATGAATTTAACTTTAAATAAAGTCAAATATCAGTCTGGCATATTCTCCAACTTTTAAAGAGAAAAAATTTAATGTTATCGATATGAAGGTTTAATTTTTGAAGCTTCATATTTATTTTTAGTTCATCCATCCTAATCATGAAAAAATATTCTTAATATAGCGTAAGCGTAAATTAGCTTCAGAAATCATTAAATTTTCTAATGAATGAAAAAATTAATTCCTTTTCTTGCATTCTTTGGATTATTCGGGAACATATTATCACAGCCACTGCCCGGCGACAGCTTAATGAGTCTCAGAGCTCCTGACAGCTTTCATGCAGAATTCATTACAACCAAAGGCGATTTTATAATTGAGGCTAAGCGCAATTGGTCTCCCAAAGGAGTTGACCGCTTATTCCAGCTAATTTCAGCAGGATTTTATAATGATAACTACATCTTCAGGGTACAGCCCGATTACGTGGTTCAGTTCGGGATCTGCAATAATCCTCAACTCAATGAGTATTGGGACACAATTCCTGTACCGGATGAGCCGGTTAAAACAAGCAATCTCAAAGGCATGATTTCCTTCGCCCGGGATGGAGTGAATTCAAGGACAGTTCAGCTCTTCATTAACATGAAAGACAACCCTAAACTGGATACTGTCGATTATCAAGGACTCAGGGGATTTCCTCCCATAGCAAAAGTCATCAGCGGTTTTGATACCATCCAAAAATTTTATTCGGCTTATGGTTTTGATCCCGCCAATGACCAGGATTCAGTCATGATTTATGGAAATGCTTACCTGAAAAAGAAATATCCGGGGCTGGATTACATTATTAGTGCGAAAATCATTCATTTGAAGAATACCCATTAAAAAAGGACAGCCTGTCAGGGCTGTCCTTTTCTCGTACCCGGAGCCGGGATCGAACCGGCACTTCCATCACTGGAAATTGGATTTTAAGTCCAACGCGTCTACCAATTCCGCCACCCGGGCATTTCCTTCGCGAAATCTGGTACTTAATCTTATTTAAAACACTTTCAAAGTTCAATTTAAAAAAAATTCCCGATCACTTTGTCCCCAATTGCTCGGGCTTCGTAATCGGGACTGGAGCGGAAAACGGGACTCGAACCCGCGACCCCGACCTTGGCAAGGTCGTGCTCTACCAACTGAGCTATTTCCGCGATTGGGAGTGCAAATTTAAACATTTTTCAATATTGGCAATAGTTTTTTGGTTTTTTTTAAAATGAATTAAAACTTATTGAGATGAATGATGTTAATTGCTTTTCCGGTTTATATTTTTGTAATTTATTTTTAGAGATTATTTGACAAAGTTATGCCTGAATAATCCCTGAAAGATATTTTCTTCCCAACATGACTGTTAAGGTTCCATATTGGAACAGAATATATTTTGCCAATCAATATTGTTAAACTTAAACTAAAAATTATGAACTCTCTTTTCAAAAAAACAGTCGCTGAATTTCTGGGCACTTTCTGGCTTGTTCTTGGAGGTTGTGGCAGTGCTGTTCTGGCTGCTGCTTTCCCGGGTTTAGGTATCGGCTTCGCCGGGGTTGCCCTGGCATTTGGATTAACTGTAGTTACCATGGCCTATGCCGTTGGGCATATCTCAGGGGCACACTTTAATCCTGCTATTTCCTTTGGTCTTTGGGCTGGAGGCCGTTTTTCGGCGAAGGAATTATTCCCCTATCTGCTTGCCCAGGTGCTGGGTGCCATAGTTGCAGGTGGAGTGCTTTATGTTATTGCCAGCGGGAAAGACGGTTTTAGCCTGAGCAATGGTTTTGCCAGCAATGGTTATGGCGCGCATTCACCCGGCGGATATTCTATGTATGCTGCCCTGGTGTCTGAAATTGTAATGACCGCAATGTTCCTCCTGGTTATCATGGGATCGACCGATAGGCTGGCCCCTTCGGGTTTTGCACCCCTGGCCATAGGTTTGGCGCTTACCCTGATCCATTTGATCAGTATCCCGGTGACCAATACTTCAGTAAATCCGGCCAGAAGCACGGGCGTAGCTATTTTTGCAGGGGGATGGGCCATAAATCAGCTCTGGCTATTCTGGGTGGCCCCGATCATAGGCGGAATGTTGGGTGGTTTGATATATTCCTACTTACTCGGATCTAAAACACCCGTTAAAGCCTAGCGACATCATATTTTGCTCTTTTCAATTGATGAGGCGGCGGAACTGAGAAATCTGCTTATTTCAATGCAGAGGAAACTTTTCCGCCGCTTATCCCTTCCCCAGTAACTTCTTGATCTCATTCAGCTTCATCAGCGCTTCCACAGGAGTCAGATTATCGACGTCAGTGTTTAAGATATCTTCCTTAATCTGGATAAGAAGAGGATCATCCAACTGAATAAAACTCAACTGAAATTCATCCTTATTTTCTTTTCCCATTTTTTTAGCAAGGCCCGAGAGTTCATCATTGCTATGAGACCTTTCCAATACTTTCAAAAGATCATTGGCTCTTGCAATGACTTTTGGGGGCATTCCTGCCATCTTCGCCACATGGATTCCAAAGCTATGTTCACTTCCTCCCTTTTTCATTTTGCGCAAGAAGATAACTTCGGTTCCAACTTCCTTCACTGAAATATGATAATTCTGAATACGCTTATGGGAAGCGGCCATCTCGTTGAGTTCATGATAATGGGTAGCAAACAGCACTTTAGGGCGGTAAATGGGATGTTGATGGAGGAATTCAGTGATGGCCCAGGCAATGGAAATCCCATCATAAGTACTGGTTCCCCTTCCGATTTCATCCAGCAGTATAAGGCTTCGGGTTGAAATATTATTCAGGATGCTGGCCGTTTCGTTCATTTCAACCATAAAGGTGGATTCGCCCGAGCTGATATTATCAGAAGCCCCTACCCTGGTAAATATCTTATCGATCAGGCCGATTTTGGCTTCCGCTGCCGGCACATAGGATCCCATCTGGGCCATCAGTACGATCAGGGCGGTCTGGCGCAAGAGAGCTGATTTGCCTGACATATTGGGACCCGTAATGATAACTATCTGTTGTTTATCATTATCAAGGTAAACATCATTCGTAACATATTTTTCACCTAAAGGAAGTTCTTTTTCAATTACCGGGTGACGACCGTCTTTAATACTCAGAACATAAGAATCGTTGATCTCCGGACGCCGGTAGTCATTCTCCATGGCCGACAGGGCATATGACTGCAGGCAGTCAAGCCTTGCAACCAGGCTGGAATTCAATTGCACCGGTTCAATATAATCGATCAGGCCTTGCACCAGGTCCTCAAAGAGCCGGGTTTCCAATTCCAGGATCTTCTCTTCAGCACCCAGAATCTTTTCTTCGTATTCCTTGAGTTCCTCGGTGATATATCGCTCCGAATTTACCAGCGTCTGTTTCCTGTTCCATTCAGGCGGGACTTTGCTTTTATGAGTATTAGTAACTTCCAGATAATACCCGAAAACATTATTGTATCCCACCTTCAGAGAAGAAATCCCGGTCTGTTCGACTTCTCTTTGCTGCATTTTTTGCAGATAATCCTTACCCGAATAAAGCAGCCCCCTGAGTTCATCCAGGTCTGCTGAAACCCCTTCCCTGATAACATTGCCCTTATTGACCACAGCCGGAGGTTCCTCATTGATTTCTTTTTCAATTCTGTCACGGATGATTTTGCAGGGATTCAGCTGCTCCCCGATTTTTTCCAGGGAAGGATGTCCGGTGGATTCGCAGGATTTCTTGATCTCTTCTATTGCATATAATGCTCTCTTCAATTGTACCAGCTCTCGGGGATTAATCCTTCCCACGGCAACTTTTGAGATGAGACGTTCCAGGTCACCCGTTATTTTGAATTGCTTCCGGATGTCTTCCGAAAAATCAGGGTGCTTAATCATATATTCGACCGTATCCAGCCTGTCCTCAATCAGTTTCTTTTCCTTCAGGGGAAGCACTATCCAACGTTTCAGCATTCTCGAACCCATAGGGGTGATGGTCTTGTCCATGACATCCAGCAAGGTCTTGCCTTTTTCATTAAAAGAACTCACAAGTTCCAGGTTACGGACCGTGAAGCGGTCGAGCCAGACATAACGTTCCTCCTCTATCCGCGAAATATTCACTATATGACTAATCTTGTCATGATGAGTTTCGGCAAGATAATGGAAGGCCGCCCCTGCAGCAATAACGGCATTTGTCATATTCTCAACACCAAAACCTTTCAGGGATGTTGTCCCGAAATGTTTTGGCAGGATGTCATTTGCAAATTCCGTGGTAAACACCCAGTCATCAAAAGCAAAAACATAATACTTGTCCCCGAATAATTTTTTGAACTGCTCTCTTCTGTTCTTCTGAATTATTATTTCACTGGGATTAAATCCCTGTAGAAGTTTGTCGATATAATCCAGATTTCCCTGCGCTACATAAAACTCACCGGTGGAGATATCGAGAAAGGCAATCCCGCTAAGTTTTTCTCCTAAATGTATGCTGCACAAAAAATTGTTTTCTTTATTTTCCAGGACTTTATCATTATAAGAAACACCAGGAGTGACCAGTTCGGTAACGCCCCGTTTCACAATATTTTTTGTGAGTTTCGGATCTTCCAACTGGTCGCAAATGGCTACTCTTTGCCCGGCCCTCACAAGTTTGGGAAGGTAAGTATCAAGGGCATGATGGGGAAAACCGGCAAGCTCAATATAAGTTGCCGCACCGTTTGCCCTTCGGGTGAGAACGATGCCTAATATATTGCTGGTTTTTATCGCATCTTCGCCAAAAGTCTCATAAAAATCCCCTACCCTGAAGAGCAACAAAGCATCGGGATATTTTCGCTTGATGGAATTGTATTGCCGCATCAGCGGAGTGTCGATCACTTCCTTCATATCAGCCATTTTCCGCAGATTTTCTTTGAACAAATGTAATGATTTGAAAGGAAATTAACATACAAATTCTGATTACAGTAAAGCTGATTATCTTTGCTCATAATGAAAAAGCTAAAAACAACCGAACTCAACAGGCTTAGCAATGCTGATTTCAAGGCTGCTGAAAAATCACCCATTGCAGTGGTACTTGATGATGTAAGAAGTGCCTATAATGTAGGCTCCGTTTTCCGGACTGCCGATGCTTTCAGGGTAGCTGTAATACATCTCTGCGGAATCTCAGCAAGACCTCCCCATAAGGATATACAAAAAACAGCCCTGGGTGCGGATGAATCCGTTGAGTGGAAATATTTCGATAAGGTAGAAGATTCGATAGCTGAACTGAAAGAACATGGCTATGCGGTATTTGCATTTGAACAAACCGACAGCAGTATACAGATAGATGAATTTCATCCCCCAAAAAATAAAAAGGTAGCCCTTATTTTTGGACATGAAGTCTTCGGTGTAAATGAGAGAATATTGGGGCAACTTGACGCTTGCGTTGAAATCCCGCAGTATGGGACCAAACATTCGCTGAATATCTCTGTTAGTGCCGGTATTGCTATCTGGGATACATTCAGGAAAATCAAACCCGAAAATTTCTGAATTTTTATCCGAAGCTTAAAGCAAAATGCTTTCATTATAATAAAACTTTGAAAATCGAATTGAATTGGAAGCAGTAGAGATCATAGAAAATTTATTCCGTGAATTTCCTTTTGAACCGACGAAAGGACAGGCAGAACTGGCTGAGAAACTGGCCCGTTTTATGGTTGACCCGGAAGCCCGCTCAGTTTTTGTCTTAAAGGGTTATGCAGGTACAGGAAAGACAAGTTTTATCAGCGCCCTGGTGAGAATGCTCCCGAAAAGCGGAAAAAAATCTGTTTTACTGGCACCTACCGGAAGGGCGGCAAAAGTTTTCTCAGCCTTTTCAGGAAGTCCTGCCTTTACTATCCATAAAAGGATATATTTCCAGAGGATGCGACGGGATGGAGGAATGTTTTTGGCTCTCCAGGATAATTTATACAAAAATGCTCTTTTTATTGTCGATGAAGCATCCATGATCGCAGGGAACCAGCAGGAAGGTGAAGATCTGTTCAATTCCAGGAACCTGCTCGACGACCTGATGGATTATGTATGGCAGGGATATCGCTGCAGACTGATGCTGATAGGTGATACGGCCCAGCTTCCACCGGTGGGAATGGATCTCAGTCCGGCCCTGGATCTGGAACACTTAAAATCAAGGTATTCTCTGAAAATTTATTATCATGAGCTCACGGAAGTTATGCGTCAATCGCTCGAATCAGGCATACTCTCCAATGCGACCCGGCTTCGGAAAATGCAGCTTGAGGAAGATGTTTCCCATAAGCTCTTCGATCTTCAGAATCATAATGATATAATTTCCATTACCGGAAATGAATTGGAAGAAGTTCTGAATACGGCCTATACCAAAGGGGAGCCTGACAAATCAGTTATTATATGCAGATCTAACAAAAGGGCCAATATATACAACCAGGAAGTCCGAAGACGGATCCTTTACCAGGAAAATGAGGTTACATCCGGAGATCTGCTGATGGTAGTCAGAAATAATTATTTTTGGCTGGACCCTAAATCCACAGCGGGTTTTATAGCTAACGGAGACATGATCACCATCACGCGTATAAATAAAATGGAAGAACTCTATGGCTTTCATTTTGCAGATATTAGCATGAAAATGATTGATTATCCGGATGAACCAGGACTGGATGTCAAAATCATCCTGGATACTATTATGTCTGAATCACCATCCCTCACAAGGGAAGATTCGAAAAAACTTTTTCAGGGGGTTTTGGAGGAATATCAGGATATTCCCGACAAATCGGAGCGTTACAGGAAAATCCGGATTGATCCTTACTATAATGCCTTACAGGTTAAATTTGCCTACGCCCTGACCTGCCATAAAACACAGGGTGGACAATGGGAGAATGTCTTCATCGACCAGGGTTACCTGACCGAAGATATGATCAATCTGGAATATCAGCGCTGGTTATATACTGCCCTCACAAGGGCTACTTCAAAAGTTTACCTGGTAAATTTCAGCGAGAAATTCTTTTAAAGAAGGGGGAAGATTAGTGCAACGGCATAAGCTTCCACCGCCAGGCCTTGTCCGCTGGCATCCATTCCTTCTTTTGTTTTGGCTTTCACCGAAATATTGTCAGCAGGAATACCTGTAATAGCGGCAAGTTTTTTTTGTATTTCGGGAATGTAGGGAGATATTCTGGGATGCTGGAGTACAATGGTAGTATCGACATTTCCTATACCATAACCCTTATCAAGGACCATTCCGATAACTTTCTTAAGTAAGATGCTACTGGAAATACCTTTGAATTCGTCAGAGTTATCCGGGAAATGAAAGCCTATATCCCTTAAGGAAGCAGCCCCCAGGAGGGCATCGCAGAAAGCGTGTATCAGCACATCAGCATCGGAATGGCCTACGGCTCCCTTATCAGCATCTAAAAGAACACCGCCCAGCCAGAGTTTATACCCAGGTTCTAGGCGGTGAATATCATATCCGAAACCTATGCGGTTTCTCATTCTACAGGAGCTTTTGCTTTAGTCTTGGCGGAATCGAAATTAAAGACAAGTGTAAACCTGAGGGAATTCTCAAGCGGGTTTTGCTGTTCCAGCGGTACAAGATAAGCAACGTCAAGTCCAAAAACATTGTACCTGAGCCCCAAACCCAGGGTAAAAAATTTCCGGTTCCCTTTGGTGGCGTCTTCATAGAAAAAGCCTCCGCGGATGGCAAACTGTTTAGCATACCAGTACTCAAGTCCAAATGCGAAATTGAATTCCCGCATCTCCTCGCTGAATCCATAAGGGGCGTCATACCATGATTGTATCATTCCCTGTACAACCGAAATATTCGGGTTAAGGCCTTTTTCAATCACATAGTTACCCTGGGCATCGGTTACCGGTACACCGGAGGAATCGCGCAGATAAATCGGGGGCGTGGGAACGAGTAATTTATTAATGTCGAGTGTAGTTGTGAGTGAGTTATAATCATCCAGATTAATTAACAAAGCCCCGCCAAATCGAAGATTTGTCGGGATAAAGTCCTTTTTTATAGAGGTATTGCTGTATGATATTTTTTGTCCTATATTCGAAATATTAATACCCCAGCTAGCTCTTCCGTCGACATTCCCCAAATCCACATCTTTCTGATAATATATAGCGACATCGGCGGCAATGGAAGTCCCTGCACGGGTTTCCGAGCCTCCAACATATTGACCCAGTGTAAGATTAGAATAAATAAAACGAGCTGCTACAGCTCCTGAAATATATTCACTGAATTTACGGCTGTAGGTACCATCGAGGGTGAATTCATTGGGACGGTAAGTCCCCTTTGTTTCTCCAGCTTCATCTGTAAAAGTAATATCCCCAAGTGAAAAAAACAGCAAGCTTGCTGCAACCGTCGAACGATCATCGATGCGGGCATATCCTGTAAGGTAGGCCAGATTAATATCGTTTACAAGCTTCCGGAGCCAGGGGCTGTACGAAACATTAAAACCAAAATCCTTTTCAATAAATGCATACTTGGCCGGATTCCAATGCATGGAATTTGCGTCCGGTTCAGTGGCTACTCCAGCTTCACCCATTGCACCTGAACGAGCATCCGGTGCAATCAGCAAAAACGGAACTGCAGTTGTGATCACCCTGGTACCATTAGTTGCATTGGTCTTGTAATTTTGCGCATATCCACCATACATCGCCAAACTCATAAACACAAACAGAAAAAACGCTTTTTTCATTCTGATCTACCTTTTAATGATTTTTGGTCTCTGACTTGAACATTATTATTTATACTACTTTACTTCGATTATAACCTTCCAATATGACTGGCAAATGGAATGTCTGAAATTTGAGTGCAAAATAAACGAATATTTAAATACATTATTGTCAAGAATAATATATCTCTTCTAATAATTGAGAATTATTTGATTATCATCAGCTTCTGAGTCCGGGTAAAATAAAATCCGTCCTGGGTATTAACCTTGATCTGGTATATATACAATCCTGAACTCAAGGTATTTCCGCCTTCATCTTTTCCATCCCAGTATATAGGTTCTGAAAGCAATGATTCAGTCGTAAAATGACTGCTGATGGAACGAATAAACTGGCCGTTGAGATTATAAATATCTATGATCACATTAAATTCTGCTCCGGGTTTATTATGGGAAAAAACAAAATATGTTCCGGAACTAAACGGATTCGGCTTATTATAGACTTCTTGCAAGGTCAATGGAGCACCGCTGTTGACAATAAATTTCACGGTAGATTCTGATGAATTGTTATACATATCCCAGGCTTTTACCCGGAGTGTATGAACACCGTTAACAAAGGGCCCGATCCGGTATTGAATATCTCCTGCCTGATAATTATCCTTTTTGGGAATAAAATAATCATTAAGGATGATTGTATTATTGTTATTATCATCGATTACAGCTGTAATATCATGCCCTATCCCGTTGCCAACCGTATTGATCCCGCTCGTATCCGACAACCCGATAATCATTAAAGGGTTATTCGTAGTAAGGTCGCCTGAATTAAAACTTAAAGAATTCAGGTGCAAATCAATTTTCGGCCCTTGTATATCAAATAAAGCATAGCTATCAGAGCCTCCGATTGGCAAATAATGATAACCATTTGCATCGGTATAATTCACAGTATCAATTGCATAATAACTTATTTTCCCATCCCCGAATTCATAAGAGATATCTTTAGGAACTATGAAACTGAATGTAAATTCACCCTGGCTTACTGTAACAATACCTTTATATAACTCCTTATTCTGTATATAGAAGTTCTGAACCCTGCTCCCGGACGCATTCGCTCTTGTTTTATACAGTACCGGTTTGTCATAAATTACAGGGTACACCAAACCATTAAAATTATTAATTTTATTTCCGAAAACATCTTCAATCTGGCCTTTAACAGTAACTTTAGAAAGTGCGCTTATAGTATCGTGTGTCCCTGAATAATCATTCGTCACAGAAATAGTTTTGACATTATCCTTAGGATATGCCATCATAACGGCAGGATCTCCCAGGAGTACAAAATTTTTAACACTGGCGTTTGAAGGCGTCTTTGCTAAGCGGATCAGATCTCCCAGTCTGTTATATTCGCCTGTCAGGCTATCTCTTTTGAATACTGCATTATAAAACTTGATGTTCAGACCAAAATTAGCCTGAGAAAAGGCCTGGCGTGTGGTTGTGAGCAGACAGATACCTCCTCCATTTCCATTCAGTATTACCAATTCTCCTGCTGAAACAAGTGAAGGATCGTCAAAACGGCTGAATTCACAGGTTGCTGTCACAAATACCGGCATATGGTCAAAATTTTTCCAGGCCTTGATTGTAGGCATATCCAATACCAGCGTGCTGGCCCAACCTACTTCCCCGCCATGTCCGGTATAATTGACAATCAGGGCACCATTTCGAACAGCATTGTCGATGGCGGTATTCACTTCCGGGTAACGATAGCCGCTGGGCGTGTTCAACCTTGTATAAGCATCCAAATATATTTTATCAAGGTTATATACCGGCGAAGAAACGTTCACCATAGAAGATAGATCTTCCGCCTGATCCAGATGAATATTATCATTTCCCTCGTCGGCCACGAAAAAAATAGAATTTCTCCAGGGGCCGTATGATTCTTTAGGTGGCTTTTCATAGTGTATGATTTTATCAACCATACTTTTTGCCTCTTCAGCTGTCTGCACAGGCAAACGACCGATTCCAATATCAGCAGTCCCGATGCCATCACTTCCCTCCCCAATATCAAAACATCCAAAAAAATCATCGGTTGGGAAAGATGTACTATAGTTCAGTGATGCCTGGGATTCAAAAGTAGGAACCAGATTGCTATTATTATCTAGACGATATTTATAATCATACGAAGCATCACCGAATAATAAAAGATAACGAAGAGTTGACATCGCATTTCCCCTTTTATATATCATTTTCAAAAAATTCCTGATAGCTGATATATCCTGGGCACCAGCTGAAAATTCATTATAAATTTTCTGGGGAGTGGTAACCATCACTGTCAATCCATCATTCTGACGATGAAATTCAGCCAGGCGTTCAGCTTCGGATTTAAAAAGGGGATTTGTTATTATAACCATATCAAGCGATGCAGTTGCGTGCAAATCCTGATTGTCCACCTTTTCCACAAATCCCGGTCTGAAATATTTTGTGCCATCAAAAATTATGAACTCTTTCAGCGTATCTGTTGGTACTTTAATTGCCAAGCCATCCGGTATGGGTATGGATTCCAATTTCACAGGATTCAGCGCTGAGCTTATGTCCCAGATTGTTGCAGATGTCAGGCTGGTTTTAATATTGAATTCACTTATCCGGCCTGCTCCAACTGTATGGGAATTCCTGAAACTCAACTGTCCGCCGTTAAACTCCAGCCGGCTCATCGCATTTAATTCAATATAATTCAACCAGCCTGCCGAAGAGGTGTTTGGTTTGTCATAAGATATTGTAATGGGAAAAAGTTCACTCTTGGGTTCAACACTTATAAAATCCATAGAATATTCACGGCCATAAGTACTGCCGTCCACGGTAACAGATCCTATCTGCTGTTCAAGTATTTGATTCCCATAAACAAATACTTTAAAATGACTGTTTTCTGTCGATCTTGCTACAACATTAATTTTGATGGAAACAGGAAAATTTTTATCGATCGTTGGAAATGTGAAATCGAAATCCTGTGAGAGTTGGGAGCTAAATTTTTCGCCATACCATTTCTTCCCAGATTTAATCAGATTATAGTTATCCTGCTCATGATACCGATAATCAGTAAAATCAGTCAGCGTATCTGTAATATCACCCGTAGCCGGCATAAGGCTGCTAATGCGTTTACCGGGGGCTGTCCCTATGGTCAGAAAATAATAAGTGCTATCAGTGTACAAATTCAGCTCATGTTCAAATCTTTGAAAAAAGTTATTAAACCGCCATACAACTGCCCCCTGTCCATAAAATAAAATATAATCATCAAGGTCAAAGTGGCCATCCTCTTCTCCGGAAACTTTTATTGCACTCTCAGTCAGGTCATCCGGACTGGGAGCTGAATTGGATTCTTTCAACATTCCGTTTACATTTCCATAGATCCGGATATTCCTGGGATCAATCCCCGTAGGGTCAATGCCCATATTTACCAGATCATTATAGTCCAGACGCTGTATACCTGTACTATCAACAGAAATACGATACCAATCTCCAGATTTAAGCACTGAATGCTCTGCATAAGTCTTTTCAGGAACCACAGATATTTCCTCTGCTGACATTTTCTCCAGGCTTATTTTACATTCGAACTCCAGTAATTTTTCAATTTGTCCGCTTTCCTTATTTGAGCGGAATGGAATAATGCTAAGGATAAGGTATGGTTTTTTACCATCAATAATGACTTTTGAATTTGCTACAAATTCAGGAGAGACATTGAGAAAATCATCATTTGCAGCAACAGTACCCGGATCTAATGCTTCAATCCGGATTGCCGAAAATGTAAGGTGCGGGATTACATTGGCATCATTCAGTGCTAATCTCTCCTCAAAAACAGGAAGATTGCCGGCTGACTCCATGTTTGATGCACCTTTGAAGTTTAACAGGCTGATATCCTGCCCTGAAACTGACTTATAAGTAAGGTCAGGCAACCATTGAATGCTCCGGTGCAAATCCATTTGCTGAGGAAATAATGCCAAAGGAAGCAACAAATAAACAAGTAGTCTTAAAAAAGTAAAAATCGATTTTTTCATATGGTTTTCTAACAAGACATATGTTTCATACAGATCGTTGCCTCAAAGTTACATAAAGTTTTGTTATTGAATTTCCCGGAATCAATTCTGCTATTTTACAATAATCAATTTACTGCTTTTCACCTGAGAAGCTCCTTTACCTGTTTGTACGTTCAGCCTGTACAAATACATTCCTTTGGAAAGGGCACTACCTTCTGAATTTGTTCCGTTCCATTCTAAAGGTTCCGAACGGAAACCGGAAGGATGGATGGTTTCATCTATTTCTTTAACAAGACGACCTGTCATATCAAATATTCTGAGTTGTATTTTCATATCCTCACCAGGCTGATTATGGTTAAAAATGAAATGGGTTACGCTATTAAACGGATTTGGATAATTGATCAAATGATCGATCCTAAAATCACCTGACTTTACAACATTAAAATCGATGGATGCGCTGTTACTGTTATTGAAAACGTCCCAGGCTTTGAGGGATACCGTATGGGGTCCTTCAGACAGGTTGAAGAATGGATAACTGACCAAGCCACTCCGGTAACTATCCAGATCTGACTCATAAAAATCATTCAGGACGAATTGTTTATCAACATTACCATCCAGAATAGCCACCAGGTCATGGCCTATTCCGCTTCCGATCATATTGATCCCGTTAGCATCATGGACAGCAGCGAGCAAAACGGGGTTCTCATCAGTCATACCACCCGACACAAAATCAGTGTCATTCATAAACAATTGAATATCCGGACCTTTATCATCCGGATTATTGTTATCATTATATCCGCCGACGATGATATTTTGATAATAGCCATTGGCATCTGTCTGACCGTTGTTTGCATACAGGCTGACCTTTCCAAATCCATATTTATAGGCTATGTCTTTCGGGACAATAAATGTAAATTTGAATTCTCCGTTTATCACCTGGGCTTTACCTTTATAAAGTATGTTGTTTTGAAGCTTGAATGTGGCTGGATTGCTGCCAGGATCAGTCACAAGAGTATTGATCTCAGATGGCTTGTCAAATATTGTCGGAAAGATTGTTCCATTGAAGTTGCTTATAAGATTGCCCTGATCATCCTGTATATTTCCGCCCATACTGATTTCGCTCAAGGCCGACAGAGTATCAGGAATGTCAGTTACCTGAGTATCATCTATAGACAATATCTTCGCGTTGTATTCCGGATAGGCCAGTTTTAATGCCGGGTCCCCGAGAAGAATAAATTTCTTATCATTAGTATCTACTCCACCCTGATTTTTCGAAAGTCTTATCAAATCCCCAAAAGAATAATATTCACCATTAAACTTTTTAAAGATATTGAAAAACATAGCCTGGTTCAGGTTGAAATTGTTTCCACCAAAAGTTGCCCTGGCAGTTGTAAACAATGCTATTGCACCTCCTACGGGATTGGTAAAGACCATTTCCCCTGCAGAAGTTCTCTGAGGATCGTCATACCTGCTGAATTCGCAGGTAGCTGTTATAAATACCGGAAGCTTGTCATAGTTGGTCCAGGAATTAATATCGGCAATTTCCAGGAATCTTTCATCCCCCCAGCCAACTTCCCCACCATGGCCGGTATAATCCATGATAAGAGTTCCTTTGGAAATTCTGCTATTAATAGCTTTGTTTACATCCGGAGCACGCTGACCGCCGGGAGTAGATATTTGCTGAAAAGCATCGAGATAGATTTTATCAACATTATATACCGGATAATTTGCACCAACATAGTTACCTAATGCTTCTGCATCATTTATAAATTCACCATGGCTTTCATCATCCGCAACGAAACAAATATTATTTCTCCAGTTCCGCATTATTACATCCGTATTGGTCGAATAATGTATAACTTTATCAACAGCTGTTGTTGCTTCCTCCACGGTTTGTACCGGAAACCGGCCTATTCCAATGTCCAGAAGATTATCTGAAGGACCATCCATGAAACCGTAATAATCGTCAGTTGCAACGGACCACTCAACTGCCAAAGATTCCGTACTTTCCCAGGTAGGCACAAAATTCGAATTTTTCTCTATTTTATCCTTATAATCAAAGGAAGCGTCCCCGAAAAGCAAGAGGAATTTGGGTTCCTCTGGAAGGGTCTGCTTTATCATAGAGCATTTTTACAAAATTCCTTATTGCACTGATGTCCTGTGCCCCGGATGAGAATTCGTTATATATCTTAGTAAGGTCTACAACCTCAACTGAAAGATTATCCCTGGTGCGGTGATACTGTGCCAATCTTTCAGCCTGGTCCAGGAAAAGTGGATTGCTTATGATGATCATATCCGGTGGGGTGAGCCCGTGCAGATTCTGATTTGCTATCTTTTCATCAAAGCTCACCTGGTGAAAATTTGTTTGGTCAAAAGCGATAAATTCAAGCAGGCTATCATTTTCTAATCTGAAAGTCTGGGAATTTCCATTCTGGTTCGCGAGAACTTTCTTCACATTGACCGGGTCAGTTACATTCCAGATCGTAACTTGCGGGTTGCTGTTACTTAAAGTATAATTACTCACATTCCCCGGACCGACAGAATAAGGATTCCTGAATGACATCTCGCCTCCCGTGAAGACAAGAGCGCGGGTAACATTCAGTTCCAGATAATTAAGCCAGCCAATAGAGTTATTTGTGCTCTTCTGGTAAATGACTTTAATATCCAAATCTGATCCGTTTGGACTGAACCATTGGCTGTTGAAAAAATCATGGGCATAATAGGCTGAAGCTGATGTTTCCGGAATAGCCTGAATAGTCCCTCTCATGATTTCGGTTCCGTTACATTGGAATATGAAGCTACTTGCGATATTAGATTTAGCAGCAACATAGCCTTTGAAATATGCCTGGGACCCCGGAACCAGATTCGGGAAAGAGAAAGGAAAATCATAGGTGGTCTTGGTATCAAATATTTCCCCGTACCAGGTTCTTCCAACATTAACCAGGTTATGCTCATCCACTTCGTGATAAGCATAATCAGTGAATGTATTGACGTCAGTAGTTGCTGCATTGGTTGTGGAAGGCTGACCGGCGATACGTTTGCCCGGCCCAAGATCGCTTGTCAGAAAATAAAAAGTTTTTTCGGAATATATGTTCAAAATATGATTAAAATACTGCCCAATGTGACTATATTTCCACTGATGAGGCGATTGTCCGTAAAATAATATATAATCTCCTGCATCAAAATGGCCATCACTCTCGCCGATAACCTGAATTGCATCTTCCTGCAAATCATCATACCTGAAATCATCCGAGGATTCAGGAAGCATACCGCCTCCATTACCGTATATACGGATATTCCGGGGATCGATACCCGTCGGATCCAGGCCCATGGATACAAGGTCCTGATAAGTAATTTTATATATCCCGTTAACCTGGGTCGAGAACTTATACCAGTTTCCATTGGCCAGAACTGAGCGGTCACTATAATAATAGGTAGATTTTACTTCCCTGATGGATTTTTGCTGAACATCAAACTTCAGGTCAAAGGAAACTAAGAGCTCAAATTGACCATTATAGGGGTTTTTCCGTATGGGAACAAAATATAACCTCAAAAACCGGTGATTTTCTTTCCCATGAAATCCTCGAACTGATATTAATATTTTCAGCTAATTGCTGAGTTCCCTGCATACCTGAGATATCATCTTCAAACGGTTCATAAACCGGGTTGAGAATGCTCACAGAGCTAACCGAATCGGAAATACCTATTTTCAGTTGGTCCGAAAATACCGGCATTTCTCCGAACTGTGGCATATTCAAAGCCCCTGTGAAAATGAGCTGGTTTTTGTATTGTCCTTCAGATACTTCTATGCTTTTTATGCCCTGCCACTTTATTGTATGATGCTGTACCTGGGCAAGGCTGCTGCTGGAAAGCACTATTACAAGGACTAGATTCAGGGGTAAAAATATTCGAAACATTCGTTGGATGTATTATCTTAATGATCAAAGGAAAACTATTCTTTAGAATAAAATCCTAAATTAAACGTTTTCGGGGAATCATTATTGTTAAAATATTTTTGATTTCTTATTTTTATATTGCATGTATAAGAAATTATTGTATAATTGTAGCTCCAAAAATTAAAGTTAAATATTGGTTGATGTACCGCAGACTAATCATACTCCTAACCGCAATTATCACGGTTTTATTCACTCAGACAGGACAGGCGCAGGACCCGGAATTTTCCCAGTTTTATGCTAATCCGCTATATCTGAATCCTGCTTTGGCAGGTGCTAATATTTGCCCCCGTGCAATCCTGAATTACCGAAATCAGTGGCCAGGATTGGCATAATAGCTTCGTAAACTATAATTTTTCATATGATCAATATGTGGACAAGATTTTTGGCGGGCTTGGCATTGTTGTAAATGCAGATAATGCCGGAAACGGTATTCTGAACTCAACTGCCGCCAGCCTTATGTATTCTTACAGGCTTCAGGCCGCAAAAAATCTTTTCATCAATATGGCCATTGAGGGTTCATTTTATCAAAAATCTTTAAATTGGGGGAAGCTTCAGTTTGCTGACATGATAGACCCTAATCTCGGATTTGTAAACATGACCAGTGAGGCTGAACCCAACAGAAGTTCAGTCACCTTTCCTGACTTTTCAGCCGGAATAGCTTTCGGTTTCAAAGGCATTCTGCATGGTGGGGTAGCCGTTAATCATTTGACTGAGCCCAATATGGCATTTTATGATCAGAACGAGAATAAACTTCCCATGAAAATTACCGGCCATCTCGGGGTTAACATTAATCTTGGAAGCTCCTCAGGAGGCATCAGTGATGATGAAGGAGCCGATTTTTACCTTTCACCCAATGTCCTTTATCAACAACAGGGCCCATGGCATCAATTGAATGCAGGTCTCTATGTTGTCCGATTGCCGGTAGTTATCGGTGCCTGGTTCAGGCATAATTTTGAAAATTCAGATGCAGTCATAGCCCTGGTTGGGATACAATTCCAGAATTTTAAAGTAGGTTATAGTTATGACCTCACGCTCTCCCAACTCAAAAGTTCTACCGGGGGGGCCCATGAAGTGTCGCTGGCATGGCAATTTAACTGTATCGAAAAAAAGAGAAGACTAAGGGCAATAAAGTGTCCGGAGTTTTAGTTATAGTCATTGAAATTTTAAGTCGTAACTCATATGATCAGATTTGTGAAATTCCGCTATGTTTTCATTGCTGGAACGATATTACTGGGACTTACTGCCTGTAAAAAGGAAGTATCAAAAACCACAGGATGGGAATATAATAACCCGAAAAATGGTGGTTTTGAGGTTACTAAAAATACAGAACAGGCCACAGGTCCCGGCCTGGTGCTTATTGAAGGTGGCTCCTTTACTATGGGAGCTAATTATGAGAACCTCACCTATGAGTGGAATAACATTCCACGGACGGTGACTGTTCCATCCTTCTATATGGACCAAACTGAAGTCAGTAACGTGGATTACCTTGAATATATGTACTGGCTCCGGAGGGTTTTCGGAACTGACTACCCGGCAGTTTATTTTAATGCCGTTCCTGATACTATGGTTTGGAGGGAAAGATTAGCCTATAACGAACCTCTGGTTGAAAATTATTTGCGGCATCCTGCTTACCATGATTATCCGGTAGTTGGGGTTAGCTGGGTTCAGGCTAATAACTTTTGCCTGTGGCGTACCGACCGTGTAAATGAATTGCTTCTGATAAAAGAAGGCATCCTGGATTATGATCCGGATCAAAAGAATGAAAATAATTTTAATACAGACGCATACATGGCTGGGCAATATCAGGGTCTTGTGAACAAAGCTAAAGCCGACCTAAATCCGAATGGAACTGGTGAAAGGAATATTGGACTTGAAGATGGGATACTTCTTCCCAAATATCGTCTGCCAACCGAAGCTGAATGGGAATATGCTGCACTTGGTTTAATAGGAAATACACTATATGAAAGAGTTGTTGAAAGAAGGATATATCCCTGGAATGGAAATTATCTACGCACCGACCAGAAAAAATATTATGGCAGCTTTGTCGCTAATTTCAAAAGAGGTAGTGGTGATTATATGGGTGTAGCCGGTAATCTGAATGATGGTGCTGATATTCCCGCCCCGGTCGGATCATATTGGCCCAATGATTATGGTCTGTATAATATGGCCGGTAATGTTGCCGAATGGACACTTGATGTCTATCGTCCACTTTCTTTTGAAGATGTTTCTGACTATTCTCCCTTCAGGGGTAATGTTTTTACCAAAAATAAAACGGATGCTGATGGATTCCTGGTTCCAAAAGATAGTCTTGGCCGTATTCCCACTGAAGAAATCACGGTAGAAGAAAGCATGAACAGGTCCAATTACAGAAAAGCTAATAATATCAACTATCTTGACGGGGATTATCAGTCAAATATCTCTACTGACTGGACGAATGATCCTGGAAAGAACACAACGAAAGATATGTATGATTATAGCAATACTACACTAATCTCTGATAGGGCCAGAGTTGTTAAAGGTGGTTCATGGAAAGATGGACCATATTACCTCAGCCCGGGAACACGCCGGTTTATGGATGAAAATGAAGCCACCAACTGGATTGGTTTCCGTTGTGCAATGACTCGTGTTGGCGACCCCATGGGGCGTTCAAAATAAAATATTTCAAATCTTTTTGAAAACCCCGCTTTGTGCAACATAGCGGGGTTTTTTTAATATATTTGTCTGGCCATGACCGATATCAGGGAATTATATCAAATCTTCCTCAAATCCGGCGGGATTTCCACCGACTCAAGGACCATTCAGAAGGACTCTATCTTTTTCGCTCTGAAAGGGGAACAATTCGATGCAAATCAATTTGCTGCGGAAGCTCTTTCCAAAGGAGCTGCTTATGTTGTCGTCGACGATCCGGAAGTAGTTATGAATGATCGATATTTGCTGGTAAAAAACTCTTTGTCCAGCCTTCAGCAATTGGCTAAGTTTCATCGCTCAAACTTAGATACGACAATAATCGGGATTACAGGAACCAACGGAAAGACGACAAGCAAAGAACTCATTTCAAGCGTGCTTTCAACTACATTCAGGACCTATGCCACAAAAGGCAATTTCAATAATCACGTGGGGGTTCCGGTTTCCTTACTCGAAATTGGATCCAAAACTGAAATTGCCATAATTGAAATGGGTGCAAATCATCCTGGTGAGATAGCCCAATTATGTGAAATTTCCGGGCCCGACTATGGGCTCATTACCAATATTGGTAAAGCCCACCTGGAAGGTTTCGGAAATCTGGAAGGAGTGGTAAAGGCCAAAACGGAACTTTATCAGTTTATCAGGGATATTGGCGGAAAAATTTTCCTGAACAAAGATAATCCCCTGCTCCTCGAAAAGGCTGGTAATATTCCTTCGATTACGTACGGAACATCCAATAATGTGGATTGCAGGGCTGTTTTTGTTAAAAATAATCCCTTCCTTGAGCTGAACTGGATAATGAATGACAAGTCTGTTCCACTTAAAACTCAACTTTATGGTAGCTATAATTTTGAAAATGTGCTGGCCGCCGTCTGTATTGGATCTTATTTCGGAGTAAACCATGAAATGATCAAAGATGCTATCAGAAACTATATCCCAAAAAATTATCGTTCACAATTTGAAAATACTGGTCATAACCATCTCATTATCGATTCCTATAATGCAAATCCCTCTAGTATGAAAGCTGCATTAGATGATTTCAGGGACCTGCATTCGTCCGATAAAATGGTCATTTTAGGCGATATGCTGGAGTTGGGGAGCGAGAGTCAAAAAGAACATGCTAAAATCATCGAATACATCGAAACCCTGAATATTGCCAAAGTAATACTTGTCGGAACTGTTTTCGGATCCCTTTCCATACCGAAATCATTTTTATCCTTCAAAGATTCAACTGCTGCCTCAGAATTTTTAAAAAACCATCCGCATGTAAATTATACTATACTGATCAAGGGTTCCAGGGGAATTAAACTTGAGTTTGTCATTCCGTTTTTATAAATTTTTATCATGAAGGAATATAAGAGTATTGGCATCATGTCCGGAACATCTCTTGATGGCATAGATATGGCTGCTTGTATTTTTCATAAGGATATGCATGGGTGGGCTTTCGAAATTGTGCAGGCCGTTACCTATCCTTATTCAGATGAATGGAAAAACAAAATCGGAGAACTAAGCAAAACCGATGGACTTAATTTCTGCAAAATACATATTGAGTACGGTAATTTGCTGGGAGAACTGGCTCTTGATTTTATGGGGAAATCAGGTTTTAAGCCAGCTTTTATCGCTTCTCACGGGCATACGGTATTTCACCAGCCTGAAAAGGGCTTCACATTCCAGATTGGTGCCGGCAGCTCAATTGCAGCTATATCAGGCATCCCGGTAGTTTGTGATTTTCGAACTACTGACATAAGCCTTGGCGGACAGGGTGCACCTCTGGTTCCAATAGGAGATAAACTTCTCTTCCCACAATATGATTTTTGTATTAATCTTGGAGGGTTTTCCAATATCTCTTATGATCAAAACGGCAAACGTCTTGCCTTTGATATATGTCCTGTAAATACAGTTTTAAACGACCTTGCTGAGCGCCTGGGATCAGAATATGATCAGGATGGCAGGATTGCCAGAGAAGGCGTGATAGCACATGAATTGCTGTCCAGTCTGGATAATCTGCCTTTCTATTCCAGTCTACCCCCCAAATCACTGGGAAGAGAATGGCTTAAGACATCGTTTTATCCTGTCTTCAATTCCTTTAATATCTCTGAGAAAGACATGATGAGGACCATGGTTGAGCATATATCCAATCAAATAAGCCAGATTCTGAATACTTTCCCGGGTAATAAAAATGTTCTGATTACGGGAGGAGGTGCCCATAATCAATTTCTTGTAGAAAGGATTTCAGCAAATACTTTACACAATATCCAACTTCCTGATAAGCTTCTCATTGACTATAAAGAAGCCTTAATATTTGCATTTCTTGGATTGCTGAGATTCAGAAATGAAATTAATATCCTTAGTTCAGTTACTGGAAGCCGAAAAGATCATTCAGCCGGGTGCATATATCAATAATAAACTTAAAGATCTCTTCGGATGGAATTAAAAAACCTTCTGCCGTTCCAATTAGCAGAAGGTTTCCAATTTTTTAAGGTTGAATTTTTCTATTCCTCAACAATAGACCTGCTCCACTCAAGCATTTTTACTTCGTCTTGTCCGGCAGGGTGTTTTTCCTCAAAAAGTTTTCCATCTTTATGAAGGTGGAATACTTTATCCAAAACCGTTACTTTCAAATCATCATCCGATAATTTCTGGAATCGGAAATCACCTTCCATAAGCTTTCCACCCCAGGAACCATTCTGCCCATTCGATTCCTTTATTTTATAGCCTATGAAATCCCCTCCCTTCTTTTTATCCTCAAACTGAATAAAATTCAACTCATACTCAGTATTTTCACCTTGTTCAGCGACAGTGTTTTGATCCACCACAAATTGGTAGCTCAACAAATATTGACTTATCTCCTGTTTATTATCAAAATTGATCACAAAAGCTGAATTGGAATCCTTAAACTCCATAATTCCCGACTCCTCTTGAATAATATAAGCTGCACCTCCTCCAAGATATCCAATCAGGGCAAGTAAACTAATTTTTTTAAGGTACCATATGAAATCAATTTTCTCCATTCCCATAACCGCAACCCCTGCAGCGGAACCGATGATCAGAATACTACCGCCTGTACCTGCGCAATATGCGAGGAATTCCCAGAAATAATGATCAGGGCCAAAATTATACATGCCCATAGCTCCTGCAACCAATGGCACATTGTCGACAACTGCTGAAAGCAGACCAATAATAATATTTATTACATATAAATTTCCGACATGTTTTTGAAGGACCTGGGCAAGTAATTCAAGATGTCCGGTTGTAGAGAGGGCAGCAACAGCTGTTAATATCCCCAAAAAGAAAAGCACACTAGTGACATCGATTTTCTGCAGGACTGCCATAATAGTCAAGTGCTTTGAATTCTCTTTGACATGTGTTGGCCTTTTCATATGTAAGATTTCGGTCACTGTCCATAAAACACCAAGACTGAAAAGCATTCCCAAATAAGGGGGAAGATGTGTCAGATTTTTAAATACCGGTACAAATAAAAGGCCTCCGACTCCTATAAAGAAAATCAGTTTACTTTGAAAATCAGGTATATCGTAATTATTTTTTTCATTTTTCAAGAGCCTTTCAGGTCGCTGCACTGTTCCTTTCATATAGAAGGATAATATGACCAAGGGTAAAATCATCGAAATCATGCTAGGAATAAATGTCATCAGCATAATATTTAAAGCAGTGATATCACCTGCTATCCATAGCATTATTGTAGTGACATCTCCTATAGGCGACCATGCACCTCCGGCATTTGCTGCAACAATGACCATACCCGCAAAAAACCACCTGTCCTTTTTATCATATATTAATTTTCGCAATAAAGCCACCATGACAATAGATGTAGTTAGGTTATCCAGTGCAGCCGACATAAAAAAGGTCAGAATGCTGGTAACCCATAATAGCTTTGAGCGCCGGGTAGTTTTTATTTTATCAGTAATTATCCTGAACCCCTCATATGAATCAACCAGTTCAACGATAGTCATGGCCCCCAGTAAAAAGAAAAGGATCTCAGAAATCTCTCCAAGATGTCTTAACAATTCTTCATCCACTACCCATTCATTAAAACTACCATGGACCACATTTTCATAAAATTCCCTTATGGAAAAAGTGTTCACGAGAGTACTTTCACCCCCTGCCATCAGCATCACCCATAGTATTACCCCCAATAATAAGGCAGTAGCAGACTTATTAATTTTGATTGGGTGCTCCAGGGCTATCAATACGTAGCCCAGAACAAAGACAATGATCATAGCAACGAACATACTCTATAGTTTTAAGGAAATACTAGATTTAAGGCGCAAAAGTATGAAAAGATTCTTTGGATTTATCTGACATGTACATATAATATGGTAATATTTATGAGCCATAGGTCATTACTATAAAAGTGTTCACATATAATAAGGTATGAATGAATATAAGCTCTATTAACAAAGATTTAACAATTTATTTTTAGCAATCCGCGCATCTTGTCGTATCTTTGGAAAGATTTTTTGGGATTAATTACTCTATCAGACTAGGCTGAGTCACTCGTAAATTTTCTCTCTTCTGAATATTGCATTTTCAGAACGAACACTAGAAATATTTATATTATCATTTGCTTTTTATGTATAATTATTCTAAGTTTGCATTAATTGGATGGAATTGGGAAAAAGATATACCCCTTAACTGCCCATACTTACTACTTACGCCAACCTGCTCAAGCCTGTCTTTACCCTGTACTTTATATTACTTAGATAACCAACATTTATTATTAATTAAATTTAATTATTATGGAAACAAATTACAAAGTGAAACACAAACGCATGCTGCTACCTATAAAGCAGTTGCTGCTGTTGACAGCTATGGTCCTGTTTGGACTGAGCAGCTTCGCTCAGGCCAGTAAGACTGTTAGGGCTGCCAATGATCAGCAATTGCTTGAGGCTATGGAAAACCCCTCAGTACATGTCATTGTACTGGATGCTGGTTATTACGCTTATGCAGACCACTATTATGAAGCGGGAACCAAAGTCATTAAAGGAACACATGGAAATAACGAGATTGATGCTCAATGTACTTATACCATTCAGCCATTACCTCAATGTTTTCCGATAGGAGCAACTTCAGTTAATGATACTGCAACTGCAGGTACAATTGGTGGAGTGGGAGTTACATGTCCACCGGATAATTCCGGTAAATGGACGGTTGCCAGCCAACCTGTTGGAAGTACAGTCAATTATCAGAGTGATTCTACAAACTACGTTCTATATTTTGATGTTGACACACCGGGTTCTTATTTAATGAAATATACCTGGCCTTCACCTTGGAATACCTATGCTCAAACAGAATATTTCTTCTATGGAGCACCGGAAATTCAGAATTTATCTGCTTTACCCGTTTGCGGCCTTACCACTCAGGTAGATTTTACCTATACCAGTGGTTATGATGATCCTTACGCGGTTGTTAGCTGGACTCTGAATGACGTTCCGGTTAACCTCCCAGCTGTGCAAGCAGATATTGACAACACCTTTGATCTCACTGTTCCTTCATGTGGAATATATAAATTAAAAGTAACCGTTACACCTACCCGTTGTGATCCGGTTTCTGATTCAATTATGGTAACTTTCAACTGTGAACCTACTGCTAATGCAGGTGAGGATATGGAAGTCTGTAATGATATGTGTGTTTCACTTGTGGGTTCAAGTGGTTTGGGTCCTGATTCCCAACAACCCGGATATGCCGTATCGTGGAACATGCTCAGCGGACCGGCAGGACACGCACTCGCGTTTAGTAATCCGACCGGTGACGAAACCGATGTTTGCCGAGATGACCTTCCTTGTTCTTATGGATGGTACGAGGTTACCTATGAAGTGGTTAATGGAGAATGTACCGATAAGGATACCATGAATCTGTACTTCGATGAACTACCTATGGCTAATGCCGGGCTTGATTTTTCGATGTGCTGGACAAGCGGTCCTGTAACTTTGGATGCGGTGCCATTTGACTATTGCGTAACTAACTATATCCCTGCAAACCGCGGAGGTATGTGGACAGCAGCCGCAGGAAATCCGGCAGATGTTATGTTCTCCGATGAAACAATGTATAATTCCAGTTTCACACCGATCGATAATCCGGTAGCAGATGCTCCCAATTGTCCTTATGGAGTTTATAAATTCTATTGGACTGAAACAAACGGAAGTTGTACAAATACGGATTCAGTGCTTGTTACTCTGTATGAGCAACCAGTTGCAAATGCCGGTGAAAATCAGGCATATTGCTATTATGAAGGTGATATCAATCTCGAAGCTATCCCCTATGCATATTGTACTGATGGAAATCCAAGCCATCATTGGATTCAACTAAGCGGACCTGAAGCTACCATAAATAGTCCTTCAGAATATATAACCACTGTTACTCCGATAGACCCGGATTGTATATTCGGAACTTATGAATTCAGATTTTATGAGATCAATGGAGACTGTATTGATAGCTCCGATGTCAGTGTGCGTCTAGATGAACCTCCAACAGCAATTGCCGGAGCTGACCAGACATTATGCTATTCAGACGGACCTATTAGTATTATGGCTACACCTTTCGTGTATTGCTCTGATGCCAATGGAATTACCAGGACTGGAGCATGGAGTTTAACTTCAGGCCCAGCTAATGTCAATGTTACTTTTGATGACGCCGGCAATCCAGAAACGAATTTCACCCCGGATGGCGCATGTGTTTACGGACAGTATCAGTTAACATGGACCGAAACTAATGGGCTATTGTTCTGACGCAGCAAGCACTATGGTTACCCTTTATGAGCAACCTATGGCCGATGCAGGTGAAGATATGGAATTTTGCATGGATAAATCATTCAGTATGGAGCTCATAGCTCAATTAGATGCAATCCCATATAGTACTGAATACTGTAGTGCTGCAGTTGATCAAACACGCTATGGCCAATGGACCAAGACTTGCGGACCCGGACTCGTTGAATTCTCTGATGTAAACGATCCGAATGCTACATGCACATGTTGACAGTTATGGTTGCTATTGCTTCGTTTGGACCGAATATAACGGAGATTGCAATGCCAGTGACACTGTTCATGCTTGCTTCTATGAACATCCCTGGGTAGACATGGATCCTGGTTATTACAGCGCATGCGGCGTTGCCCTTCCAGCTGATATCCCACTGTCTTCATTGGGAGCTATGGCTTACACTTACCTGGGTGGCACCAATGTGAACTATGGTGCAACAAAGTGGGAAATCGTTGAATCACCTTTAGGTTCTAACCCGACAATTTCAGACTCAACTGTTAATGCTACGCTGACAACAGATATGTATGGACATTATGTTCTGAATTTCATTGAAATGAACGGTATGGAATCATGCGCGGACACTGTCCAGGGTGTGGATTGACCTATTCCAACAGCCGGTCGCCGACGCTGGTGCAGACGAGTCAGTTTGTGACTACTGTTATACATTGCAGGCCATGCCTTTCGTCTATGATCAAGGTGCTGTGGCAGCAAACCAGACTGCATACTGGTCCTTCTTTGAAGGTCCTAATGGAGCTCCGCCCCCCACTATCAGTGATCCTAATGATCCAAACGCCAGCGCATGTATTACAGATGACTGGGTAGGTAGCTATTATGGCGATTATACTTACGTTTGGACTGAAGTGAATGGCACTTGTATCGATTCGGATACAGTGACCATCACCTATAATAAAATGCCGGATCCATTCTGCATAACTTATCAAAGCTATTCAGATTGTTATCAGTATTTCAATATTGCACGTAATTTTGATTACGGTGGTACAATCTGTCCGGATAGCTTATTCTATACTTGTGCCGGTGCTTGTACTAATTTCTACGTACCTAGTGAAGCTCTTGTACAAGGTTGGACTTATGAATGGACAGTTCTTGGACCTAACGGAACTACGATTAATGCACAACCAGGATACTATGAAGAAGGTTTTGGCTGGCATTATCCTTCATTAGAAGTGTGCTGGGGAGAATGCTGTGACACAGCCTATATCTATCTCACTATTACCACACCCCAGGGTTGTGTGAATACCGTAACTTACAAAGCTTTTGTGCACCACAAACCAGATGTAACTTTAACTGGTCCTGATGTAACTGAAGTTGGTTCTACATTTACCTATTGCGTACCAGAAAATCCTTGCGGTCTTTATACCTGGGAAGTACAACAATGCGGTCATATTGTTGGTAACGGCGGCGGAAACTGCGTGGATGTTGAATGGACCACAGTTGGACAGGGATTAGTCCATGTCTGGGTTCTTGACACTTGCACCGGATGCTGCAACGAAGCTGAGATGACAGTAAATGTACTGCCAACTGGCTCCTTAGGCGATGCTTCACTCTCTGGTCATGTTTATTATGACAGAATGAGTACCGATGTACCTCTGAATGGTGTTAAAGTTACCCTATGGAATGCCGGAGTACCCGTCTTTGAAACTTATACCTTTAATGATGTTGAAGGTGGTAACGGACTCGGATACTATGATTTCAATGGAATCAACGGATTAACCAATTTTGGTGTGACCGCTGAATTCACCGGACCATGGTACGGTGCCAATGCAACCGATGCTTTGGCTATCCAATTGGATGCTGTTGGCTCAACTCCTGGATTCTGGGATGCCTTATCAGAAGAAGCTGCTGATGTAAATGCAAGCGGTGGAAACAATGCTACCGACGCTCTCTGGGTGATGCAACGTGCTGTCGCACTTGTAACTTATTTCCCTGCAGGCGACTGGGCATTCTTACCTGGCATGTCAACCACTGCCGGAACATATGATATCTTAACCCTCAACTACGGGGATGTCAACAAGTCAAACAACCCGCCATCCACCAAGGATATGCCGGCTATTGACCTGGTTTATGACGGAACTATGAACGTAGTTGCCGGTCAGGAATTCGAACTTCCGATCCGCGTTGCTAAACCTATGGAACTTGGTGCTGTTACACTGAATTTGAATTACAATGCAAACCTTATCCAGGTTGTAGATGTAAACCAAATCTCAGGAATGGTCACCAACCTCAGCAATGGAATGGTTAGCGTTGCATGGAGCAGTCTGAACCCAATGAGCCTGAATGACAATGATGCCATTTTGGTCCTGAAAGTTAAAGCTTTAGGCGAAGTTAATGCAAGCCAGGATCTGTTCAGCATCTCGAATGGTTCTGAACTGGCTGATGCACATGCTAATGTTTACACTGATGTTAAACTGAAAGCATTCGGCATTACAACCGACCCGGTTGCAACCGACTATTTCCTCAGCTATAACAGGCCAAATCCATTTAATACCAACACTCAAATCGAATATACCATGCCTGAAAACGGTAAGGTTAAATTGAGTGTAATGGATCTTCTCGGACAAACAATTTCTGTCCTGGTCGATGCTTCTCAGTCAGCAGGTTCCTATACTGTCGATTTCAATGGCAGCAAGCTGGCTCCGGGAGTATATATCTACAAGATTGTTGTCCAGGGTGAAACCCGCGACTTCATCGAAACCAGAAGAATGGTTATCTCTCATTAATATTATAAATACCGAAGAGGGGAATCTCTCCCCTCTTCGGTTTTCTAATTATTCTTGACTCAGATTCGACAAGAAGTCAGCCTTTAGTGAAATTTATCAGGCAACTAACAATGCGATTTAAATTATCCTTATTACTTATTATCCTGATCGTTTCAATTTCAATGAAAGCACAAACAGCCACCGCCAAACTTGACACCCTGACAACCTGCCCGGTTGATACAGTATTGGTGCCGCTGAATGTGACCAATTTTATTGATATAGGCGCCATGTCCATTTACATCCATTTCGATACAAATACAACGACTTTCATTTCACTGCAAAACATTTCACCTTTGCTCACCAGCGGTCTTGCGGTAAATGTCTTTAACAGTCAGGTCGCGATTGCTTACAGCAGTCTGACCCCTTTCACATTAAACAGCGGATTATTATTCGATCTTAAATTTGTTTACCTTTCTGATTCTACTGATCTCGATTTTACTCCTGAAACAGAAATTGCAAATAGCAATCTTGAGACCCTTCCACTGAATACATATAATGGCAAGATATACTCCGGAATTTCTATCATACAACAACCCGATAGCGTTCAGGCTTATCCTGATTCGGATGTTAGTTTCAGTGTGATGGCCAGTGGAAACGATGCTTTTCTCTGGCAGGAAAACAGCGGTTCTGGCTGGACCGATTTATCAAATTCAGCTACTTATACTGGTGTAAACACATCAGTATTGACCATACATTCCGTTCCTTTAGGCTTTAGTGGAAATTTATATCGCTGTATTCTCTCTCTGGGCGATTGCCAGGAATTTTCCGGCATCGGACTCCTTGAAGTAAATACAGCATATCCTGTTGCGACTCTTGGGCAAATTTCATCCTGCCCGGAAACTGAGGTTCTCGAACCACTTTTTGCCGGTGACTTTTACGACGTGATGCAATTTACCTTCAATATTAGTTTTGACACCAATTCACTTCATTATATATCCCTGCAAAATATTTATCCGGATCTGCTCAGCGGCACTATAAGCGTTGAAACTCTTTCAGGCAATCCGGGAATCACAATACATTATACCAATACCCAGGCCATTAACATAATCAGTGGAAAATTATTCGACATTTCCCTGGATTATAGCGGACAAAACCAATCGTTTGATTTTGTCTCTGGCACTCAAGTTTTAAATTCTCAGTTAAATCCTATCAATATTACCCTGACCAATGGCCAGCTTATTGAATATCCCCTTCCTGTAATAACTCAACAAGCTCAGAATACTACCGTTACAGAAGGTTTTGACGCGTATTTTTCAGTTTTAAGTGCAGATGCAAGTTCATTTCAATGGTTTGAAAGTCAGGATGATGGTGCTACCTGGACTATTTTGACAAATTTCAACCCTTATTATAATACCAATACAGATCAGCTGACAATTTCACCGGTATCCCTTTCGATGGATGCTTATAGATATAAATGCCAAATATGGAATGACAACTGCAATATATTTTCTGATGAAGCTGTCTTATATGTCGACAGTGTAGTTGGAATACAAGAAATTAATAAAGGGAAAGCGGAAATAGATTTGAGCCCGAACCCTTTGAATGATTATATAAATGTGAGATTAACCAACTTTGCGGAAGGTGAGATCAATATTACTTTTTATAATTCTTTAGGTATTAAAGTTTTTGAAATAAATCAATTAAATCCGGTAGCAATAGAAAGTCAGACTTTGCGATTTTATCTGCCTGAACTTGTTCCCGGAATATATATCTGTCGCATTAATCAGAAATACGGAAATGAGGAAAGTGTATTTCGGAAAAAGTTTATCAAGTCACAATAGACAAATGATATACTTAATTAATGACATAGAAAAGGTTGAAAATGGAACCAATTATCATAGTAAATAATTAAAATTAAATGATATGAATAAGAAAATTTACCTTTTATTATGCGTGCTGCTGGCCTGGTCATTCAGTTTGAAATCTCAAACAGCTCAAATTGGGTCTATCACAGCGAATCCTGGGGACAATGTTTCATTTGATATAAATGTTGCAGATTTTCCGGGGGATGTTGGTGCGATTTCATTATTTATAGGTTATGACCCGAATGTGCTGACATTTAATGGAGCCACAAATGGCACTATTAGCGGTTTCATTGTAAATAATATGACTGGTGCAAGTAAGGTCGGTATCCAATGGGTTGAACCGAATCTCAACGGACAGGCCATTGACGGAGTTCTCTTAACACTGAATTTCACCTATAATGCCCTTGGAGGGACAGCTGATGTTACCTTCGACGGAGGCTGTGAATTCAGCGATATCAACTTGAATTCGCTTACTGTGGCTTATACTAACGGAAGCATAGGCCCGAATGCAGGCGTTGCTACGATAACGATCGGGGATTCTCTGGCTAGCCCCGGCCCTATTAGCATGAATGTGGATGCAGCAAACCTTCCAACCGATGTTGCGGCTATTACATTCTATGTTCAATATGATAATACTGTCCTTTCATTCGATGGTACTACCTTGGTAACCCTAGCAAGTAAAGGTTCTTTCGTAGCTAATGCAAACAATGGTGTCATCACAGTTACCTGGTTCGATTTCAGCCAGGGCTGGGACCTTAATGGAACATTACTTAAACTCAATTTCACTTATTCCAGTGGTTCAAGTGATCTTACTTTTATAAACCAAAATAACCAGGTAAATATTGCAACATTTGGTCTATTGGATGTCACAACTTCATTTAATAGTGGAAGTGTAAAATCGGCTGCATCAGCTTTATCCCTGAAAATAGAAGATATTACCGCTTTGCCGGGACAGGATGTGTCATTCGATATCACTTCCAACGGATTCATAAACCCTATAGGAAGTGTATCTCTGAAAATTGGATTTGATCCAAACAGCCTTTCCTTTATGGGCGTCACACCTGGAGATATTTCACCGCTTGCGAACGTTAATCCTGCTGGAGTACTCAATATTGAATGGTATGATAATAATGGTGTAAGTCTAACATCTGTGCTTATGTCTCTGAATTTTCATTATAATGTAGGTCAGGGACCGGTCGTCTTTAATGGAGGTTGCGAAATCGCCGACCCCGCTGCCAATGTTTTGCAGGTTCAATATTTGGATGGAAGTATTACCCAGGGAATAGATACCACTATGGCTGTAATCCCAAGTAAAACCGGCACAGTTGGACAAACAATCTCCTTCCCTGTACTGGTTTCATATTTCCCTGCAAATACCGGGGCTATCTCATTATTTATCGGATATGATAACAATGTTTTGAATTTTACCGGAACTACCCCGGGAACTATTTCAGGATATTTTGCAAACAATATGCCTGCCACTTCACAAATAGGTGTACAATGGTATAATACTGCAGGTATGGATATCAGCCCGAATCCCGGCGATACATTGTTAATGCTGAACTTCACCTACCTTGGCGGTAATTGCGACATCACATTTGATAATGGATGTGAGTTCGCCGAGAATGACCTGGATCCGATCTATGTATCCTACTTTAACGGTGGGGTTGTTTCAGGAACTAAATTAAATATAAAGGTATTCCTTGAAGGACCTTTCAGTGGTGGAACTATGACCACAACTCTCAGTACCGCAGGATATATTCCTTTAGCACAACCATATAATGTTGCACCATGGAATTACTCAGGGACTGAAAGTGTGGCAGTTATGCCGTCAAACGTTGTTGACTGGGTTCTTGTCCAGATGCGTGAAACTACCGGAGCTGCGGCAACTGCTACTAGTGGAACTGTAGTGGGAACCCGGGCTGGTTTATTGCTCAGTGATGGAACAATTGTAGATGTGGATGGAAGCAGTGAACTCTTCTTCCCACAGGTTATTACTAATAATCTTTATGTAGTTGTATATCATAGAAATCATTTAGCCATTATGTCCAGTGCTGCAGTCACTGAAACTGCTGGGGCATACTCTTATGACTTCACAGTTGCTTTAGGAAATGCTTATAATAATGGACAAAAAGCCCTAACAGGAGGCGTTTACGGATTATATACAGCAGATGGTGATGCTAATGGCTTAATTCAGAATCAGGATAAGTTACTTTGGCTTACACAGTTTGGTAGTGCAGGATATCTCAAAGCTGATTATGATTTGAATGGTCTAGTTCAAAACCAGGATAAACTTAAATGGTTGCAAAACTTTGGTAAATCTACCCAGATTCCATAAAAATGACAATTTTGTATTACTATTTCGAAAAATTCGTATTAATAGATAAGAAAAATAAAGAATATAAGATATGAAAAAACTTAGACTCATTCTCTTAAGTATTACTGTTGCCTTCATGGCATCAGTATATGCACAGGGCCCCAGTCCTTACCTTACTTTTGCATTTTCAGATCCCATGATAATTTCCGGGACTCCTGATACACTTCAATTTGATGTATCCATAAAATGCGATGTAAGCGGTACATATCAATCCGACTTACAAGTTGGTATTTATTACAATCCTGCTGCCTTTGGATCCGATGTTGTGACAAATAACAAGGTTTTTCTGCAGAAAATAGGATTAAGTGCTGGACAATTAGCTCCTGGATTTCCTTTTTACAATATAATTGGCCCAGGAAATACTGCTAGTAATTTATTCACATTTGCCACCGAACAAAATTTAGGATATACCACCGCTGCATTGAACGAAGTAACAACTTCATTTCAGCCTTATATGAGGGTTAAAATGGTAATCGCGGATAATACAGAATTGGCTGGATTATATTTTGCTCCTTCTTGGATGGATGATGGTCAATTATATATTTTAAATAGTGGAGAATTCCCATCGGTATATGGTATTAGTGCATACGACAATGACCTCCTCAATTTCCCCTTAGCAGCTGGAAGCACAGATCTCCTATTCTCAGAAATTGCTTCTCCGTCAAATTCATCGGCTACTTTTGTTGAAATTTACAATTACGGAGCTACCGATGTTAATTTCGCATCTTTTCCATGGTTTGTTACCAGGGAAAATGACGGTGGTGGCACATACGCAAGTGTGCAGCTTACAGGAATAATCCCCGCCGGCGGCACCTATGTTGTTGCAGGGGATGAAACAAACTTCCTGGCTGCTTATCCTGGTATGGTTGCTGATCAATACGATCCGGCTATTTCAGGTGCCGGAACTGACGCCTACTTCCTCTCCACTGATGCAGCTCACGGAACCGGTACCGATATTGATGTTTACGGAGTTGACAATCAGAGTGGCACAGGCCAGGCATGGGGCTACATCGGTAGTCACGCAGTAAGACATTACCCGATATTGACTCATAATACAACCTGGACTGCATCTGAATGGGTTGTAAGTTCAGCTGAAAATATTGATATGACCCCGGGAAGCCATCATGCAACCCTAATATGGAATGGAAGTACAGATACGGAATGGAGAGATCCTTCCAACTGGACTGCAGCTTATGTTCCGGATGCCGGTCATAATGTTGATATCCCTACGGCAGCTTCAAACTCCCCGGTCATTAGTACAGGTGATAATGCAATATTGCAATGATCTGAGTATCGGAACCCCTGACCTAACCACATCCGCTCTGACTATTGAATCAGATGCCGCTATTTGGAGATGGTTCCCTGATTACTTATGGAACTGTTACCGGGATGGCCGATGTTCAAAGATTCATCAGCGCTGATCAATATCATTATGTATCCTCTCCGATAGCCGATGCAATGTCAGGAGTTTATCTGCACTGCTGGTTAAAAACATATGATGAAAGCTCCAATATGTGGGCCGATTTTATTGTACCGGAAACAGATCCTATGCCTACCATGCAAGGTTTTGCAGTATGGAGTTCCAGTATCAATCCATGGTCACAATGGGCGCCTCCTTTAGGTGATACCACAACCCATTATATCGGAACCCCGAATTTTCAGTCGCAAAGTGTTGGGCTAACCAACACAGTTGATGGTTGGAATTTCGTTGGAAATCCATACCCCTCAGCCCTTGACTGGGAAGCTGACGGCTGGACGAAAACAAACCTTACTACAGACATGTTCGCTATTTGGAATGGAACTGCTGGGGATTATGCACAATATACCGTCGGTAGTGGTGGTATTAACGATGGAACACAGTATATCCCTTCCACACAGGGCTTCTTTGTTCAATGCGATGCTGGTGGCGGTACTCTTGGAGTTAATGATGCTTCCCGGGTATATAGCGTTCAGGCTTTCTGGAAGAATTCACAGGAATTATTTGCTCAAAGGCTTAGCCTCACCTTATCAAATGGAACGAATAATGATGAAACAGTGATCTTTTTTAATAGTAATGCGTCAACAGGAATTGATTACAGCTATGATGCAAGAAAATTCTTCTCGTCTACCACAGCTCAATTATTTACCATGTCAGGCCAGTATAAAATGGCTATCAATACCTTGAACAATCCTGATCAAAGTGATGCTATACCAATGGGAATAGCCATACCTCAGGATGGTGCCGGTCAGTATACGATATCAGCTTCAAATATTGAAAGTTTCGATGCTTCCACTCCAATTTACCTGGAAGATTTGAAGGAAAAGAATTATGTGGACCTAAGGCAGAATGCTACGTATTCTTTCGCAGCTTCACCACAGGATGACCCACTTCGTTTCATTGTCCATTTCAAAAATACTTTAGGTATTGCTGATCCGGGAAATACAAGTGTAACAAATATATATTCCTATAATAAAGATGTTTATGTCAATTTTACCGGCAGTAATGGAGAAATTGTGATTTACAATCTTTTAGGACAGGAAGTAAGCCGTAAAACAGCTGAAAACGGACTTAATAAAATCAGTCTTACACAAAGCAATTCTGCTTATGTCGTGAAGGTTATTAGTAACCAATCAGTCGTAAGTCAGAAAGTTTTTGTGAAATAAGCGTTAAGCGCCACCTAATAGTTGTATTTTTGTAAACAGAAAAATTTATACAGATGAAAAAAGCAATCCGCATATTAGCAATAGCATTTTTAATCAGCATTGGGACATTATTCATCAGTTCTTTAAGCGCACAACCATTGCCGGGTGGAGATCCATCAGGTGGTGGCACTGGCAGTGGAGCTCCTGTTGGAGGTTATGCCCCAATTGGCAGCGGGCTGGTTATATTATTAGCATTAGGTGCCGGTTATGGCACTAAAAAAGTTTACGACTTCAGAAAGAAAAGTATAATCGAATAGGCTAATGTATATTCTCCGGGCTTTCTAATTGACCCGAAGGTAAATTATTAACCGGTGGAATTATTCTGCCTTTTCTAGATATTGATCAAACCTGATTGTGATATTTCACAATCAGGGTTTTTTTAATAAAATCCGGGAGAAATACTGAATTTCTAAGAATGGACTACCACGCCGCAAGCAGTGGGGTATCTATAGGAAACACCTCATTTTCGTCTCAAGAGAATGGGAATTTAATCCCGGGAGATCCAGAATAAGACTTCGTCTTTTCGGATCAATTCGACTAAGGAATTTTTCTTCGCTTCACTTGAAAAAATTGTGTCTCATTGATTCAACAAATCGATGTGAATAAAATATTTCCCTGCTATTCCACTTTATCTATTCCTTAGCTAATTTAGCCGCATTTTCAGAAAGCAATTAATGCATTTGAGCATAGATGGCAATTATATGTCATAGTCATAAAGAAGATGAAATAAATTATCAGATTAATCGTTTCTCTAAAGCAATAATCCTGTAAATTATGATCTCAGAAATCCTCTTACAAATCAGTACTGCTAATACACTTGGTGCAGAGAAGCTGGCAGATGGCCAGCCCACTGAAATAACGCTTTCAGTTTACGATCTGGCACTTAAAGGCGGATGGATCATGGCCATATTAGGCGTGCTTTCCATCATTGCCATTTATATATTTATTGAACGCTATCTCACTATTGTAAAAGCTTCACGGGAAGATAAAAATTTCATGAATAATATAAGGGATTTTATACATAACGGCAGGCTTGATTCAGCTCTTGCCTTATGTAAAAATAATGAAAGCCCGATTGCCCGAATGATTGAAAAAGGACTTATCAGGATCGGGCGCCCTCTCAATGATATTAATACAGCCATTGAAAATGTCGGAAAACTGGAGGTTTCCCGCCTTGAAAAAAACATAGCCGGATTGGCAACCATTTCCGGTGTTGGACCCATGCTGGGATTCCTGGGCACTGTTATAGGTATGATCATTGCTTTCTATGATATGTCGATGGCAGGCAACAATATTGATATTTCGCTTCTATCAGGTGGGATTTACCAGGCAATGATCACCACAGTGGGTGGCCTTATCGTAGGTATTATCGCCATTGTCTGTTATAATATTCTGGTTGCTAAAATAGAAAAACTGGTATTCTTACTCGAAGCCAGAACTTCTGAATTCATGGACTTATTACACGAACCAGCTGCCTAATGTACTCTGATTATGCCCATACAAACCAGAAATAAACGTAGCGTTAATTTCAGCATGGCTTCTATGAGTGACCTGGTCTTCCTGTTGCTTATCTTTTTCATGTTGACTTCAACGCTTGTCGCCCCAAATGCAATTAAGCTATTATTACCAAACAGTAATAGTAAGACATTGTCGAAACAAACCCTTACCGTTTATATCAGTCCCGCTAAGGAATATTATGTGGATGAAAAAAAAGTGCCGGAAAGTGGATTGGTTTCAGAAATCGGCAAGAAAGTTGCTGGTCAACAGGAGGCCTCTATCGTTCTTCGGTCAGATAAGAGCATTCCGGTACAATATATTGTCAATGTTATAGATGCAGTTAATGATCTGAATCAGAAAAACGGAACCAAGCATAAGGTTATACTAGCTACTTCACCTAAATGACAAGTGAAAAACAAAATAAGGTCAAAGGTATAGTCGGCACAATTGCTTTTCACGCAATTCTGCTGCTTGTATTTGTTTTCTTTGGTCTTACAACTCCTTTGCCTCTTCCGGGTGAAGAGGGTGTGGAAGTAAACCTGGGAAATTCTGACCAGGGTATGGGTAAAATTCAAAAGATTGAACCTGCACCTGCAAAAGTAATTCCTCCCCCACCCGAGCCCGAAAAAGAAGTGAAAGAAAAGATTATCACTCAGGATGTTGAAGAAGCACCCGCAATTGAGCAGAAAAAGAAAGAGATTAAGAAACCTGTAATAAAACCTGAAATAAAGCCCAAAGAAATCGTCAAGGAAAAACAACCGGAAAAAGAGGAACTTCCACCACCCAAAGTCAATCCTAAAGCCCTTTATAAAGGTAAAAGCACAACAGAAGGTCAGGGTGGCAGTGAAGGTGAGACTAATAAACCCGGAGATCAGGGAAGTCCATATGGTGATCCGAATGTCAGCAATCATGAAGGAAAAGGAGGGCAGGGAAATGGAATTTCATATAGCCTCGGAGGCCGTGGTGCTCTCACTTTGCCTAAACCGGAATATAATTCAGAAGACCAGGGAAAAGTTGTAGTTACTATTAAAGTTGATCAGCAGGGAAACGTGACAAGTGCAGATGCAGGGGCTAAAGGCACAAATGTTTCTGATCATAAATTATGGGAAATGGCAAGACTGGCTGCCCTCAGATCCAAATTCAGTGCAGATCCGAATGCACCTCCGCTTCAAACCGGCACCATCACATACAACTTCATAAGACTCAATTAGATAAAAATTTACACCTCAATAAAAGAATATAATACTCATATTTCTGCGAGATGAATTACCAGCAGACCCTCTCCTTCTTATATGATCAACTTCCCATGTTTCAGCGAATAGGAGGAGCTGCCTATAAAGCCGACTTAAAAACAACTGAAGAAATATGCAACTTGCTTGGAAACCCCGAAAACTCATTCCCCTCAATTCATGTTGCCGGTACCAATGGCAAAGGCTCGGTTTCTCACCTTCTGGCATCAGTACTGCAAAGTGCAGGATACAAGACTGGTCTGTATACCTCACCACATCTGAAGGATTTCAGGGAACGCATCCGTATTAATGGCCAAATGATTCCGAAATCATATGTTACACGATTTGTAAGTGAACACAGGGAGATTCTTGACTCATTGAAACCCTCTTTTTTTGAATATACGGTAGCCCTCGCCTTCAAGTATTTTTCAGAACAACAGCTGGATGTAGCGGTAATCGAAGTCGGTATGGGAGGGCGACTGGACTCAACAAATGTCATAACTCCTTTGGTTTCTGTAATTACAAACATCAGCATGGATCATTCAGCTTTTCTTGGAAATACATTAAAGCTTATTGCAGCTGAAAAAGCCGGAATCATTAAAACAGGGGTACCCGTCATTATTGGAGAAACCCAGGAGGAGGTAAAAGATGTTTTCTTAGAAAAAGCAAGAAAAATTGGGGCAAATTTGGTTTTTGCAGATCAGAATTTTTCGCAAATTCCTAATAGTGATATTCAGTATTTATCATTCAAAAATAAAAATGAAATAATAATATCAAATATCGATTGCCCTCTGAAAGGAAATTATCAGAAAAAAAACTTTATAAGCGTTCTTCAAACCATAGATCAACTAAGGTTATCCGGAAAATTTATTATTGATGATGAAAGTATTCGTAATGGTTTTAAGGATGTTATCAGAGATACCGGTCTCAGAGGTCGATGGGAAATATTGTCAGAAAATCCAAAAATTATTTGTGATGTTGGGCATAATGAAGCCGGTATTTTGGAAATATTGGAAAGCCTGAAAAATGTCAAATACCAAAAACTGCACTGGGTTTTGGGAATGGTAAATGATAAGGACATTGAACATATACTTCAAATGCTGCCTAAAAATGCCACTTATTATTTTTGTAAGGCTGATATCCCCAGAGGCCTTGACACGGCAATTCTTTCAGAAAAAGCACATCATGCCGGATTAAAGGGCAAATCATATGAATCTGTAAAGGATGCTTATTTGGAAGCAAAGAAGAATGCAAAAGAAAATGATCTGGTTTTTGCAGGCGGAAGTACATTCACAGTTGCGGAAATTCTCTGATACTTTCACTTATCACCCTCCGCTAATCATATGATGGATCTTAACATTATCTCCTTCATGAATAATTACATCATCTCTATTTTCTTTCCTGACAAGCGTTCCGTTTACCCTGGTAACGAGTAGACGAAAGCTAAAGTTCTTTAATTCTATCAGTTCGGAAAGGCTGACTGTATCACGATTTACTACTTCAGGGCGGTTATTTAGTATTATTTTCATTGTATATATCATCCAATAATATCCTCAGTACTTCATTTGCCTGCATATTTGCTACGATCCCCACGCGAGGTGCCAATGGCGGAAGGTTTTCAGAAACTTCAGTAATACCGTCACCACAAATAATCAAATTCCCATCTCTTACTATCTTCAAATGATCTGTCTGTCCCCATCCCGCTAATCCATGCCCAGACACTATAAACTTAGCTGGCATTTCACTCAAAACCGTTTCAATGATCAGAGCTTTCATTTCGTCCGAATCAAAAGCTTCTACGATGACATCACAATTCCTGAAAATTGCACTTATATTGTCCGATTTCAATTTAAGATCCCAGGCTTGAATTTCAACATTTTTTTCTACCCTCAATATATTATCCCGCAAAGCAATCACTTTCTTCATCCCGATCTGGTCAGAAAAAAAGTATTGACGATTTAAGTTTGATGCATCCACTACATCAAAATCAGCCAGGACCAGATTTCCAACGCCTGTTCGTGCAAGTGCTACGGCGCAATTAGAACCCAGTCCGCCACAACCGGCAATCCCGACAGTGGCCTTATTTAAACGACGACGAATCTCCTGATTATTCAAATGCTTCAGTTTATGAAAAACAAAATTAAAATATATTATCTGATAAATCTAAAATTTATA